>CAZQAT010000011.1:0-38308 GCA_964591315.1 uncultured Planctomycetaceae bacterium
TCAGTTGGAGGCGGCCTGTTCGGGCCCCGCCCCGGGGACCCCGCTGGGGGGGCGCGACTCCGCCGCCGGAGGCTCGCCGGCGCCCGCGGCCTGCCTCCGGGCCAGCGCCGCCGCCGCGCCGACCTCCCAGCCCTGGCGCGCGACCTTTCCGAAGGCGACCCCGTGGGCGAAGTTGCCGGCCAGGTAGAGGCCCGGGGTCCGGGCGCGGAAGGCGTCGAGGGCGCCCTCGATGCGGCCCACCCGGTCGAGGTGCCCGAGCTCGTACTGGGGGATGGCCCGCTGCCAGCGGGTGACCTGGTGGTCGACCGGGGGGTCGGGCAGGCCGAAGAGGCGCGCCATGTCGTCGGCGGCGATGCGTGCCAGCTCGTCGGGGGCGAGGCCGCTGGCCTCGGGGTCGGTGGCGCCGCCGATCATGCAGCGCACCAGGGCGCGACCGGCTGGGGCGCGGCCGGCGAAGAGCTGGGTGTCGAAGAGGCAGCCGAGGGTGCGCAGCTCCTCGCCGCGGGGGATCAGGGCGCCGAAGCCCACGGGCAGCGCGCCGATCGAGCGTGGGCTGTCGTAGCGCAGTCCGACGACAGCCAGTCCGGGACTCGGGATCGCCTCCAGCTCGCGAGCGACCTCGGGCAGGAGCGGCGCGACCAGGCGCGCGCTGGTGTCCGACTCGGCGGCGAGCACGACCGCGTCCGCGACGACGGACTCCGCCGCGTCCGCGACGCTGAGGCGCCAGTGGTCGCCGGCGCGCGCGATGGCGGTGACCGGGGCGGCGGTGCGCACCTCGAAGGGCGCGCGCTCGGCCAGCGCGATCGGCAAGGCCTGCATCCCCTCCGCGAAGGAGTGCAGCTTGCCCGCCGGTCCCGCCGGTCCACCGGCTCGGCCCGCCTTGCGCTCCTTCGAGAGGCGCAGCATGGCGCGGATCAGAGAGCCGTGCTCGGCCTCGAGCTCGCGCATGCGGGGGAAGGCGGCGGGCAGGGAGAGCCGGCGCGCGTCGCCGGCGAAGACGCCCAGCACCATGGGGGCGATCAGCCGCTCCGCCACCTGCACGCCGAGGCGGCGCTCGGCGAAGTCCCAGACGCTCTCGTCACCGTCGCGCTTGGCCCGCACCCAGGGCTCGCGCAGGAAGCGCAGGAGGCCGGTCGGGGAGAGGATGCCGCTCCTCAGGAACCTGGGCGGGGAGGTCGGGATCTCCCGCGCTATCCCGCCGCGCACCACGTAGCGCCGGGCCGCGGCCGGGTCCGCCTCGAGGGCCACGAGGCCGGCGCGCTCGATCAAGCGGTGGAGCACCGGCTCGCCGGAGAGGAAGCCGGTCGGGCCCTCCTCGAAGGTCCAGCCGTCGGCGCGTCGGGTGCGAGCCTTGCCGCCCACCTCGGGTGAGGCCTCCAGCAGCAGGACCTCGGCCCCCTCCTCGTGGGCGCTCCAGGCCGCCGCCAGGCCGGCGATGCCGCCGCCGACCACGACCAGGCGCGGGCGCGTCGGGCTGGGGCTCGTCACCACGCCCTCAGACCGTGCGGCTGAAGGTGGGCCTGTCGTTGCCCTCGTGCTTCTCGCGCCAGTAGGTGTCGAAGCAGCGGGCCAGGTTGCGAACGAAGAGCTCGCCGACCGGGGTGGCGCGCACCTCCGCGTCGTCGACCTCGGCCAGTCCCTGCTCGACCAGGGGCGCCAGGCGCCGCAGGTCCTCGGCGAAGGTGGTGTCGAAGTCGATCCCGAAGCGCTTCTCGAGGGGGCGCTTCTCCACGCGGAAGTTGCACATCAGCTCGTGGATCAGCACCCGCCGCAGGGCGTCCTCCCCCTGCAGGGCCACCCCGCGCTCCACCGGCAGCTGACCGGCCTCGATCGCGGTGCGGTAGTCGCTGAGCTTCTTCGCGTTCTGCACGTAGGCGCCCCGCAGGTCGCCGATGGCGCTGATGCCCAGGCCGATCACGTCTTCGGCGGGGATCACGGCGTAGCCCTGGAAGTTTCGCCGCAGGCGGCGCTCGCCGAGAGCCTTCGAGAGCTCGTCGTCGGGCTTGGCGAAGTGGTCCATGCCGATCGCGTGGTAGCCCGCCCGCAGGAAGCGCTCGCGGGCCATGGCGAAGAGCGCGAACTTCAGGTCGCGGTCCGGGAACTCGGACTCTTCCAGGTGCTTCATGTGTCCGCGGATCCAGGGCACGAAGGCGAAGGAGTAGACCGCGGCCCGGTCGGCGCCGAAGTCGATCACCTTGGTCACGGTCTCCTCGAAGGTCTCGAGGGTCTGGCGCGGCAGGCCGTAGATCAGGTCGACGTTGATGCCGCGGAAGCCGTGCTGGCGGGCGCGCTCGATCAGGCGCAGGGTCTGCTCCTCGGACTGCACCCGGTCGATGGCCTCCTGCACGGCGGGCGTGAAGTCCTGGACGCCGAAGGAGATGCGGTTGAAGCCGTGGGTGGCGAGCACGTCGATCTGCTCCTCGCTGGTGACCCGCGGGTCGCACTCCACCGCCAGCTCCGCGTCGGGGGTGGCCTCGAAGTGCTCGAAGAACTTGCCGAGCAGGGTGTCGAGCTCCGCCGCGGACTGGTAGGTGGGGGTGCCACCGCCCAGGTGCAGCTGGGAGACCCGGCGTCGGTGGGGCAGGCGCTCCGCCACCAGCTCGACCTCGCGTTCGAGCAGGGCCATGTAGGGGCGGGCCTTGGCCTTGTCCGGCGAGATGATCACGTGGCAACCGCAGAACAGGCAGCGCTCCTCGCAGAAGGGCAGGTGCACGTAGACCGAGAGGGGTTCGTCCCCGAGCTCGTCGGCGGCGGCCAGGCAGCCTTCGTACTCGGCGCGACCGACGTTGTCGTCGAACTCCACGGCGGTGGGGTAGCTCGTGTAGCGGGGGCCGGGCTGGTCGTGCCTGGCGAGCAGCTCGGCGGTGACCTGGCGGTCGGTGGGCCT
The DNA here is from genome assembly GCA_964591315.1 of uncultured Planctomycetaceae bacterium. GTDB lineage: Bacteria > Planctomycetota > UBA1135 > UBA1135 > JABACD01. Next base: position 2,888 of record CAZQAT010000011.1, read on the forward strand.
CTCAGCGGCGGCGCTCATGACCTGTCTCCTTCGGCCTGCACGGTCTCGATCAGGGCCTCGACGCTCTCGATCGGCACGTCGGGGGTCACGCCGTGGCCGAGGTTCACGATGTGCCCGCGGGCGGGCAGGCTGGCCAGCAGGCGCTCCGCGCCGCGGCGGGTGGCCTCGGGGCCGGCGACCAGGTGCGCCGGGTCCAGGTTGCCCTGGAGGGCCTTGCCGCTGCCCTCGTGGGGGCCGAGCTCCCGCCTCAGCTCCGCCAGGTCCGTGCGCCAGCAGGTGGCGAGCCCCTGGCTCGGGAGGGCCGCGTGGGAGCGGGCCAGGTGCGGCGCGCCGTTGGCGAAGAAGATGTGGGGGACGCCCGCGCCGTTCAGCTCGGCGACGAGGTCCTCGAGGTGCGGCCGCAGGTGCTCCTCGTAGTCGGCGACCGAGAGCAGCCCCGCCCAGGAGTCGAAGACCTGCACCGCGTCGGCGCCGGCCCGGTGCTGCTCGATCAGGTAGCGCGCCGAGGTCCGGGCCAGGGTCGCCATCAGCTCTCCGAAGGCCACCGGGTCCTCGCGCAGGAGTGCCCGCAGCAGGTAGAAGTCCTTGCCGCCGCGCCCCTGCACCAGGTAGGCGGCGATCGAGAGGGGCGCCCCGGCGAAGCCGATCAGGGCCTTGTCCGGCGGCAGGGCGGCGCGCACCCGGCGCAGGGTCTCAGGGACCTCCGGGGCGATCTCGGGGCCCTCGGGCACGCGCAGGGCGCGGATGGCCGCGGCCGTGCGCAGGGGCTCGTCGAGCACGGGCCCGGGATCGAAGCGCACGTCGATGCCCAGGGCCGCCACGGGCGTCATCAGGTCCGCGAAGACGATGGCCGCGTCCAGGTCGAAGCGCTGCATGGGCTGCAGGGTGACCTCGGCGGAGAGCTCCGGCGAGGCGCACATCTCCTCGAAGCTGTGCTCGGCCCGCAGGGCGCGGTACTCGGGCAGGTAGCGCCCCGCCTGGCGCATGATCCACAGGGGGCGGCGGTCGTTCTCTCGACCGTGGAGGGCGTTCAGGAAGCGGTTGGTCATGCCGTGGTCTCGGGCTCGCTCGTGAAGCGGTAGCCGACGCCCCGTACGGTGTGGACGTGGGCCGGCTGTTCGGGGTCGCGCTCGAAGCGCTTGCGCAAGCGCACGATGAAGTTGTCGATGGTGCGCGTGGAGGGGAACACCTCGTAGCCCCAGACGGCCTCGAGGATCTCCTCGCGCGAGACGATCTCCCCGTCGCGATCGCCGAGGGTCTTGAGGATCATGGCCTCCTTGTGGGTCAGGTGGTGCTCGTCCCCGTCCCAGGCGCGGCCCTTGTAGGTGCGGAAGTCGACCTCGTTGCCGCCAAAGCTGAGCATGGCCTGGGCCTCGACCCGCTCGCGGAAGCCCGAGCGCCGGCGCAGGATGGCCGCCACGCGCAGCAGCAGCTCCTTGAGGGCGAAGGGCTTCGCGAGGTAGTCGTCGCCGCCTGCCTCGAGCCCGCTCACCCGGTCGTCGAGCTCGCCGCGGGCGGTCAGGAAGAGGATCGGTACGTCGTTCTCCTCCGCCCGCAGCTCGGCGCAGACCGTCAGGCCGTCCTTGCGCGGCATCATCACGTCGAGCACGACCAGGTCCCAGGGCTCGGCCCGCAGGCGCTCGAGGGCCTCGACCCCGTCGCCGGCGACCGCCGTCTCGTAGCCCTCGAGCTCGAGGTTCTCGGCGATGCCGAGGGCCAGGTTGGCCTCGTCGTCCACGATCAGGACCCGCGAACGTCCGGCGCTCATGCCGCACCTCCACTGGCCAGGGGCAGCCACAGGCTGAGGGTCGCTCCACGCCCCTCGCCCCCGCTGGTGGCGCTGACGCGGCCGCCGGAGAGCTCGACGATGGTCTTGACGATGTAGAGCCCGAGGCCGCTCCCGGCACTCTTGCGCCGCAGCTCGTCCCCGGGGCGGTAGAACTTCTCGAACAGGCGCTCCGCCAGCTCGGGCTCGAAGCCCAGCCCGTCGTCGGCCACGTCGATGCGGGCCTGGTCGCCGTCCTTCTTGCCGGTCACGCGCACGTGCCCGCCGCCGGCGGCCGTGGCGGACTTGAGGGCGTTGCCGAGCAGGTTCTCGAGCACCGTGACGATGGCTGCACGGTCGCACCAGACCGCCAGCTCGGAGTCCAGCTCGGCCTCCACCTCGACGCCGGTCAGGTGGGCGCGGCAGGCCGCCTTCTGCACCGAGGGCTGCACCAGGGTGCCGAGCTCGTAGGACTCGGGGTGCAGCTCGAGGCGGCCCTCGGCCGCACGTCCGGCGTCGAGGATGTTGGCCACCATGGCCTCCAGCCGGGCCGTGTCCTGCACGATGCGGTCCGAGATGCGCTGCTGGCTCTGGCGGTCCATCTCTCGCAGCTGGATGGTCTCGGCCGCGAGCCGGATGCTGGCCAGGGGGGTCTTGAACTCGTGGCTGACCGCCGCGATGAAGTTCTCCTGGCGTCGCATCAGCTCCGCCGGCTGGCGCAGGGTGTGGGAGAGGATCGCGATGCCGCCCACGAGGACGAGCACCAGGAAGGTGCCCTCGGAGCCGTAGCGAATCAGGCGGCGGCGGCGCCCGTCGACCAGGACCTCGACCTTCTCGGGCTCCACGTGGGCCTTGCCGTCGGTGACCCCGAGGCTCGGGAAGAGGGCCAGGACCTCCTCCGGGCTCGCGCCGCGGGCCAGCAGGGCGTCGGCGCCGAGGACCTCCTCCTGCAGGTGCTCGAGCTGGGCCAGCAGTGTGCGCTCGGTGAACTGGGCCTCGTCCCACAGCCAGTAGACCATCTGCGCCACGCAGGTGACGAGCATCGCCAGGGTGACGATTTGCAGTGTGCGCGCGGTCTTGAGGCTGAGGGAGCGGCGCTTGACCATCTCAGGCGTCGAGCTCCGTGAAGGTGTCGGCCAGGGCCGCGGCGAGGCGTTCCAGGTCCTCGGAGGTGTGGGCCAGGGACAGGAAGCCGACCTCGTAGGCGGAGGGGGCGATCGAGATACCGCGGGCGAGCAGGCCGTGGAAGATCTTCCCGTACAGCTCCGCGGCGCCGCCGTCGATGGCGTCCGCCCGCCGCGGGGGATCGCCGCCCTGCAGACAGAGCCAGAAGATCGAGCCCACGCGTACGAGCTGCGCGGGGAAGGGCGCCGCGGCGAGCACCGGTGCCAGGCACTCCGCGAGCCGGGCGCCGAGGGCCTCGAGCCTCGCCCAGGCGTCGGCTCCCTCGAGGGCATCCAGGGTCGCCAGGCCGGCGGCCATGGCGACCGGGTTTCCGGACAGGGTGCCGGCCTGATAGACGGGGCCGAGAGGGGCGAGCTGGGCCATCAGCTCGGCGCGGCCCCCGAAGGCGCCCACCGGCAGGCCGCCGCCGATCACCTTGCCGAAGGTGGCGAGGTCCGGCGTGATGCCCGAGAGCTCCGCCGCGCCGCCGCGGGCGACGCGGAAGCCGTTGATGACCTCGTCGAAGATCAGGAGAGCGCCGTGGGCGCTGCACTCCTCGCGCAAGAGGCGCAGGAACTCCGGACGCTGAACGAGCAGGCCGTTGTTGGCGGGGATCGGCTCGAGGATCACCGCCGCGATCTCGGAGCCGCGCTCGGCCATCAGGCGGCGGAAGCCGTCCTCGTCGTCCAGGTCGAGCACCAGGGTCTTCTCCGCGAAGGCCTGGGGCACGCCGGCGGAGGAGGGGGCGCCGAAGGTCACCAACCCCGAGCCCGCGGCCACCAGGAGGTGGTCCGCGTGGCCGTGGTAGCAGCCCGCGAACTTGACCAGCAGGTCGCGGCCGGTGGCGCCCCGCGCCAGGCGGATCGCGCTCATGGTGGCCTCGGTCCCCGACGACACGAAGCGCACCTGCTCGAGGCCCGGGTAGATCGAGGTCAGGCGCTCGGCCAGCTGCACCTCGCCCGGGGTCGGGGCCCCGTAGGTGGTGCCGCGACCGGCGGCCTCGGAGATGGCGGCCACCACCGCGTCGGGGGCGTGCCCCAGGATCAGGGGACCCCAGGAGCCGACGAAGTCCAGGTACTCGTTGCCGTCCGCGTCGGTGGTCGTGGCCCCCTTGGCGGCGACGATCGAGGGCGGCGTGCCGCCCACGGCGCCGAAGGCCCGCACGGGCGAGCTGACGCCTCCGGGCAGCACCCGACGGGCGCGTTCGAAGAGCTCCGTGGAGCGCTCCATGTTCCGGGTCTCGCGGGTCGAGCTCACAGCCATCCTCCTCGCAGGGCTTCTCGCGCGTGGTAGGTGATCAGGATGTCGGCCCCGGCGCGCCGCAGGGCCAGGAAGTTCTCGCGCACCACGGCGGCCTCGTCGATCCAGCCGCGCTCGGCCGCCGCCTTCACCTGGGAGAACTCGCCGGAGACGTTGTAGGCCGCCAGGGGCAGGTCGCTCACGGCACGCACCTTGGCGATCACGTCCAGAAAGGCAAGGGCCGGCTTGACCATCAGCATGTCCGCGCCCTCCTCTTCGTCGAGGCGCGCCTCGCGCAGGGCCTCGCGGTCGTTGCGCACGTCCATCTGGTAGCTCTTGCGGTCCCCGGCGCCAGGCGCCGAGTCGGCCGCGTCCCGGAAGGGCCCGTAGTAGGCGGAGGCGTACTTGACCGCGTAGGACATCAGGGCCGTGTTCTCGAAGCCCGTCCCGTCCAGGGCGTCGCGCAGGGCGGCGACCCGGCCGTCCATCATGTCCGAGGGGGCCACGACGTCCGCGCCGGCGCGGGCGTGGGAGACCGCCATGCGAGCCAGGGGCTCGAGGCTCGGGTCGTTGAGGACCTCGCCGTCCTGCAGCAGGCCGCAGTGGCCATGGTCCGTGTAGGCGCACAGGCAGACGTCCGTCATCACCACGAGCTCGTCGCCGAACTCCTGCTTGAGGGCGGCCACGGCGCGCTGCACGGCGCCGGTGTCGTCCGCGGCGTGCTCGCCGCCGGGGGTCTTCTCGCCCTGGGCGGCGAGGCCGAAGAGCAGCACGCTGCGCAGGCCGAGCTCCAGGTCCGCACCCGCCTGGCGCAGCAGGTCTTCGCGGCCCAGGCGCGCGATGCCGGGCATCGAGGGCACGGCCTCTTCGCCGGAGTCGGCGGGCAGTACGAAGTGGGGCTGGACGAGCTGCGCGGGGCGCACTTCGGTCTCGCTCACCAGCTCGCGCAGGAGCGGGTTGCGCCGCAGGCGCCGGGGGCGCTGTCGTCGAAGGGAGTCGTCGGTCATGGCTGTCGGGCGGTCGCGCCTCCGGAGGGGCGGGTGTTCATGGTCTCGAGCAGGGCCCGCAAGAGCCCCGCCAGGTCGCGGGTCGTCGCGGTCGGGACGTGCTCGACGCCGGCCTCCTCGAGGGCCGCGCGGGTGCTCGGCCCGAGGGCCACGGTGGGGGGGGCGCCCCTCAACCAGCCAGGCTCGTCCGCCACGGCCGCGCTCCAGCCGCGCACGGCGGAGGGGCTGGCGAACAGGATGCCGTCCAGGGCATCCGGCTCGACCGGCGGCGGGGTGGAGAGGGGCGTCGTCTCGTACAGGGCCAGCTCGCTGAAGGGGTGCTCGAGCCGTGCGAAGTGCTCCGCGAGCTCACGGCGCCCCTCCCGGGGTCCGAGAGCCAGCACGCGCGCACCGCTCGGGCAGGCGGCGGCCAGCTCCGCGGCCAGTGAGGCCGCGCTGCCGCCGGTGGCGACGAGGTCGGCCTCGATCCCGAGGTTCTCGTGCAGGGCGTGGGCCGTGGCGGGTCCCACGCAGGCCCAGGAGTGGGCGGCGCCGTCGAGAGCGTCGAGGCCGTCGAGCCCCTCGCGCAGGAGGTGCAGGCTACGCGGTGAGCTGAGGGCGACCCAGTCCGCATCCGCCAGGGCCGCGCGCAGCTCCTCCGCCGCAACGTCCAGGGGGCGCACCTCCACGCAGGGCCAGGCCACCGCTCGGGCTCCTCGCTCGCGCAGGGCCGCCTCCCAGGAGGCGGCGTCCTCCGGCGAGCGGGTCAGGGCGATCCGCAGGCCGGGGGGCAGCTGGGGCAGGGCGGCGCTCAACGCGGCCTCCCGGTCAGGAGCAGGTCGGCGGCCTCGCGCGCCAGGGCGTCGTCGGCGCCCACCCCGTTCCAGCGGCGCAGCTCACCGGCCACCTCGAGCACGCCGAAGAGCTCGAGCTCGCCGCCCGTGGTCTGTCGGCACCAGGCTCCGAAGGGCGCCTGGCAGCCGGCCTCGACCCGCGCCAGGAGCTCGCGCTCGACCCGCACGGCCCGGTGGCCGGCGGAGTCGTCCAGGGCGACGAGCAGGGAGCGCAGCTGGTCGTCCGCCTCGCGCACCTGCAGGGCCAGGGCGCCCTGGGAGGGCGCGGGCACGAAGGACTCCGGAGGCAGGTCGAGCTCCACCAGCCCGTCGCGCTCGAGGGCCGGGCCCTCTCCGAGTCGCGCGGCGCGCTCCAGGCGCAAGAGGCCGGCGCTGGCGAGGACGATCGCGTCGTGCTCCCCGGCGCGCAGCTTGTCGATGCGGGTCGGTACGTTGCCGCGCAGGTTCTCGCAGACGAGGTCCGGCCGCAGGTCCTGCACCAGGGCGCGCCGCCGGGCGGAGGCGGTCCCGACCCGCGCTCCCTCGCGCAGGGGCAGGCCCGGGGCGTCGGCGTCGTGGGCGGCTTCCGCGACCAGCAGCCGGTCGCGGGGGTCCTCGCGCTCGGGCATGGCGGCCACCACCAGGTCGTCGGGGGAGAGCGAGGGCAGGTCCTTGTAGCAGTGCACCGCCAGATCGACGCGCTCCTCCTGGAGGGCGCTCTCGAGCTCGCGCACGAAGACCCCCGGCGCGCCCACCTCGGCGAAGGGGCGCACCTGGTCCGCGTCGCCGGTGGTCCTGACGACCACGATCTCCGACGTGTGTCCGAGCTCGTTGAGCCGTGCGGCCATGTGCCGCGCCTGGGTCATGGCCAGGGCGGAGCCGCGGGTCCCGATGCGCAGGGTCCGGGCGCTCACGCTCGCTCTCCCTCGTTGGCCAGGTGATCCTGCTCGGGCGGATCCTCGGCCAGGCCCGCGAAGAGCTGTGCCCCGGAGGTGGCCTCGCCCAGGCTCCGGCTCAGCTCTTCGGGGGCGTGGGCGAAGAACTCGCGCAGGACCTGGGGGCCGTAGGCGAAGGCCAGCTCCCGCAGCCCGCTGGCGGGCAGGTGGGCGAAGTGGTTCGCCAGGCGCCCGCAGAAGCGTCGCAGGAGCTCGGCTCGCTCGGGGTCGAGGTCGTCGAAGTGCTTGTCGAGCAGCCGCTGGACCTGGTCGTCCGCCTTGGCGATCCAGGCGTCGCGCAGGGCGCCGATGGCGCGGTCCGCGCCGCGCCGGGCGAGCTTGCCCTGCAGGCGCTCTAGAGCCTCGTCCACCCGAGCGCGGGCCTCGCCGCTCTCTCGCTGGCGATGAGCCCGGCCGCGCTCGGCCTCCGCCAGGACCTCCTCCATGCCGAAGCGCTCGAGCTCCAGCTCGCGGGCGGCCTCGGGCTCCACGTCCGGGTCCGTGGCGAAGTCCACCGCGAGGCGCAGTCCGACCTGGCGCAGGCGGTCCAGCTCGGCGGCGCCGAAGAGAGCCCCGGCGGCGCCGGTGGCCGAGACCAGGGCGACCACGGGGGCGGGGCTCGCGCGGAAGTCCTCGAGGGTCACGGCGCGGGCCGCGTCGCCCAGGTCGCGCGCCAGCTCCTCGGCCCGCGCGCGGGTGCGGTTCACGACCAGCACCCGGTGACCCTCGGCCACCAGCTCGCGGGCGCAGCGCTCGGTCATCGGGGACACGCCGACGAGTGCCACCTCGCCGGGGGTGTCGGCGAGCTGCGCGCGCAGGCGGTCGAGGCCGATCTCCGCCAGGGAGGTGCGGCCCTCGCCCAGGCCGGTCTGGGCGCGGGCGCGCTTGGAGAGCTTGAGGGCCTCCTCGAAGAGCACCTCGAGCCGCGCGCCGCAGAGTCCGTGCTCGCGGGAGAGCTCCAGGGCGGCGCGCACCTGGCCGGCGATCTCGGTCTCGCCCAGGCGCGCCGAGTCCAGGCCGGTGGCGACCAGGAAGAGGTGCTCGGCGGCACCCTCGCCGTGCCAGGCGCGCAGGAGACGCTCCGCCTCGCCGGGCGCCGGTACGCGACCGCGCAGGGCGGCGAACACCCGCCGCCTCACCTCCTGGACCGGAGCGCCGTCGGCGCATACGAAGGCCACCTCGACCCTGTTGCAGGTGCCGAGGTAGACCAGCTCCTCGGCGCCGATCTCGCGGGCCAGGCGCAGGAGCGCAGCCCCGCGCTCCTCGGCGGGCAAGCTGAGCTCGGCAAGCTCCCGGGGTCCCCCGCGGCGCCAGTCGAGGCCTACGACTCCGATATCGTCCATGGTCAAGTCTCGATGTCCGCAATGCGTGTCCGTGAACATCTCATCTCGGTTCTAGATCCTTCGGCTCGGGGCTTGTCACAGACCGGTCACGGCCGCCGGTTTTTTCGTGCCGCCTGCCGGTCGGCGCGCGCCGGGGCCGGATCTGGCACCGTGGCCAGCCCGTGGGGGAGTCTCCCGGGGTCCGGACCCGGAGCTCGTGATGATCCTCCGGCCCCCTCTCGTGGCCCCCGACTCGATGGGGAGCCACGTGCTGCCGTGGTGCTCGGGGGGGACTGCGGCCAGCCGGTCGGGTGGCCGTGAGCGGCCCTGGCCCAGCAGCCGAGCGGCGGCCGCCCGTGGCGGGAGGCGCTGACTCGCGGCCGGCGAGGGCCGTGCTACTCTCGGGGGCGAGTGGCGCGGAGCTCGAGCGCGCCGCGCTCCCATGAAGTCCCTCCCGTTCGCAGTCTGCCTGCCGTCACTGGTGCTCGTGGGGGCCTTGGGCTCGCTGGGTGAGGAGGCGGCGGAACGCGACGAGGTGCGCGCCGCCGTCGAGCGCGCCCTCGGACCCCTGCAGTCGAGCCAGCGGGTCTGGATGGAGGAGATCGGCTGCTTCTCCTGCCACCACGAGGGCCTCGGCGCGCTGGCCGTCGGCGTGGCCCGGGAGGTCGGCTTCGCGGTGGACGAGGAGCTGGCCCGCCAGCAGGCGGAGGCGATCCACGCTGAGTCCGCCAACCGCTACGAGCCCTTGCTCGTCTGCGACGGGGTCGGCGTCTTCGGCAGGGGTCTGATCCTGATCGGGCTGGGGGCCCACGGCCGACCCAAGGACCTGGTGACCGACGCGGTGGCTCACTTCGTCGCCGCGCGCCAGACCGTCGGCGGGGCCTGGTACGCCAACGAGCACCGGGCGCCCTTCGAGGACAGCCACACGACCTCGACGGCGCTGGCGGTCCGGGGGCTGGCGCTGTACGGGCCGGAGGGACGCGCCGCGGAGATGGAGGCTCGCCTCGACCGGGCCCGGGAGTGGTTCGCGGCCTTCGAGCCCGTCACGACCGAGGACCACAGCATGCGCCTGTGGGGCCTGGCCTGGAGCGGCGCGCCGCTCGAGAGCCTGGCGCGGGACGTCCGTGCGCTGCTCGAGCTGCAGCGGGAGGACGGCGGTTGGGCCCAGACGCGGCGCATGGAGAGCGACGCCTACGCCACCGGCCAGGCCCTGGTGGCCCTGCACCAGCTCGGCGGACTGCGTGCGGGGGAGGCCGCCTGGGAGCGGGGCGTGCAGTTCTTGCTCTCGGACCAGAGGCCCGACGGCACCTGGTTCGTCGCCACCCGACGGCACCTGAAGGGTCAGCCCCAGCGGGTCTCCGGCTTCCCCTACGGGATCCACCAGTTCGTCTCCTTCTTCGCCTCCGCCTGGGCGGCCATGGCGCTCGCCCTCGACGGTCAGAGCGGGCCGACCCACACGCTGCTCGGCCCCGGGCCCGGGCGCGACGTGCCCGCGGGGCAGCTGGAGGCCCTGGGGCTCGCGCCCCTGCACGCGGCGGCCGCCTTCGGCAGCGCCGCCGAGGTCGAGGCCCTGCTGGCCTGCGGCGACGCCCCCGACGTGCGCGGCCCGCGGGAGCTGACGCCCCTCATGCTGGCGGTGCACGACCCGCTCAAGGTCCGGCTCCTGATCGACCACGGCGCAGACCCCCACGCGGTGGCGGGCTCCTGGGGCTTCACGCCGCTCCTGATGGCCGCTATCACCGCGGACGCGGGGCCGAGCCTGCGGCTCTTGCTCGAGCACCGGGTCGAGGTCAATCCGCGCGCGGTCAATGGGGCGAACCCGCTCTTCGGGCTCGCGAGCATGACCGACACGGAGTCCTTCCAGCTCCTGCTCGAGCGCGGCGCGCGCTTCCCGCTGCGCTACCTGGACCTGGCCATGAACTACGCCGCCACCTGCGGCGATGTGGAGATGGGCGAGCGGCTGCTCGAGATCGGCGCCAAGCTCGACGCGATCTCGGGCACCTTCAAGACCACGCCCCTGACCAGCGCGGTCATGTCGAGCTACCCGGACTTCGTGGCCCTCATGCTGGAGATGGGCGCGGACCCGGAGGTGCCCTGCCCCGAGGGCCTGACGGCCCTCTGCTGGGCGGCCAAGGTGGACCCGGGGCACTCGGAGGTCCTGCGCCTGCTGCTGGAAGCCGGGGCCGATGCCACGGCGACCTCCGACAACGGCTGGACACCGCTGCGCTGGGCGGAGGAGCGCGGCAACGCGGGTCACGCGCAGGTGCTGCGCGAGCACCTGAAGGCGTACGGTCTTGACCACTGACGACACCGGGCAGACGGGGCCGTCGTGGCCGTGGGTTGCGGTGCTCCTGCTCGCCTTGCTGGGGGCCCTGTGGTCGGGTTACGGGGCGCACCTCTCCGACCACGCCCGCATCGACCACGACTGGCACACGATGCACCTGGTGGACGCCCTGCACGTGGAGCAGGAGGTGGAGCGGGGGCACTGGACCGCGGTGCGCACCCCCTGGCTCCAGGCGGGCTCGCCGCTCTTCGGCGTGGCCACCAAGCCGTTCAGTTACCCGCCCTTCTTCCTGGGTGTGCGGGCCTTCGGTCCGGCCCTGGGGATGAACGTGCTGCTGCTCTTGCACCTCGTCGTCGGCGGCCTGGGCACCGCCTGGCTGGTGCGGCGGCTCGGGGCCGGGCGTCCCGCGGCCCTGGCCTGCGCGCTGCTCTTCGTCCTGTCGCGCTTTCCGGCCATGGGCTTCGTGGCGACCCCCTTCGCCTTCGGCTATGCGGTGGCCTGGTGGCCCTGGTTCCTGGGTTGTCTGTTGGACCTCCTGGAGGACCGGCGTCCCTGGCGGGCTGGGGCCTGGCTGGGGGTCCTCGGCGCCGCCCAGTGGCACGCGGGGGGGGAGCCGTCCTTCTACTGGCTCGTCTGCTTCAGCCTGGCCTTCGTCCTGCCCTGGCTCCTGCGCAGGCGCGGCGCGGGGGCCTGGGGGCGGCTGGCCGGGGGCGCGCTCCTGGCGCTGGTCGTGCTGCTCGGTCTGGGCGCGCCGCGGCTCCTTCCGGAGCTCTCCTGGCTCGGCTCGGTCGGACGCGGGGAGCCCCTGTCGGTGGAGGCGACCCGGGACTCCGCCATCGAGGAGGCGGTGGCGGCCTCCTCGACGGACAGTCACCTCCTGGTGCTCGGAGGGCAGCTGGTCGAGCAGTACAGCGGGGCGGGGGGCATCGCGCTGGCGGTCGGGGCGCTGCTCGGGCTGCTGACCTCCGTACGGCGGCGGGCGTTCTGGGGCGTGCTGCTGGGGACCGCCGTGGGGTACGTGCTCGCCTCGGGCGCGGTGCACGACTGGGCCTACGAGTGGCTCCCCGGCTACGACCGCATGCGGCGGCCCACGCGCTTCGTGCAGGTCTTCGGCTTCGGCGCGATCCTGCTGGCGGCCTTCGGCTTCGACGCCCTCCAGCGCTGGCGCCCGCTCGCGTCCCGCACGGTGCTGCTCGGCGCGGCGCTGGTGGTCCTGGTGCTGTGGGATACGGGTCGACTCGGGCCGAGGGAGTCCGATCAGGAGCTCGGGCCTGTCGGGCCGCGCACGGCGATGACCGCCGCCCAGCTGGGGCCGGTGCTCGCGGAGAAGGGACGCTTCCGCATGCACGGTGAGACCCACCGAGAGCAACCCGGCTGGGTCTCCCTGCGGATCGAGACCACCGGCGGCGCCCTGGGAGGCGAGAGCACGGCGCCGGCGGAGCTCGAGGAGCTCCTGCCGCAGTTCTTGACCGCCCGTGAGCTGGAGCTCGAGGCCCGCGGCGCCCTGGACGTGCTGAACACCCGCTTCCTCTCCTCGAGCTTGCCCCTCGACCAGGAGGACGGCCGGCCGCGGCCGGGCTTCGGGCACCTCGAGCGGGTCTTCGGTCCGGCGCGGCTGGCGCCGGGAGTGCGCGAGGCCCTGCAGAGGGCGGAGGTGCCGCGCCTGTGGCTCTACCGCCGCCACGGTGCGCGGCCGCGCCTGGCGCGGGTCGCCGCGCCGACCCTGGTGGTGGGGGAGCCCGAGGCGCGTCGCGCGGCCGTCGTGGCGCGGCTGCGCTCGGAGGACTTCCAGGCCGGCAGCGAGTGCATGGTCGAGCTCGAGGGGGATCCCGACGCCCTCGCGACGGAGCTCAGCGCGGGCGCCGGGTCGATCCTCTTCGTCGGAGCGGACACGGAGGACCCTGCCCTGCGCCGCTGGACCGCGGCCCACGGGGGGCGGGTGCTCACCGAACAGGACGGCCTGCGCTGGTGGTCCACGGAGCTGGCCGATCAGCGCGTGGTGCCCCTGGAGGATCGGCGCGTTGCGAGTACGGCGCGGCGCATCCAGCTCGAGGTGGAGGGCGTCGCGGGCTGGATCGTCCTGGCGGAGCCTGTGGACCTGCAGGAGGGCTGGACGGTGGAGGTCGACGGCGCGCCGGCCCGCACGTACCGGGCGGACGCCCTGGCGACCGCCCTGTACCTGCCGCCCGGCGCGCGGCGGGTGGTGATGGCCTACGCGCCCCCCGGTCGGTCCCTGGGGATCCTCTTCGCGCTGGCGACGTCGGTGGCGCTGCTGGCCGGGGGCCTGCGCGCGCTGCGGCGCTGAGGCCGCTCCTCCTCACGAGGAGCGGGCCCGGCTCCCTGAGGAGCCGGGCCCGCCATGGTGGTGTCGCGAGTGGTCGGTCCCGCGAGCTCAGGGGGTGAACAGCACTCCCACTGCGCTCGAGGTGTTGAAGCCCGCGCCGCCGGCGGCGGGGTCGCGGAACCAGAACTGGAAGTTGCGCAGGTCACCCACGGTCACGGGGCCGGTCGGGGGCAGGGTGCCGGTGTTGATGGGCTGGTTGACCGAGCCGAAGATCCCGGTGTTGACGGCCGGGAAGCGCTGCAGGCTGCCGTCGACGCAGCGGATGCCGTCGCCGAAGGGGATGGTCGCCTGGTTCGGGCCATAGAAGAAGAGGCCGAAGACGTTGGCCGGCAGCTGGCTCACGTCCAGGGCCAGGTCCGCCTGGCCCAGGCTGGTGGTGCCCGTGGAGGCGATCTGGGCCGCGGCGCCGGTGGAGTTCGGGTTGCTCTGGCAGTAGACCGACGGGGCCACGGGCGTGTGGCTCGCCACGATCGTGCCGCTCAAGCTGATCGAACCGGTGATCCCGGAGCCCGGGTCGGTGAAGTTGAAGGCGTTCGTGACCGGTGCGGTCAGGAGGTAGCTGCTGCCGGTCCAGCTCACCGTGCCGTTGGCCGGGCTGGGGGTCGAGCTCTGGCCCGAGAGGTCGAGGATCGTCTGCCCCCCGCTAAAGTCGTCGATCACGAGGGTGCCGCTGAGGATGTGGATGGTCACGCTGGTGGAGAAGCCACCGGCTGCGTTGACGGCGAAGCCGGGCGAGGTCACGTCGAGGTGCGCGTTCGCGAGGTCGAGGGTGGCCAGGGGCGGCAGGAAGGGCACGGGGTTCGGGATCTCACCGTGGATGTTGGGGGTCACCAGGGCGTCGCCCCCGCCGGGGAAGCCACCCGCGCCGACGGGGTTGCCGCCGCCGTTCATGGTCAGCACCACAGTCCCTTGCAGGGTGAAGTTCGGCGGCTGCTCGTCGATGTCGCCGAGCGAGGACGTCCCGCTCCAGGTGAAGCCGGTGGCGTTGGAGTCGATCTGGAACACGAAGTCGCCCTGGGCTTGGGCGCTGGCGCCGAGGGCGCAGAGTGCGGCGAGGCCAGTGAGGATGCGGGTGCGCATGGGGATTCGTCTGGGGGCTCGGGGTGCGGACTCGAGGTGATGAGGAGAGCCTCAGGGCTCCCGCTTCAGCCTACCACGGGGCCTCACCCCTCGCCCATGTGCCGCCGGAGCGCAGGCTCAGAGGCTCAGGAGCCAGTCCGCGAGCCTCGTGCGCTCCTGCTTGCCGAGCACCTGGTTGGCCTTCATCGCGTTCGGGAAGCGCCGCGAGAGCTCCTCGAGCCGCGGATCGGTCCGCACCTTGGCGGCCGGGTCGCGCAGGAAGTCCGCCAGCTCCTCCCGGGTCCAGGACTCCCCGAGCTCCCGCAGGGGGGGGCCCATCCAGGTTCCCTTGCCGGTGCTCCCGTGGCAGGAGCCGCAGAGCTCGCGCCTGAAGAGCTCCTGCCCCGTGGCCGGGCCGGCGGGGGCCGCGCGGCGGCAGGCCACCAGCAAGAGGGCCAGGACGAACAGGGGTGTGAGTCGGCGGCGCATCAAGGTCCCTCGCGGAGGCGGTCGCGCAGAGTCTGCGCGATGGGGTCCGCGGGGTCGAGCTCGAGGGCGCGCGCGAGGGCCTCGCGTGCGCCCGCGAGGTCGCCGCCTCGGGAGCGCGCCTGGGCCAGACCGCGCCAGGCCGGGGCCAGCCCCGGGGCCAGCTGCGCGGCGCGTGCGTAGTTCGCGCGGGCGGCGTCGAGGTCGTCGAGCCTCAGGCAGGCGCTGCCCAGGTTCAGGTGCGCGATCGGGTTGCGGGGGCCGGCCTGGACGGCGCGCTCGAGGGTCTCGCGGGCCTGGTCCAGGCGGCCCGCGGCGAGGTGCTGACGCCCGAGGTTCGACCAGCTCTTGCTGTAGTGCGGGTCGCAGGCGATGGCGTGCTCCCAGGCGGCGCGCGCGCCGTCTCCGTCCCCGTCCTCCTCGCGGAAGAGCCCCAGGTCGTTCCAGGAGGGGGCGTCGCAGGGCGCGAAGCGCAAGAGCTCCGCGCGCCAGGCGCCGCGGTCGGTGTAGACCCCGGCGCGCTCGAAGAGCAGGGCGGCGAGCCCGACTGCGAGGAGCGGCAGAGCCACCCGGTCCATCCGCGCAGGCACCCAGCGCGCGAACAAGCCGCCCACGAGCGGGGTCGCGAAGAGCAGCGGCAGGTACAGGAAGCGCGGCGCGAGGAGCTCGCCCAGGGGCACGAGCTGGGTGAAGGGCAGCCAGGCCAGGGCCGCCAGGGCCGCGGCGCCGGTGCACAGGCCCACCCGCCCCCGGCGCCGGGCGACGAGGAGCCAGGGCGTGAGGAGCAGGGTGGTCGCGGCACCGAGCACGAGGGCCGGGTGCGGGCTGGACCAGCGCTCCTGCAGCAGCTCGAGGCGGTACTGCGGCGGGTAGCCCGCGGGCCACGGGACGAGCCGCAGACCCTCGAAGAGCGCCGCGCCACCGACCTCGAGACGCTCGAGGAGGGATGCTCCCGCGAGCACCGGCGTCGAGGCCCGGGGCAGGGGCGTCCCGAGGGCCGCCGCGCGACCGGCGCACCACAGCAAGAGGACCGCGAGCACCACGCTCAGCACGCACCACCCCGCCCGTGACGATCGGCGCCAGCCGAGGGCCACCAACAGAGGCGCGAAGGTGAGCGCGTCCTCCTTGCTCCAGAGCCCCGCCAGGAGGCCCAGACCGACGGCGGCCAGGGTGCCCGCGCCGACGCGCCGGGCGCCGGTCAGGACCACCGCGCCGGCCAGGGGAAAGAGCGCCGCGAGGGGCGAGGTGCGTCCGGAGATCCACACCACCGCGTCCGCGACGAGGGGGTGCAGGGCGAAGACCGCCAGGCCGAAGAGCAGCGCCCTGCGCTCCAACCCCAGGCGCAGGCCGAGCACCGCGGCCAGGCCCACCACGGTCAGGTGCAGGATCCCGTTGACGAGGTGGTAGCCCACGACCCACTCCCCGAACAGGAGGCGGTCGAGGCGCAGGGAGAGGCTGGCCACCGGGCGCCAGGCCCCGGAGCCCCCGAGGTGGTGGAAGTAGTCCCGGGCGAAGGCCTCGGTCCAGGCCAGGGCGCCGCCGGTGACCGGGTTGTCGAACAGGAGCTCCCGGTCGTCGAGCACCCAGCCGCCGCGCAGCAGGGACGGCAGGAGCAGCAGCGCCAGGAGGAGCAAGCCCCCGACCAGGACCCGCCGGTCATCCTCGCGCACGGACGTCATGGCGAGAGGTTAGCCCACAGGCTACCCTCCCGCCGATGATCGCCCCTCCGGAGCGCTTGGGTCGCGGGACCGTGGCGGCCCTGGTGGGCCTCCTGCTCCTGGTGAAGGCGGCCCTCGTGCTGGGGATGGCGGACGTCTTCTTCTGGCTGGAGGAGCTGGAGAAGGGCGCCGCGGCCAAGGCCATGCTCGACGGCCTGGACGTGCCCCACCACCAGCTCGCCTACCACTACTACGAGGGCGGCGGCTTCGTGGCGAGCCACCTCGCGGCGGTCAGCTACCTGCTGGTGGGGCAGAACCTCCTGGCCCACAAGCTGGTGGCCGTCGGCTTCCAGGTGGCGATTCTCCTGGCGGGCTGCCGCCTGGCCCAGTCGCTCTTCGGGGCTCGTTCGGGGCTCTGGTTCGGGCTCCTGTTCATCTTCGGGCCCGAGGCCTACCAGAAGCTCGGCCTGATCAACGTCGGCGTGCACTTCGAGGGCTGCCTGTTCCAGCTCGGCGTGCTCGGGGTGGGGGCGCGCATCCTGATCGGCAAGGACGCACGACCACGGCAGTACCTCCTGCTGGGGCTCGTGACCGGCTTCGGGCTGTTCTACTCCTACCAGGTGGCGGTGGCGGCCCTGTGGGTGCTGCTGCTGCTGCTGATCCTGCGCACTCGGGACCTCTTCGGCCTGGGAGGGCTGGCGGGCCTCTTGGGGACCGTGGTGGGGGCCGCGCCCCTCTCGTGGATGTACGCGCAGGTCGGCGAGGCCGTCTTCGACATCCACGGCACCGCCGTGCTGCGGGGCGAGGACGGTCCCTCGAACTCCGTGCTCTTCCGGGAGTACCTGGGGTCGATCTTCGTCGAGGGAGAGCCGGCCGAGCGCATGACGCCGATGACCTGGTCGATCTTCTTCCTGGGCGCCGTGGCCTTCGCCTTCCGCCGGCGGCGCACGGCGCCGGTGCCCGGGCAGCGCTCTCCGCGGGCGGGGGCCTTCTATCTGCTCGGGTACCTGGCCCTGTTCCTCGCGATCTACCTCTCGAGCGGCTTCGTGCAGGGGCGGGCCTACTACTTCTTCATCTGCCTGCGGCTGGTGCCCGTGTGGTTGATGGCGGCCCTCCTGGTGGCGGGCCTCCTGGGGCAGCTCACGAGCCATCCCCTGGTCGCGGAGCGTCGCCTGGGTTGGATTCTCGGGTCGCTGCTCCTGGGCGTCGGCGTGCACGCCAGCCTGTCCGCCCTCGTGGGCGGGCGACCGGAGCGCATCGGGGAGAACGTGGACGAGCTGCTGCACCAGAAGGGCTACGGCTACGACCGCTACCTGGCCAAGGTGCTGCCCCACTTCGAGGGGGACCGGGCCCGCTGGGTCGAGATCCTCGAGGGCTACGACGAGCCCCACCCCGAGCTCCTGTGGGCGGACGCCGCCATGAACATGTACCGGGGGGACTTCCTGGCCGAGGTGGGGGGCACGCCGCTGGAGGCCTACCGTCGGGCCGTCGTCGAGCTGCGGGAGCTCTGCGGCGGGGACGAGGCTCGCCTGGCCGCCTTCCGCCTGGGCCTCGGGCGCCTGCTCCAGGAAGCTCACGGCTGGGACCGGGAGTCTCTGCTCCAGGCCCTCGACCAGGTGCCGGACCCGGACCGGGCCCTCATGCTCGAGGCCATCGGCCGGGTCGGAGGCGGCAGCTACGCCACCCCGGAGCTGATGCGGGTGGAGGTCGAGCGGGCCGGCCGCTTCCGGGACTCCCAGGCCTACCTGCGGGGCCTGGGGCGCTGGGCCTTCTTCCTGCACCGGCGCCTGGGGCCCGAGGCCCTCTTCCTGGAGTACCCGGAGCCCATCGCCGGGCCCCTGCGGGCCGGTTTCGAGGCCGAGCGGGCCTGGAATCGCCTGCCCTGAGGGGGCCCTGGGGCCCGCTCGGGGGCGTAAGGAATCCGTGATCCAGGCGGAAGCTCCCGCCAACAGGGGCCTTTCGGCGTCGTAGGCCCGGGTGATCTCCCCGATCTCGGCGGCGAGAACCGAGGGGTGCTCCTGGCGCCCGGGCGCCTACGATGTCGAAGGAAGCACGGCATCGTCGACTCCATGGACCACTCGCCCGAAGATCCAGATCCCCCCGAGATGAGCCTCGAAGCCTCCCAGTCCGGAGCGTCCCGACCCGCAGGGAGCGCTCAGCACGAGCCCAGCGGCGCGAGGTCGGGTGCGGCCGAGGCCCGGGAGGCCGACCACGCGGCCCTGCGCCTGGCGTTGGCCGGGGACGAGCGCGCCTTCGCCGAGCTCTACGGGCGCTACGAGCGCCGGGCCTGGCGGGTTGCCCGCAACCTGGTGCCCAGCGACGAGGACGCCCAGGACCTGGTGCAGGACGCCTTCATGCGCGTCTTCAAGAGCCTCGAGCGCTTCGACTTCGGCCACTCCTTCAGCACGTGGCTGTACCGCATCGTGACCAATCTGGCCATCGACCACCTGCGCAAGCGCCGGCCGACCTTCTCGACCGCAGGCGCCGACGAGGACGAGGCCGAGCCCGAGATCGTCGACGAGCGGGTCGAGGACCCCTCCCAGCCCATGCTGCGCGAGGAGACCGTCGGCGAGGTGCGCGCTTGCATGGACGCCCTGGCGCCCCACTTCCAGTCGGCCCTGGTGCTGCGGGAGTTCGAGGGTCTGCCCTGCACCGAGATCGCCGAGATCGTGGGTGCCACCCACGTGACCGTACGCTGGCGCCTGCACCGGGGCCGGAAGCTGTTCCAGGAGGAGTGGGAACGGCGGGAGCGAGAGAGAGAGTCCCAGGTTTGGTCCAACGGGGACCGCGAAGGGAACGTACCCGAGGACGGCGGAAGCGGGAGCCTTGAAGCGAGCTCCGACGCGGACGCCCAGGGGTCCACGAACGGCGGCCGGACGGCCGGCGCACGCGGGACCCACGGGGCCGAGAAGACGGGCCCCGAGGACCGGAGTTGAGTCCCATGAGCTGTATCGAAACCCAGGCCGAGCTGCCCCTCTTCGTCGGCGGTGACCTCGAGTCCCCCGGCCGCGAGCGGGTCGCCCGTCACCTGGAGTCCTGCGCTCCTTGTCGCGAGCTCCTGGCCCGGGCGGAGGCCGCCCGCGGCCTGCGCGCGGAGGAGTTCCAGCGCACCGCCGAGCGTCCCACGCCCTCCGGCTGGGCCGAGATGCGTGGGCGCCTGCTCGCCGAGGGGTTGATCCAGAGCTCCCCGGGCGAGGGTTCCGTCCCGGCTGCGAGGCCGCGACCCGCCGGCAGGCTCCTGCGCTTCGCCCTCCCCGCGGCGGCGGCCGCGGTGCTGTTCCTGGCCGGGACCTGGACCGGCTCCTGGCTGTTGAACTCCGGCGGCGGCGCCGCGCCCAACCCTGCGGACAGCGCTCCGGCCGGCCCCGGTCCGGCGGTCGTCGTCGACGACGGCGGCTCCCCCGGCGGGACGCTGGAGCCGACGCCCGTGGCCGAGGTCGAGCGCCGTGGCGAGCCCTTGCGCGAGATCGACGGCGCGGGCGGTTTCTCCGAGCGCGCCCGGAGCTACGGCCAGTCGGTCGTGCCCTTCCACACCTTCGGTACGCCCCTGGCCGGCCAGGGGAGCCCCGCGAGCTACTCCCAGCCGGGCGCGAACGGTCCCTCCAGCAGGGACGGGTGGCGCTGAGATGACGGCCGCGAGGTCCACGCTGAGCAGCCTGGGGCTCGCGACGGCCGGCCTCTTGCTCCTCTCGGTCGGCTCGGCCAGCGCCCAGGAGGTCCGCGAGGCCTCGGAGCAGGGGGGCGCAGCCGCGGAGTCCGAGCGCGCGCCCCGCTCCCGGCGCCTGCAGCTCGTGGCCCGCGCGACGGTGGACGTGGACTCCTGGCGGGCGCGCCTGGCCGACGTGGACATCGACGCCCGCGAGCTGGCCTTCGACGAGCTGGTGGCCCGGGCGGCGGACGACTTCAAGCTACGCCTGGCGGTCCAGTCATGGTCCATGGACCCGGGCGAGCCCGAGCTGGCCTGGGCCGCGCGGATGGCCCTGCGCGAGCTCGAGCACATCGCCCAGCCGCGGCGCGTGCGCTGGGTGCGCACGGACACGGGCCAGCTGCACCGGCTCCTGGACGAGGAGCTGGTGCGAGAGCGGGCCCGCCTGGAGCGAAGGCCCTCCTTGGACCCGGCCCAGGAGTTGCGGTCCTTCTCCTCCTTCGGGGAGGTCCTGCCCTTCGAGGATCGGCAGGTCACGGGCCTGCACGCCCCGCGGCAGTTTCAGCTCCCGCGCAACGCGCGGGTGACCCGTCGCTATCACCTGGACATCCAGCCCGAGGGCGTGACCCTCTACGAGTCGGTGCTCGAGCGCGGGGCCTGGAACAGGCGTACCTACGCGGCCGAGAGCCTCGAGGCGCTGCTGGAGAGCGCGCCCGAGCTGCGCCACCAGGTCCCGGGCCTGGCGTCCTTCATGGCGCGCCCCTTCGCGCCCGGCAGCGAGTTCGGCTGGACCAGCGGGGTGCCGGGCTTTCGCACCGATCCCCAGCTCCTGGTCCAGGGGCAACCGGTGGCCCCGCGACCCTCGGGGCGGGGGCGGCAGGGGGCACGCTCGACCTTGATCCTGGGCGTCAAGTGCACGCCCGTCACGGGTGCCGAGGCCGCGGGACGCCTGCTCGGCCCCGGCGTGGGCCTCCTGATCGAGAGCCGCCAGCCGGGCAGCGTGGCCGAGGAGCTCGGCCTGCAGCGGGGTGACATCCTGATCGAGCTGGGCGGCCAGCCCCTGTGCAGCCTGGAGGAGATCACCCGCGCCCTGCGGGAGCGCAGTCAGGTCGAGATCGAGGTCAAGCTGATCGACCGGCAGGGCATCGAGCGCAAGCGCGTCTGGAGCCCGCGGGCGACGCAGCAGGACGAGTAGCCCCCGCCGCGCTCAGCTCCCCAGCCGCAGGGCCGCCTCGCAGTCGCGGCGGATGCGCCAGGCGCGCTGGACGTCGGGGTGCTCGAACTGGGAGTCGGTCAGGGCGAGGAAGCGGTCGAGGGAGGCGATGGCCTCCTCGTAGCGCCCGAGCTTGACGAGCAGCTGGGCCCGCTGGCTGTGGACCTTGGCGATGTCCGCGTCGAAGGCGAGGATCGCGTCGAGCTGCTCGACCGCGGCCTCGGGGCGGTCGAACTGGTTGTTGAGGATCGCGGCGGCGTGCAGGTGCACGGCCTGCTCGAGCTTGCGCAGCTTGGAGACGTTGTTCCACATGCGCTGCTCCTCGCCGGGGGAGATCTCGGGGCGCTCCAGCTGCTGGCGCCAGAAGAGGCGGTCGGAGCGCGTGATGTTGACCACCGCCTGGCACCAGGCCAGGGAGTCCTCGAACTCCCCGAGCAGGGCCGACACGCGCACCAGGCCGTTGAGCACCTCGGTGTCGTTGGGCTGCAGGTCGAGGGACCTGGAGAAGAGGGTCTGGGCCTCCTGGTAGTAGCCTCTGGCCTCGACCCGCAGCTCCTCGGCGCGCTGCGCCGGGTCCGGAGCGGGGGTGTAGCGCTCGCCGCTCTCGACTCCGTCGGCGGCCTGCTCGTAGGCCAGCCCCTTGCGCTCGAGGACCTCGCCCAGGGAGAGGGAGACACGGAAGTCCTCGTCGTCGTCCAGCTTGCGCAGGGAGTACTCCGCGAGCTCGATGTTCTTGATGCCGCCCTTGTTCAGGAGCGCGCGGCCCAGGTAGAGGGTCAGGAGGAAGTTGTCCTCGTCCAGAGCCAGCCCCTTGAGGGCCTGGCTCTCGGCCCGGGCGTAGTCGCCCATGGAGAGGTTGACCGCGCAGGAGTCGATATGGATCTCCACCTGGCGTTGCTTCTCCTCCCGGGACATGGAGTTCGACGCACAGGCGGCGAGGAGGGTGCAGCCCAGGAGGGCGGTCGGGAGCTGGAGCTTCATGGCGGGAGGCTTCATTCGGTGGCGCGCTGGCGCTGGGGCGACCGCACAGGCTACGCGATGGGCTCAGGGGGAGGTCCGGTCGGGGCGCACTAACCGCGCCAGGCGCTCGGGTTGCAGCCTCAGTTCGAGCTTCCGGCCCCCGGAGAGGGTCACCAGGCCGGCCTTGGCGCCCCGGGGCTTGTGGACCAGCTTGCGCGGGGCCACGTGCACCGCGGCCCGGGTGGCCCCCTGAAGGGGCGAGAAGTGCACCGCCAGATGGGCGGCGTCGAGCAGGTCCTCCTGGTCGGGCTCGACGGTCCGCGAGCCGCCCTTGCCCTTGGGGGCGGGGCGCTGGTCGCCGCAGCGCAGCACCACGTGGCTGCCCGGGGCGTCGGCGGTGTGCAGCCAGAGGTCGTTGCCGCGGGCGTGCTTGAAGGTCAGCGCGTCGTTGTCCCGGGCGCTGCGGCCGACGCGGATCTCCGCGCCGGAGGTGGCCCGGAAGACCCGGTAGGGGAGACGCGGGGCAGGGGTCTTGCGCTTGCGCTCGTCCGCCACCTGGGCCGGGTCGAGCAGGCCCGCCTGCAGGCCTCGGGCCTCGACCTCCTCCGGGTCCTGCTCGGGGTCGTCGCAGGCGGCGCGCAGCTCCTCGAGGGTCGCGAGCTTCTTCTTCGCCCGCTCGAGCTCGGCGGGGATCTCGGCCCGGCTGCGCTCGAGCTTCTTGTAGCGCTCGAAGGTGCGCTCCACGTTCTCGGCGGGGGAGCGGCGCGGGTCGAGCTCGAGCCGGCGCATGGGCGTGCCCTCGGCGTACCAGTCCTCGAGCTCGATGGACTCCATGCCCCGCTGCAGGCGTCCGAGGTTGGCGGCCAGGAGCTCACCATCGAGGCGCACCCGCTCGGCGTGGGCGGTGGCCTCGAGCTTGCGCTCGAGGCCCTGCAGCAGGGAGGCGGCCCGGGACCGCTTGCGCTGCAGGCGCTTGCGCAGGCTCTTGCGCACCTGCTCGTCGGTGCGCTCGCGGGCGGCGGCGCCCAGGACGGTCTCGACGCGCCAGGAGAGGGGCGCCAGGGGGGCGTGGCCGGCCAGCACTCCGGGGGGCGGCTCCGGGGGCTCGGGGTAGGCCTCGGCGACCCCGGGGGTCGCGCTGCTGTCCGGGGGCGCCCCGGGGGGCGGCTGCCAGACCTCACCCGTGACCAGGCGCGGGGTCTTCTGCCTGGCGGGGGGCGGGACGAGCAGCTCGAGCACCCGGTCGTCCCGGTCGAGCAGCATCAGGTTGGCGTGGCGGCCCGTCAGCTCCGCCAGCAAGCCGCGGTCGCCCCCGGGACCTCCGCGCAGCTCGAGCAGCACCAGGCGGTCGGAGCGCACCTGGGAGATGGCCCGCAGGCGGGCCCCGACGAGCTCCTCCTGCAGACGCTGGAAGAAGGGGCCCGTGGGGCCCTTGCCGCGCCGCAGGCGGCCCTGCTGCAGGTGCAGCCGGGAGTGATCGGGGTCGGCGGACAGCCGCAGCCTCTGGACCGCAGGCCCCTCGGCCCCCTCGCCGCGCTCGAAGACGAGCACGAGGTCCCGGGGCGGAAGGGCCTGCACGTCGCGCAGCTCGAGGCCCGCCAGGAGGGGGCTCAGCTCCGCGATCAGCTCGCCGATCTGACGGGCGTTCAGGCTCAGGAGAGCTCTTCTTCCACGTTGTAGGTCCAGCCCAGGTCGACCGGCTCCCAGTCGATCAGGTCGCCCTCCTCGGCGAAGAACAGTCCCAGCTCCTTCTGGGCGCTCTCGGGGCTGTCGGAGGCGTGGACCATGTTGTTCGAGAAGCTCATGCCGAAGTCCCCGCGGATGGTGCCGGGGGCCGCCTCGCGGGCGTTGGTCTTGCCGACCAGGGTGCGCACCACGGAGATGGCGTCCTTGCCGTCGAAGGCCAGGGCCACCACGGGCCCCGAGGTCATGAAGCTGACCAGGTTGCCGTAGAAGGGCTTGTCCGCGTGGTCGGAGTAGTGGCGCTGGATGGTCTCCAGGGGGAAGCAGCGCATCTTGAGGCCGGTGAGCTTGAGGCCCTTCTGCTCGAAGCGGCTGATGATGGGGCCGACCAGGTGGCGCTGGACGGCGTCGGGCTTCAACAGGACGAGGGTGCGTTCCAAGGGGGTTCTCCGCGGGTTTCGGCGCGTTCGGGCGCCGGTCGTCTGAGGACTCTTGAGGGGGTCCGAGGGGCCTCGACGGGGCCCGGGCTCGGAATTCGGCCGAGCAGTCTACGTCAGGGATCGAGCGGCGGGAACACGCTTTCGGCCGGGAAGGGAAGAGGTCGCCGGTGCCGGGCCTTCCGGCGGTGCGGCGGGCTTTTTGGGGAGGGGCCTTGGATTTCCCAGGAGCCGGGTTGACCTCACTGGGCACGACCCTACGCTGTTTGCCGTTCGAACCCCTCCAGGCGCCGCGAGACGGCCGATTCGGGGGCCTGAACGACCGGTCCGCATGACAAACGAATCCTGCCTTCCCGCAACGGGCAGATCCCGCTCTCCCTCTCTTCGGTTCCCCCCGCACGTCGGCCTCGCTGCGCAGGCTTCAGCCTGAGTTGCACGCGGTCGCGTCTCCGTCGCCCGCTCACGTCGACTGCCTCCTCCTGGTCTTGAAGCCCCTCGGGTCATGAAGAACCGGGAAGCGATGCGGACGATGGGCGCCTACGGGCGCTACGCCGGTCTCGGCTTTCAGTTCGTGGCCTCGATGGGTGTGCTGGGACTTGGGGGGTACTGGCTGGACGGGAAGCTGGGAACGCACCCCTGGCTCCTGATCGTGGGGATCTTCCTGGGGGCCGCGGGAGGTTTCTACTCCCTGTTGCAAGCGGTTCCCTCGGGGACCAACGACCAGCGACGCACCCCTCCTGGCGGGGGGGCTGACGACACATGACCCGCACGACCATCGCCACCCTCGCCGTGATCCTGATCGGCGCCGTCCTGGCCTTCCAGCTGGGCGGACGGGAGGGCATGGGCGTGGTCGCCGGGGTCCTGTGCGGCACCTCGGTGTCGATGCTCGGCGCGGGCTGGAGCCGCCACAACTTCCGCACGCGCCCCCAGCGGGCCTTCCAGGCGGTGGTCGAGGTCTTCCTCTTCAAGCTCGCCTTCCTGCTCCTGGGGGCCCTCTCCTTCCGGTACATCGAAGCGGCCGCCGCGCGGGTCGATCACCGCTTCTTCCTCGTGACCTTCGCGGTCACCGCCCTCGTGATCCAGACCGTGGCGGTCCTCGACAGCGTGCGCCTGCTGAAGAACCCGCCCGCCGGCTCCGGGTCGACCCCCGGGGGACCCAGCCTCGCCCAGACCCCGACCGAGTAGGCCCGACCCACCGGCACCGCCCGCCTCCCAGCGACAACCGTGAACTTCATCCGCCCCCTCCTGGCTCTGGTCGTCATCTTCGGAGCCGTGCTGTTCTCCGGGTCGTACTCCCTCCACCACCACAACGACAACCCGTTCAAGCAGCTCTACCTGCACCTGATGCCCTCGCGCATGGTGCAGCACGTGGAGCACGGCGACGCGGCGGGGCACGAGGTCGAGGCGGCCCACGGCGAAGAGGCGGCCCACGGCGCCCACGACGACGCGCCCTCCCTGTTCGCCATCCCCCTGCCGGGGGTGCTGGGGATCTTCGACTACAACGCCTACACCGACGGGGACGAGGCGACCCACCCCGAGCTGTTCCTGACCAACCTGCAGGTCTTCCAGCTCGCCTCCGTGCTCCTGATCTTCATCCTGCTGGGCGGCATCCCGGGCTACCTGCGGACCGGCAAGGGGGACTGGCTGACGCGGGTCTTCACCGGCTTCGCGATGTACATCCGGGACGAGATGGTCGTGCCCGTGATGGGCAAGGACACCGGCTCGAAGTACCTGCCGTACTTCCTGACGGTCTTCTTCTTCATCCTGTTCATCAACCTGATGGGGCTCGTGCCCGGCAGCGCGACCGCCACCGCCAGCATCTTCATCACCGCCGCCCTGGCGATGATCACCTTCCTGTCGATGTTGATCTGCGGGATGGCCGTGCAGGGCCCGGTCGAGTTCTGGAAGAGCCTGGTGCCCCACGTGCCCCTGGCCCTCTGGCCCCTGATGTTCATCGTCGAGGTGGTCGGCCTGATCGTGAAGCCCTTCGCCCTCATGATTCGTCTCTTCGCGAACATGACCGGCGGCCACATGGTGGTGCTCTCCTTCATGGGCCTGATCTTCTACTTCGGCCAGTCGATGGGGACCGGCGCGGGCTTCGCCTCCTCGCCCGTGGCCATCGCCTTCGCCGTCTTCATCATGATCATCGAGGCCTTCGTGGCGATGCTGCAGGCCTACATCTTCACCCAGCTCTCGATCCTCTTCGTCCACGCCTCGGTCCACCCCGAGCACTGATCACCGATCGCAGAGCCCCCGATCCCACACCCCGAACGACTGGCGCCGAGCCCTTCCGCCGCGCGCCCGAAGTCGGGGCAGACCGTTCCTAATCCGAGAATTCCAAACCCCCTTGCGGCCTCCGAGGTCGCGGTAGGAGAAACGAAGCAGAATGAACATCCCCGTCCAAGAAACAGCTGAAGTCATGGACATCGCCAAGATGGGCGCCGGTCTCGGTGCTGGCATCGCCACGATCGGCGCCGGCCTCGGCATCGGCAAGATCGGTGCGGCCGCCAACGAAGGCATCGCCCGTCAGCCCGAGGCGGCCGCGGACATCCGCGGCGGCTCGATCATTCTGGCCGCGCTGATCGAGGGTGTGTCCCTCTTCGCCGTGGTGGTCACCCTGCTGATCGCGCTCTAGCGACCGGCCGCAGAGGAACGGACCGGGGGGAGCCCCGAGGCTCCCTTCGGACACCGACCCGGCACCCCCCCCGGAGTCCCCGCGCGGGCTCCCGAAGTCCGCGGGCACGGCCCTCACCCCGCACCCCCTCGAGCTCGCTGAGGCCCTCAGCGCCCCACTCACGAACCGAAGCCATGCACAACACTCTGGCTCTCGCCCTCCTGGAAGGCACCGAGTACAACCCGATGGACCCCGCCGGTCTGGGCGGGATCCTGTGGACCTGGATCATCTTCCTGCTGTCCCTGCCCTTCATCTGGAAGGTGGTCATGGGGCCCATCACCACGGCCCTGTCCCAGCGCGACGCCGCCGCCCAGGAGGCCATCGCCAGCGCCGAGAAGGCCAGCCAGGAGGCCGAGAAGGTGCGCGCCGAGGTGGAGGTTCGCCTGGGCGAGGCCCAGGCCGAGGCCGCCAAGCTGCTCTCCGAGGCCCGCGAGCGGGCCGAGAAGCGCGAGCACGAGATGATCGACCTGGCCAAGAAGGAGGCCGAGAGCTTGCGCGTGCGGGCCACGGCCGACATCGAGGCCGCCAAGGATCAGGCCATCTCCGCCATCCGTGACCAGGTGGTCGACATCAGCCTCTCCGCCGCCACCCAGGTCCTCCAGCGTCGCGTGGACGCCGAGGACGACCGCCGCCTGGTGGGCGAGCTGGTGTCCGGGACCAAGGAGTCCTGACCGTGATCCTCGACCCGGTGACGGTGCGCTACACCGAGGCGCTCTTCGGCCTGGCCTCCGACAAGGGGGCCGTGGACGCCGTGCACGCCGACGTGCAGAAGTTCGACATCGAGCTCTCGGACCCGGTCGTGCGGGACTGGCTCTTCGACGCCCGCATCCCCCAGGCCGAGCGCCGGGCCAAGCTCGAGAAGCTGCTCGACGGCTGCCACGAGCTGACCCGCAATTTCGTCGGGCTGTGCTTCTCCAAGAACCGTGAGCAGGTCCTGGCGGGCCTGGCCCCGGCCTTCCGCCAGCGCTGGCTGGCCAGCCGCGGTGCCGTCGAGGGCGTTGTCGAGAGCGCCCTGGCCCTCGGGGCGAACGAGCTCTCCGAGCTGTCCGCCGCCATCGGCGCCCAGCTCGGCAAGGATGTCATGCTCGACAACAAGATCAACTCCGACCTGATGGGTGGTGTGCGCGTGCTCGTGGACAACCGCCTGATCGACTACTCGGTGAAGGGCCGCCTGGCGGGCCTGCGCCGCAGGATGATGGAGGCCGAGCTGCCCAGCGCCAGCTAGCCCGGATCCTTCATGAACACGCACACCAGACTTCGCAACCGACCGTCTTCGACGGCCTCTCGGCCCCTGGCGGCGCTTTTCGGAACCTGGCTTCCTCGACGACCCTTCAGGGTCGCCTGCGTCGGCAGAACCCGCAAAGCACCACCAGGAACCGAGTTGCTGTGTCTGGTGCACGTCTTCATGAATAATCCGGGCTAGCCCCCGACGCCTCCGAACACCCGAACGACTCCCTCCCGCGCCGGCACCGCCGGCGCCCCCCAGAAGCGCCGCGCGAGCCGCGGCCCCACCAGCAACGGAAGAACTGAAATGGACCTTCGACCCGCGGAAGTCACCTCGATCCTCAAGCAAGAAATCGAGTCCTATCAGGGGGAGACCTCCATGCAGAGCGTCGGCACCGTCCTCTCGGTCGGTGACGGCGTGGCCCGCGTCTACGGGCTCGACGACTGCATGATGAACGAGCTCCTCGAGTTCACCGGCGGCGTCCGTGGCGTCGCCCTGAACCTCGAGGAGGACAACGTCGGCTGCGTGCTCCTGGGCAACGCCTCCGAGGTCAAGGAGGGCGACGAGGTGCGCGCCACCGGCCGCATCATCTCGGTGCCCACCGGCGACAACCTGCTGGGCCGGGTGGTCAACGCCCTGGGCGACCCCCTGGACGGCAAGGGCGCCATCAGCCTGACCGACTCCGACTACCTGCCCATCGAGCAGCCCGCCCCCTCGGTGGTGGAGCGCCAGCCGGTGAGCGAGCCGGTGCAGACGGGCATCAAGGCCATCGACGCCATGATCCCGATCGGCCGCGGGCAGCGGGAGCTGATCATCGGTGACCGCCAGACCGGCAAGACCGCCCTCTGCATCGACACGATCCTGTCCCAGAAGACCACCGGTGGGGGAGACCCCTCGAACCCGGAGCAGGTCATCTGCGTCTACGTCGCCGTCGGCCAGAAGCAGTCCACCGTGGTGGACCTGGTGCGCCGCCTCGAGCAGCACGACGCGATGAAGTACTCGATCGTCGTCTCCGCCTCGGCGAACGACGAGGCCTCGATGCAGTACCTGGCCTGCTACGCGGGCACGACCATGGCCGAGCGCTTCCGCGACGAGGGGCGCCACGTGGTCATCATGTACGACGACATCTACAAGCAGGCGCTGGCCTACCGCCAGGTGATGCTGCTGCTGCGTCGTCCCCCGGGTCGCGAGGCCTTCCCCGGCGACGTGTTCAACCTGCACAGCCGCCTGCTCGAGCGCTCCGCGAAGCTCTCGGACGACGCGCCGAAGATCAACCCGCGCTACAAGGCCGGCGGCGGCTCCATCACGGCCCTGCCGATCGTGGAGACCCAGGAGGGCGACGTGTCGGCCTACATCCCGACCAACGTCATCTCGATCACCGACGGCCAGATCTTCCTCGAGGCCAACCTCTTCAACTCCGGCATCCGCCCCGCGGTGAACGCGGGTATCTCGGTGTCGCGGGTGGGCGGCGCGGCCCAGATCCCGGCCATGAAGAAGTCCGCCGGCGGCCTGCGCATCAACCTGGCCCAGTACCGCGAGCTGGCGGCCTTCGCCCAGTTCGGCTCCGACCTGGACGCCGCCACCCAGGCCACCCTGACCCGCGGGGAGCGCCTGGTGGAGATCCTCAAGCAGGGCCAGTACGCGCCCGTGCACGTCACCGACCAGGTGATGATGGTGCACGTGGGCACCTCTGGCGGGCTGGACACCGTGCCCGTCAAGGAGGTCGGCACCTTCGAGAAGAACTTCCTGGCCTACATGCGCGACACCAAGCCCGAGGTGGCCGAGGAGCTCAACTCCACCGGCAAGCTCTCGGACGAGGGCAAGCAGACGATCGAGGACGCCGCCGTCGCCGTCCGCTCCCAGATGGGCTTCTAGCGCGGGACCTGACGCCTCTCACCGGGACCTACCATGGCCTCAGTCAAGGAACTCCGCCTGCGGATCAAGTCCGTCGGCAACATCAAGCAGATCACGCGCGCGATGGAGATGGTCGCCTCGACCAAGCTCCGCCGCTTCCAGGACCGCGCGGTCTCCTCGCGGCCCTACGCGGAGGAGATCGGGGGCCTGGTGCAGAACCTCGCCGCCGTGCTCGGCTCGGACGTCTCCGACCGCCCGCTCTTCAACGAGGGCGCGGGGGAGAGGCAGTGCGTGCTGCTCGTCACCTCCGACCGCGGCCTGTGTGGCGCCTACAACTCCAACATCTTCTCGGCCCTCGAGGGGTGGTTGCGAGAGCAGAAGGCCGCGGGCGTCGAGGAGCAGGACGTGGACTTCTACGTCTTCGGCCGCAAGGGCTTCCAGTACCTGTCGAAGCGCAGCCTCAACGTGGAGAGCTTCCTGGTCGAGCCGCCGCTCGAGAGCATCGACTTCGCCCAGGCCGCCGCGGTCTCGGGCCGCCTCGTGCAGGCCTTCCTCTCGGGCAGCTACAAGCGAGTCTGGCTGCTCTACTCGGCCTTTGAGTCGATGACCCGTTACGTCCCGCGCGTGGTGCCCTTCCTCCCGGTGGAGGAGCAGGGCGGCGATGGGGGCTCCGGTGGCAGCGATGCCAGCGGGGAGAGTGACGTGATCCTCGAGCCCGACGCCGAGACGATCTTCGACTCCCTGATCCCGCGTCACCTCGAGGTGCGCGTGTTCAACGCACTGCTCGAGTCCCTGACCTCGGAGTACGCCAGCCGGCGCGCCTCCATGAAGGCCGCCACGGACGCGGCGACGGACATGCAGAAGGTCCTCAAGGGCCAGTACAACCGCCTGCGCCAAGAGGGCATCACAAAGGAGCTGCTCGACATCGTCGGCGGCGTCGAAGCGATCAAGTAGCCGCGCGCCGGCCATCTCACACCGAACACAACGAACGAGTCCCGGGCGCCCCCGCCCAGCAAGACCCCTCCAGCAACGATGACTTCCACCTCTACCGGCACCATCGCCCAGATCTTCGGCCCCGTCGTGGACGTGCGCTTCCCCGCCGGTCACCTGCCCGCGATCTTCAACGCCTTGACCGTCAAGGACGCCGAGCGTGACATCGATCTCGTGCTCGAGGTCGCCCAGCACCTGGGCAACGACATGGTCCGCACGGTCGCGATGTCGACCACCGACGGCTGCCGCCGGAACATGAACGTCTCCGATACGGGCTCACCCATCGCGGTGCCCGTTGGCGAGAGCACCAAGGGCCGGATCTTCAACCTGACCGGGACGCCCCTCGACACCCTCACCGCCGGTGAGATGAAGGTCGAGGCGACCTGGCCCATCCACCGCCCGGCGCCCACCTTCGAGGAGCAGGAGGCCGTCTCCGAGGTCTTCGAGACCGGCATCAAGGTGGTCGATCTGCTGTGCCCCTTCGCCAAGGGCGGCAAGATCGGCCTCTTCGGCGGCGCCGGCGTGGGCAAGACGGTGCTCATCCAGGAGCTGATCCGGATCACCGCGGTGGAGAAGGGCGGCTTCTCCGTGTTCTGCGGCGTCGGCGAGCGCACCCGCGAGGGCAACGACCTCTGGCTCGAGATGAAGGAGGCCGAATACAAGAAGCCCGACGGCGAGACCGCCTCGGTGCTCGACAACGCCGTGCTGGTCTTCGGCCAGATGAACGAGCCCCCGGGCGCGCGTCTGCGGGTGGCCCTCTCCGGCCTGACCATGGCCGAGTACTTCCGCGACGAGAAGAACCAGGACGTGCTCCTGTTCGTCGACAACATCTTCCGCTTCGTGCAGGCCGGCTCCGAGGTGTCCGCGCTCCTGGGCCGGATGCCCTCCGCGGTGGGCTACCAGCCGACCATGGCCTCGGAGATGGGCGCCCTGCAGGAGCGCATCACCTCGACCAAGAAGGGCTCGGTGACCTCCATGCAGGCCGTCTATGTGCCCGCGGACGACATCACCGACCCCGCGCCGGTGGCCACCTTCGCCCACCTGGACTCGACCATCATCCTCGACCGCGCCATCTCGGAGCTCGGCATCTACCCGGCGGTGGACCCCCTCAAGTCCACCTCCCGGATGCTCGACCCGAACGTGGTGGGCGAGGAGCACTACAACGTGGCCCGCGGCGTCCAGGAGACCCTGCAGCGCTACGCGGACCTGAAGGACATCATCGCCATCCTCGGCGTCGAGGAGCTCTCGGATGACGACAAGCAGGTCGTCCACCGCGCGCGCCGCATGCAGCGCTTCCTGGCCCAGCCCTTCTTCGTGGCCGAGCAGTTCACCGGCACCCCCGGCATCTTCGTGCCGCGGGAGGAGACCGTGCGCTCCTTCAAGGAGATCCTCGAGGGCAAGCACGACGACCTGGCCGAGCAGGACTTCTACATGATCGGTAGCATCGACGACGCACGCGCGCGGGCCGACAAGGCCAGCGCCTAGTCAGGCCGGAGTCTGAGCCATGGCTGAAGAACTCACCCTGCGCGTGATCACCCCCGAGAAGGTGCTGGTCGATACCGGCGCCTCCTCGGTACGCGTGCCCGCGACCGACGGGTCCATGGGCATCTTTCCCCGCCACGCGGGCATGGTGGCGGCCCTCGACCCGGGCCAGCTCACCTATCGCGTCGGCAGCGAGACCCACGACCTGTTCGTGGCCGGAGGCTTCGCCGAGGTGCGCGACAACACCCTGCGCATCCTGACCCCGGCCGGCGAGCCGCCCACCGAGATCGACGTCGAGCGGGCCAAGGAGGCCGAGAAGCGCGCCCGCGAGCGCCTCAAGCCGCGCCGCACGGATGTCACCGCGGAGGAGGCCGAGGTCGACCTGATCCGCGCCCAGGCGGCTCTGCGCCGGGCCCTATTGCGCCAGAAGATCTACGGCTACGGCTCCCGCACCCGAAGCGGCGCGGATCACTGAGCCCGCCGCCGGCCCGGCCCCTCGGCCGAGCCGCCGCGAATCGAGGCACAGGGGCCCCCAGCGGCCCCTGTGCTTCTGTGTTGGGCCAGGCCGGCTCTCCGGTCGCTGCCCTTCCCCATTTCACCGGCCGGGTCTCTCCCGATAGAGTTCACCCCGGCGCCCACTCTTGGCTACCTGAGCCCTCACCATCCACCGGCCACCTCCCGATCCCATGACCACTACCGAGAGAGCCTCCGCCACCTGGCGACGCACCCACACCTGCGGCGAGCTGCGCAGCGAGCACGTCGGCTCGGACGTGCGCCTCAACGGGTGGGTCGACAGCCGGCGGGACCACGGGGGGATCTACTTCCTGGACGTGCGGGACCGCTACGGGGTGGTCCAGGTCGTGATCGACGAGAAGGTCACCGGCGAGGTCAAGGTCGGCCCCGAGTTCGTGATCGCCGTGCACGGCAGTGTCGCCTCCCGCGGAGAGGAGAACGTCAACTCCACCCTGGCCACCGGCGAGGTGGAGGTCGTCGCCGGGCGCATCGAGGTCCTCTCGGACTCCAAGGTGCCGCCCTTCGAGATCGTGGACAAGCTGGACACGGCCATCGAGACGCGCCTGCGGTACCGCTACGTGGACCTGCGGCGCGGGCCGATGGCGCACAACATGGTCCACCGGGCGCGCTTCATCGGGGCCATGCGGCGGGCCTTCGACGGCCTGGACTTCCTCGACATCGAGACTCCGGTGCTCAACCGCGCCACCCCCGAGGGGGCCCGGGACTACCTGGTGCCGAGCCGCGTGCACCCGGGGAAGTTCTACGCCCTCCCGCAGTCGCCACAGATCTTCAAGCAGATCCTGATGTGCTCGGGCTTCGACCGCTACTACCAGGTCGCTCGCTGCTTCCGCGACGAGGACCTGCGGGCCGATCGCCAGCCGGAGTTCACTCAGCTCGACATGGAGATGTCCTTCGTCGAGGAGGAGCAGGTCTGGGACACCTGGGAGGAGGTGCTCGTGCGCACCTTCCAGGACGCCATGGGCATCGAGCTGCCCGTGCCCTTCCCGCGCATGCGCTGGGAGGAGGCCATGAACCGCTAC
This sequence comes from uncultured Planctomycetaceae bacterium, assembly GCA_964591315.1. Taxonomy (GTDB): domain Bacteria; phylum Planctomycetota; class UBA1135; order UBA1135; genus JABACD01. Next base: position 36,680 of record CAZQAT010000011.1, read on the forward strand.
GGGGTCGACAAGCCCGACACCCGCTTCGGCATGGAGCTGGTGGACGCGGGGGAGTGGGCGGCCCAGTCGGAGTTCGGCGTGTTCAACAGCGTGGTCACCTCCGGGGGGCGCGTGATGGGCATCGTCGTGGCGGGCGGCAAGACCAAGGTCAGCCGCGGCCAGCTCAAGACCCTGGAGAAGGACGCGAAGGGGCTCGGGGCCAAGGGCCTCGCCTGGTGGAAGCCGGGTGAGGAGGGCGGCGCCGCCGGTCCCCTGGCGCGCTGGACCGAGGGGGAGCAGGGCGAGCTCCTGAAGAAGACCATGGGCGCCACGGACGAGGACCTCTTGCTCTTCGTGGCCGACGAGCGCGACGTCACCTGGAAGGTGCTCGGCGGCCTGCGCCTGCAGCTCGGCAAGAAGCTCGAGCTGATCCCCGAGGGTCGCTGGGACTTCCTCTGGGTGACCCACTTCCCGATGTTCGAGAAGGACGAGGAGTCCGGCGGCTGGACCTCCTCCCACCACCCCTTCACGGCCCCCGAGGACTGGGAGCTGCAGGGCGACCCGGGGCAGCTGGCGAGCCGGGCCTACGACCTCGTGCTGAACGGCTGGGAGCTGGGCTCCGGCTCGGTGCGGATCCACCGCGGCGACGTGCAGCAGAAGGTCTTCGACCTCCTGGGCATCGGCCCCGAGGAGCAGCGCCAGAAGTTCGGCTTCTTCTTGGATGCGCTTTCGTACGGAGCCCCTCCCCACGCCGGTTTTGCGGTGGGGCTGGACCGCCTGGTGGCCCTGACCCTGGGCCTCGACAACATCCGCGACGTGATCCCCTTCCCGAAGACCACCTCGGCCGCGGACCTGATGTGCGAGGCCCCCAGCCCGGTGGACGCGGGCCAACTCGACGACGTCCACATCCGCCCCAAGCCGGGGGTGACGCCCGAAGGGGAGTGAGGGGCCTGAACACGTCCCCTCCGCGCCGTCCAGGCGCCTCCGGTGGCGCGCTGGCGCGCCGCGGCCTATGCTGGGGGGGACCGTCCGCGTCCGGACGGCACGCTCGCGACCGCGCGGCCCGCGCGGAGCGATTCCACACCACTTGAGAAAAGGAGTTCTGTGAGGGCACAAGACTACCGTCGCAATCGACAAATTCGCGTTCCCGAGGTTCGGCTCATCAACGAGAAGGGTGAACAGGTCGGGGTCGTCAACACGCGCGAAGCGCAACGCATGGCCGAAGAGGTCGACCTCGACCTGGTCGAGGTGTCACCGACCGCGCGCCCTCCCGTCTGCAAGATCCTGGACTTCGGCAAGTTCAAGTACGAGACGCGCAAGCGGGAGCAGAAGAGTGGCCAGAAGAAGACCAGCTCGCAACTGAAGGAGCTGCGGGTCCGCCCGGCTATCGACAAGCACGATCTGGGCTACCGCCTCGATCAGGGTCGTCGCTTCCTCCAGGCAGGCCACAAGGTGCAGGTCGTCTGCATCTTCAAGGGCCGCCAGCTGCGCCACCCCGAGCACGGCTACAACGTCATGAAGCAGGTGACGGAGATCCTCGGGGACATCGCGAAGGTGGAGTCCCAGGCCAAGCTGATGGGGCGCCGCATGACCATGCTGCTCAGTCCCCTGCCCCAGAAGCCCGGGACCAAGGGCACGGCCCCCAAGAAG
>CAZQAT010000011.1:38408-81249 GCA_964591315.1 uncultured Planctomycetaceae bacterium
CCGGGCTCCACGTTGCCCTCCGGCCCCGGATCCGTATCCTCTTGCGCTCCAAGTTCGGGGGACCGGCACCAGCGGCCGTGCCCCCGGCCCCCGCGAGCGGCCAGGCATGCCGGCGACCGGGGAGTCTCAGGCGGCCACGCGGCCCACGAAGAGGAAGTACGATGCCGAAGATGAAGTCGAAGGGAGCGGTCAAGAAGCGCTTCCGCGTGTCCAAGAACGGCAAGGTGTTGGCCAACCGGCCGGCCCGCGGCCACATGCACGCCAAGAACGACGCCGCCCAGCGTCGCCGCCTCAACACGCGTCTGATCCTGCCTCCGACCTGGAGCCGACTGATGCGCCGACTGATGGGGGACCGCTAGATGGTACGTGTCACCTACGGCGCTCCGCGGAACCGCAAGAAGGCCCGCTACTTCAAGGCTGCCAAGGGCTACCGGGGCGGGCGCTCCAAGCTCTGGCGCACCGTGCGCGAGGCCATGGTCCGCTCCTGGGCCTACTCCTACCGGGATCGCAAGCAGCGCAAGCGTCAGTTCCGGCGCCTGTGGATCATCCGCATCAACGCCGCCGCCCGCATGCGGGGCATGAACTACTCGCGCTTCATGAACGGCCTCTCCAAGGCCGGCATCAACCTGAACCGCAAGCAGCTCTCGGCCCTCGCGATCGACGACACCGCCGCTTTTGACGCCCTGGTCGAGGAGGCCAAGGCGGCTCTGTAGGCGCTCCTCGATCCACCGAGCACGTCCACGGGGGCGGGCGGCCGCTGCCGCCCGCCCCTTTGGCTTTGAATTCGACCAATTCGGCCTCCACACTCTTCTCGGACCGACCCGACCGACACCCGCCCAACCCCATGGAAGAACGACTCCAAGAGCTGCGCGACGGCGCCATGGAGCGCCTCCGGAGCGCCGCGAGCGAGGAGGACCTGAGGGCCGTCGAGCGCGAGTTCATCGGCAAGGAGGGCTCCGTCTCCGAGCTCCTGGCCGCCGTGCCGACCCTGGACCCCGCGCAGCGTCCGGTGGTGGGCAAGGGCGCCAACCTGCTCAAGCGCGACATCCAGGCCGCCATCCAGGACAAGAAGGCCCAGCTCGAGGCGGCCACGGTGGAGGCCCAGCGCTCCGGCGAGGGCTTCGACTCGACCCTGCCCGGTGCCCCCCAGGTGCGGGGCTCCCTGCATCCCCTGACCCTGGTGCGGCGCGAGGTGGAGGCGATCTTCCTCTCCATGGGCTACCGCGTCCTGGACGGCCCGGAGGTGGAGCTCGACGAGTACAACTTCCAGGCCCTCAACATCCCCGCCGACCACCCCGCGCGGGAGATGCAGGACACCTTCTACTGCGACCGCGAGGGCAAGCTGGTGATGCGCACCCAGACCTCGCCGGTGCAGATCCGGGCCATGGAGAGCCTGGAGCCGCCCTTCCGGGTGATCGCTCCCGGCCGCGTCTTCCGCAACGAGGAGCCGGACGCCACCCACGAACACACCTTTCACCAGGTCGAGGGCCTGGTGGTGGGGGAGGACATCACGGTCGGCCACCTCTCCGGGGTGCTCAAGGGCTTCCTGCGGGAGCTCTTCCAGAAGGACGTCGAGGTGCGCCTGCGCCCGGGCTACTTCCCCTTCGTGGAGCCCGGCTTCGAGCTCGACATCCGCTGCCCCTTCTGCGAGGAGGGCTGCCGGGTCTGCAAGAAGACCTGCTGGATCGAGTTCTGCGGCTGCGGGATGGTGCACCCCAAGGTGCTGACCGCGGGCGGCATCGACCCCGAGGCCTGGACCGGCTTCGCCTTCGGCTTCGGCCTCGACCGGCTGGTGATGCTGCGCTACGGCATCGACGACCTCCGCCACTTCATGGCGGGCGACCTGCGCTTCCTGGAGCAGTTCTGATGCTCATCTCCTACCGCTGGCTGAACCGCCACGTCGACCTCTCGGGCCTCGACCCGCAGCAGATCGCCCTGGACCTGACCCTCTCCACGGCCGAGGTGGAGGGCGTCGAGCCCTTCGCGCCGCACCTGGCGGACGTGACCGTGGGCCTCGTGAAGACCCGCGAGAAGCACCCGGACGCGGACAAGCTGAGCGTCTGCACCGTCGACGTGGGCGCCGGGGAGGACCTGAGCATCGTCTGCGGAGCCCCCAACGTGGACGCGGGCCAGCGGGTGGCGGTGGCCACGGTCGGCACGGTCCTGCCCGGGGAGCTGAAGATCAAGAAGGGCAAGATCCGCGGCCAGGTCTCCCAGGGCATGATCTGCTCCGTGCGCGAGCTGGACCTCGGGGACGAGCACGACGGCATCTGGGTCCTGCCCGAGGAGGTCGAGGTGGGCCGCGACCTGCGCTCCGCCGTCGGCCTCGAGGACTGGGTCTTCGAGATCGACAACAAGTCCATCACCCACCGCCCGGACCTCTGGGGCCACCGGGGCATCGCCCGTGAGCTGGCGGCCATCTACGACCGGGAGCTGCTGCCCCTGGACCTCAGCCTGCCGGAGACGGGCGACGGGCTGGGCGTCCCGGTGAAGATCGAGGACGGCGCCTGCAGCCGCTACATCGCCCTGGCCGTGGACGGTGTGCAGGGCGGCACGAGCCCGGCCTGGCTGCGGCACCTGCTCCTGGCCGCCGGCCAGCGGCCGCTCGACCTCCTGGTGGACGTCTCGAACTTCGTGATGCTCGACCTGGGGCAGCCCAACCACCTCTTCGACCGCAAGCGCCTGGACGCGGCCGGCATCAACGTGCGCATGGCCCGCGAGGGCGAGGTCATGCAGACCCTCGACGGGGAGGACCGCAAGCTCGGCACCAGCGACCTCCTGATCTGCTCCGGAGACGAGCCCGTGGCCCTGGCCGGGATCATGGGCGGTGAGGGCTCGAAGGTGGGGGAGGACACCTCCCAGCTGCTGCTCGAGGTGGCGGCCTTCGACGCGGTCACCATCCGTCGCTCCGCGGCCCGCATCGGCCTGCGCACGGACGCCTCGGCCCGCTTCGAGAAGAGCCTCGACCCCAACCTGCCCCTGAAGGCCGCCGCACACCTGGTGCGCACCCTGCGCGAGATCCAGCCGGACGTGAGCCTGCCCAGCCCGCCCACGGACGAGGGCGACTGGACCGACCCGGCCCTCGAGCTGGAGCTGCGGGGCGAGCGCGTGCGGCGCCTGCTCGGGGTGGCGGAGCTGGACGACGAGCGCATCGCGGGCCTCCTGGGCAAGCTGGGCTTCACGGTCAGCGCCGGGGCGGGCGCCCTGCGCGTGGGCGTGCCCTCGGAGCGCGCCACCAAGGACGTCGGCATCGAGGAGGACCTGATCGAGGAGGTCGGCCGCCTGTACCGCTACGACAGCGTGCCCGAGCGGCGCCTGGCGGCGGAGATCAGCCCGCCCCCCTTCGACGAGCGGCGGGCCCTGGTGGAGCGCCTGCGGGACCGCCTCTCCGGCGGCGCCGCCTTCCACGAGGCCTACACCTACTCCTTCCAGTCCGGAGCCCTGCTCGAGAAGCTCGGCGTCCTCGAGCGCGAGTACGTGACCCTCGTGAACCCGGTGGTGGCGGGGGAGGAGCGCGTGCGCCGCAGCCTGGTGCCGGGCCTGCTGGCGTTGCTCGAGAAGAACCGTCGCCACCACGCCGACGTGCGCCTCTTCGAGGTCGGCAAGGGCTACCTGCCCGAGGCTCCCGATTCCCAGGGGCTGCCGGCGGAGGTGCACGAGCTGGCCCTGGTCTGGACCCGGCCCGCCCCGGGCAAGAAGGCGCCCTTCGACGCGGGGCTCTTCTCTCAGCTGCGGGGAGTGCTGGACGACCTCCTGGGGGCCCTGGGCTACGACCCGCCGCGCTGGGAGCGGCCGGGGGAGGGGGAGTCCCTCGACCCCTGGTTCCACCCGGGCCAGAGACTGGTGGGGCGCCTTGCGTCCCGCGAGGACCCGCGCGGGACCCAGGCCCCCCTGACCCTCGGGCTGCTCGAGCCGGGCCTGCACAAGCCCCTGGGCCTGGAGCAGGAGCTCTCCGGCGAGGTGGCCCTGGCGCGCCTGTCGATCGACGGCCTCCTGGCCTCGGCGCCGCGGGCCTTCGGCTACCGACCCATCCCCAGGTTCCCGGGCAACAAGGTCGACGTGGCCCTGGCCATGCCCCTGGCCGTGCCCGCGGCGGACCTCGTGGCCGCCATCGAGAAGGCCGGCAAGGGCCAGGTGGCCTCGGTCGAGCTCTTCGACCTCTACACCGGCCCGGGGATCGGCGAGGGGCGCAAGTCCCTGGCCTACCACGTGCTGCTCCAGAGCGACAAGAAGACCCTGACCGACAAGGACGCCGCCAAGTTCATCGGCCGCCTGGAGCGCGCCGCGAAGGAGTTGGGCGGCGAATTGAGGAGCGAGTAGGCTGGATTCGTCCCGGGGCGCCCGCAGCATCCCCGGGCTCCGGCCCTCAGCGGGGACCCCCGGATGGTCGAAGAGTTTCTGGCCTGACCCGACCGCCGCGCCGCCCTGAACGTACCCTCGGGGGCAGCTCCCCTGCGCCATTCGGACCGTGAAGATCGTCCTCGTCAATCCGCCCAGCCCCCCCGAGTACCGCGTCAGCCGCGGTCTGATGGGGGGCTTCGGCATGGCGGTCAACCCCGGCCTCCTGTACCCGCCGATCGAGCTGGCCCACGTGGCCTCCGTGCTCGAGGAGGCCGGCCACGAGGTGGTGATCCACGATGCGGACGCCCAGGGCCTGGACACCGAGGGCTCGAAGCTCGCGATCTGCGCCGAGGGGCCGGACTTCGTCTGCCTGGACTCCTCCAGCACCTCCCTCGAGCAGGACCTGCGCCTCGCGGGGATGGTGCGCCACAACCTGGGGGTACCGGTGGGCATCCTGGGCTCCCAGGTGACCTTCACCCCCGACGAGATCTTCGAGCAGGACAGCGTCGACGTGGTCGTGCGCGGGGAGCCCGAGTACAGCGTGCGCGACCTGGTGGCGCGGGTGGCCGCCGGCGAGTCCTTTGCCGGGGTCGAGGGCATCAGCTGGAAGGGGGCCGAGGGCGTCGTCCACGAGCCCGAGCGCGACAAGATCAAGGAGCTGGACGCCCTGCCGATCCCGGCCCGGCACCTGCTCGACAACAGCGCCTACCGCTTCCCGGGCATCGAGGGCGCGATCACGACGGTCAAGTCCTCCCGGGGGTGTCCGCTCAACTGCTCCTTCTGCGGCTACACCCTGGCCCAGGGCCTGCGCTTCCGCTTCCGCTCCCCGGAGCACGTTCTCGGGGAGCTCGAGGACCTCTACCGCAACCACGGCATCCGTCACGTGGTCTTCCGGGACCCGATCTTCTCGACCAAGGCCAGCCGCGTGCACGCGATCTGCGACGGCATGATCGAGCGCGGCCTCGAGATCGAGTGGCAGTGCGAGACGGCCGTCAAGGTGCTCGACCGCGAGCTCCTGCACAAGATGGCCGCCGCCGGCTGCCGGCACATCTCCCTCGGCGTCGAGTCCGGCAACGAGGAGATCCAGCGCAAGCACTGCGGGGCCAAGCTGCTGGACCACGCCCAGGCCAAGGAGGTCTTCGACGCCTGCCGGGACTACGGCATCGAGACCCGCGCCTTCTGCATGATCGGCTTCCCGGAGGAGACCGAGGCCATGGCGGACGAGACCCTGCGGCTGGTGGAGCACCTGGACCCGGACCAGGTCCAGTTCTGCGCGGTGACGGCCTACCCGGGCACGCCGCTCTACAACATGCTCTCGGACGGACGGGACTTCGACTACGCGGTCATGACCGGCTACCGGGCCCTCGAGGGCAACGAGCACATGAGCGCGGAGGAGATCGAGGCCAAGATCAAGCAGGCTTACCGCTCCTTCTACCTGCGTCCCAGGCGCCTGGCCCGCGAGCTCTCGCATCCGCGGCGCTTGCTGGGCAAGTTCTCGCGCTACCTGACGCTGTTCAAGGCGCGCGCCTAGGCCAGGGGTCCGAGCGGGTCCGGGTCCTCGGAACACGCGAGACCGGCCCCCGGCATGCACGCATGCCGGGGGCCGGTCTCGTGAGGCGGTCGATCAGTTCGTCCGCCAGGGGCCGCCGCGGCAGCCGCTCTCCGGCGCGGTGGGCTCGTAGCCCGTCTGGGTCAGGTCGACCCAGCGCGTCTCTCCGGTCTCGGGGAACAGCACCCGGACCCAGGAATTCCAGCGGTCGAGGACGAGGGCGGGGCGTGCGGGGGGCGCTTCTTGGGGGGTCGTCATGGCGCAGGGGAGTCCGCGCGGGGGGGGATCGAAGGGGGCGAAAAAGCCGGCCTTTGCCAGCGCCCCAGGGGATTCGGCGGCCCCCCAGGGGGCCGCGCCCCCTTTCCCGGGAGACTTGGGCGGATTCCCAGCGCTGGCGCTCCCAGGGCCCCCTGCCCAGGGGGCGGCGCGGGCGTGGGCGTCAGGCCGGCCCGCGCTACACTGCCTGGCCGGGGCCCGCGCCCCGCACTCCCCGAGCCCAGGCCAGAGCCCCATGAACGAGATCGAGAGCGTCCTGCACGAGAGCCGAGTCTTCCCCCCCTCCGACGCCTTCCGCGAGGGCTCCCGCCTGTCCTCCGAGGAGGAGTACCAGGCCCTGTACCGGGAGTCGATCGACGACCCGGAGGCCTTCTGGGGCCGCGTCGCCCGCGAGCTCCCCTGGATGCAGGACTTCGATCAGGTGCTCGACTGGTCCGGAAAGCCCTTCGCCAGGTGGTTCGTCGGGGGCAAGCTGAACGCCTCCGCGGTGTGCCTCGACCAGCACCTCGAGAACGGCCGGGCCGACAAGACCGCCATCCTCTGGGAGGGGGAGCCCGGGGACACCCAGACCTTCACCTACCGGGAGCTGCACGCCGCGGTCTGCCGCTTCGCCAACGCCCTCAAGGCGCGCGGAGTGAAGAAGGGCGACCGGGTCGCGATCTACATGCCGATGGTGCCCGAGCTGGCGATGGCGGTGCTCGCCTGCGCCCGTATCGGCGCCGCCCACTCGGTGGTCTTCGGCGGCTTCAGCGCCCAGGCCCTGCGGGACCGCATCGAGGACGGCGGCTGCACGGCGGTGATCACCGCCGACGGCGGCTGGCGTCGGGGCAAGGTGCTCGAGCTCAAGAAGGAGGTCGACGCGGGGATCGAGGGCCTCGCCGACGTCCACACCGTGATGGTCGTTCGCCGCACGGAGAACGAGGTGGCCTGGGACGCGGAGCGCGACGTCTGGTACCACGAGGCGATCGAGGCCGTGGACGCGGACTGCCCCCCCGAGCCCATGGACTCCGAGGACCTCTTGTTCCTGCTGTACACCTCGGGCTCGACCGGCAAGCCCAAGGGCATCGTGCACACCACGGGCGGCTACATGGTCGGCACCTACCTGACCGCGCGCTACGTCTTCGACCTGCGCGAGGACGACGTCTACTGGTGCACCGCCGACGTGGGCTGGATCACCGGCCACAGCTACATCGTCTACGGCCCGATGGCGAACGGCGCCACCGTCGTCATGTACGAGGGGGCGCCCACCACGCCGCACCCCGGACGCTTCTGGGAGCTGTGCGAGAAGCACGAGGTGACGGTCTTCTACACGGCGCCCACCGCCATCCGCACCTTCATGCGCCTGGGGGAGGAGCACCCGGGGAAGCACGACCTCTCCTCCTTGCGGCTGCTCGGCACCGTGGGCGAGGCGATCAACCCCGAGGCCTGGATGTGGTACCGGCGGGTGATCGGCGGCGACAGCTGCCCGATCGTGGACACCTGGTGGCAGACCGAGACCGGCGGGATCATGCTCACGCCCCTGCCGGGGGTGACGCCCACCAAACCCGGCTCCGCCACACGGCCCTTCTTCGGCGTGGACGCGGCCATCCTGGACGAGTCCGGTGAGGAGCAGGGGCCCAACCACGGGGGGCTCTTGTGCGTGCGCAAGCCCTGGCCCTCCATGCTGCGGGGCATCTGGGGCGACGACCGGCGCTTCGTGGAGACCTACTGGAGCACAGTCGAGGGCTGCTACTTCGCCGGCGACGGGGCGCGCCGGGACGAGGACGGCTACTTCTGGATCATGGGCCGGGTGGACGACGTGATCAACGTCAGCGGGCACCGGCTCTCCACCATGGAGGTCGAGAGCGCCCTGGTCAGCCACGACAAGGTCTGCGAGGCGGCGGTCGTGTCCCGCCCGGACGAGATCACGGGCGAGGCCATCGTGGCCTTCGTGACCCTCGGTCAGGGGATCGACGTGGACGACGCCTTGCGCGCAGAGCTGACGGCGCACGTGGCGGCCGAGATCGGCAAGCTGGCCCGGCCGGCGGAGATGCGCTTCACGGACGCCCTGCCCAAGACCCGCAGCGGGAAGATCATGCGGCGCCTGCTGCGGGACGTGGCGGCTGGACGCGAGTCGGCCGGGGACACGAGCACGATCGAGGACTACACGGTGCTGGCCAAGCTGCGCGCCGACGAGGACTAGGGATGAGGTGGCTTCGCATCGCGGCCCTCGCCCTGGCGGCCTGCCTGGCCGCCTGCGGGGGAGCGAGGACCGAGAAGAGCTTCGATCCGGCCACCGTCGGGCCGAGCCTGGAGCTGCTCCAGCTCGGCGATCAGCTGTTCGAGAAGCGGGACTACATGGAGGCCAAGCGCCTCTACGCCCGGGCCACTCGGGCCAACGGACCCGACCACGTCTTCGTCGAGGCCTGCGCCCAGGTGGCGCGTATGGAGTCCCTGACCGGCGCCCTCGATCAGGGGCGTCCCTGGCTCGAGCTGGCCTTCACCCGCGCGCGCGCGTCCGACCCCCTGGGCTGGTCGCGGCTGCAGATGGTGGTGGGCATCTACGAGCGCGAGTCCGGCGAGCGGGAGGCCGCCGTCGAGCGCTTCGAGACCCTCTACGACTACTGCCTCGAGCACGAGCTCTACGAGCGCGCCATCGACGCGGCCCACCACGTGGTGCTCGCCTCGGACGACCTCGAGGAGCAGCTGTCCTGGTCCCAGAAGGGCATCGAAGCCGCCGAGGCCGGCGGCCTGCAGGGCTGGCTGGCCGTCCTGTGGAACAACCTGGGGGCCTCCCTGGAAGAGCAGGACCGCTGGGAGGACGCGCTGGTGGCCTACGAGACCGCCCGTGACTACCACCGCCAGGTGGGGGACGCCCAGCGCATCCTGATCGCCGACTGGGCCGTGTCGCGGGCCCTGCGGCGTACGGGCCGCCTGGAGGAGGCGCGCGAGCTGACCGCCAGCACCCATGCCCGGGCCGTCGAGCGCTACCAGGCCCAGCCCAGCCCGGCCCACGCCGAGTGGGTCGGCTACACCCTCTGGGAGCGCGCCGAGCTCGAGGCCCTGGACGGCAACCGCGAGGAGGCCCTGGCTCTCCTGACCACCGCCCGCGAGCGGCTGATCGAGGCCGGCATCGAGGCCTGGGGCAGCTTCGGCGACAAGGAGCTGGCGCGGCTCGACGCGCGCCTGGCCCAGCTGGAGGAAGGCGCCTGAGCGCGCCCGAGCCGGACCCGCAGCCCGCGGAGGAGCATCGCACGCGGCTCGTGCCGGGCGTCGGTCTGCTGCTGTTGCTGCTCCTGGCGGCGGCGATGCTCGCGCGCACGGCGCTGCACGCCCCGCGCGCAGTCGAGGTGCGAGCGGCCCCGGCGCTCGAGCTCGACCCCCGGCGCGTCACGCAGCGCCTGGCACGGGCGGTGCGCGTGCCCTCGGTCGTCACCACCGAGCCCGACGCCCTCGAGCGGGGGCGCATGGCGCGCATGGTGGATCTCGTCGAGGAGAGCTTCCCGCCCCTGGTGGCGGGTCTCGACTACGAGCGCCACGAGCACTGCCTCGTCTTCCGCTGGCGGGGGAGCGCCCCGGAGCTGGCTCCCATCTTGCTGCTGGCGCACCTGGACGTGGTGCCGGTGGATCCCGCCACCGAGGCGGACTGGTCCTTTCCGCCCTTCGGCGGCGATGTGGCCGCGGGCTTCGTGTGGGGGCGCGGCACCCTGGACGACAAGGGCTCGGCCTTCGCGATCCTGGAGGCCCTCGAGCACCTCGTCACCCGCGGTGTTCAGCCCCGGCGGGGCGTGATCGTGGCCCTGGGCCTGGACGAGGAGATCGGCGGGACGGCGGGCGCCCGGGCCCAGGCGGCTCGCTTCGCCCAGGAGGGGCTCGAGCCTTACCTGATCCTCGACGAGGGCTACGCGGTGCTCGAGGGCATCGTGGACGTGGTGCCCCACCCCGTGGCGGTGGTGGGCGTGGCGGAGAAGGGCTCCCTGACCGTCGAGCTGCGCGTTGAGGCGGAGGGCGGCCACTCCTCCATGCCGGAGGAGCAGACCTCCCTGGGCATCCTGGCCTCCGCCATCGCGGCCCTCGAGGCCGCGCCCCAGCCCGCACGCCTGGACGGGGCGCCGGCATACTTCCTGGACGAGCTGGCGCGGGAGATGAACTTCGGCCAGCGCTTCCTCTTCGCCAACCGCTGGCTGACCGAGCCCCTGCTGCGCAAGGTGCTCCTGGAGGAGCCGGGCACCGCGGCCCTCCTGCGCACGACCACCGCCGTCACCCGCGCGGAGGCGGGAGTGGCCGCCAACGTGCTGCCCCGGTCGGCCCGGGCCACGGTCAACCTGCGGATCCACAGCCGCGACAGCGTCGACGTCGTCCTCGAGCGCGTGCGCCGCACCATCGACGACCCGCGCGTGGAGCTGGAGGTCGTGGGGGAGAGCTTCGAGCCCTCACCGGTCTCCCCGCACGACGGCCCGGCCTGGGAGCACCTGGAGGCGACCATCCGCGCCTGCTACCCGGGCGTGGTCGTGGCGCCCTCCCTGGTGGTGGGGGCCACGGATGCACGGCACTACGCGGGGCTGACATCGAGCGTCTACCGCTTCAACGGATTGCGCCTGGGACCGGATGACCTGCCGCGCATCCACGGGGTGGACGAGCGGATCTCGGTGGAGAACTACATGGAGATGATCCGCTTCTACGCGCGGTTGATCGAGGGCGCGTGAGCTCCGGCCCCCCTCACTCCTTCCACCAGTCTCCCTCGGCCACCTGGCGGATGCCCTCGTCGTAGGGCCGCGGGGCCCAGCCGAGCTCGTCCACCGCGTTGGAGATGTCGTGCTCGTGGTGCAGGGTGAAGTAGGCCGACGCCCGGCGGTCGGCCGTCGTGTCGGTGAAGAGCCCCTTGAGGAAGATCAGGCGGTCCGCCCACTTCTTCGAGACGTTGCGGCGGGTCACCGTGCCCCCGGCGGCGGCGATGGTCTGGTCGATGAACTCGTTGTAGGTGATCCCCTCGGGGCCGGCGAGCTCGTAGCAGCAGTCGATGCCCCGGTCGTAGTCGAAGAAGAGCAGGATGGCCTGGATCACGTCATCCACGTGCACCGGGCTGATGCGCGACTTGCCGTCGTGGGGGATGGTCATCTTGCCCCCTTGCTCGGCGCACTTGCGGAGCAGGGGCGCCGTGTGCCGGTGGTCACCCTCGCCGTAGACGAGGGTCGGCCGGAAGGAGGTCCAGTTGATGCCCGAGCCGCGGATCAGCTTCTCCTGGATGCGCTTGGTGTCCCGGTAGTAGCTGTAGACCGGGGCCCCGATGACGGCCGAGGAGACGATCCAGATCTCGAACTCCTCCTTCTTGTTCAGCCCCCAGCGCTCGGCGTCCGCCAGCAGGGCCTCCGTGCCGCCGACGGTGATGTTGCGCATCAGCTCGTCGTCCACGTGGTCGTGGGCGGCCGCCAGGTGGATCAGCAGCTCCTGGTCCTTCAGGAAGCCCTCGATGCTCCCCGCGTCGGTCAGGTCTCCGACGTGGAACTCGACCGAGCCGCCGGTGGTCGCGGGCACGGCGTCCTGGCGTCCCTCGCGGATGAGCAGCCGCAGGTCGTGACCCTTCTCCGTGAGGGCCTTGACGAGGTAGTTGCCGATGAAGCCGGTGGCGCCGGTGACCGCGATGCGCATGGGTTCGGGTGTCTGGAGAGGTCGAGGAGGGCGCGGAGAGTCTACCGACTGCCGCCTCCGCGGTAGAAGGGGGCGGGCTCACTCCCGCTGGCTCAGCGGGCGGGCGGCAGGTCGAGCAGGGCCTCGCCGTAGCGCCTCGCGGCGACGGTCCATCCCTGGGGCAGCTCCTCCAGGAAGGTGCTCAAGGCGCCCCGCACCTCACGCGCCCGTGCACGCGTCCGCTCGGGCAGGCGGGCGACGAAGTCCTCCCGACCGGCCCAGGCCAGGACCTCCGTCGCGTAGCCCCCCAGGAAGGAGAAGGGGGCGCGGAACTCGAGCACCGGGTGATCGTCGCTCATGGGCTGCACCCCCTCGACGTAGGCCCGCAGATCCCCGTCGTCCGCCACCTGGAGGACCAGCAGCTCCAGGGTCGAGCGCACCCCGGCCTCCGCGAGGCGGGCGCTCACCAGCTCGGGCAGGGGCGTCTCCAGCTCCAGCCCCGGCCAGGGTTCCCGCGCGCCCACCAGGGCCAGGTCGTAGGCGGTCAGCCAGGCCGCGGTGTGGGGGAAGGCGGCGCACCAGGTGGCGATCACCGTCTGCACGTCCTCGGTGGAGAGCTGGTAGAGGGGCAGCCACTGGGAGGCGATGCCCCCGGGCGCCAGGTGCTCCGCCATGTTCTGGAAGTGCTCGAGGGAGTAGAGGTCGCTCGAGCCCCGGGTCCAGGGGTGGATCGGGTCGGAGGTGATCAGGTCCCAGGTCGCGTCGCTGGTCGCCAGGGCGTGGCGACCGTCCGCGTGCACGAGGTGCGTGCGAGGGTCGTCGAGCACCGCCCCGTTCCAGGCGGCGAACTCCCGCGTGCCGCCGGGCACGGCGCTCGAGATCTCGAACAGGTCGAGGCGCTCGAGCTGCGGCAGGTCGAGGAGGGAGCCGGCGGTCATGCCCGTTCCGAGGCCGATCACCAGGGCGCTCCGCACCTCGCCGTGCAGCACCCCCGGCACGTGGCCCAGCAAGCGCTGCAGGCGCAGGTCCACCGGCGCCGTGGTGGCGACCACCTTGCCGTTCACCCGCAGGGAGCGCACACGCCCGCCGGCGGGGTCGTCGCTCTCCTCCACGCCGACGGTGGCGTGGGCGTCGTGGCGCAGGTAGAGCACCTCCTGATGAGCCTCGGTGGTCGAGCCCGGCTGCAGCAGGAGGCCGCCCGCTACGGCCAGCACGAGCCCCGCGATCAGGGCCCGCGGGCTGCGCTCGGGAATACACAGGGCCGCCAGGGGCCCGGCCGCGAGCAGGACCAGGAGGGCGCCCCGCGGTCCGAGCGAGGGCAGCAGCCAGAAGCCGGCCAGCAGGGTGCCGCAGAGGGCGCCGGCGGTGTTGAAGGCGTACACCCGGGCCAGGGCCGCCTCGCGCCGGCCGGGATCCTGCCGCGCGGCGTAGGCCGCCGCCGCCGACGGCAGGGCCGCCCCGAGGGCCAGGGCCGGGGGCAGGAGGGCCAGGGCCGCGAGCAGCGCGTGGGTGGCCCACAGCCGCGGGACCGAGGTGCCCACGGGCATGCGGTTCTGCAGGGCGCCGAAGAGGTCCTGCTCACCGAGCTGCCAGCGCAGGAGGCACAGGCCGCCGAGGGCCAGGGCCGGCAGGGAGACCGCCGCCAGGGCGAAGGTGCGCCCGTCCGCCTCGAGGCCGCCGCCCTCCCGGGCCCGGCGTCGCACCAGCTGGCGGCTGCCCAGGCCGATGCCCAGGAGGAACACCGTCAGCACGATCGCGTAGGCGTAGACCGAAGAGCCGGTGACCGTCACGAGCAGCCGCGAGAGGACCACCTCGAGGCCCAGGCCGCAGAGCCCGACCAGGAAGGTGCCGATCAGGAGCGGGTCGAAGCCCAGGCTGCCCGTGGGCGCGGCGCGCTCCTCCGCCGGGCCGACGCCCTCGTGCTCGCGCCACCAACGCCAGGCGAGGAAGGCCACCGCGAAGTCGAACAGGGCCGCGGCGAAGAGGGCCTGGGTCAGCCCCAGGGCCGGCATCAGGACCAAGGGCCCGAACAGGGCACCCGCCGCCGCGCCGAGGGTGTTGGCTCCGTAGAAGGCCGAGGTCTCACTGCCCACGTCGCCACGCGAGCGGATCGCGAGGCGCGCCATGAGCGGGAAGGTGGCCCCCATGGCCAGGGTCGGGGGCAACAGGAAGGCCACCGCCACGCCGATCCGCAGGGCCTCGCTCCCGACCGGATCCGCCAGGCGGAAGGCGAAGGGGGAGAGGACCGCCCACAGGCCGAGGCCGGCCTCGAGGCCGGCGAACAGGCGCACCGGGTGGGGGCTCTTCTGGGCCCGCGGCGCCAGGAGCCAGGCGCCCAGGGCCATGCCGCCCATGAAGGTCGCGAGCACCACCGCCAGGCCCCCGGCGTCGCTGCCGAAGAGGCGTGAGCTGAGGCGGATCCAGACGGTCTGGTAGACCAGGGCGGCGGCGCCGCTGAGGAAGAAGAGAGAGTCGCTTTTTCGCATGGGTCGTCGCGCGCCGGCGCCACAATAGCCGCCGATGGGCGGAGCGGTACAGCGCGCGGGGTCGGATCGGGCCCCGACCGGGGTCCTCTGCGCGCTCCCGGAGGAGCTCGGCGGCCTGGCCGCGGGTGTGCGGGAGCGGCGCAGGAGCTGCGGGTACGAGCTGCTCGAGGTCGAGGCGCGGGGCTCCGCGCTCCTGGCGGTTGTCTCCGGGGTCGGCAAGGTCAACGCCGCCCGCGGCGCCACGGCCCTGTGCGCCGCTGGGGTGGCGCGGCTGCTGGTGGTCGGCACCTGCGGGGGCCTGCGCAGGCACCTGGGCCCGGGGGCCCTGGTGCACTGCGAGCGCGCCATCCAGACCGACCTGGCCGTGCGCGAAGGGCGCGAGGTGACGCCCGATCCGAGCCTGCTGGCCGCCTGGCGGGCGGAGGTCGAGGGGCACTGCGGCAGCTTCCTGACCGCCGACCGGCCCGTGATGAGCCGCTGGAGGCGCCTGCGCCTGGCGCGGGCCTTCGCCGGAGACTGCGTCGCGGACATGGAGACCGCGGCGGCGGCGGCCGTGGCCCGGGCCTGCAAAGTGCCCTGGGCGGCCCTGAGGGCGGTCACGGACCGGGCCGGGCACCTGGGAGCGGCAAGCTTTCAGCTTCACTATCCAGCTCAGGCGCCCCGGGCAGCCGATACGGTCCCGGGGCTCCTGAGCCGGCTCTCCGATGGGGCCGTGGAGCTACCGTCCCCTGACACAGATCGCTAACCTGACGGGTTCTTCGGAGCCCTGCGGGGTCCGTTCCCCCCCTCCAGTCCCTCGCCGAACGCCCCGTGCGGGCGGAGCTCGGCTCCCATGTCCTCCCTCGGTCACTTCTTCCGCCGCAACTTCGAGCCGCTGATCCTCTCCGCGCAGGTCTTCGTGGACCTCGGAGTGCTGCTGCTCGCTTGCTGGCTGGGGTACGTCTTCGGGATGCGCCTGGGGGGGCCGGGCAGCCCGGAGGACCTGAACGTCTACCGTCAGGTGTGGGCGCTGATGTCGGCCGTGTGCCTGGTCAGCTTCCATGCCTTCGGGATGTACAGCCCGATGAAGAGCCTCCTCAACATGGAGGAGTACAAGGCCATCGCGAAGGCGACGGTGGTCAGCTTCTTCGTCTTCTGGACGCTCCTGATCCTGCTCAGCAAGGCGAACCACCCGAACGAGGACTCCTTCATCGCGCCCCTGGTCTGGGCGCACCGCTTCTTCGAGTTGGAGTTCGACCCGGGGGCGATCCCCTTCTCGCGGGTCACGGTGGTGATCTCCTTCTTCCTGATCCTGGTGCTGACCACGGCGAGCCGCTTCGCCTCGTTCAAGTACATCCAGGCCCTGCACCTGCGCGGCATCGGCAACCGCAACGTGTTGATCTACGGCACGGACGCCTGGGGCCAGAAGCTGCGGGCCAAGTTCAAGCTGGTGCCGACCCTGGGGTTGAACCTGGTGGGCTTCGTCAGCGAGGACGAGAGGCGCGTGGGGGAGGCGATCGACCGCATCCCCGTGCTGGGGGGCTTCACTGACCTGGAGCGCGTGGTCGGGGAGAACAAGGTCAGCGAGGTCTTCATCGCCCTGCCGGAGGAGGAGGAGGGCAGGGTGATGGAGATCCTCTCGGAGTGCGAGCGGATCGGCGTCAAGTACCACGTCGTGCCACGCTTCTATCAGCTGCTGACCTACAAGATCCGCATCCAGAACCTGGACTCGATCCCCCTCATCACCCGGGCGGATCGGGGGCGCAGCCTGGCGATGGGGGTTGCCAAGCGGACCCTCGACGTGACGCTCTCGGGCCTGGTGCTGTTGATCGGTCTTCCGCTCTTCGTGCTCTTCTCGATGCTCATCCGGCGCGAGTCCGAGGGGAACGCATTCTTCATCCAGGAGCGTATCGGGCGCGACGGCAAGCCCTTCCGGATGTACAAGTTCCGGACCATGCACCAGAACATGGGCGGGGACGCGCCCACCCCCGACTCGCCCTACGACCCGCGCATCACGAAGATCGGCCGCTACCTGCGGCGCTACAGCCTCGACGAGCTGCCCCAGTTCATCAACGTCTTCAAGGGCGACATGAGCATCGTGGGCCCGCGGCCGGAGATGATGTTCATCGTCGAGGAGTACGGCGCCGTCGAGCGGGAGCGCCTGCGGGTCAAGCCAGGTATCACCGGGCTGTGGCAGATCTCCTACGCGCGCCAGTCCCAGATCCACGACAACCTGGACTACGACCTCTACTACATCGAGCACCAGTCGCTGCTCCTGGACATCGTGATCATTGCCCTGACGGGCGTCGCCGTCGTGAAGGGCACCGGCGCCTACTGAGCCCATGGGCGCGACGCTCCCCTCCGACAGACCCCTGCGGGTCCTGCACGTGATGGAGTGCACGGAGGGGGGCACGGGGCGCCACCTGACCGACGCGACCCTGGGGTTGCTCGAGGTGGGGATCGAGGTCCACGTCGCGGCCTCGGCCGAGCGCCGACCCGCCTTCCGCGAGACCCTCGCGCGCCTCGAGGCCGCGGGGGCCGAAGTGACCGAGCTGCCGATGGTGCGCGAGATCGCGCCGCTGACCGACGCCGGTCAGCTGCGGAGCCTGGCGCGCCTCCTGCGCCGGGTGCGGCCCGACGTGGTCCACACGCACTCCTCCAAGGCCGGCGTGCTCGGCCGCGGCGCCTCGCTCCTCTCGGGGGTCGGCAGGCGGGTGCACACGCCCCACACCTTCGCCTTCCTGTTCCGCGAGATGTTCGGGCCCTTGAAGCGGCGGGCCTTCTTCCAGCTCGAGAGGGGGCTTGCGGCGCGCACCCACCGGCTGGTGGCGGTCAGCGAGAGCGAGGCGCGCACCTTCGTCGAGTCCGGGGTGGTGGCCGCCGAGCGGGTGCGCGTGGTGCCCAACGGCATCGCTCCGGAGCCCTTCCTCGAGGCGAGTCCCGCGGACCTGGCGGCCGTGGGCCTCGACCCTGCGCGGCCGACGGCGGCCGTGGTGGGCCTGCTCAACGCCGCCAAGGGCCAGGACATCGCCCTGCGGGCCCTGGCGGAGCCGAGCGTGCCGCGGGAGCTGCAGCTGCTCTTCGCCGGAGACGGCGAGCTGCGCGGCGAGCTCGAGGCCCTGGCGCGCGAGCTGGGCGTCGCCGAGCGCGTGGCCTTCCTCGGGTTCCGGGACGACGTGCCGTCTCTCCTGGCGGCCAGCGATCTCTTGCTGTTGCCCTCGCGCTGGGAGGGCATGCCCTACATCGTGCTCGAGGCCCTGGCCGCGGGCCTGCCGGTCGTGACCACTCCCGTCGACGGAGCCCTCGACCTGGTGCGTCCGGGAGAGAGCGGCTGGCGCGCCGCTCAGAGCAGCCCCGGCGCCGTGGCGACTGCCCTGGCCGAGGCGCTGGCCGCCGGCCCGGAAGTGCGCCGGGCCCTCGGCCAGCGGGGACGCGCCACCGTGCTCGAGCGCTTCACCCGCGAGGCCATGGTGCGCGGCCTGGTCGAGCTCTACGCTGCCCTGCCGTGAAGATCCTGCACGTGATCACGACCCTGGACGTGGGGGGGGCCGAGAAGCACCTGGAGAGCCAGGTGCGCGGCCAGAGCGAGCGCGGCCACGAGGTGCGCGTGGCCTACCTCAAGGGCCAGGGCACCCTGGCCGACGACTTCCGCGCCGCCGGCGCCCGGGAGGTCCTGCGCGTGCCCCTCGGCCCCGGCATCTCGCGCATCGTGCCGCACCTGCGCTGGGCGGACGTGGTCCACTCGCACCTGCTCAAGGCGGACATGGTGACGGCCGTCCTGGCGACCCTGTTCGGCCGCCGCGGGCGGCTGTTGTCCGGCAAGCACAACGACGAGCAGGTGCTCATGCGGCCGCTGGTGTCCCTCGTGCACGGCATCCTCGGCAACCTGCCCCAGCGCACGATCGCCCTCTCGGACCACGTCTCGCGCTTCGTGCGGCGCCACGGCCGGGTGCGCCCGGAGTCCATGCGGCGCGTGTACTACGGGATCGACCGCACGCCCTTCGAGGAGGCGGCCCGCATGTCCGCCGCCGAGCGCGCCGAGCTGCGGGCCGAGTTCGGCTTCGGCCCGGACGACGTGGTCTTCATCTGCGTGGCCCGCTTCGCGGCCCAGAAGGCCCACGACGTGCTGCTGAAGGCCCTGCGCCAGGCTCTCGACACGGCCCCCGCGGAGGGGCCGCCGATCCGCCTCTTGCTGGTGGGGGGTGATCCCTTCGGCGACGGGAAGGAGCGCGCCGAGGCCCTGGCGGCGGAGCTGGAGCTCGGGCCCGCCTGCGTCTTCGCCGGCATCCGTCACGACGTGCCGCGCCTGCTCGCCGCCAGCGACGTGTTCACCATGAGCTCCCTGTGGGAGGGCCTTGGGCTGGTCTTCCTCGAGGCCATGGCCACGGGCATCCCGGTGCTCGCGACCCGGGTCTCCGCCGTGCCGGAGGTGGTGCTCGACGGGGAGACCGGGCTGCTGGTCCCGCCGGCGGAGGTCGAGCCCCTGGGCGAGGCCCTCGTGGCCCTGGCCGGTGACCCGCAGCGCCGGGCGGCCCTGGCGAGCGCGGGTCGCGACCGGGTGCGTGAGGCCTTCGGCCTCGAGCGCATGGTGGAGCAGACCCTCGGCATCTACCGCGAGCTGACCGAGGGGGCCCCGGCCGACCCCGAGGTCCTGGCTCGCCTCGACGGCTGAGGGGCATCGTGGGCGCCGCAGCCGAGTCTTCCTGGGCGCCGGGGCTGGAGCCCCTCCTTCCCGACGAGGAGCCCCTCGAGCTCCTCTTCCGCCAGCGGGACGAGGACTTCGTCGTCCACGAGCTGCCCGCGGTCGAGCCCGAGGGGGAGGGCGAGCACCTGTGGATCGAGGTCGAGAAGCGCGGCTTCGGCACTCCGGAGCTCCTGGGCCGGGTGCGGCGCACCTTCGGGCTCGACGGCCGGGACCTCGGCTACGCCGGACGCAAGGACGCCCGGGCCGTGACGCGCCAGTGGCTCTCCCTGCGCGGCGTCGAGGAGGCGCGGCTGCCGGAGCTCGAGGGCCCGGACCTGCGCGTGCTGCGGGCGCGTCCCCACCGGCGCAAGCTGCGCCTCGGTCAGCTCCTGGGCAACCGTTTCGACCTGATCCTGCGCGGGCCCGACGCCTCCGATCGTGATCGTCTGCTGCAGCGCCTGGAGCCCTTCCTCGAGCGCGGTCTGCCCAACGCCTTCGGGCCCCAGCGCTTCGGCCGCGACGGCCGGGCCTGGGAGCGTGGGCGCGAGCTCCTGACCGGGGGCGCGGCGGAGTACCTGCGGGCCTGGACCGATCCCGCCACCCGCCCGCCGAGTCCTGCCGTGGAGGAGCTGCACGCGGCCCTCTGCAAGGAGCAGCGCGGGGCCTGGCGCCGCTGCGCCGCCCTGGCACCGCGCCTGCCCGCGGACCTGCGGCCCCTGGCGCGCCAGATGGCCCGCCGCCCCGGGGACTGGCGGAGCGCCCTGCGCGCCCTGGACCCCGCGACCCTGCGCTTCCACCTCTCCGCCTGGCAGTCGCGGGTCTTCAACCGCCTGCTCGGTCTGCGTGGAGAGCGCTTCGACCGGCCCCTGGCCGGGGACCTGTGCACCCTCGCCGAGGGTCGCAGCCTGTTCGCGGTCGGGCCCGAGGAGGACCTGTGCGCCCTCGAAGAGCGCGCCCGGGCCGGGGAGGTGTCGCCCACCGGGCCCCTGCCGGGCTCCGAGGTGCCCTGGGCCGAGGGCGAGCCGGGTGAGCTCGAGCGGGCGGCCGTGGCGGCCGAGGAGCTGCCCGAGGGGCGGGCGGCGCCCTTCGCCGTGGCGGCCCTGGCGAAGCTGCGCCTGCCCGGGGCCCGCCGGCCCCTGCGGGTCCCGATCCAGGATCCGGTCGTCGCGCCCCTGGGCCCCGAGGACCCGCGCGGCGGCCTGCGCCTGGCCTTCAGCCTGCCCCCGGGCTCCTTCGCCACGGCGCTCCTCTTCCAGTGGACCCACGGCTGGGGGCCGGGGCTGGAAGGGCCCGCGGATCGGCCCCGTCAGGGGAATTCCGGTCGGACTCGGAGCGATCCCGGTCCCGCCCTCCAGTCCCGCAAGGCCGGGGGCCGATAGCTGCCGGACCCCCCCCGGGGGTCCTCGATCCATGAGCGAATCCTCCCCCGAGACGACCTCCGGCCCCGGCGAACAGCGCGCCTCCCAGGTCCAGCGCAGCGTCGACCGCCGTCAGCGCGGCACCCCGCGCCTCTCGCGCTACTCCTTCTTCGGC
Organism: uncultured Planctomycetaceae bacterium; assembly: GCA_964591315.1. GTDB lineage: Bacteria > Planctomycetota > UBA1135 > UBA1135 > JABACD01. Next base: position 58,864 of record CAZQAT010000011.1, read on the forward strand.
GGTCGCCGCAAGCGGGTGCGCCGCGGAGCGGAGCGCGAGGGCTCCTTCGTGGACATCTACAGCCCCGCCGTCCTGGTCCTGATCGGCTGGGTGGCGTTGATGAACTCCTGCGACAGCTTCTTCACGATCTACCACCTGCAGGTGGGGGGGATCGAGCTGAACCCGGTGGCCGCGGCCCTGCTCGAGACCGGGCGCCTGGGCTTCGTGCTGAGCAAGGCGACCATGATCACCCTGGCGCTGCTGGTGCTCGCCCTGCACAAGAACTTCTTCCTGGCACGCATCGGCCTCTCCGCGGCCTTCACGACCTACACGGCCCTGGTGGGCTACCACCTCTGGCTCCTGTAGGGGGCGGCGGAGACTGCCCCGGAGCCTTCCGGGCCGAATTGGGAGACGCCCTCCCGGCCCCCCGGGGCTAGACTGCCGCCTGTCCGGGAAGCCCCCGCGCTCCGGGGCGTCCCATCCGGCCGTGAGTCCCTTCGCATCCTCTCCGCAAGCCCAGCGCCGCGTGCTCCTGACCGGGGTCGCGGGCTTCATCGGTGCGCGCCTGGCGGGTGAGCTCCTGCGGGAGGGCTGGCGGGTGCTGGGGGTCGACGACTTCTCCGGCGGCTGGCCCGAGCGCCTGCCCGAGCACCCGGCCTTCGAGTTCCGCGAGCTGGACGTGAGCCGCCGCGCGGGCCTGGCGCAGCTCGTGCAGGAGGAGGGGCCCTTCGACGAGCTCGTGCACCTGGCGGCCCGGGTCGGGGTGCGGGCCGTGCTGCGGGACCCCGAGGGCTGCCGCCGCTCGAACCTGCAGGGGGTCGACGAGGTCCTGCGGGCCGTGGAGGCGCACCCGCGGGGCCGGCGCCCGCGGGTTCTCTTCGCCTCCTCGAGCGAGGTCTACGCGGAGTGCCGCGGGCCCTCCCGGGAGGGCGACCCCACGCGCCCGCTCCAGGCCCCCGGCCGCTGGGCCTACGCCGCCTCGAAGCTGCTGGGCGAGGAGCGCCTGGCCGCCGCTGCTCACCTCTGGAGCCCCGGCCGCGAGCCGCTCTTCCTGCGCTTCTTCAACGTGGTCGGCCCGGGCCAGGACGCGGAGTCCGGCATGGTGCTGCCCACCTTCGTCGAGCGCGCCCTGGCGGGGCTCCCCCTGCCCGTGCACGGCAGCGGGCAGCAGGTGCGCACCTTCGCCCACGTGGAGGAGGTGGCCCGGCTCCTGCGCGCGCTGCTCGAGCGGCGCGAGCTGCCCGGCGGTCCCCTCAACGTGGGGGGCGTCGCGAGGACCACCATCGCCGACCTGGCCCGCTGCGTCGGGTGCTGCGCCGCCAGCGCCAGCCGGCCGGAGAGCTGCGACCCGCGCCGCGCCCAGGGGGCCAACTTCGAGGGCGTCGAGTACCGGGAGCCGGACCTGGGGCGTCTGGCCGCCCTCGGGGTGCCCGTGCCCGGCGCGAGCCTCGAGGAGATCGTCGCTGACACCCTCGCTCACCACCCGACCTGCGCGCGGCCCGCGCCGCGCACGGCGGATCCTGCCCCGTGCGCCTCGCCCGCGTCCTGACCCGCCTGAACCTGGGCGGGCCCGCCCGCCAGGCCCTGGGCAGCGATCCGATCCTGGCCCGCGGCGGCGTGGAGCTGCGCCTGTTCTGCGGGAGCCCCGAGCCGGGGGAGGGAGACCTCTTCGAGACCTTCCGCGAGCGGGGCATCGACGTGCGGCGCGTGCCGGGGCTGGGGCGCGGGCTCTCGGGCCTCGGGGACCTGCGCGCCCTGCGCAACCTGCGGCGGGAGCTGGCGGCCTTCGGGCCGGACCTGCTGCACACCCACGCCTCCAAGGCCGGGGTCCTCGGTCGCCTGGCGGCCCGGGGCCTGAGGAGCGGCTCGGGCCGCCCCCTGGCGCGGGTGCACACCTTCCACGGCCACGTGCTGGAGGGCTACTTCTCGGCCTTCGCCTCCCGGCGCCTGGCGGCCCTCGAGCGGCGCCTGGCCCGGGGGACCACCCGTGTCCTGGCGGTCTCCCACGCCACGGCCGGTGACCTCCTGCGACTGGAGGTGGCCCGGGAGGCCCAGCTGGTGGTCGTGCCCCCTGGAGTGGAGCTCGACCCCCTGCTGGCCCTGGAGGGGCGTTCAGGGGCCCTGAGGGGCCTGATCGGGGCCGCAGACGGGGATTTCGTGGTGGGGGTTCTGGGACGCCTGGCGGAGGTCAAGTGCCCCGATCGGGCGGTCGATGTGTTCCGCATGCTGGCCCGCCGGCACCCCCACCTGCACCTCGTCTTCGTCGGCGACGGGGACCAGCGGCGCGCCCTCGAGGGGCGCATCGGTGGCCTCGCCCCGGACGAGCGCGAGCGCGTGCACCTGGTGGGCGGCCGGGAGGACGTGCCCGAGGTCCTGGCCGACCTGGACGCGGTGCTGCTCACCTCCCGCAGCGAGGGCATGCCCGTGGCCCTGATCGAGGCCGCCGCCGCCGCCAAGCCGGTGGTCGCCACGGACGTGGGCGGCGTCGCCGAGCTGGTGACCCACGAGCGCACCGGCTGGCTGGGCGATGACACGGACGAGCTGGCCTTCGGCCTCGACCAGCTCGTGAGCGCGCCCGAGGTGGCCGAGCAGACCGGCCGTCGGGCGCGGGTGCGGGTCACCGAGAAGCACAGCGCCGCCGCCCTGGCGCGGCGCCTCGAAGCGGTCTACGGGGCCGCCCTGGAGGAGGTGCGATGCGCCTCCTGATGGTCAGCGGCGACCGCCAGGTCACCATCGGCGAGAAGGGTCCCTTCGACTCGATGCAGGCCCTGTTCTCGAACTGGTTCGAGCGCATCGACGTGATCTGTCCGAGGCCGCCGAGGACGCCGACGATCTTCACCATCCACGACAACGTGCACTTCCACCCGGCGAGCTGCGGGCGGGCGGGGATGGTCCGCTACATCGTCGAGAAGGGCCAGGAGCTGCTCGCGGCCCACGGTGCGAGCCTGATCGTCAGCCACGACTACGGCTGGTTCTACAACGGCATCGGCAGCGCGAAGCTGTCGGCCAGGTGCGGCGTGCCCTACCTCTCCGAGCTGCACCACGTGCCCGGCCACCCGGTGCCCGCGGACCTGCGCGAGCGCCTCGACAGGTGGATCGCCAGGCGCTACGTGGCCTGGGCCCGCTCGCGCACCCCGGCCTTCCGGGTGGTGAACTCCACCGAGATGCCGGAGCTGTTGCGCTCCTGGGGGGTGCGCGAGGACCAGATCCTGATCCTGCCGTCCCTGTACATCGACCTGGAGACCTTCCGGCCGGCGCCGGAGCCGGAGCCCTTCGACCAGGACGTGGTCTTCGTCGGCCGCCTGGTGAACAACAAGGGCCTCGACCGCATCGTCGATGCCCTGGCCATGCTCAAGCGCCGCGGGGCGCCCCACCGGGCGCTCATCGTGGGCAAGGGCCCCCTGGCCGGGAAGGTCCGCCAGCAAGCGGCCGCCGCGGGCCTCTCCGAGGCGATCCAGTTCATCGAGTGGGTGGCCACCCCTTCGGACCTGGCCCGCATCTACCGCCGCTCGCGGGTGGCCGTCTGCGCCTCGACCTGCGAGGGCGGGCCGCGGGTGACCGTGGAGGCCATGGCCTGCGGCACGCCGGTGGTCTCGACGCCGGTGGGCGTGATGACCGAGCTGTTGCGCTCGGGCACCGCCGGGGCCCTGTGCGACTTCACCGCCCGCGGCCTGGCGGACACCCTGCAGGGGATCCTCGAGGACCCCGAGCGGCGCGACCGCCTCGGGGCCCAGGCCCACCGGGACGTGCAGCGCTTCGAGCGCGCCCGGGCCCTCGAGGTCTACGCCCGGGGCCTGATCGAGCTGGCGGAGCGCCTGGGGGGCAGCGCGTGAGGCTGCTCTTCCTGACCCAGACCCTGGACCGCGGGGACGCGGTGCTGGGCTTCGTCCCGCGCTGGGTGCGCGGCCTGGCGGCGAACTGCGAGGCGGTGCGGGTCGTGGCGCTCGAGGTGGGCGACACCTCCGACCTGCCGGAGAACGTGGACTGGCGCGAGGTCGGGAGGCGGGGACGGGTCGGGCGCTACCTCCGCTACAAGCGCATCCTGGCCGAGGCGCTCGGGCCGGACGGCTACGACACGGTGCTGGCCCACATGGTGCCGCGCTACACCCTCGTCTCGAGCGGGCCCGCGAAGCGCGCCGGGGCGCGGCAGTTCCTGTGGTACACCCACGCCGGCGTCGACGCGCGCCTGCGCAAGGCGGTCGAGCGGGTGGAGCGCGTCTTCACGGCCACCGACGAGTCCCTGCGGATCGACACGCCGCGCAAGCTGGTCACCGGCCACGGTGTCGACCTGGAGCACTTCGACCACGACCTGGCGCCCGAGCGAGGGCCGCGGCGCCTGCTCTCGGTCGGGAGGCTCACGCCGCGCAAGGACCCCCTGACGATCCTCGAGGCCCTGGCGCAGCTGGTGGGTGAGGGGCACGACCTGGCCCTGGACCTCGTCGGCGCGGGCCTGACCGGCAGCGACGAGGGGTTCCGCCACCAGGTCACCGAGCGCATCGCCTCCCTGGGCCTGGAGGAGCGCGTGGCCCTGCACGGGGCCGTGCCCTACCTCGAGATCCCGCGCCACTACCAGCGCGCCAGCGTGGTGGTCAACGCCAGCCTGACCGGCAGCCTCGACAAGGTCACCCTGGAGGCCATGGCGAGTCGTCGGCCGGTGGTCTCCTGCAGCGACACGGCGCCGGCCCTCTTCGCGGAGCTTGGACCGGAGGGCGCCGAGCTCTGCTTCTCCGCAGGCGACGCCCAGGGCCTCGGCGACGCCCTGGCGCGGCTCCTGGAGCAGGACGAGGCCCGGCGCCTCCAGCTTGGCGAGCGCCTGCGGGCCATCGTCGGCCGCGACCACGAGGTGGACGTCCTGATGGCGCGCCTCGTGCGTGAGATGGGGGGTGTGGCGTGACGCGCCTCTCGGTGGTCGTGCCGGTCTGGAACCGGCGGGAGCTGGTGCTGCGGTGCCTGCGCTCGGTGGAGGCGGCCCTCGCGGACTTCGACGCGGAGCTGATCGTCGTCGACGACGGCAGTACGGACGGCGTCGCAGCTGCGGTCGAGGCCGAGCATCCTGCCGCGCGCCTGCTGCGTCTGGAGGCGAATCGCGGCTTCGCCGTTGCGGCCAACCGCGGCATGGCGGAGGCACGCGGCGAGCTGCTCCTGCTCCTGAACTCGGACACCGAGCTCGACGCCGCGGCCCTGGGGGCGATGACGGCCCACCTGGAGGCTGACCCCGCCTGCCCGGGCGTCGTGCCGCGGTTGGTGGACGCGGAGGGCAACCCGCGCGGCGAGTGCATGGCCTTCCCGCGGCCCTGGACCCCGCTCTTCTTCGGCTCGCCCCTGGAGCGCTGGTGGCCGCGGAGCCCGGAGCTCCGCCGCTACTTCCTGCGCGACTTCGACCCGGGGCTCGAGCAGGACGTGGAGCAGCCCCCGGCCGCCTGCTGGCTGCTGCGCCGCGAGGTCTGGCACGAGATCGGCCCCTTCGACGAGGCCCTCGAGCTGTTCTTCAACGACGTGGACTGGTGCGCGCGGCTGGCCGCGACGGGCCGGAGCCTGCGTTATCTGCCCGGGGCCCGCGTGGCCCACGTGGGCGGCGCCAGCACGGAGGGGCGCGAGGACTTCGTCATGCGCTGGCAGACCGACCGCCTGCGCTACCAGCGCAAGCACTTCGGCAGGCTGGGTGCCCTGGTGGCCAAGGTCTGCGTGAGCTGGAGCTACCTCGACTGGCGCTGGCGTGAAGGGAAGAAGCGGCGACGCGGTGAGGTGGCGGAGGACGTCGCTACCATGCAGCGCGCCTTCGCGGCCTTCCTGCGCTCCTGATCACTGCCGACCCGATGACCGCCGACTCGATCCAGGGCGCCCTCGCGCGCTCCCTCGACTGGCTGCTCTCCCTGCGCGACGAGCAGGGTCGCATCCTGTGTCCGGAGCACCGGGTCGAGCACACGGGCAAGAGCGCCGGTGCGATCGTCACGGCCCTGGTGCTGGCGCGCCGGGACCCGGACCGGCGCCGGGAGCTGGTCGAGGTGGCGCTGCAGCAGGGCCGGCGGCTGGTGGACAACCTCGTGCGCGAGGGGACGAGCCCCTGCTTCACCTTCCGGCCCGGGCGCCACGACCCCTTCAACTGCTCGAACTCGGTCATCGACGGGGGCGCCTGCGCCGACGCCCTGGCCTTCCTGGCCCGAGAACTGTCCGAGGAGCTCTTCCCGGCGGAGCTGGAGCCCTTCCGCGAGGCCAGCCTGCGCCACGCCCGCACCTACCTGCGCTACGCCGTGCTCGACAAGGGCATCCCGGCCCAGCGCGCCTGGGGTCTGACGGGCCTGGCCGCGGCCTGGCGCACGGAGCAGGACGAGCTGCTCGAGGAGGCCGCCCTGCGCGCGGTGGAGATCCTGGCGGAGGTCCAGAACGACGACGGCAGCTACCCCTATCACCCGCGGGAGTGGGGCGCCGCGCACCCGGGCTCGGGCGACGCCTCGGCCTTCTACCAGTCACGGGTGACCGCCTTCCTGCTGCACGCCCTCGAGGACCTGGGCCGCGACCCGCGCGCCCCGGAGTTCCGGCCCCAGCTCGAGCGCGGCCTCGAGTTCCTGGCGGGCCTGCACGCGCCCTCCGGCATCAAGACCGGCCTGGTGGAGGCCAAGCCCTGGTACTGGGGCGCCACCTACGAGGTGGCCTCGCACCCCTTCGACGTCTACGCCCTGGCGACGGGCCGGCGCCTGTTCGGCCACGAGCGCTACGGGCGCCTGGCCTGGGCCGCCGCCGAGCGCTGGGCCGAGCACCTGGACGAGCACGGGGCACCGCGCTCGCACCTCGACGGCCCAGGCCGCGGACGCAGCTACCAGTGCCCGGTCTTCTGGGCCGGCCACGCCCAGTGGCTGGCGCGCGCTCTCGACGCCCTCGAGGCGGTGCCCGTCGACGAGCGGGGGCCGGTCACGGGGGAGGGGCAGGTGGTGATGGAGACCGACTTCTTCCCGGACGCCTCCGTGGTGCGCCTCGAGGACGACGCGGTGGTGGCCTGGGTGCGCGGGGCGCGGCCGGGGGTCAACGTGAACCACGGCAGCCCCCACGGGGCGGGCCTGCTGCGGGTGGTGCGCAAGGCCGACGGAGCCGAGCTCCTGCCGCGCTGCCGGCTGGGGGGCCACCAGGCGGCCGAGTGGTCCGGCAAGGCCGGCCTGCCGAGCCCCGCGCGGGGGCTGCGCTCCGGCGCCAAGGAGGTGCGCTTCTCCACCTGGCAGGCCCGGGTCCACTGGCGCGCGGGGCGTCGCGGGGCGGCCCTCAAGACACCCCTGACGACCTTCTCGCGGGGGGTCCTGGCCTTCGGCCACAGCCGGGTCTCGAGCGCCTTCGCCCTGGCGCCGGAGGTCGAGGTGCAGTTCGGCGCGGTGACCTTGCGCGGCCCCCTGGCCTGGCGCGACGGGACCGCGGTGCCCGGGACGGAGCTCGAGCGCCGGTTCCGGGTCGACGGTGAGGGCCTGGTGGTCTCCGAGCGCCTCCTCGAGCGGGGTTCCGCCCGCGACCTGGAATACCCCCTTCCCGAGACGGCCACGGAGGTGGAGCGGGATGGGGACGAGGTCCGATACCGCCTGGCCTGATAAGCTGCGCGCCTCCCTCGCCCAGGATCGACTCCGTGCCCTCCTCTGACGACTCGCGCCCCGCACGGGCCACCTTTCAGCAGACCCAGCTGGCCGGCATCGGGGCTGCCCTGACCCTGGGTGTGCTCTTCGGCCTCGCGGACGCGGTGGTCGCGGACCTGAGCCTCTACCCGCCGCGCGGCCTGTGGGGCTACCTCGGCTGCTATGCGGCGGCGATCTTCAGCTACGTGGTGCTGTTCGCCATCCTGCTGGCGAGCGCCGCGCTCTTCGCCTTCCCCTGGTTCCGGCGCGGTGGGGGCCAGGAGCTCCTGCGGCGCTTCCTGATGCTCGGGCTGAGCCTGGGCCTGTTCGCCGAGATCTACTGGTGGACGCGGCCCTACGTCTTCTACGGCCGCTCCTCGGTCTCCCCCGAGCGCCTCGGCGCGGCGGTGGTGCAGCTCGTGGTGGCCGTCGGCCTGGCCTGGGTCGTGGCGCGCCTCCTGGTCCGCCTGGGCCACGGTCTGCAGATCGGCATGCGGGTCGTGGGGTCCGTGGCGATCCTCCTGGGGGCGGCCTTCGTCTGGAGCGAGCAGGGCCTGATCGAGTCCCGCGGCACGATCAACGAGCGCAACCGGGACCTGCCCAACGTGCTGCTGGTGATCGTGGACGCCCTGCGGGCGGACCACCTCGGGGCCTACGGCAACGAGCGCATCGCGACGCCCCATCTGGACGCCCTGGCGCAGCGCGGCGTGCTGGTGGAGAGCTGCTACGCCCAGGCGCCCTACACCCTGACCAGCTTCGGCTCGATCCTGACCGGCAAGTACCCGCGCCGGCACGGGCTCGTGGCCCAGCTGCCCGGGGTGCAGATGAAGCCCAACGTGACCCTGCCCTTCCACCTCAAGACCGCCCGCTTCAAGGGCTCCGAGGAGCGCCTGCGGGACGAGGACTACGCCTGCGGCACCTTCATGACCGGCGCGGTCTCCCACGGCTCGGGCCTGGCGCGGGGCTTCGACGCCTACTCGGAGGCCATGAAGGGCCACGACCTGGTGCAGATGGACAGCCAGTGGAGCCGCTTCCGCTCGAAGCTGCTCCTGTGGCTGTTCAAGAACAAGCTCCAGCAGCGGGTCGACTCGAGCCTGGTGGTGACCACGGCCCGGGGCTGGCTGCAGGAGCACAAGGACCGGCGCTGGATGGCGATGGTCCACCTCTACTCGACCCACACGCCCTACGACCCGCCCCACGTCCACCGCTTCCCCTACGTGGACCCCACCTACGACGGCCCGATCAAGGCCTTCTACTCGGACTCGCGCTACGCCATCGAGCAGGGCAAGTACGAGCCGACCGAGGCGGACGTGCGGCAGGTGCGTGACCTCTACGCTGGCGGGACGTCCCAGGCCGACGCGCAGATCGGCGAGCTGCTGGCGGAGCTCGAGGAGCTGGGCGTGATGGAGGACACCCTGGTGATCGTGACCTCCGACCACGGGGAGGACCTGGGGGAGTGGCGCCGGGTGCCGGTCGACGACGGCCAGGGCAAGGTGCGCTTCTGGGAGCACAACCACATGTGGGAGACGAACCTCCGCATCCCGCTGATCCTGGCCAACACCCAGCTCTTGCCCCACGGGGTGGTGGTCGAGGAGCTGGTGGAGTCGGTGGACCTGGTGCCCACGATATGCGACCTGCTCGGCCTCGAGCTGCCCACGGAGGAGGGGGTCATGGAGGTCGACGGCCAGAGCTTCCTGCCCGCCATCCGCGGTACGCAGGTGGGCGAGCCCTCGGTCTGGGAGCCGAAGCGCTTCACCTTCGCCGAGAACAACCTGTTCTTCTCGGTCCAGGACCTGGAGTGGAAGCTCGTGGTCCCGCGCCTCTTGCTCGGCGACGACGCGCCGGAGGTGTTGCCGGAGGACGAGTGGATCCGCTTCTTCGACCTGCGGGAGAACGTCGAGGAGGAGAGCAACCTCTTCCGCCCGGACCACCCCAAGGTGGTCGAGCTGTGGTCCGTCCTGCGGGAGTACGACGCCTCCATGCCCGAGGCCGAGTACCTCATGACCAAGCGCGACCGGGAGCAGGTCAACCTCCTGAGCGCCCTCGGCTACGCCGGCGGAATCGTCCCGATCGAAGAGGAGGAGGACGAGGAGCAACCCGCGAACGACCCGGAGTCGCGACCGGACGGGCAGTGACGGCGGAGCACCTGGTCCTGGTGGCCAACGCCCGGCTGCCCTCCCAGCGCGCCCAGTCCCTGCAGGTGGCCCAGGTGGCCGGGGCCTTCGCCCGCGCCGGCGTCGCGACGACCCTGGTGCACGCCCGCCGGCGGGACACGCCGCCCGTCGACGACCCGGACGCCCTGTGGGACTACTACGGCCTGCCCTCGGGCGCGCGGCCAGAGGTGCACGCCGCGGCATGCGTGGACTGGATCGACCTGGTGCCGCGCAAGCTGCAGTACGTCCCCGCGCGCCTGCAGGAGCTCAGCTTCGCGAAGAACGCCACCCGCCTGGTGCAGCGGGAGTACGCAGGCGCCTGGGTCCTCTCCCGGGAGCTCGAGTGCGCGCGCCAGCTCGTACGCGCTGGCCGCCGCGGCGTGTTCCTCGAGATCCACCGCGTGCCCGGGGGCCGCGCGCGGCGCCGCTGGCTGCTCGAGGCGGCGCAGGGCTGCGCGGGCCTGGTGGCCATCTCCGGCGGGGTGCGCGAGGACCTGATCGGGCTGGGCGTCGCCGCCGACGCGATCGTCGTGGAGCACGACGGCTTCGAGACCGGGCGCTTCGAGGGACTCCCCGAGCGCGCCGCCGCCCGCCGCGAGCTCGGCCTGCCGGAGGGGGGGCCGCTCGTCGTCTACACCGGGGGCCTGCTCGCCTGGAAGGGCGTGGACGTGCTGGTGGACGCCGCCCGTGCCCTGCCCGAGGTGCACTTCGCCATCGCCGGCGGCATGGACGCGGACGTGGCGACCCTGAAGGCCCGCGCCGCGGGCCTCGGCAACCTGCGCTTCGACGGCTTCCAGCCTCCTGAGCGCGTGCCGCTCTACCTGGCCGCGGGGGACGTGGGGGTCGTGCCGAACCGCTCCACCCCGGCCATCTCAGCCCGCTACACCTCGCCCCTGAAGGTCTTCGAGGCCCAGGCCGCGGGCCTGCCCCTGGTGGTCAGCGACCTGTTCTCGATGCGGGACGTCCTGAGCGAGGAGCAGGCCCTCTTCGTGGCCCCCGACGACCCCGCGGCCCTCGCCCGGGGTCTGCGGGAAGTCCTCGCCGACCCCGTGCGCAGGCAGGGCATGGCGGCGGCCCTGCGGGCGGGGGCCTCCGAACACAGCTGGGATGCCCGGGCTCGCCGTCTCCTGGACTGGATGGGGGGGCGAGGCTGACATCCTGACCCTCCCGATACGCTGCAGTGGACTCCCCCTTTTGGCAGAGTAGGGGTCACGGGACGCCCTCGGGGTGTGCCTTCGCTCGCAGACCGCACCGATCGACCGTAGGACCCGACCCATGCGCCGACCTCCCCACCTGGCCCTCGCGGCCCTCGCCCTGGCCCTCAGCGCCTGCGAGTCCTCCATCACGGACCTGACCACCAACCTCTTCACGGTGGACAGCTCCCAGTACGCCGTGGCCGCGGGGACTCCCCTGGCGATCGAGGGGGACTGGCTGGCCTTCCTGGCCGACGAGGCCGCCAGTGGCGGGGAGGACCTGAACGGGGACGGCGGTCTGCCGGTGGACTCCGTGGCGGTGGTGGTGAACATCTCCTCCAAGGCCGAGACGAACCTCGGCGTGGCGGCGACCGACCTCTTCTGGGCCGGCTCCGAGCTCTATCTGGTGGTGGACGAGGTGCTGGACGACACCGACTACGGTGGCACCGTGGGGGCCGTGGATCTCGTGCTGCTGCACTGGAACCCGGACCTGGACCAGCCCGCCTTCGTGGCCCCCCTCGACCGTGCCAGCGTCCCGGCGGCGGTGGCGGCGGGGGAGACGGTCTTCCTGGCCGGCACCGGAGCGCCGGGCCAGCCGGGGGAGTCGTCGCTGCAGGCCATCGACTTGAACTTCCCCAGCACGCCGCGGCCGGTCTTCAGCCAGGACGCGGTCGGGCCCCTCAGCCCACGCCTCCTGGCGGCGGAGGAGGACCTGGTGTTCTGTACCCTCGACGAGGTCTTCGAGGGCCGGGACCTGAACGGGGACGGCGACCCGGACGACACCCACGTGCTGGCCCTGCTCGACGGCACCGGCTTCGCCGACGCGGGGGGGTACACCCTCCTGCTGCGTAGCACGGAGCTTGCGGTCTCCGGGGCCGACTCGCCCTTCGCGGCCTCCTCCGAAGGAGCGAGCGACTGGCTCGTGGGCTTCCTGGTGGACGAGGCCGCTCAGGGGGCGAACTTCAACCTCTTCGACGGCAGCGCCGGGGTCCCGCCCTCCTGGCAGGTCCCCGCCTGCTCCGGAGTCCCTGACGCGGACCAGGCCGACCGGGTGCTGCACGTGATCCGCTTCGCCGACTGGGACGCGGACCCGGTCACGAACCCGCCCAAGAACACGGGGCTGGCCGGTACGGACCGGGTGCTGATCGTGGGGGACACGGTGGCGACCCTGTGCCTCGAGGCGGACGAGAACGACTGCGTCCTCAACGGCGACGGAGACGCGGACGACAAGGTCCTGCGCTGGATCCTGATGGACGGCGGGCCCCTGGGCTCGAACGGTGGGCCGGTCACGAACCCGACCCTGATGCTGGCCCTCGACCCGGACCTGCCGGGGCCCGGCGGCTCGGTCGGCGTCGTGGACGGGGTCTTCGTGGTCCAGGTGGACGAGGCCGAGGATGGCCGGGACTACGACGGGGACGTGGGCAACCAGCGCGACCTGCTCGGCTGGCTCGATCCGGTGGACGCGCCTCCCAGCTGGCGCTTCAACCACTCCACCGCCACGACCTCCTATGCGACCGCCACCTGGATGGGCGAGCTGCCGGGCCGCACGCGCCTGGGGGTGGCCTACGCGGAGTCGTCCAACGGCGTGGTCCTCAACGGCGACGGGGACACGCTCGACAGCGTGCCGACCTTCGCCGACCTGCTCCCCGGCAGCCCGCGACGCCTCTCCTTCCCCGGCGCCAGTCTGGCGGTGGTGCAGAACAACGCCGGCATCAGCCTGGCCAACGGCTGGGGCTTCTTCCGCGTCAGCGAGACGGCGCAGGGCTTCGACGTCAACGGCAACGGCCAGCCGGACGACGTGCTGCTGTTCCGCCTGGGACTGGGGAACGGGGTGCTGGCCAACATGGGGGCCCTCAACACCCTCGAGCGCCCGAGCATCGAGACCGAGTCCGACGGTATCGGCGAGGGCGCCGCCTTCCTCTCCGACGAGACGATCTTCGGCGAGAACATCAGCGGCGACAGCGACGCCCTGGACCTCGTGCCGAGGTTCTTCCGGCTGCCCTGAGGAGACCCTTGGCGCAGCCAGGACCAGAGCGGTCTCGTGTGACGCGCCGGTGGCCCGGTCGCCTGGGACTTTCCTCGCTGGTGCTCATCGGCCTGCTCTGCCTCGGGGAGTACGGAGCGCGGGTCTACCTCGACGCCTTCGCCTCGCGCGAGCAATTCCAACGCTTCGCAACGGTCGAGGGCCTGCGCGCGTCGGAGGAGCACGCGCCGCGCTTCGTGCGCCACTACTACCTCGGCTACATGCCGACCCCGGGCTACAGCTCGGGCGACAACCACCACACGGAGAGCGGCTTCCGCGGCGCGGAGTTTCCCCTCCACAAGCCCCCGGGCACCTACCGCATCGTCTGCATGGGGGGCTCCACGACCTACGGCGCCTGCGTGGACGACGACCGGGACGCCTACCCGGCCCAGCTCGAGGGGTTGCTGCGGGAGTCCGGCGTGAAGGCGGCGGAGGTGATCAACGCCGGGACCCACGGCTGGACGAGCTTCGAGACCCTGATCAACTTCGAGCTCCGCGTCCTCGAGCTCGAGCCCGACATGGTGATCGTCCACCACGCGGTCAACGACCTCCACACCCGCCTGACCTGGCCCCCCAAGGCCTTCACCTCGGACAACCTCTCGCGCCGCTCGCGGCCCACGCCCGTGCTGTCCCACAGCGTCCTCGAGCACAGCACCCTCGCGCGCATGATCCTGATCGCGGGCGGGTGGATCGAGTCGCCCTCGCGCCTGGACCGCAACTACGGCAAGCCGGACAACGAGACCTTGCACACCGGGAAGTACCGCAGCCAGATGGAGAGCGGCACCTACCCCGAGGGGATCTTCACGCACGTCAGCGCGGAGCGGATGATGGAGGTCAACACCCCGCGCTACTTCGAGCGCAACCTGCGCTGTCTGGTGGCCCTGGCCGAGGCCCACGACATCGCCGTGGTGCTGGTCTCCATGCCCTACGACGACACCCCCGGCCGCGCCGTTCCCGCCGTCAGCCCCCTCTACCACAAGGGCTTCGAGGAGATGGCGGAGGTGATGCGCGGCATCGCGGACTCGAGCTCCGCCCGCTTCTTCGACCTGCGGCTGGCCTACCCGGAACGGACCGAGCTGTTCGTGGACGGGATCCACATGAACGAGGAGGGCTCGCGCGTCAAGGCCGAGCTCATCCACGGGTTCCTGAAGGGCGGTTGAAGCCCCGCCCGCCTCAGGGGCCGCTGTAGACGCTCACCCCGCCGGCCCGCAGGGAGGCGGCGAAGAGCTGGCCGCTCGCGTCCAGGTTGACGGAGTTGTTGTAGCGGGCGTGCAGCGTCCCGTCGGGCACGTCGAAGTTCTCGAAGACGGCGGTGCTCGGGTCGTAGCGCGACAGCCCGCCGCCGAAGAGGGCCAGCCAGGCGCGCCCGCTCGGGTCGAAGGCCACGTCGCAGACCTGGTCGTAGCCGAGGTCCGAGTCAGCCCGGGTGTAGGCGCTCCAGGTGCCTCCGTCGAGGATCGCCAGGCCGCGCATGGTGCCGGCGAAGAGACGCCCGGCGCTGTCGAGGGCCACCGTATGCACGGTGTCCGAGGGGAGCAGCTCAGTGGTCGAGGCGCGGTTGTGAATCGTCCAGACGTCGTCGGCCTGGATCGGCGTGCCCTGGTGCGCGAAGTGGACCGCGCCGCCGGTGCGCAGGCCGAGCCAGAGGGCGCTGGGGCCCGCGGGCTCGATGCTCCAGATGGCCCGCTGGTTGGCCGGCAGGCCGGAGTTGGCGCTGGTGTAGGTGGTCCAGCTCGACTCGTTGTAGCGGTGCAGGCCGCTCTTGCCTCCGACCCACACGATCCCGGCGGGGTCCACGGCCACATCGAACAGGAAGGGGTCGGGGACCGGCGAGTTGGTCCCGTTGAACACGCTCCAGCTCGCTCCGTCGAAGCGGTGCAGGGCGGTCTGGGTGCCGGGACCCGTGGAGAAGGTCCCGATCCACAGGGCTCCGTCGGGGGCCTCCGCCAGGCAGGTGATGCGATTGGCGCTCAGGGGCGAGTTGGCCGTGGTGAAGCTGCTCCAGAGGCCCTGGTCGAGGACCGACAGGCCTCCGCTCTCGTCTCCGGCGCCGACCCACAGGCGATCCTGGGAGTCCACCAGCACCTCGTCGATGCGGTCGCTGGTGAAGGGCGCGTTGGTGTCGTCGAGGAAGGACCAGTCCGGGTCGGTCACGTTCGGCGCGGGGAAGAGGTCGGAGTTGTCGCCCCCGGCTTGCTCCCAGGCCTCGAAGAGGAGGCGCTTCTCGGTGGCGGTCCGCCACTCCACCAGACCCGCGGCGAGGAGCGGGTCGATGGCGGTGGTCATCCAGGCGTCGAGGAGCTGGAAGTCCGCGAGCACCTCCGAGGGCGGCGCGCTGAACCAGTCGTCCGGGTGGGTGACCGTCAGGTTGACGAAGCAGAGCTTGTCCGGTCGCCGCTGGTCGAGGGCGTACAGCAGGCCCGCCTCGAGCTCGGCGGTGTTGTTGGATGCCTGGCCCGCGCCGTCCACGGCGCCGCCGGGCAGGTGCACCAGGAGGCCGGCGGGGTCCTGGCCGTAGCAGTCGTCCTCCACCGGGCGGAAGGGGTGGAAGGCGTTGTGGAAGAGCTGCGAGGCCTGGTCCTTGCCACAGCCCGCACCGGAGCGGTAGCCGAGGTTGAAGTACTCGAGGTGAGCCCCGGGGCCCTCCTTGTGCTGGGGCCAGGACTCGGCGGTCCAGGGCGCCACGAGGCTCTGGATCAGGGCCGTGTCGGAGACCTCGTCCCCCGCGTGTTGGTGGTAGGCGATCTCGTGTCCACGGGCCGCCAGGTCGCCCACCGAGCCGGGCTTCGAGGGGCCGTTGGCGATGCTCGCACAGGCGTCGAGGAAGGGCCGCGAGAGGGCCACGCACATGCGCCCCCCGTGGTCCTCCACCAGGGTCGCCATCTGGTCGAGGATCAGGCAGCCGTGGTCGAACTTGGCCGGGATGGTCCAGGGCGACGGCTCGACGTGGACCATCCAGGTCATGTAGGCCGGCCCCAGGCGCGCACTGCGCCCGGCCTCGGCGGCGTTGGGGAGCTGGACCTGGGCCGTGGCTGAGGCGGCCAGGGGGAGCGCGAGCAGCAGGGGAGCGACGAGCCGGTGGGCGTGGGTCATACCGCTGATGGGGTGAGGGTCGTCGTGGCGTATGGGAGGACGAGGCTGCCCGCCTCGGTGTTCCCCGAGCCTCCCGCGCGGGCCCTCGACTGCCGGAAGTCGTCCATCCGGGCCCGCACCGCGGGCCTGGGAGTCGACTGCACCCCCGGTCTGGAAGGCGTTGATTTCCACCCGCGATTGGGTGGCGAGGGCCATTACCTCCACGGCGCCGCAGCCTCGAGTTGCTTCGGACACGGCCACGAACATGTGCTCCGGAGTCTTGGCCGGTGCGACCTGGACCAAGGCGCGCACCAGGGACCTGCTGTTGCGTCCGGGAAGGCTCCGCAGAGCCTTCCAACCGGCTCGCCCCCGGCGCAGAATGCGACGGCCCCGCGGGCGCTTCTCCATGCGAGTCCTCTACCTGACCGACTCCCTCTCCGACCTCGACGGGGTGGGGCGCTACGCCATGCGCCTCGTGGCCTCCCTGCAGGCGGCGGATCCGAGTCTCGAGGTGGAGTTCATGCTCGCGCGCAAGCACCGGCCCACCTCCAAGGCCGTGCCCGCGGACTGGCCGATCCAGGTGGCCCTGCCGCCGGACTACTTCTTCTACATGAGTCGCGCGCGCTTCTGGGCCAGCTCCCTGCTGGCCCTGCCGCGCGTGGTCGCGGCGGCCCGGCGCGCCGACGTCGTGCACGCCATCAAGGACTTCCCGCACAACTGGCTGGCCCTGGCGGCGGCGCGCATCGCGGGCAAGCCCTGCATCGCGACGGCCCACGGGACCTACACCATCCAACCCCTGCTCGACCCGCGCCACGCCGCCCGGGCCCTGGCCACCTACGGGGGCTTCGCGAGCATGATCTCGGTCTCGGGCTACACCCGCCGGAGGCTCCTGGAGCTGCTCGACGGGCGGCCCCCGGAGCCGGAGCGGGTGGTGGTGATCCCGAACGCCGTGGATGCCGGCCACTACATCGAGCCGCGGGCGGTGGGGGCGAAGCCCTGGCACGGTCAGCGCTTCACCCTCGGCATCGGCGAGCTCAAGGAGCGCAAGGGGCACCACCTGGCGGTGGCCGCCTGGGCGCGCGTGGCCCGCGACCAGCCCGACCTGCACCACTACATCGTCGGCCGCACCATGGGGGACGCCTACGAGGCGAGCCTGCTGGCCGCGGCCCGCGAGGCGGGCGCCGAGGAGCGCCTGCACCTCCTCGGGAACATCGACGAGGACGAGAAGATCGACCTCCTGCAGCGCGCGGAGGTCTTCGTGCACACGCCGGTGACCGCCGAGGACGGGGGCTTCGAGGGCTTCGGCATCGTCTACCTCGAGGCCTCGGCCAGCGCCACGCCCGTCATCGGTTCGCTCGACTGCGGCGCCGAGGACGCCATCCGTGACGGGGTCACGGGTTTCCTCGTGGCTCAGGAGGTGGACGCCATCGGGGCCCGCCTGCGGGAGCTCCTGACGGACGCCGACCTGCGCGCCCGTCTCGGAAGTGCCGGCCGCGCCCACGCCCAGGCCTCGGTCTGGGCCGACAACGCGCGCGCGGTGCGGCGCCTGTACGACGCGGCGGTGCGGTGAGCGCGGCCGGCGCCGGGGGCAGCGGGGCGACCGGCGGGTCGGGCAAGTTCCTGCGCGACGCGGGGGCCCTGAAGCTGGCCGGGAGCGTCAACCAGATCGGCCAGCTCGCCTCCGCCGTGGCCCTGGCCTTCCTGCTGGGGGCCCGCGACCAGGGGCTGTACGTCAGCGCCGTGGCCCTGCACGCCTTCGGCCACTGCCTGATCCACGTGGGTGTTCCCCAGGTCACGGCCAGCCAGATCTCCGCCAACGTGGCCCGCGAGTCCTGGGACAAGGTGGCGAGCTGGATCGCCTTCCTGGCCAAGGCCCACCTGGGCTTCGCGGTCCTGCTGGTGGCGGTTGGCTTCGCCTGCTTCCCCTGGATCGCGGAGACCTGGCTGGGGGACCGCCGGATCGGCGTGTGGGGCTCCTGGCTGTGCCTGGGCGCTGTGCTGGAGGTCCCCAGGGACGTGGCCCGCGTGGCACTGCAGGGCACGCGCCGCATGGGGCTGCTGGCGCGCATCGAGAACGCCCAGGAGGTGGTGCGCTTCTTCCTGATCGTGGTCGGAGCCCTGATCGCCGGCGGACCGGCGGGGGCAGTCATAGGGAGCCTGGCGGCCACGGCCACCAGCTCGCTGATGGCGATCTCGATCTACCGTGAGGCCCGCGGCGACGGGGGTGCGCCCCTGCCCGCCGTGGGGGATGTGCTGGGCCGCCTGCGGGACGTGCCCCTGCGCAGGGGGCTTCGCCAGGGGGTGCGCATCGCGCTCATGAAGAACGCCGGCACCCTGACCCTCTCGGTCCTGCCGCGGCTCCTGGTCCAGGGCCTGGCGGGGCCGCGCATGGTGGCCTACTTCCACATCGCCCACCGGCTGATGAGTGTGCCCTTCGTGATCTCCACCGCCGTCAGCCGCACGGCCCTGCCGGCCATGGCGGAGCAGGTGGGGCGGCGGGACCTCCCCGCCTACCGGCGCCTCTTCGTGCGCGCCTCTCTGGGGACGGGCCTGGGGATCAGCGCCGCCCTGGCCCTGGGACTGCTCTTCGTACCGGACCTGGTGCGGGTCGGATTCCCGGACGACTACGTGGAGCCGGTCACCCGCTTCTCCTGGATCCTGGCCCTGGGGACGGCCCTGACGGCCTTCGGCTGCTGCACCGAGGCCTTCTTCGTGACCGCCAACCAGGTGCGGGCGCTCTATACCCTGGCCGTGGTCGGGCTCCTGGTGGCGATTCCCGCCGCCGCCTACCTGGTCTGGGCAGTGGAGGTCACCGGACCCGCCTGGGCCGTGGTGGTCGTTCACTCGTGGACCCTGGTGGAGCTCTCCTACGCCCTCTGGTTCCTGCGGCCCCGGCCCGGGGCGCCCCTGCCCTGGGAGGCCTGAGAGGGCCCGCGCTGGGAGAGGGAGAGATACGGACCTTGAGCTAGGATTTCGGGTGGTCGAAGTGCACTGGGAATGTTCGGCATCCACACCCCTGCTCGAATTGCCAAAACCTAACGTCGGGGGTAGATTCTAGCCGAAAGGGCACCAGGACCTGCCTTCCAGGAGAGGTGTCGGTGAGGCCTGCCCGAAGCCACCTGGCGCTGACCCCGCACGGGGTGCCCTTCAGACTCGACCTCAGAACAAGCAGCCGATCTCGCCGAGATTCCGCCATGCGCAAGACCCTCGTCAGCTACGTCAAGCCCCACGTTCAGGAAGACCCCCTCTCGATGGTGCTGGGCATCGGGTACATCGGCGCGGCCATGGAGAAGCATGGCCTGCCGGTGGAGCTCGCCGACGAGCGGATCCTCAAGGACTCCGACATGCGAGCGGCCATCGACCGCAACGACATCATCGGCTTCGGAGCCCTGACCCCGAACATCCGCCGCGCGGTGGTGTGGGCCAAGTACGCCAAGGAGCAGGGCAAGACGACCCTGATGGGCGGCCCCCACGCGTCGGTGGACCCGGGCATCTTCCTCGACAGCGGGCACTTCGACTTCGTCCTCAAGGGCGAGGCAGAGGAGACCCTGCCGCAGTTCGTGAAGGCCTACGAGGGCGGCGACGAGGACGAGCTGGCGGCGGTCCCGGGCCTCTCGGCCATCAAGAACGGGGACCTGTACGTGGACAACCCCGCTCCGCCGCTGATCAAGAAGCTCGACGACCTGGCCCCGCCGGCGCGGCACCTCCTGCCGATGGAGTCCTACTTCAAGGCCAACCCGGAGAAGCTGATCTACGTCTTCACCACGCGCGGCTGCCCCTTCAAGTGCATCTTCTGCCAGAAGGAGCTCACGGGCCGCGGCTTCCGCGTGCGCTCGACGGAGCTGATCGTGGACGAGATCGAGGAGGTCGTGAAGACCTACAACCCGCGGGTGATCCTCTTCGTCGATGAGATCCTCACCCTGCGCAAGAAGCGCATCCACGAGATGTGCGACGAGATCATCCGCCGCGGCATCAAGTTCGAGTGGATCGCCAACACCCGCGCGGACTGCGTCGACTACCCGCTGCTCAAGCACATGCACCGGGCCGGCTGCCGCCGGATCTACTACGGGTGGGAGTCCGGCAGCCAGCACATGCTGGACGTGCTCAAGAAGGACCTGACCCCCGAGGAGATCATCGAGGCCGCCAAGATGACCCGCCGGGCGGGCATCTGGGCCAAGGTCTACCTGATCGTCGGCAACCCGGGCGAGACCCAGCAGGACATCGAGGAGACCGAGAAGGTGCTGCGCCTGGGCGGGCCCGACCTGGTCCGCATCTCGGTCTTCAATCCGCTGGTGGGTACCGAGTCCTGGGACGGGTACCTGGCGAACATCGACGTGGACGACCTGCGCGAGAACTACGTGTCCTCGAACCGCTCGGCCTACCGCCACGAGAACTTCAGCGGCCTCGAGCTCGAGGAGCTGCGCAAGGACATGGTGCGCCGCTACGAGCGCTGGTACTACGGCTACCCCCAGCGCGCCAAGCGCTTCATGGAGCGGGCCATGTACTACCTCGAGAACCCGATGTACGGCCGCAAGCGCCTCGGGCGCGCGGTGGGTCTGGTCAAGGCCCCCAAGAGCTCGAACGTGATGCAGCAGGCCCGCGCCGCCGAGTAGGCGCGACCCGTACCTGAACGCAGGAGGCCGGAGCGGCGACGCCGCTCCGGCCTCCTGCGTTCGGGCTCACTGCTCCTCGTCCCGGTCCGCGGCCAGGTCGACCCAGGTCCTGGGGTAGGCGCGCTCCGGCGGGTGGTAGCCCGGCCGGCGTCGGGGCGGGAAGGGCAGCACGCCGCAGCGGTCGGCCCAGACCTGCCAGAGCTCCGCGAGCTCGACCGAGAGCTCGGGCTCCTCCCGGGCCAGGTCGCGGGTCTCCGTGCGGTCGGTCTCCAGGTCGTAGAGCTCCCAGGGGCGGCCCTGGGTCGCCACGAGCTTCCACTTGCCGCGACGCACGGCCACGTTGCCCTCGTGCTCCCAGAACAGGGCGCGCTCGGGGAGCGAGCCCTCGCCGAAGGTCGGCACGAGCGAGACGCCCTCCATGGGCGGCACGGCGCTTCCCGCGCGCTCCTCGGGGTAGGTCGCGCCAGCGAGCTCCACGAAGGTCGCCATCAGGTCGATCAGGTGCGCCGGCGTGTGCCGCAGCTCTCCCCGGGCCGCGATGCCGCGCGGCCAGTGGGCCACGAGCGGCGTGGCGATGCCCCCCTCGTGGACCCAGTGCTTGTAGCGCCTGAAGGGCGTGTTCGAGGCGTTCGCCCAGCCGCGCCCGTAGCTCAGCCAGTAGCCCTCGCGGGTTCCCAGCTGGGAGGCGGGGCCGAAGCCCCCGACGCCGCCCTCCGCGCAGCCACCGTTGTCGATCAGGAACAAGACGAGGGTGTCCTCCCACTCCCCGAGCCGCTCGAGGGTCGCCATCAGCCGGCCCACGCCCTGGTCCATGCGGTCCACCTGGGCGGCGTAGAGAGCCATGCGGTGGTCGAGCTCGTCCCGCCGCTCCTCGGCGAGGTCGGTCCAGGCGGGGGCATCCCTTCCCGTGAGCTCCCAGTCCCCGTCGATGACGCCCAGCTCCCGCGCGCGCGCGAGGCGTTGGGCGCGCAGGTCGTCCCAGCCCCCGCGGTACTTGCCCCGATAGCGCGTCACGTCCTCCGCCGGGGCGTGCAGGGGCCAGTGCGGGGCGGTGTAGGCCAGGTAGAGGAAGAAGGGGGCGTCGTCGTCGCTCTCCGCCTCCTCGACGAAGCCGATCGCAGCGTCGGTGAAGGCGTCGGTGGCGTAGAAGTCCTCCGGCGGCTCGATGGGGGTGCGGCCCCGCATGAGCAGCTTGTCGGGCGACGGCCTCCAGAAGTTGCTCGCGCCGCGGATCAGCCCGTAGTAGCGCTCGAAGCCCCGGTCGAGGGGCCAGCTGCCCTCGAAGGTACCCACGTGCCACTTGCCGCTCATGAAGGTGCGGTAGCCCGCCGCGCCCAGCACCTCCGCCAGGGTCGCGCTGCCCTCGGCCAAGGTGCCGCGGTAGCCGGGCCAGCCCTCGTCCTCCCACTGCTCCGCGCTCTCGCTGGTCATGTGCCCGATGCCCGCCTGGTGGGGGTAGAGCCCGGTCAGGAGCGCGGCGCGGGTCGGGCAGCAGCGGGCCGCGTTGTAGAACTGGGTGTAGCGCAGCCCGCCCGCGGCCAGGGAGTCGATGTGGGGCGTGCGGATCTCGCCCCCGTAGCAGCCGAGGTCGCTGAAGCCCATGTCGTCGGCCAGGATCACGACGATGTTGGGCTGCTCCGCCAGCGCGGGAGGGTCGGGGAAGGCGAGGGCCGAAGCGCACAGCAGGGAGAGGATCATGGCCGCAGTCTAGCCCGGCCTATTCATGAGCCTTCAACGCATTAGCACCCAACCGGCAGCCTT
>CAZQAT010000012.1:0-73206 GCA_964591315.1 uncultured Planctomycetaceae bacterium
TGAGGGGAGAGCAGCGGCGCCCTGCTGCGGTCGGTGGGGGAGGTGTGTCCGGCCCGGGGCGTGAGGGCCGCGGTGGGGCTCGGCGGGAGCGCTGATGGCGGATTGAAGGGGCCGCGGGCCGCAATCAAGCCGTTGAGA
This sequence comes from uncultured Planctomycetaceae bacterium, assembly GCA_964591315.1. Taxonomy (GTDB): domain Bacteria; phylum Planctomycetota; class UBA1135; order UBA1135; genus JABACD01. The sequence goes on from CAZQAT010000012.1 coordinate 139, forward strand.
GGGGCGGGATGGGCTTGGTCGGGGGCATGAGGAGCGCGGAGCGTGATGGTGGAGACCCGTTGTATCCCTTATACTCCAGCGGGAGTTGGATCCCTCGCACGGCCGGCGCGGAGAGGGCCGTGGGCGAGTGGAACCACATGCGCGTACGCTGCGAGGGCGCGCGCATCACCGTCTGGCTCAATGGCGAGCTGGCCAACGAGGGCTGGGAGGCGAGCGAGTCCCGTGGGGCCATCGCCCTGCAGTCCGAGGGGGCGCCGATCCACTTTCGCAGGGTGGAGCTGACGCCGCTGTAGGGCGCCGTCAGTCCGCGGCGACCCGCGCGCGGGCCTTGCGGCACCAGACGCGCACCTCGGGACCGCTCGGGGTGGGGGCGGGACCCTGGCCGTCGCTCCGGAGGCGCGCGAGGAGGTCCTCGCTCTCCTGGGCGGAGAGCTCCTCGACGCTCAGCACATCCACCGAGCGGAGCCACTCGGCCCCGCGCCGGCCCATCAGGGCTGTCGTGAAGAGGGCCCACTCCCGCCTCGCTGCCTGGCGGGTGGCGGCGTCGAGTTCCTCGTCGAGGACGCCGTCCTCGAGGGCCCGGGCAAGGCCGGAGCCGTCCCGCAGCTCGCGGGCCCGCAGGGCCTCGCGCTGCTCGGCTCCCAGGCTGGCGAAGTCCTCGAGGGTCGGAGCCGTCGAGCGCACCAGGCTCCGGTCGACGACCCAGATGAGCGGCAGGCTGACGAGGGCCGCGCCCAGGGCCCAGCGGTGCTGGCGTGTGCTGGACACCACCCTCCGCGAGCGGCCCGGCTCCCACTCGGGGACCAGCCCGCGGGCCACCAGCACCCGGGAGAAGGTGTAGCACTCGAGGGCGAAGGGCGGGAAGCCGAGGAAGCCGAGCAGGGGCATCTCGAACAGCTTCAGCTCCTCGAAGAAGGGCACCGTGTAGATCCACTTGGAGCTGGCCCAGAAGTTCCAGGACTCCCAGCACAGGCCGCAGATCGCCCCCGCCAGCAGGATGCGCAGGGGCCCGCCGGGCCGGCCGGCAGCCAGCTGGCCCCAGACCGAGGGCTGGTTGCGCTTGGCCAGCCAGGGTTCCAGGAGGAAGAAGCTGGCGCCCCACACCAGGGGGAAGAAGTAGCGCGGGAAGACCAGGGGCAGGATCGCCATGGCGGCACCGATCCCGAGGAGCAGGCGCCTGCGGGAGTCGGTCACCCGCCAGGGCCCGGGCCTGCAGCGCAGCTTGCGGAACAAGCCGAAGGAGCGCAGGAGCTGCTCGGTCTCGAAGATCCCCAGCAGCACCGTCGCGAAGGACACGAAGATCCCCAGGTAGCGGCTGAGGGTGCTCGCGGGCAGGCCGGCGTAGTACCAGTTCTCCAGGCGCAGGTTGACGACCTCGAAGACGAGCCAGAAGGCCGTCGACCAGGGCACGAGGAGCCAGAAGCCCCGGGCCCGGTCGAACAGGATCGAGCGCTCTCGGCGCAGGAAGACGATCCCGTCCAGGGCGAAGATCCAGCTCCACCAGGCGAAGACGAAGAACCAGCTCGCGAAGGGCTCGGTGCCCGTGATCAGGCCCGCCAGGGCCAGGGCGAAGACCGCCAGGGCGCCGGTGATCAGGGCCCAGGCCAGGGGGCGGCGTTGGTCCGGGGCTTCGAGCGGGGGGGCCTGGGCGGGGAGAGCCATCCCCCCAAGATCGGCCGGGCCGCCCGTGGGCTCCCGAGCCCATTGGGGAAATCCCGTGGCAGCCCCCCTCGCAGCGCCGCCAGGGGCGGAATCACCGGAGTTCCTTGGTAGACTCGGATCGCCTGCACCCCGCCCCTGGGGAAGGGCCAGCGGACCATCCTCGAGCCCCGGAGGACCATGGGGGAGCACGACATCACCAGCGCCGCCGACGCCAACGCCCAGCGCAGCTTCGTGCGGGCGCTCCTGGAGGACGTGCAGGCCCTGGAGCGCATCATCTCCGAGGGCCTGATCGAGGGCGGCATCCGGCGCATCGGCGCCGAACAGGAGATGTTCCTCGTCGACGGGGCCATGCGCCCGGTGTGCGCCTCGGAGGGAGTCCTGGCGCGCCTCTCGGGGGAGGCCTTCACCACCGAGCTGGCCCAGTACAACCTGGAGGCCAACCTGAGCCCGAAGGTGATGGGCGGCGACTGTCTGTCCCAGATGGAGGCCGAGCTCGACGCGTACCTGGACGAGGTCCGCACCGCCGCCGCCGAGGTGGGCGCCCGCCCGGTCCTGGTGGGCATCCTCTCGACCCTGGGTCGCGAGAACCTGGGGCTCGACCAGATGACCCCCAACCCGCGCTACTTCGAGCTCAACAGGGCCATGGGGGCCCTCTGCGAGGGAGAGTTCAACACGACGATCAAGGGCCTCGACGAGCTGCGCCTGTCCCACGACAACGTGATGCTCGAGGCCTGCAACACGAGCTTCCAGGTCCACTTCCAGGTGGCGGCGGAGGAGTTCGTGGAGCTCTACAACGTGGCCCAGGCCGTGACGGGGCCCGTGCTGGCGGCGGCGGTCAACTCGCCGCTGCTCCTGCGGCACCGCCTGTGGCACGAGACCCGCGTGGCCCTCTTCCAGCAGTCGCTGGACACCCGCTCCCGGGCCGAGAAGGAGCGCAGCGGGGCTCAGCGTGTGACCTTCGGCGAGCACTGGGTACGCGACTCCGTGCTCGAGATCTTCCAGGAGGACATCGCTCGCTTCCGCAGCCTGATCCGCGGCCGCGAGGAGGAGTCGCCCCTCGAGCTGCTCGACAAGGGGCTGATGCCCAAGCTCGGAGCCCTGTGCCTGCACAACGGCACGGTCTACCGCTGGAACCGGCCCTGCTACGGGGTGAAGGACAACGTCGCCCACCTGCGCATCGAGAACCGCGTGCTGCCGGCGGGGCCGACCGTGCTCGACGAGGTGGCGAACGCGGCCTTCTTCTTCGGCCTGATGAGCTCGGTCTTCAGCGAGTACGGCGACATCTCGAAGACCATGGACTTCGACGACGCCAAGGACAACTTCATGGCCGCCGCGCGCTACGGCCTCAAGGCTCGCTTCAGCTGGTTCAAGGGGCGCGGCGTGTCCGCCGATACCCTGATCCTCGAGGAGCTCCTGCCCCTGGCCCGCCAGGGTCTCGTCAGCCGTCAGGTGGATTCCAGCGACGTGGACCGCTATCTGGGCGTCATCGAGGAGCGCGTGCGTTCGGGGCGGACGGGTGCCCAGTGGGCGCTGGACTCCCTGACAGCCATGCGCGAGGGGGGGACGATCAACGGCCGGATGAGGGCCATCTGCGCCTCGATCGAGGCCCAGCAGTGGAGCGGCAAGCCGGTCCATGAGTGGGAGCTGGCCGAGCATGGCGCCGACAGCGACTGGCGCGATGACTACCGAACGGTGGGGCAGATCATGACCACCGACCTGTTCACGGTGCACCCCGACGACCTGGTGGACCTGGCTGCGAGCGTGATGGACTGGAAGCACCTGCGCCACGTGCCCGTCGAGAGCAACGACGGAGAGCTGGTGGGGATCCTCTCCCACCGGGCAGTGCTGAGGCTCGTGGCCCGCGGTAAGGCCGGGGAGGCGACCCATGCCGTGCGCGACATGATGCAGGCCGATCCCTTCACGGTGACCCCGGACACGGCCACCCTGGACGCCATCCACCTGATGCGATCGGAGGGGGTGTCCTGCCTACCCGTGGTCCAGGGGCGGCGCCTGGTGGGGATCGTGACCGAGCACGACTTCATCAGCGTCGCCGCGCGCCTGCTGGAAGAGAAACTGAGAGAGGATTGAGCCCAGCGGCCCCGTGGCCGATCTCTCACAATAGTCCGATGTCCTCCAGCCCGATCCAGATCCCCCGCCGCGATGCCGAGCCCGAGCGCGACGCGCTCGCCTTGGATGGGCATCTGCTGGGGACCTATGATTGCGGGCGGCCGGGGCCGACCTTCGTCTTCGTGGGGGGCATGCACGGCAACGAGCCCTCGGGGGTGCTGGCTCTGAAGCGTGTGCTCCAGGAGCTGGAGCGCGTGGGGCTGGCGCTCAATGGCCGCCTGGTGTGCCTGGCTGCCAACCTGCGCGCCCTGCGCGAGGGCACCCGCTACGTTCATCGGGACCTGAACCGCATCTGGGGCCGGGAAGACATCGAGGTCGGTGCGACGCCCGGTGTCTACGAGACGCAGATTCGAGGCGCCCTACTCGAGATCATCGAGGCGGAGGTCGCCGCCACGGACCAGCCGGTTGTCTTCCTGGATCTGCACTCGACCTCCGCCGGTGGGTCGCCTTTCTCGATCATCGGCGATACACGTCAGAACAGACGCATCGCCTTCTCGATGCCGGTGCCGGTCATCCTCGGCCTGGAGGAGAACGTGGACGGAGCCCTGCTCGGCTACTTCGGCGAGCGCGGCCACGTGGCCGTGGGCTTCGAGGGCGGGCAGCACGACACCCCCGAGACGGTGGACCACCACGTGGCGGCCATCTGGATGACCCTGGTGGCGGCAGGTGGGCTGGCGGAGACGGACGAGGGGCCGGCCCAGCGGGCCTATGAGTGCTTGCGCGCTGCGGGCCGCGGACTGCCGGGGGTGGTGGAGATGCGCTACCGCCACCACGTGGAGAGGCGCGAGGACTTCTCCATGCGTGAGGGCTTCGCGAACTTCGATCCCGTCGAGCAAGGCGAGCTCTTGGCCCATGACGAGCAAGGCCAGGTATGCGCCGAGGAGTCCGGGCTGATCCTCTTGCCGCTCTACCAGGGCCAGGGCCAGGACGGCTTCTTCCTGGGTCGAGAGGTGCGCCGCTTCTGGCTGCGCCTCTCGAACGTGCTGCGCGCCGTGCGCCTGGGCCGCCTCCTGCCCTTCCTGCCGGGCATCCAGCGCCTGGACCGCCGGGGCGATCAGCTCGAGGTGGACCCGCGCGTGGCGCGCTGGTGGGTGGTCGAGATCTTCCACCTGCTCGGATTCCGCCGCCGCCGCGCGGTGGAGGGCCACTTGCGCTTCAGCCGGCGGATCGAGGGCATCGGCTGATCCACAGCGGGCACTCGACTCTCACCAACCACGGCGCGTCTCGCGCCGTGCGGTTCAGGTGCCCTTGCGCAGCAGGATCGTCTTGATCGTGTTGAACAGGATCGAGAGGTCGAACACGAAGCTCTGGTACTTGATGTAGAAGAGGTCGTACTGGAGTTTCTGGAGGGCGTCCTCGACCGTGTTCCCGTAGGGGTAGTTGATCTGGGCCCAGCCCGTCAGGCCCGGCTTCACCAGGTGCCGCTGGCGGAAGTACGGGATCGTCTCCGCCAGCTCTTCCACGAAGACCTCGCGCTCGGGCCGTGGCCCGATCAGGGACATGGAGCCGGCCAGCACGTTGAAGAGCTGCGGCAGCTCGTCCAGGCGAGTCTTGCGGATGAACTTGCCGGTGGGGGTGATGCGAGGGTCGTCCTCGGTGGCCCAGACCGGCCCCGTGCGGCTCTCGGCGTCCACGTACATGGAGCGGAACTTGACCAGGGTGAAGTTCTTCCCATCCCGACCGACGCGCTCCTGGGAGAAGATCGCCGGGCCCGGGGAGGTCAGCTTGACTGCGATCGCGGTGACGATCATGACCGGCCACAGGACGAGCAGCATGCCCAGGGCCGTGGTGCGGTCGAAGATGCTCTTGAGCAGGTCGGCCCAGGGGTGGCGCGCAAAGCCCTCGTTGAAGATCAGGTAGGAGGGGCGCACCGACTCGACCGAGATCTTGCCGGTGACGTTCTCGAAGACCCGGTCGTAGTCCTGCACGGGGATGCCCGCCAGCCGGCAGCTCAAGAGGTCGTTGGTCGGCACCCTTCCGCGCCTGTCCACGAGGGCGACCACGATCTCGTTCACATCGAGGGCTTCAACCAGAGCCTGCAGGTTGGCGTAGGGCGGGGGGGTCGCGTCGGACTCGAGGCCGTCCTCGCCCACCGCCAGCCCGGGCAGGATCAGGTCGGAGGTCTTGGTCAGCTCCGGGTCGAAGGCGGGAGTCGGCGAGTTTGGGGCGCGGCTTGCCGCCTCGGCGAGGATGCCCGCCACCTGGAAGCCGGCGGCGGCGTGCACGCGCATCTCGCTCGCCAGGGTATGGGCCGCCTTCGAGGAGCCCAGGATCAGCACGCGCTCGTAGAAGTTCGAGCGGTGCAGGAGCGCGTGGAAGATGGAGCGCCAGCAGTAGAGTAGCGAGAAGCCGATCAAGCCCGCGAAGACCAGCATGCGCACCTTCTGCAGCAGTGACAGGCCCGGGAAGTCGAAGGCGGGCTGCATCTTCCACACGTGCGCCAGGACCACGGCGAAGAGCGAGACCAACAGCGCGGAGCCCAGGGAGCCGACGAAGCGGCGGGCCCGGTCGTAGCGCGAGAGGCTGACCCGGAAGTCGTAGAGCTCGTTGAAGGAGATCGCGAGCTGGATGATGATCGCCAGCAGGAAGGCCGAGACGTAGACGTGGAGCTGGGCCGTGTCGACGCTCATGGAGACCTGCGCCCGGGCCAGGGCCCGGTGCAGCTCCTGGGTCGGGTTCCACAGGTGCACGCTGCCGGCCAGGGCCAGCACCAGCCACAGGATCAGCGTCTCGGACAGGACGAGCAGCGCCTTGCGGACGGGCAGGTAGTGGCTGAGGACGCGGAGCATGGGGGGGAGGGGGGTGGTCCCTCTTCGGCGGTGGGGGGGCTCGCGGTTGAAGGCGCCCCTACTCTAGGGCCCTCCTTGTTCCCACCGCCAAGAGAACCGGGGTTGCTGGAGGCCCGATTAGAGGCCGCGCAGGCGGGCGATGTAGGCCTCCAGCTCGTCCGGGTGGCTGGGGAGGGCGTCCGAGAGCTTGCGCGCGCCCTCGGCGGTGATCAGGTAGTCGTCCTCGATCCGCACCCCCAGGGCCTCCTCGGCGATGTAGAGGCCGGGCTCGACCGTCACCACCATGCCTGGCTCGAGGGTCCCCCGGAAGCCGGGGACGTCGTGCACGCGGATCCCGAGCTGGTGCCCGAGGCCGTGCTTGAAGTGCTCGCGCACCCCGCGCTCGGCGAAGAACTCGACCACCAGGTTGTGGACGTCGCGGAAGGGGATGCCGGGCCGTAGGTTCGCGACCGCGTGCTGCTGGGCCTCGTAGACCAGGGTGTAGATCTCCCGCTGGCGCGGGCTGAAGCGGCCGCTGACGGGGATCGTGCGGGTGAAGTCGGCGCTGTAGCCGTGGTACTTGGCGCCCACGTCCATCAAGAGCAGGTCGCCGTCCTCCAGGAGGCGGTTGTTCGCCCGGTAGTGGAGGTAGCAGGAGTTGACGCCCGAGCCGCAGATCGAGGGGAAGGCGAGGAACTCCGCCCCCCGGCGTCGGAACCCGCCCTCGACCGCGGCCTCGGCCTGGTACTCCCAGGCGCCGGGGACCGCCACCACGATGGCGTCGGCCACCGAGGCCATGGTGATGTCCACGGCGGTCTCGATGGCGGCGATCTCCTCCGCGGACTTGATCTTCTGCAGGGTGTTCAGGGCGCGCCGGCCGCGCCTGACGTCGATCTCGTGTTCGACGAGCTCGTCGATCGTGTCCTGGTCCACGGCTCGGATGCCGTCGTCCCCCGCGAGCTCCGCCAGGGCCTCGAAGTCGAACTCGCCCGCCTCGAGCACCTGCCCGAAGCCGGCTCCCTCGGTCAGGTCCTCCGGGCCGAGCTTGGGGCCCTCCCAGAGCCTCTGCTGGGGAGTCTGGCGGGGGACGTAGAGCTCGTCACGCACCAGGTCTCCCCCCTGGGCCACCACGAGCAGGCGGGCGTCCGGGCGGTGCAGGCCGGTCAGGTAGTGGAAGTCGACGTCGGACTCGAAGCGTCCGGGCCCCTCCTCGCCGGCCTGGATCAGGAACACGCCGTCTCCGAGGGCGGCGGCGAGTCCCTCGCGCCGCCCGCGGCAGGCGGCGGGGGTGTTCGGGTTGGGGGTCGAGGGGGACCCGGGCGGGACCAGGGCGGGGTCGGCCACCTCCCCGTAGCTGCAGCGATGCTCGGCCCCGGTGTCCGGTCCGTCGGCGGGCACCAGGGGGAGCAGGGAGAGGGTCAGGTGCGCGAGGAGGCTGGGGGCGGTCATGGTGGGCGCGAGTCTACGGGGCCCGCGCCGCGGGGGGCAATTCCCGGGCAGGCAGCACCTGCGCGGCGCCGCTGGCGCGGTCGACCAGGACCTCCACCAGCTGGACCCGCGGCCGCCGCCCCGAGCGCGCGGCCAGGCGCCTGGCCGCGGTCCAGGATCGTCCCAGCTGCCTGCGCCCGAGGGAGTGCCCCGGCCGCCAGCGCAGATCCCAGGTCACCCGTCGGCTCCGCGTCCGCCGGCGGCGCAGGCGGGCCGTCTTGACCTCGACCACCGCGAGCTCGTCGGCCCGGACGGCCCACAGGTCGACCTCGGCGCCGATCCCGCCGACCCTCCGGCCGAGGATTCGCCAGCCGTCCCGAGCCAGGCTGCGGGCCGCCAGCTCCTCGCCCGCGCGCCCCAGCTCGGCTCGGGTGGCGGTGCACAGGCGCAGGAACAGGCGCGGTGCGACGCGCAGCAGGAGCGAGCGCGCGCTCTTCGTGCCATCGACGGAGCTCACGCCGCCAGGGACGTTCGAGCTCGGCGGCGGTCACGGGCCGGGGCGAGACTTCTGCGAGCGGAGGTCGCTCGCGGGCGAGGGCCTCAGCTCTTCTCCGCCACCGACTCCTCGGCCGACTCGTCGGCTGCCTCTTCGCCCTGCTTCTTCTGGGGCTGGAGAGACTTGGTCTTCTCCTTGCCGTCCTTCTTGGTCTCCTCGTCCACCTTGCCCTGGACCGCCGCCAGGGCGAACTTGACCCGTGCGTTGTCGGCGATCTGAAGGGTCACCACGTCCCCCTGGACCTGGGTGACGGTGGCGTACATGCCGCTGGTGGTCATGACCTTGTCGCCCTTCTTGAGGGCCTCGATCATGCTCTCGCGCTCCTTCCGCCGCTTGCGCTCCGGAGCGATCATCACGAACCAGAAGATGGCCGCGATGGCGAGCATCGGCAGCAGGAAGTTGGGGCCGCTGGTCTCTTCGCCGCCCCCGGTGGCGGGAGTGTCCTGGAGGACGAGGGCGAGGTTCAGGAGGTCGAGGCTGGACATGGCTTCGGTGGGTGAGGAGGGGACTTCCGCGCCGCGCAGTCTATCCCCCCGGGGCTTCCACCCGAGCTCCCAGACAGTCCTTCTTCGCCCGGCCGGGCCCGGCGCTATCCTGGGCGCCCGATGACCGACGACCGATCCCCCAGCCGTGAGCGCTTCGTGGTCGCCATGAGCGGCGGCGTCGACTCCTCCGTGGCCGCCTGGATGCTCTCCGAGGAGGGCCTCGAGGTGGTCGGCCTGTTCATGCGCAACGGAGTGAAGGTGGCCGAGGAGGAGGCCAAGAAGAAGTCCTGCTGCTCGGTCTCCGACGCCCGGGACGCGCGCATGGTGGCGGCCAAGCTGGGCCTCGCCTTCCACGCCGTCGACCTCTCCTCGGAGTTCCGGGACATCATCCGCTACTTTCTCGACGAGTACTCCGCGGGTCGCACGCCCAACCCCTGCGCGGTCTGCAACCGGGACCTGAAGTTCGACGAGCTGCTCCGCTTCGCCGACGAGCTGGGGGCCGAGGGGATCGCCACCGGGCACTACGCGCGCCTCGACCTGGTCGACGGGCGCGTGCTCCTGCGGCGCGGTGTCGACGCCGGCAAGGACCAGTCCTACCAGCTGTTCTGCGTGGCGGAGGAGAACCTGCGTCGCACGCGTCTGCCCCTGGGGCACCTTCAGAAGGCCGAGGTGCGCGAGCTGGCGGCGCGGGCCGGCCTGCGCACGGCCAGTAAGGCGGACAGCCAGGAGATCTGCTTCGTGCCCGGCAACGACTACCGGGAGCTCCTGCGCCGGGAGGGTCGCGCCTTGCACCCCGGCCAGCTGCTGGACACCGCGGGCAAGCTCCTCGGCCGTCACGCGGGCACCGAGCACTTCACGATCGGCCAGCGCCGGGGCCACGGCGTCGGCGGCGGCACGCCCCTCTACGTGGTCGAGGTGAACCCCGCCGAGGGCAGCGTCGTTCTGGGGACGCGTGAGGAGGCGGGCTTCTCGGAGATGACCACCGGCGACGTCAACTGGATCGGCTTCGACCCCCCGAGCGGGGAGGGTCTTCGCTGCGAGGTGCAGCACCGCTACCACTGCACCCCGGCGCCGGCCACGGTCGAGCTCGAGGAGGGCCGTGCACGGGTGGTCTTCGACGCCCCGGAGCTGGCGGTCACCGCGGGCCAGGGCGCGGCCTTCTACCGGGGCGACCAGCTCCTCGGCGGCGGCTGGATCGCCGGCACGCGCCGGGCCGGAGAGGTGGTGCCGCGCAGCACGTGAGCCCCTCCCGCGCAGCCCCGGGCCCCGGGGCCCTGCTGGCCCTCCTGGGGCTGGGGGCCCTGGCGGTCGGGACACTCCTGGCCTTTCCCCGCCCCTGGCAGGGGGAGCAGCCGCGACCGGGCCTGCGGGCGGTGCTGGTGGACCTCTCGGCGGGTACCACGCGCCGCCGACCGACCCACGGACTCTGGGTCCGGCAGCTCTTGCGGGAGGAGGCCCTCGCGGCCCGGGCGCGGGGTGAGGAGCTGGCCGTGACCCTGGTGGCTGAGGACGCGCGCCTCCTGGGCGTCGAGCCCGCGGAGGCCTGGCTCGAGCGCCTCGAGGGACGCGGCGGGCGCTCCCTCCAGCTCGCCCTGCCCGGTGAGGCGGGCCTGGGTTCGGAGCTGGACCGGGGGCTCGGGCTCCTCGCGGAGGAGCTCCTGGATCCCGCCCGACCGTCGGCGCGCCTCTTGCTGGCGGCGGCCCTGGACCACAGCGGTCCCGACCCCCGACCGCGGCTGCGGCGCCTGGCGGGGGCGGGCGTCGAGGTGGCCTGGGCCACGCCGCCCCCGGCCGCCCTGCCCGACCTGGCCCTGGAGAGCATCGAGCTGCCCAGGGCGCCGGAGCCGGGGGCGCCCCTGGCGGCTCGCCTCGACCTGGCCTGGGCGGGCGGGGACCTCGCTCCGGAGACCACGGAGGGCGAGTGGGCCGAGGTCGTCGCGCGCGTGGAGGCGGGCGGCGAGGTGCGCGAGCTGCGCCGGGCGCTGGCGCGGCCCGGGGTGGCTGTCGACCCCGACGGCTACCGGCGCTGGAGCCTGCAGCTCGAGCTCGGGAAGGTCACGCCCGGTCACACGAGGGTCTCGGCCCGGGTGCGGCTCCTGGCGGGGGGCAGGCCGGACCCGCTCCCGGAGAACGACCAGGGCAGCGCCCACGCCCTCGCCGGGGAGCTGCGCCAGGTGGGGATCGTGTGCGCCCCGGCGCGGCGCGCGGAGCTCTCGTCCTGGCTGCTGCAGGTGCGCGGCGCCTGGCCGGGGCTGGAGCTGCGGCTCCTGGACCGGGCGGAGCTCGGGCCGAAGCTCGCGCAGCTGGATCTCCTGATCAGCGTCGATCTCGCGCCCCGCGACCTGCCCCAGGAGCGCCTGGAGGACTTCGTGCGCGGCGGCGGGTCGTGGCTGTTCTCCGCGGGCTGGCGCTCCCTGGGGGGCTGGCTGCCGGATGCCGCCGCCGGTGGACCGGAGCCTCTCGCGGCGCTCTTGCCCCTGACTCCGGCGAGCGACGCGGGGGACCCGCGGGACGTCGTCTTCCTGGTGGATGGATCCGGCTCGATGGAGGGGGAGCCCTTCCGCGCCGTCCAGGCCGCGCTGGCGATCCTGGTCGTTGCCGTGCCGGCCGGGGACGCCCTGCGCCTGCAGTTCTTCACGGGCTCCCTGACGGGCGGGGTCGACCTGCGGGTCGAGCAGGGGGGCGCCGAGGCGGCCCTGCGACGTCTCTTCGACGCCCGGGTGCCCGGGGGACCGACGGCCATCCTCTACTCGTTGGAGCAGTTCGAGCGCCAGCGGCGCGCCGAGGTGCGCCCTTGCCTGACCTTCCTGCTGACCGACGGCAAGGACGAGACGGCCCACGATCCCAGGGCCCGCGCCCAGGCCGTGCGTGACGGCCTCTCCCGGGGGGAGTCGCGGCTGGTGGTCATCGCCGCGGGGGCGGAGCCCGATCGACGCAACCTCGAGCGCTTCCTCGGAGAGGACCAGACCCTGATCGAGGCGGAGGACCTGGGAGAGCTGGCGGAGTTCTTTCAGCGCGAGGTCTTCCGCGGTCGCGCTCGAGAAGGCGAGCTGGCGGCCGCGCTGCCGGCGGTGGATGCGGCCGCCCAGGGCAGCGAGGAGACGCGCGCCCTGCTCGCCGCCTGGTCGGCCCGGGGAGGCGACCTGCCCCCGCATCGTCGCAGCCTGCGTTGCCGGCTCGCGCCCGGTGCCGAGGCCCTGCTGGTCTCCGCCGAGGAGGGCGAGCCCTGGATCGCCTGGCGACGCGAGGGCCGCGGCCGGGTGGCGGCCTGGTCGAGCTCGGTGCTCTCGGACTGGGCGCCGGCCTGGCGCGGGGCCGTGGAGCTCCTCGGGCCGCTCCTGCGCAGCCTGGCCAGGGGGTCTGAGGACTCGCGCCGCCCACGGCTGGAGGCCCGGGCCGGAGAGTTGCTCCTGTCCGGCGAGCTGGACGGCTGGCCCGCGACCCTGGAGGCGCAGGTCGTGGCGGCCGTGGGGCTGGCGGACCCGAGCCGGCCGCTCGGGGAGCGTGTGCTGGGGCGCGTGGAGCTCGCGCCCGCGAGCCCCTGGCCCGGCGCCGACCCGCGAGCCTTCCGGGCCGGGCGTCTGCCGACGGACCTGGGGAGGCGAGCCGCGGGCCGGCCCCTCTGGGTACGCCTGCTGCCTTCGGACGGCCGGGGCGAGCCCCTGGCCGTGGCGGCCCTCGACCTGGCCTGCTCCCCGGAGCTGGCCCCCGGGGGCCAGCGACGCCTGCCGAGGCCCTGGACGGCCCCCGGCCGAGCCCGCCAGGAGGGGGTACGAGAGGGCCACCAGGCTCACCCCGGAGCCTGGCGCTGGACCCTGGCGGGGCTCCTGGGCCTGTTCGGGGCCGGCCTCCTGGGGGCGGCCCGGCGCAAGAGCCCCCGGCTGGGGGCGAGCCCCCAGGGGCCCCGGGGCCGGGATTCGGGCCGCGCCAGTCAAGGCGCGGGCGGTGTCGTCCGATGACGGTGGAGACTGCGCCCGCGTACGGCGGGCGCCCGGCCGACCACCGTCCATGCGCTCCCTCTCGAAGCTCTGCACCGCCCTCGGACTCGCCCTCGCCCTCGTCTCCTGCGTGACCGTGGGGGACACGGGGCCGACCCGTGAGGCCAACCTCGGCCCCTGGATCGAGCCCAGCCCGCAGCTGCAGCTCAAGATCGACCAGCAGGCCCAGCGCCTGCCCTGGTCCCACGGCATCGAGCGCATCGACATCATCCAGTGGTTCGCGGGGGTCGGGGAGCCGGCCTACCCGGTCCTGCTCGAGATGGTCCTCGACCCGCGTTCGGACGTGGCCGGCGCGGCCCTGGCGGCCCTCGGCGCGACCCGCGACGCGCGGCTGGTGGAACCCCTGCGCCAGCTGCCCTGGCCCGTCCTGGAGCGCACTGACCTGGCCCTCGAGCGCGCGCGGACCCTCCTGCGCCTCGGAGACTGGTCGATGCTGCCGCACTTGATCGACGGCCTCGAGGACGAGCGGGTGATGATCCGCGCCCTCTGCGGCCAGGCCCTCTACGAGGCCACCCACGAGCGCCTGGGATTCGAAGCGGGTGCCGAGCCTCAGGAGCGGGCCGCGGCCGTGGCCCGCTGGCGTCAGTGGTGGAGCGCCCGCCAGAGCGATCCCCTGCGCTGAGAGGGGAAGCGCCGGAGGGGCAGCTCAGTCTTCTGGGCGGATGCGCTCGAGCAGGGAGCGGAAGCGCTGCTCCTCGCGGAGGGAGGCCAGGTCCTCGTCTCCGCACATGAACTCGGCGTCGTCGTAGCCCAGCTCGACGGCCTGATCGAGGCCGTCGAGGGCCTCCTGGGTGCGGCCCAGCAGTGCGTAGGAGCAGGCCAGGTTGTAGTAGGCCGTGGAACTGTGGGGTACCAGCTCCACCAGGCGCAGGTCGACCCGCAGGCCCGCCTCCCACTCGCCGCGGTTGGTGTAGACCTGCCCCAGCTCGGCCAGGGCGTCCACGTTGTCCGGATGGCGCCTGATCTCCACCTCGAGGAACTCCCGCAGGAAGCGGGAGCCAAGCTCGTCGAGGGTGTGGCGCAGATCTTGCGAGACGTGGACGGTCATGGTCGCCTGAGGGCAGGCTTCAGGGAGGCGGCGAGGATCGATAAAGTACCCGGGACCGCTTGCTCGATCTCCCTTCGAGGGCCAAGAGAATCCGAGAGGGGGTCGGCGGGGGTCCGCCGGCCCTCGAGACAGGAACAGCACGACATGAAAATCCACTTCTGCGATCTCTGCAACGAGTCCGTCCCGGATGGTGACCTGACGGCCGGCAAGGCCTTCCTGCGCAAGGGACGCGTGGTGTGCGCCAGCTGTGACGCGGCCATGACCTCCCAGGAGGAGGGCGCCGCCGCTGGCGCGGGACGGAGTGCGGCCCCGGCCCTCCCCCCGCCGCCCGTGCCGGTCGGGTCCGGGGCGGGCGAGTCCTCCAGGGGAAGCTGGATAGGCGTCCTCGCCTTGCTCTTCGCGGCGGCCAGTGCCTGGTTCTTCAGCGGAGAACTGTCGTCGCTGCGCGAGAGGCAAGAGGGCTTGCGCGGCAGCATGGACCGAGAGTTCGAGGGCGTCGGCCGTGACCTGGACGGCTTCAGCCTGCGCGCACAGCGCAGGGACGTGGAGCTCGAGGGTCGGATGCAGCGCGCCGTCGCCTCCGGCCGCGCGGACGCCGAGGCGGGCCGCGCCGGCCTGCGCGAGGAGCTGCGCGCAGCCCAGGAGCAGCTGGCCTCGATCGACGTCGAGCTGGTGCGCCTGGCCCGGAGCCAGTCCGAGGGTGACGAGGCGACAGGTCGCCGCATCGACGACCTGAAGGCTCAGTCGATGAAGTCCCGTCAGGTGCTCGACGGCCTGGCCACCCGCCTCGAGGAGACCGAGGTGGCGCTGGCTCAGCAGCGGGCACAGCAGGTTGTCCCCGTGGCGGGGCACGGCGGTCCGAAGTACGCGGCCGAGATCGCCGACCTCTCGAACGAGGCTGCCAGCACCCGTTGGAACGCGGTGCAGTCCCTCGGGGAGACGGGCGATCCGGAAGTGGTGCCCTACCTGGTCCCGCTGCTCGACGATACCGATGTCTTCGTGCGGATGGCCGTGGCACGGGTCTTCGGGGACCTGGGTTCGCCCCTGGCCATCGAGCCCCTGATCGAAGCCCTCCAGGACGAGGAGTCGGTCATGCGGGAGGCGGCCATGGCGGCCCTGCACATTCTCACGGGCCGGGACTTCCGCTTCGATCCCTTCGCCAAGCCCGGGGAGCGCGCCAAGCGCGTCCAGGCCTGGCGCGACTGGTGGAAGAAGGCCCGAGACGAGTACTTCGGCGATCTCTAGGTCGCCCCGGCCGAACCCGAGTGATTTGTTCCAAGTGGGACAAATCACTCAGGTTCGGCGAGTGGTGGGTGGCTAGAGTATCGGGGCTCCCGACCGTCCTGCGACCCTGCCCTGCGACCGATGACGACCCGCACCGAAAGCGACTCCATGGGACCCATCGAGGTCCCCGACGACGCCCTCTTCGGCGCCCAGACCCAGCGCTCCCGCGAGAACTTCAAGATCGGGGGCCAGACCTTCCCGCGCCCGATGATCCGCGCCCTGGGGCTCGTGAAGAAGTGCGCGGCCCTGGCGAACGCCGAGCTGGGGGAGCTCGACATGCTGAGCGAGTCCGAGCGTGAGGCCCTGATCACCGCCGCGGACGAGGTGGTGCGCGGGGAGCACGACGAGCACTTCCCGCTGGTGGTCTGGCAGACCGGGTCCGGTACCCAGTCGAACATGAACGCCAACGAGGTGATCTCGAACCGGGCGATTCAGATCCTCGGCGGGGAGGTCGGCAGCAAGGCTCCGGTGCACCCCAACGACCACTGCAACCGGGCCCAGTCGTCCAACGACACCTTCCCCACGGCCATGCACATCGCCGCGGCGGAGGAGACCGTCAACCGGCTGCTGCCCGCCCTGGCCGCCTTGCAGAAGGCCTTCGAGGACAAGGCCGAGGCCTGGGCCGACACGGTCAAGATCGGCCGGACCCACCTGCAGGACGCCACTCCCCTGACCGTGGGACAGGAATTCTCCGGCTACGTGCAGCAGCTGCGCGACGCACGTCGCGCGATCAAGAGCGCCCTGCCCGCGATCTTCGAGCTGGCCCAAGGCGGCACGGCCGTGGGCACCGGGCTCAACACCGACCCGCGCTTCGCGGAGCTCGTGGCCCAGAAGATCGCCGAGGAGACCGGCCTGGCCTTCGTCACGGCGCCCAACAAGTTCTCGGCCCTGGCGGGGCACGACGCCCTCGTCTGGCTGCACGGCACCTTCAAGACCGCCGCCGCCGCGCTGCTCAAGATCGCCAACGACATCCGCTGGTTGGGCTCCGGCCCCCGTTGCGGCCTCGGTGAGTTGAAGCTGCCCGCGAACGAGCCGGGCTCCTCGATCATGCCCGGCAAGGTCAACCCGACCCAGTGCGAGGCGATGACGATGGTCTGCGCCCAGGTGCTCGGCAACGACGCCACCGTCGCCTTCGCCGGCAGCCAGGGCAACTTCGAGCTCAACGTCTACAAGCCGGTCATGATCCACAACGTGCTCGAGTCCTCGCGCCTGCTGGCCGACGCCTGCGACTCGCTGCGGGAGAAGTGCATCCTGGGCCTCGAACTCGACGCGAGCCGGGTGGACGGCCTGATGCGTCAGTCCTTGATGCTGGTCACGGCCCTGAACCGCCACATCGGCTACGACAACGCCGCCAAGGTGGCCAAGAAGGCCTACCAGGAGAACATCACCCTGCGCGAGGCGGTGCAGGCTCTGGGGCTGATGACGGGAGAGGAGTTCGACGAGGCGGTCGTGCCCGGTGAGATGGTGGGGCCGCGCCAGGCCCAGGCTTCCTCCGGCGCCTGAGCTCTCCGCCTTGGTGGTCTCCAGCCAACGGTCCCGTCTCGGACCCGTAGTCATGCTCCATCGCGCAGCCGCCGCGTCCTCTCCCATGCTCCCCGCATCCGCTCTCCCGACGCGTGCCCTCGGCGCGCTGCTCTTGTTCGCGGCCGGCTGCGGAGGATCCTCGCCGGAGGACGCGCCTCCGCCGGTGGTGGCGGCGGAGGCCGGAGGCGCCGGCGCGCCTGTCCAGGGCCCTGAGGTGCCCTTCCAGAGCGGTACGGTGGAGGCCGACGCCCCGGAGTTCTCCCGGGCCCCGGATCCCCAGCAGGTCCCGGAGCTGGCGGACGTGGTCTGGAAGGTGGTGCTGCCCGCCCAGGCCGGCGTCCCGGATCCCAGCCTCGAGCGCCTCGAGCCCCTGAGCTCCTTCGCCGAGAGAGCCGTGGAGTTCTACGAGGAGCACTGGCCGAACGGGGACCTGAGGCTGCAGGGCCACCGCTACAAGGACGAGAACCAGCAGTGGGTGAACCACGGGCCCGAGTGGCGCTGGTTCCAGAACGGTCAGCTGCAGCTGCGGCGGGTCTGGCGCGAGGGCGAGTCGAACGGTCCCTACCGCGAGTGGGCCCGCTCGGGCATGGAGCGCGCCCGCGGTCAGTTCGTGGACGACCTGGCCGATGGTCGCTGGATGCGCTGGCAGAAGCTCGGCGCCCTGCAGAAGGTCCAGTACCTGGAGCGTGGTCTGCCTGCGGGGGTGGAGTGGATCCTCTTCGAGGACGGCCAGCTCAGCCGTCGGCTCCACTGGCGGAAGGGCAAGCGCCACGGCGTCGAGGAGAGCTGGGACCGCAACGGCCAGCTGAAGGGCCGCTTCGAGTACCGCGACGGCATGCGCGAAGGGAAGCACCAGCAGTGGCACACCTCGGGTCACATGGCGAGCCTGGTGGAGTTCCAGGAGAACAAGAAGCACGGCCGCGTGGCGGACTGGTTTCCCAGCGGGCGGCAGCGCCTCGAGGGCAGCCACGAGGGCGGCCGGCGCCACGGGCTCTTCCGGGTCTGGTCCGAGAGCGGGCAGCTGGTGGTCGAGGAGCGCTACGAGCGCGGCCAGCGCAACGGCCTGCGGCGCACCTGGACGGGGCAGGGGATCCAGACCTCCGAGGGCAACTTCGTGCTGGGCAAGAAGGACGGCCAGCACCGCCGCTGGTACGACGGCGGCGGGCCCAAGGCCGAGGAGACCTTCTCCGAGGGCGTGCTGGAGGGTCCGGTGAAGACCTGGCATCCCAGCGGGGCTCCGGCCAGCGCGGGGGAGATGGGCGCCGGCCAGCGCCAGGGACCCTGGCAGCTGTGGAGCGAGGATGGCGCCCTGCTCGAGGCCTGGAGCGGAGAGTACCGGGACGGTCAGCTCGTACGGGAAGAGGGGGGATGAGCCCGGGCGACCCCGCTCCCCGGGCCGAGCTCCCCGCCGAGCTCCCCGCGCGCCTGCGACGCGCCGCCCGGGAGGCCGGGGAGGTGGAGGCCTGCGGGCTCTGGTGGGGGCGTCGCCGGAGCTGGGGCTGGAGCCTCTGGGGAGCCCTCGAGGCTCCCAACCTGGCGCCGGACCCGCGGCGCCGCTTCCGGGTCGACCCGGAGGTCCAGCTGCGGGCCGAGCGTCGGGCCGAGGAGCACGGGGCGCTGATCCTCGGCTCCTGGCACTCCCACCCCGGGGGTGGAGCCCGCCCCTCGGCCCTGGATCTGGCCGGAGCGGCCCCGGGAGAGCTGCTCGGCCTCCTGCTTCCCGGTGCGTCGGGGCGGGTGGAGCTGCTCCTGTGGGAGGTGCTCCGGGGGGGCTGTCGGCCGGTGTCCTGGACCCGCCGGGGGGGGGCAGGCCAGGGCTTCCAACGGTCTGGCCTCCCGCTGAAGACCCTGCACGGACGATGAGGGGGGGGCGCCAACGCCGAACCCCCGAAAGCGTATGCTGGCGCGCCCGAGCTCTCCGACACCGATCGTCGCATGCCCCTCAGCTTCCTGTCCCTCGTCCTGGGCGCCGGCCTCTCCCTGCCGACGCCGCCCCTCACGACCCAGCTCCAGGAGGAGCCTCCGGCCCCGAAGGCGGAGGACCAGCGCCCCCCCGGCCGGGGGGAGTGGACCGTGATCCAGGGACCGGGGGGCGAGAAGATCGCCGAGGGCTACATCTACAAGGGCCGCCGGGATGGGCTCTGGCGCGGCTGGCACAGGAACGGCCAGAAGCACTTCGAGGGCGCCTACGACAACTACACGCGGGTCGGCACCTGGAAGTACTGGCGTGCCGACGGCCTGCGGGCCTTCGAAGGCGAGTGGCGGGGCGCCAAGCGGCACGGACCCTGGAAGATCTGGTGGGAGGACTACGACGCCCTGTCCGAGGTTGGCGACTACCTGCTCGGGGAGCGCCACGGCCCGTTCAAGATGTACTACCAGAACGGAATGCTGCGCGGCGAGGGCCCCTTCGAGCTGGGCCAGAAGCACGGTATCTGGAAGAACTTCCACACCGAGGGGCATCTGCTCGCCACCGGTGCCTTCTCCCGCGGAGTCAAGCACGGGATCTGGGCCCGCTATCACGACAACGGCAAGAAGTACTTCGAGGGCGCCTTCCAGGTCGGGAAGGAGTCCGGCGATTGGACCTACTGGCACCCCAACGGCACCTTGGAGGGCAAGGGCTCCTACAAGGACGGCATGCCCGACAGCACCTGGGTCGGCTTCTTCGACAACGGTCAGAAGCGCTACGAGTCTCGCTACCAGGGCGGCCAGAAGGTCGGACGCTACCGGGCCTGGTTCAACAACGGGCAGAAGAAGGTCGACACCCAGCTCGTGAACGGCAAGTACTCCGGCGAGGTGACCTTCTGGAACCAGGACGGCACCATCGACCAGACCAACTCCGGGACCTACGTGAACGGCAAGCGGCCCGGTGCGAAGAGTGGGCCCGACCCCGAGTCGGCCCCGCGCAGCAAGGTCCGCAAGGTGGACTCCAAGACCGTGCCCCGCCCCGGTGGCGGCAATCGCTGATCCCCGGTCCCTCCCCCGTCGCCTGCCAGAGCCATGATCGCCATCACCGGACTGCTCCTGCCCCTCGCCTCCCTCGGCGCGCCGCACGCCGAGGTGCCGGCCGGCACCCTCGCCTCCAGCGCTCCCGAGGTCATCGTCTGGAACCCCGACCCGGGCACGCGCCTGCGGCGCGAGGTCAAGACGACGCACTACCTCACCGCCGAGTCCCAGAACTTCGTCAATCGCCAGGGCGAGGCCGTCTCCCAGCGCCTGTTCGAGATGCGCTCCACCCAGCGGCTGATGGTCACGGACCACCTGGAGAAGGTGGGTGAGGGTCGTCCGACCCGCCTGCGTCGCCGCTACGACGACACCGGCTTCGAGGTGAACATCGAGTCCTCCATGGGGAAGCAGCGGACCCGTGACCAGAAGTTCAAGGGCACCGGGTCGGTGGCGGACCGGGACGTGGTCTTCACCTGGGTGCCCGAGGACGAAGAGTACGGTCGCTACTACGACGGCCGGGCGGGAATCGAGGAGGTGCTTCCGGGTCTGATCGAGGACCTGGGCATGCGCTCGATCCTCCCGGACGGGCCGGTCGATCTCGGGGAGAGCTGGAAGCTCGAGCCCGGGGACCTGCGCGAGGTCTTGAGCTGCGGCGGTGACGTCGACTTCGAGCTCTCAGGCGGCGTGGGCTTCGACATGCTGCGCATGATGCGCCTGGGAGTAGGTCTGGACCTGGACCAGGTCTTCGGCGGTCAGGAAGAGGGCGAGGTCACGGCCATGCTGATGGCCGTCACGGAAGAGGCCGACGGCGGTCGCCTGGCGGAGATCTTCCTGCAGTTCGACGTGGTCCTCAGCAGGGACCTGAAGGATCGCGCCCAGGAGGGCTCCACCATGCGCGAGGTGCGCATGGGCCTGGTCGTGGACTCCAACGTCGTGACGATGGAGCTGGAGGGCAGCGGCGTCCTCCGCTGGGACCTGGCCTCCGGCCGCCTGCACGACACGAAGGGCCTGAAGGCCAAGCAGCGTGTGGGCTACAAGCTGGTCCAGGCCCAGGAGACGCCCGACGGCCGAGAGCTCTTCAGCCAGGAGCTGGTGATGGTCGGCAGCCTGACGCAGGAAGTGCGGGTCGAGGCCATCGACCAGTAGGCTCGCGCGGCTCTATCGGCAGGCGGGCTAGGGGCAGAAGGTGACCGCCACCGCGTCGGAGAGTCCGACGCCGAAGGCGTCCCCCGCGTCCTGGTACCAGATCTGGTAGTAGCGCTTGGTCCCGGCCATGGCTGGGACGGTGGCGATCGGCAGCTGGGCGTCGCCGAAGAACCCGAAGCTGAAGGTCCGGTCGCGCACGTAGGGCGCGGAGCTGTAGAGGGTGCCGCCCATGAAGGGCAGAGCGGCCTGGCCGCTGCCGTAGAACAGGATTCCCGGTGCGTTGCCCGGCGCGCCGAAGGGCACGTCGATCCGGAAGCTGTCGTAGGTCACGCTGGGGATGCCGCTGGGGACCAGGCTCACTGTGTTGCCCAGGGAGTTGGTCTTCGGGGTGCCGTAGGACTCGAACAGCGGGCACTCGCCCAGCACCAGGTCGATGGGCCAGGAGTTCGAGAGGGAGGCGCCGGTCGCGCCGGGCACACGCACGAGGAGGTCGCCGCTGTCCGCGCCGGCCGGCACGGTGAGGTCGATGCGGGTCCCGCCTGCGCTCGAGGAGAGGGCCGACACGGTCACTGGCGTGCCGTCCCCGAGCCCGCCACCGGCAGTGAACCACACCTCGTTGGTGAGGGGGTCGAAGTTCGTTCCGTAGACCGTGAGCTGGGTGCCCACCAGCAGCAGACCGTCGATCTCGGGCTTCGTGGGTGACGCGACCCCGTAGATGGCCTGGATGCCGGCGATGTCGTCCGCCTCGATGCTGCGTCTCGAGTCCATGGTGCCCGAGGATCCAGCGTCCATGGTCGCGCCGCTCGTGATCGGGTGGTCGAGCCCCAGGGCGTGGCCGTATTCGTGGGCCGCGACGCCCTGGAGGTCCTTCTGGTCGTTGTCCGTGGCCGGGGTGGGGCCGGGACCGTCGTGCCAGTCCCAGGGGCTGCGGTAGAAGCGGATGCGCCAGCCGTCGGAGATCGGCAGCTCGGTGAAGGCCAGGACCCCCGCGCCGAGGCCGCTGATCTCGGAGAAGACGTTGTCGTTCGTGCCGCCGGGGTCGGGAGCGAGGCCCTGGTAGCTGGAGTCGAAGTTGGCGCCGCCGGAGCCCAGGTCCCCGGGCTGGTGGGGGTCGCCATTGCCGTCCCGGCGCAGGCCGCTGCCCCACTCGGCCACTCCCTTGCGGATGGCGAGCACGGCGCCGACGGTGCCGGGGAAGTTGGGCTCGTGGACGCTGTTGTCGTTGGCGCTGGCGTCGGAGAAGTTGTCGTGGACCCGGAAGTCCCGCTGGCTGAGGTCCAGGCTGCCGCCGAGCAGGGCGTAGGCGTCCCCGGAGCCGGTGGTCAGGAGCAGCCCCGCCAGACCCAGGGCGGGGGCGGCGAGGAGGGTCGAGCGGAGCGTCATGTGCGGTGAGGCCCCCAGGGGAGGGCCGTCCAGAATCCTAGCCCAGGATCGCCGGCCTTGCGGGGGTCGTATCTGCGGGAGTCGTTGATCCCGGGCCCAGCTCCGAGGAAGGCCGTCCAGGGCCTTGCCCCCCGGCCCGGGGACTCGGAAAATCTTTCGCCTCTCGACCCGATCCCAGCCGACCTTGCAGTGACCGCCGCGATGAACGCCGCCCCCGCCTCCCGAGAATTCCAGGCCGAGGTCCAGGAGCTCCTGGACCTGATGATCCACTCCCTCTACACCCACGAGGAGATCTTCCTGCGTGAGCTGGTGTCCAACGCCAGCGACGCTCTGGACAAGCTACGCCACGCGGCCCTGACCGACTCGGGCCTCTTGCCCGAGGGCGAGGAGCTGGGCATCCGCCTCGAGGTGGACGCCGATGCCCGGACCCTGTGCGTGGTGGACAACGGCATCGGCATGGACCAGGAGGACCTGGTGCAGGGTCTGGGGACCATCGCCAGTTCGGGCACGAAGCGCTTCCTGCGCGAGCTCAAGGAGCGGGGCGAGGAGGGCTCGCCTGAGCTCATCGGCCAGTTCGGCGTGGGCTTCTACTCGGGCTTCATGGTCGCGGACAAGATGGAGGTCGAGACCCGTAAGGCCGGCCAGGAGCAGGGCTGGCTCTGGAGCTCGGAGGCGGGCGGCACCTACACCCTGGAGGAGCGCGAGGGCCTCGAGCGCGGCACCCGCATCCGGCTCTCCTTGCGCGAGATCGAAGAGGGAGGCGCGGACTTCACTCAGGACCTGAAGCTGCGCGAGCTCATCCGCCGCTACTCGGACTTCGTCGAGTACCCGATCCGGCTCGGTGACGACGTGCTCAACTCCCAGCGACCGATCTGGACGCGTCCGAAGTCGGAGATCAGCGAGGAGGAGCACGCGGAGTTCTACCGCCATCTGACCCGCGACTTCTCGCCGCCGATGGAGACGATCCACTTCAAGGCGGAGGGCACGCTGGAGTACACGGCGCTCTTGTACATTCCCTCTCAGCGCCCCTTCGACCTCTTCGGGGAGTCCGGCGCGCAGGGCTCGAAGCTCTCCCTCTACGTGAGACGGGTGCAGGTGAGCGAGGAGTGTGAGGATCTCCTGCCTCCGTGGCTGCGCTTCGTGCGTGGCGTGGTCGAGGCCTCGGACCTGCCCTTGAACGTCTCGCGCGAGGTGCTGCAGTCGAACCCGCACGTGCGGGCGATCCAGAAGCGTCTGGTGAAGAAGGTGCTCTCGTCCCTGGAGGGCCTGCTGGAGAGAGACCGGGAGAAGTACGAGGAGTTCTGGGGCTCCTTCGGTCCGGTGCTCAAGGAGGGCATCTGCGCCGGGGCCAACGAGGACGATCGCCTGGCCAAGCTGGGGCTCTTCCGCAGCGATGCGGGCGACGGCTGGACGACCCTCGAGGCCTATCTCGCCCGCTGCCCCCAGGAGCAGGAGGCGATCTACTACCTGCTCGGCTCGGACCGCGAGACCCTGGCTCGCTCGGCGCACCTGGAGGCCCTCGCGGCGCGCAACTTCGAGGTGATCTTCCTGACGGACCCGATCGACGAGTGGCTGATCGACGCCCTCCCGGAGTTCCAGGGCAAGCCCTTGCGCTCGGTGCAGGCGGCGGACCTGGGGGTCGAGGCCACCGACGACGGGGCCGGATCGCGGGAGGAGGAGTACGCGGAGCTCCTGACCTACCTGGGTGAGCACTACGGCGACGACCTCAGCGAGGTGCGCCTCTCCACGCGCCTGGTGGACAGCCCGGGGGTCCTGACCAGCGCCGCCGGCGCCCCGAGGCCTCACATGGAGCGCCTGATGAAGGAGCTGCACGGCCAGGAGGCCCCGAGCGCCCGCATCCTCGAGGTCAATCCCAACCACCCACTGCTGGAGCGCATGTGCCGGATGCACGCGACCGGCACGGAGGGCCAGCGCCTGAGGGACTTCGCGGACCTCCTGCGCGGCCAGGTGCTCCTGGCGGAGGGCTCCAGCCTTCCCGACCCAGCGCGCTTCTCGAAGCTCGTCAGCGAGCTGATGCTCAGCGCCGGGGAGGAGAAGGACGCCTGAGCCGTCCCTCGGCGACGGGCCGCGGGTGCTCCTGGTCCACGGGGGCGCACGCGAGGACGGTCTGGGCCGGCACCTGGTGCGGCGCGCCCGGGCCTCGCTCGAGGGGCTGGGGGTGGAGCTGCGGGAGCACGACCTCCTCGCGGATGCCTTCGATCCGGTCCTGCGTCTGTCGCCGGATGAGCCCCACGCGCTGCCGTGCGACCCGGCCTCGGACCCGCTGACCGCCCGCTACCAGGAGGACGTGCGCTGGGCCCAGGCCCTCGTGGTCCTGCATCCGGTCTGGTGGTTCGCTCCGCCGGCCGTCGTGAAGGGCTGGGTCGACCGCGTGCTGGTTCACGACGTCGCCCTGGAGCAGCGTGAGCAGGGCCCGCCGCGGGGCCTGTGCGCCGGGAAGCGCATGCTGGTCGCGATGACCTTCAACACGGGCGCCGCCATCGACCGGGTCGCCTTTCGCGGACACACGACCTTCTTCTGGCGGCGCGTGGTCGGGCTGTCCCTGGGGCTCGACTCCGTGAGCTGCCTGCGGCTCTACGAGGTGCGGGGCCTTGAGCCCACCCGCCTGAAGCGCTTCGAGGGGCGGCTGGGCAGGGCCCTCTCCGGGCTGGTGCGGAGCCTGCGGCCTTGAGCTGGACACGCCTGGCCTTCGTGATCCTGACCCGCTCGTCGGGCTGCGCCCGCCTGCTCTTCGGTGGGCGCTTCCAGGGTCTCCCGCCGGGCGATCGCTACTTCGACGCGACCACCTGGGCCCTGAAGTGCGTCCTCGCGGAGCAGCTCCAGGAGGGAGCGCGGGTGCTCGAGATCGGCACCGGCCCGCACGCCACCCTGGCCCGTTGGCTGAGCGCGGAGAGGGGCTGCGAGGTCGTGACGACCGAGGTGGAACAAGAGAGCGCCCTGCGCGCCCGGGAGCGGCTGGAGAGGGCGGGCCTGCCGGTCGAGGTGCGCACGGGGGCCCACTTCGCGGACGTGCCCGAGCCGCTGGACGTGGTGGTGTTCAATCCGCCCTACGTTCCGAGCGCCGTGGGTGAGGCCCGCGGCCTGTCGGAGCGCTTTCGCGCTCAGTGGGACGGCGGCCCGGAGGGTACGACGGTGATCGCGGAGTTCCTGGACGAGCTCGGGGCGCGGAGCACCGGGGCTCGGGTCTTCCTCGGTGTCAACGGCCGGCACGTGTCCCGGGAGCGGATGGCCGGCCTGCTCGCGGAGCGCCCGAGCCTCGTGCTGCTCGCGGTGGCCCGGCCCCGCTTCCTGGGCGTCGACGTGTACCAGCTACGGCGCGCCGACTGAGCGCGTCGACCGAGCTCAGCCCTTGCGCAGGAGGAAGTCCCCGAGGGCCAGGGTGTCGAGGCCGGTGGAGTAGAAGCAGCGGAGCGCCTGCTCCGGCGTGGCGACGATCGGCTCGCCGGCCACGTTGAAGGAGGTGTTGATCACGTAGGGGAGCCCCGAGCGCTCGCGGAACTCGCTCAGGAGCGCGTGGAAGCGCGGCTGGTGCTCCGCGTCCACGGTCTGGGGTCTGGCGCTGCCGTCCACGTGCATGGCGGCGCGCATGTCCGCCCGGTGATCCTCGCAGACCTCGAAGGCGGTGGTCATGAAGCGCGCCTGGCGGCAGCCGACGAAGTGTTCGCCGGCCTCCTCCTCGAGGATGGAGGGACAGAAAGGGCGCCAGGCCTCGCGGGCCTTGACCTCGAGGTTGAGCTGGTCGGTGACGCCCTCCAGCTGGGGGCTGGCCAGGATGGAGCGAGCCCCGAGGGCGCGCGGGCCGTACTCGGCCCGACCCTGGAACCAGCCGACGAGCTTGCCGCGAGCCAGGTCCTCCGCGACGGCCGCGGGCAGGTCCTCTGGCTCCTCGGCCCGGAGCTTGGCCTGCCTCAGGATCCGGCGGATCTGGTCGTTGTCGAACTGCGGGCCGAAGTTCACGTGCTCGAGGCGGCGCCGGATCCGGTCGCCCCCTTGCTCGGCGACCCGCATGGCGGCGCCTATGGCGCTGCCGGCGTCGTGGGCGGCGGGCTGCACGAAGACCTCGTCGAACCCCTGCGGTCCCTGTAGGGCGCCGTTCAGCTTGCAGTTGAGCCCGACGCCTCCCGCGACGCAGAGGTTGCGCAGGCCGCCCTCCTCGCTGGCGGCCTGGCGCGCCAGGCCGGTGACCGCCTGCTCGAGGCGCGCCTGCACGCCCCAGGCCAGGTCGACGTAGCCCGGATCCAGGTAGCGGCGGCTGCCGTTCATCCGGTGCCGCTCGGCGCTCGAGACCGGTGCGAGGCGCGGGTCATGTCCCGTGACGAGTTTCACCAGGCGGTCCGTGAAGCGCTCGGCGTAGGTGTGCCGTCCGAAGCGGGTGAAGGTCGGGTCGACCTGGTAGTCGCCGCCGTTGACGGCCAGCACCGGCGCGAGCCTCTCGAGCCAGGGGTTCTGGTCCGCTCGCTCGTGCCCCAGGCCCGCCAGGCCCATCAGCTTGCCCTCGTGGCGGTAGGACTGGAAACCGAAGTAGGCCGTGAAGGCCGCGTAGTACCAGCCCAGGGAGTGGGGGATGGGGATCGAGCGCCGCACCTCGAGGCGGTCCCCGCGGCCCACGGCGATCTGGGTGCAGATGTCCTCGCCGGAGCCGTCGAGGGTCAGGATCAGGGCCTCCTCGAAGGGGCTTGCGAAGTAGGCCGAGTAGGCGTGGGCCAGGTGGTGGGGCACGAACTCGACCTCGGGCACCTCACCGCTCAGTCCTGCGCTACGTAGGCCGAGACGGATCTCCTCCCGCAGGCGCGACGGGGTGTACTTGAGCACGTTGAGCATCGCGCTCGAGAGCGTCGATGAACCCCTCCGGCGCGGATCGCGCGCGCTCCCCGCCCGGGTGCGGTGGCGAGCGTACTGACGGGCCAGGGTGGTCAGCATGCGGAAGGGGTACTTGCCCGTATCCCAGGCGAAGGCGATGCGGTCCACATCATCGAGCGCGAGGCCCGCCTCGCGCAGGCAGTAGGCGGCCGCGCGCCCGGGGAAGTGGTCCGGGGCCGTCTTGACGCGGACGAAGCGCTCCTCCTCTCCGAAGGCCACCAGCTCTCCGTCCCTCAGGAGGCAGGCGCCGGGGTTCATCCCGAATCCAAAGAGCCCGAGTACGTTCATCTGGGTGGGAGACCTCGAGGGGACAGCACGAGCCGATCGCGCTGGGGACCTGGATCGAATCCTACTCGAATGGACCGCACCCCGATACCCGGTCCGCTCTCAGGACCTTGCGGCACGTTGGGCGCGCTCGTACTCCTCGTGGTACTCGTCGGTCATCCGGGAGATCGAGAAGTGCTGCTCCAGGCGAGCTCGCCCTGCCCTTCCGAAG
This sequence comes from uncultured Planctomycetaceae bacterium, assembly GCA_964591315.1. Taxonomy (GTDB): domain Bacteria; phylum Planctomycetota; class UBA1135; order UBA1135; genus JABACD01. The sequence goes on from CAZQAT010000012.1 coordinate 27,868, forward strand.
GCGGCCCGCAGCTCGGGGTCGCGCAGGAGGCGGGCGATGCACTCCGCGAAGCCGGTGATGTCGTAGGGGTTCGCCACGAAGCCCCACCTGCCGTCCTCGACCACCTCCGGGCAGCCGCCGAAGGAGGTCACCACGACGGGCTTCTCGAACTCCATGGCCTCGAGGGCCAGCATTCCGAAGGTCTCGAAGCAGATCGAGGGCGAGACCATCACGTCCAGTACCCCGTAAGCGCACAGGAGTTCGTCGCCCTCGAGCCAGCCCGTGGGCACGATCAGGTCCTCGACGCCGAGCTGGCGTGCGTGGGGCTCGAAGCCGCGGTAGGCGTCCTCCTTGCCCATCACGAGCAGGCGCAGGTCGGGGAACTCCGGGCGCAGCAGCGCCAGCATCTCGAACAGTTGCTTGATGCCCTTGAGCTCGTGCAGGCGCCCGCCCATGGCGATCACGCGCTTGCCATCCAGCCCCAGGCGCGAGCGGAAGGCGTCCACCGCTTCGCTGGTGGGCACGCGCGGCTGCAGGCGGATCGCGTTGTTGACGGTGCGGTCCACGCGGATGCCGTTGGCGCGCACGGCCTCGCCCAGCTCGTCGGTGACGACCGTGAAGCGGTGCACGTCCCGGGCCAGGACCTCGCGGATGGCCGCGTTGCGACCGGGCCGGAAGCGTAGCCGCTGGCAGGGGATGCACTTCGACCAGTGAGCTGCGTACTCCTTCTTCTCCCAGTTCGCCGCCTTCCCGCCATGGAAGCAGTCGAGCTTCTGGTAGCAGTAGGTCATCGAGTCGTGGGCCGTGAAGACGACCCCCGCCCCTGCCTCGCGCGCCGCCGTGAGCGAGGCGTAGGAGAGGTTCGAGTGGATCAGGTGCGAGTGGACCACGTCCGGCTTCCAGTCGGCCAGGATGCGCCGTACCTCGCGCACCACGCCGCGGTTGTTGAGGCTGACCCACGAGCGCCAGCGGGGCGGGTAGTCGGAGTGGATGCGGTGGACCTCGCTGCCTGCCAGCTCGGTCACGCCCACCTCGTCCCTGGAGCGAGTCGTGGAGACGACCGTGGTGTCGTGACCACGCGCCCGGAGCTCCTCGGCCCCCTGGTACATGAGGCGGATCGAGGAGCCGATGCGGGGGTCGCAGAGGTCGTTGAGGAAGAGGACGCGCATGGAGGGCGGAAGGATACCCCGGGCCGGGCCTTCGGCCCCGCCCGGGCGCCGATAGAATGCGCCGCCATGACCCGCCGACTGACGCTGCCGCTCGTCCCGCTGCTCGCCCTGTCCTCTGCGGCCGCCGCAGGGGGACAGGTCTCCTCCGACGTGCGCGAGCTCTTCGTGCGCAATTGCGCGGCCTGCCACGGCGAGAGGGGCGACGGCCAGGGGGTGACGGATCTTGACCGCAAGGCCCGCAGCTTCAAGGACGGGGGCTTCTCCTACGGCAACACCCCGGAGACGGTCCAGCGCACCATCCGCAGCGGCATTCCTGGGACCCCCATGCCCGCCTTCGGTGAGGCCTTCGAGGCGTCCCAGGTCGAGGCCCTGGCCCTGTACGTGATCGAGCTCGGCCCCGGGCTCCCGCCGCCACCGGAGAACACCGAGCTCGTCGTGAAGGGGCGTCCCGTGATCGTCCGCGGGCTGCTTCCGCCCATCGCCGAGGGGACCCAGAACCAGACGCGGGGACTGCTCGTCGGCCTGCCGGACGGCTTCACCTTCGAGTACCGCACCGACGACGTGCGTCTGCTCGGTGTGCGCCAGGGGCGCTTCGTGGATCGCACCGACTGGATCGGTCGCGGTGGGACGCCCCTGGCGCCCCTCGGGCGGGTCGTGGCGCTGCTCGAGGGGGGCGAGCCACGGAGCACCTTCGCGCGGGTCGACGGGGCGCGGCTCTCGCCCCTGGCGGCACGCCTGCGGGGCACGAGCGTGCTCGAGGACGGCGGAGAGCTGCGCTACGAGCTGGTGGGGCCCGAGGGCGTGACCCGCGCGAGGGTCCGCGAGTGGGTCAAGACCGTGCCCCTCGCGATCGGGGTCGGCCTGCGGCGGGACTTCCACCTGTCCGGGGGGGCGAGCGATCTCCCGCTCTCGCTCCGCGAGTACCGGCTCGACGAGGCGGATGAGGTGACCTCCTTCTCCGGTGGCCACGAGGCGCGCTGGCGTGATGTGGACGCGTCCACCGTCGAGCTGCTCGGGTGGATCCGCTACGAGCTTGTGGTGGGCGGCACTCCAGAGGTTCCCGGACATGAGCGGGGAGAGTTCCTGTTGCCCGCCGGAGGCCAGAGCCTGCTCTCGACCCTGCGGGTGCGACTGGCCCGGCAGGACGCGGAGAAGCTGCAGGACGAGGTGTTCGAGGAGGCCGTGGTCCGCGGCCTGGCGTCCTGGAGGCAGCGATGAGCTCCCTCCTCGCCGCCGTCGCGGCCATCGCCGCCGCCGCCGCGCCTCAGGAGGCCTCCGAGGGCGACTACTGGACCGTCGACCACCTGAAGCCTCCGGCGGGGGAGGTGCTCGAGGTGGGGGGGATGGACTTCCTGCCGGACGGGCGGTTGGTGGTTTCGACACGTCGCGGTCAGGTCTGGATCGTGGAGAACCCCCTGGCCGAGGATCCGGCCGAGGCGCGCTTCCAGCTCTTCGCCGAGGGCCTGAACGAGGGCCTCGGTCTGAACGTCCACGACGGTGAGCTCTACGTCCTGCAGCGCTCGGAGCTCTCGCGACTGGCCGACGAGGACGGGGACGGCCTGTGCGACCGCATCGACACCCTGTGCGACGACTGGGGGCTCTCGGGCAACTACCACGAGTTCGCCTTCGGCCTGCCCATCGACGCCCTCGGGAACTTCTACGTCTCCCTGAACACGGCCTTCTTCAGCCCCGAGTGGTGGCACGGCAAGTCCACCGTGCCCTACCGCGGCTGGGTGCTGCGTATCACTCCCGAGGGCGAGATGGAGCCCATGGCCTGCGGCGTGCGATCGCCTTGCGGCCTGGGACTGAACGGGGCCGGCGACCTCTTCTACACCGACAACCAGGGGGACTGGATGCCGGTGTGTCCGATCTTCCACGTCGAGCAGGGGGACTTCTTCGGGCACCCCGCGTCCCTCGAGTGGACCGAGGAGTACCTGGCCAGCCAGACCCAGGCCTCCGACACGGTGCCCCCCGGCCGCGCGCGCAAGAACGCCGCCTGCTGGATCCCCTACGACTGGTCGCGCTCGACGGGGAACCTGGTGGTGGACGACACCGGCGGGAAGTTCGGGCCCTTCGGGGGACAGATGATCCTCGGCGAGGTGACCAACGGCCTCGTGCTGCGCGCGAACCTCGAGAAGGTGCGCGGACAGTACCAGGGCGCCTGCTTCCTCCTGCGCCGCAACGTGGGCTCCACCTGCCGGGTCGCCTTCGCCCCCGACGGGACCCTCTTCGCCGGCCTCACCAACCGCGGCTGGGGCGGCCTCGAGCCGGCCGACGGCATCGCGCGGGTGCGCTGGACCGGGGTGACGCCGATGGAGATGGAGAGCGTCCACCTCCTGCAGCAGGGCTTCGAGGTGCGCTTCACCAGGCCACTCGATCCCGAGCGCCTGCCGACGCCCGCGGACGTCCGGCTCGTCGACTACGACTACGACTACTGGTGGGAGTACGGCTCGCCGGAGCGCGACCACTTCGAGAACCCGGTGCAGGCGGTCGAGCTGCTCGAGGACGGCCGCACCCTGCGCATCTCGGTGGAGGAGCTGGCCGCCGGGCGCGTGGTGCGCGGCACCCTCGGCGGCGTGGTCGCCGCGGACGGGATGCCGCTCCTGCACGAGGAGTTCGCCTACACGATCAACCAGCTCCCCGAGGGGCCCCTCGCGACCAAGCAGGTCGCCAAGGTCGTCCCCCCGCCTCCCGGCCGCGAGTCGGACGAGGAGGGCTGGCTGAGGCTGACCTGGGGTGACGCCACCGACCTGTGGACCGGCCGTGGCTGGGAGCTCGTCTCCGCCAAGCTCGACCCCGAGGACCGCACGCGCTTCGTGACCAGTCCGGGCAACAGCGCCCTGTGCAACACGGCAGACACGGCCCCCGAGGACTTCGTCTCCGACGTGGAGCTCGGGGACGTGCAGCTGCGCATGGCCTTCATGTTGCCCGAGGGCGGCGACGCTGGCCTGCTCCTGCAGGGCCGCTACGAGCTGCAGCTCGCGGACACCCCCGACGGAGGTGCCGCGCCCACCGACTGCGGAGGCCTGCTGCCTGGCCCGGACCACCCCGGTTGCGCGCCCCTGCGCGACGGCTACAGCGCATCCGGAGTCTGGCACGATCTCGAGGTCCACTTCCGGGCCCCGCGCTTCAATGCCGACGGCGAGAAGACGGCCAACGCCCGCTTCCTGCGGGTGACCCTCGACGACGTGGTCGTCCAGGAAGGCGTGGAGCTCCCTGGCCCGAGCCACGGCGCTCTGCCGGGCGAGGTGCCCCTGGGGCCCCTCGTGATCGAGGGCACCGGCTCCCCGGTTGCCATCGGCAACGTGCAGGTCAAGCTCCTGCCGCCCACCGAGGAGCCCCCGGCCGAGGAGGGCTGGACGCCCCTGTGGACCGGCGACCTCGAGGGCTGGACCGTGCGCGGTGACGACGCCTGGTCCGTGGAAGATGGTGTGCTGATCGGCAGCGGAACCCGCTCGCATCTCTTCAGTCCCAGGGACGACTACACCGACCTGGACCTGCGGGCCGAGCTGAAGATCTCCGACGGCGGCAACTCGGGCCTCTACTTTCGCGTCGGTCTGGCCGACGGTTGGCCCCCTGGTTACGAGGCCCAGATCAACTCGAGCTACGCGGATCCCCAGAAGACGGGGGCCCTCTACGGCTTCAGCCCCCGGACGGTCCACCTGGTGGGGCCCGACACCTGGTTCGACTATCGCGTCTCCTGCCGCACCACGGGGGCGGGGACGGAGGTCCACATCTGGGTCAACGACGTGCTCGTCAACCAGTTCGTCGACCGCAAGAACACCCATACAGAGGGGCACGTGGCGCTGCAGCAGCACCACGAGGGCTCGGTGGTCGAGCTGCGCAAGCTCGAGGTGCGAGAGCGCTGAGGCGCAGAGGGGCGGCCCTCAGCCGAGTCCAGCCGCCGCCCGCGTCGCCTCCTGTACGCCGCGCGCCAGGACGCTGCGCAGCTTGCCGTCCTCGAGGGCCAGCAAGGCCGAGATCGTGCAGCCCGCGGGGGTGGTGACCTGGTCCTTGAGCTCGGCGGGGTGCTTGCCCGTGTCGAGCACCATGGTCGAGGCTCCGAGCACCATCTGAGCCGCGAGCTCGGTGGCGACGGCGCGTGGCAGGCCGACCATGACGCCGCCCTCCGCCAGGGCCTCGATGATGACGTAGACGAAGGCCGGACCCGAGGCGGAGAGGCCGGTGACCGCGTCCATGTGCTCCTCGTCCAGGTGCAGGGCCCGGCCGAGTGGGCGCAGCAGGACGAGGGCGCGCTCCACGTCCTCCTCCCGGGCGTGGCGGCCGGGGGAGACGACGGTCATGCCCTGGCGTACGAGGCAGGGCGTGTTGGGCATGGCGCGCACCACCCGCAGGTCGCGGCCGGCGGCCTGCTCGAGCTGGGAGGTGCGCACCCCCGCGGCGACGGAGACGAGCAGGGGGCCGTGATCCAGGGCGCCGGCCTGGGCGAGCTCCGCCACGACCTCGCAGGACCGCTTGGGCTTGACGCACAGGAGCAAGGTGTCCGCCTCCGCCGCGGCCTCCGGGTTCGAGAGGCCCACGGGGAAGTCCAAGGTGGGCCCCAGGCGCTCGGCGCTGGCGCGCTGGCGCACCGTTGCGCGCAGCTGCTCCTGGCTGATGGTGCCGGCCTCGAGCAGGCCCTGGGCCAGGGCTTGGCCCATGGTTCCGAGTCCGAGGATGGCGAGCTGTCCTTCGTGCTGCATGGGCGTTGGTGTCAGGAGTCTCAGCCCGCGGGGCGGGCCTCGGTGTCCGCGTCACTGTACTGCAACTGGTGCAGGCGCCAGTAGGTTCCGTGGGCGGCGAGCAGCTCCTCGTGGTTGCCCTCTTCGACCAGGCGCCCCTTGTGCAGGACGAGGATGCGGTCCACGTCTCGCACGGTGGAGAGGCGGTGGGCGATGATCAGGGAGGTGCGGCCCTCCATCACGCGGCCGACGGCCTCCTGCAAGAGGTGTTCCATCTCGGAGTCCACGTTCGAGGTGGCCTCGTCGAGGGCCAGGACGCGCGGAGCCACCGCCAGGACCCGTGCGAATGCGATCAACTGCCGCTCACCGGCGGAGAGGTTCGAGCCCCGCTCGCGCACGGGCTCCCGGAAGCCCCCGGGCAGCCGCTCGACGACCCGCTCCAGGTGCAGCTCTCGGGCGGCGCGCAGGGCCGCCGCGTCGTCGATCTCCGGGTGGCCGAGGCGGATGTTCTCGAGGATGTCCCCGGCGAAGAGGAACACGTCCTGGGGCACGATGCCGACCCGGTCCCGGAGCGTCGCCAGGGGGAAGTCACGGATGTCCACTCCGTCGATGCGGATGGAGCCCTCGCGCACGTCGTAGAGCCGGGTCAGCAGCTTGAGCAGGGTCGTCTTGCCCGCCCCGGTGGCGCCCACGAAGGCCACCCGCTCGCCGGGGGCGACCGTGAAGGAGACGTCCCGCAGGACCGGCTCGTCTTCGCCGTAGCCGAAGGTCACGTTCTCGAAGCGGATCGCCCCCTCGTCGCGCTCCGGCAGGCGCGGCGCCTCGGGCTCGGGCACGTGCTCGTCCGTGTCGAGCAGGCGGAAGATGCGGTCGCTGGCGGTCATGGCGTTCTGCATGACCGTGTACTTCAAGCTCAGGTCGTTGAGGGGGCCGAAGAAGCGCTCCATGTACTGCAGGAAGGCCACCAGGGTCCCGAGGGTGACCCCGGCGCCGAAGCCGTCGGCGCGGGTCCCCAGCCCCATGCTCTCGAGGGCCAGCCCACCGCCGTACCACAGGATCAGCGCCATGGTGATCGAGCTCAGCATGTCCGTCACCGCCGACAGGATCGACTCCCACCTGACGGTCGAGAGCTCGGCCTGGCACAGGTCTTCGTTGATGCTGTGGCACTCGCGTCGGGTGCGCTCCTCGCGCCGGAAGGCCTGCACCAGGGGCATGCCTGAGGCCTGCTCGTGCAGGTAGGCATTGAGGGCCGAGCGCTTGCTGATCATGACCCCGTAGGCCTGGCGCACGCGCACCCGAATCCAGAGGGTGACCCCCAGCAGGACGGGCACCACCAGGAGGGTCACGAGGGTCAGCTGCCAGTTCATCGCGAACAGGATCACGAGGATGCCCGCCAGGCTGAGCAGGTCCCCGAGGATGGTCACGACCCCCGAGGCGAACATCTCGTGCAGAGACTCCACGTCCGTCGTGACGCGCCCGATCAGGCGGCCGATGGGCGTGCGGTCGTAGAAGGACGAGGAGAGACGCGAGAGGTGTCGGAAGACGGCTCGGCGGAGGTCGAAGAGAGCGTTCTGTCCCGCCAGTTCGAGGGTGTAGGCCTGCACGGCGCGGCAGGTGAGCTCACCGAGGGTGGCGCCCACCACCGCCGCCAGGAGCCAACCAAAGCCACCGAGCTCCCCGGGCACGAGGAAGCGGTCGATGGCAGTCTTGAGCAGCCAGGGCGCCGCCAGCCCGAAGGCCGAGCCGAAGAGGAGGAGCAGGAGTGAGACCCACAGCCAGCGCTGGTGCGGCCGAACGAAGGTCCACAGGCGCCGCACCAGGTGGACGTCGTAGGCGCTGCCCTCCCGGTAGTCCCGGGCGGATGTGGTCTGGCTGGGGGCGCTCAAGCGGAGCCTCCAGGGGAACCATCGCTCGGGAGGTCCGCCTCGAGCTCCGCCTCCAGGAGCCGCGCGCGCTCGGCCGCGGAGTCACTGCGCTCCTGGAGCTCCCAGATGCGGCGGTAGTTGCCGTCCATGGCGAGCAGCTCCTCGTGGGTCCCGCGCTCGATGATGCGTCCGCCCTCCAAGACCACGATCTGGTCGGCGTGCGCGAGGCTCGAGAGGCGGTGGGCGATCAGGACCGTCGTGCGTTCGGCGGCGAAGGGCCTCAGGTGCTCGAGGATCGCATCAGCGGTGTGGGTGTCCACAGCCGAGAGGGTGTCGTCGAGGATCAAGAGCCGCGGCGAGAGCAGGAGCACCCGCGCCAGGGCGGCCCGCTGGCGTTGGCCGCCCGAGAGGTTGACGCCGCGCTCACCCACGACCGTGCGCAGTCCCTCGGGGAGCTGGTCCAGGTCCTTGCGCAGCTGGGCCCCCTCGAGGGCGGCCAGGATCTCGTCCTCACCGGCGTCCTCGCGCCCGAGGGCCACGTTGTCGGCCAGGGGCTCGCTGAACAGGAAGGCCTCCTGCGGGACGTAGCCGGTCCTCGTCCGCAGCTCCTCGAGGGGATAGGCGGTGATGTCGACGCCGTCGAGGAAGACGTGTCCGGGCCGCACCTCGAGCTGGCGTGCCAGGATGCGGGCCAGGGTGGACTTTCCCGAGCCCGTGTGCCCCACCACACCCAGGGTCGTGCCGGCCGGGACCTCGAGCTCGATGTCCTCGAGCACCGTGCGCTCCACGTCGGCATCGGAACCGATGTGCTCTGGAGGCAGGCTTCCGGAGAGGTGCGGCTGTTCGCTGAAGGGAGGGTAGGTGACGGTCAGGCCGCGGATGCTGAGGGCGCCGCGCTCGAGGGACGGCTGCCCGTTGCGGGGCACCGACTCCTGACGCACGGTGATCTCGCTGTCGATGATCTCGTGGATGCGTCCGTAGGAGGCGGTTCCACGGCGCAGGGAGCTGATCACGAAGCCGAGGACCCTCGTCGGCGCCGCCAGCCAGACCAGGTAGGTCATCATGACCCCGAAGTCCCCCAGGCTCATGCTCTGGTTGGCGACGCGGCTGCCGCCGATGCCGAGCACGAGCACCGTCGACAGACCGGTCAGGCCCATCATCGAGGCGATCAGGGTTGCCCGCAGCCGGGTCGTCTTCAGGTTGAGCTGGCGGAAGCTGTCGCAGCGGTCAGAGAAGCGCTCGAGGTCGGCGTCCTCGAGCGCCAGGGTCTTGATGACCATCTGCCCGGAGAGGCTCTCGTCGGTCTTCTCCGAGATCTCTCCCAGGGCGTTCTGGGCCGCTCGCGAGGTCTCCTGAATGTGCAAGGCGATGCGCCGTGCCAGGTAGAGGAAGAGCGGGTAGGGGGCCAGGGCGATCAGCGCCAGCTCGGTGTCGATCGCCAGCATCAGGGGCACCACGTAGACGTAGAGGATCGACGTCTCGGCCATGTACATGAACACGGGCCCCGCCAGGGAGCGCACGTAGGTGCGGTCGTTGATGCAGCGCGACATCAACTGGCCGGTGGGATTACGGCTGTAGAAGGAGGGGGCGAGCTCGAGCAGGCGCGCGAAGACCTGGGCCAGCAGGTCTCTGGAGAGTCTGCGACTGGTGCCGAGGATCAGGAGCCTGCTGGCCGTGCGGATGGGCGCGATGAGCAGGGCAGCGCCGAGGATCAGGAGGGCTGCGCGGAGGATCAGCTCGCGGGCCGTGTCCGGCGACACCGGGCCCGTGCCCTCCTCGAGCTTCCGCAGCTCGTCGATCGTCTCCCAGAACGCCCGCGGGATCGAGAGCTTGAGCCCCAGGCTGACGAGGATGCAGGCAAAGCCGACCACGAAGGCCAGCCTGTAAGGACGCAGGAGCGGCCAGAGGGGTCGGAGGGTGCGGAGCATGAAGGGGCCGGCGGGCGGGGAGTCTGGCACAGTCGGGTCTGAGCGCGAAGGGCGCTCAAGGCGTCCAGCGAAATCGCTCCAGGTCGACCCTGCCGCGACCGTCGATCACCACACCCTCCTGCCGCAAGCGCCGCTGCTGCTCGCGCCCGGAAGGGGAGCCCGGATCGAGGGAGCTTCGGCCCTCGGCGTTGAGGACCCGGTGCCAGGGAAGGCCGGTGCCCTCCGGCAGGTTGCGAAGGACACGCCCCACCAGGCGCGCCCGACCGGGAAGGCCGGCCTCGGTCGCCAGCTGGCCGTAGGTCGCCACCCTCCCGCTGGGGATGGAATCGAGAGTCGCCCTGATCCGGGTCAGGCGCTCGTTTTTCTCTCCAGGAAGTTGCATATTGGGCTGCGCTGCCGGTTTCGGCCCTCCCTGCCCCGAAAAGGGCGATATGGCGGGCTATTGGAGTGCGAATTGAAATTCAATATTCGGGCGAACCTGAATTGAATTGCTGTCATCCTAGAACTGCTGGCCTCTACCCCGCTGCGAGGGGAAGAGCTCGGAGCGGCGATCGACTCGCCCTCCGGATGGCAAGTCGAGGCGAGGGACCCGGGGGGGTCTCCTCGCCTCATTCCATTCCGAGCCGTCGCTCCGGGGAGGGCCGCTCCAGGGACTCGCTGCGGCCCAGGGATGCTCCCCGCCTGCCAGGGGATGAGAAGTTCCTCGCTCCGCATCAGGCGCGGGCGACGACCCGCGAGCCCGGGGCAACCGCTTCGCGCCCGTCGGCGAAGCGGATCCAGCACTTGGTACCGCCGTCGTAGTCAGGCGCGCGCAGCAGCAGGGTGGCCGGTTCGTCGAAGGCCTGGCAGGCCTGCTCGTGGATCGGGAGCTCGCCGAGCCAGGCCCGGACGAACTGGTTGTTAGTTCGTTCCTCCGCCACGGTACTGGGGTCGGTGTGCCCCGGGTGAATGCGGGTCTCCGCGGGCAGTGCGAGCAGCACCTCGAGGATCGAGTGCTTCAGGTCCGCGAGGGTCGTGTGGCCACGGCCGAGGGTGCCGCCCACCGAGCCCCGGAAGAGGGTGTCGCCGGTGAAGACCACGCCCTGCTCTCCCTGGCGCACGTGCAGGGCCAGGTGCCCGGCCGTGTGCCCAGGGACGTGCAGGGCCGTGAGAGAGAGCGCGCCGAAGCTGAAGGACTCGCCGCCGGCGAGCTCGACGTCGAACCCACCGCAGGCCTGGGCCTCGGCACGGTGCCCGTGGACAGGGATCCCGTAGCGCTCCGCGTACTCGCGCACGTGGGCGATGTGATCCGGGTGGCGATGGGTGACGAAGAGTGCGGCGGGGGTCAGGCCCTCTTCGGCGATTGCGGCATGGATCGGCCCGGTGGGGGTGCCGCCGTCCACCAGCACCGCCACCCCGCCCGGGCGGTCCGCCACCAGGTAGGAGTTCGCCAGGTTGCCTGGGTCCAGGCTGCGGGCGACGAACACGGACCCCGCTCCTCAGGCCAGACCGGTGTGGCGCAGCAGCGCCTCGGTGCTCGGTTCGCGCCCCCGAAAGTCCTTGAAGACCTCCATCGGCTCGCGACCGCCGCCCAGGGCCAGGACGGTGTCTCGGAAGCGACGACCCGTCTCGGCGATCGCGCTCTCGTCGTCGAGGCCTGCCTCCTCGAAGGCGCTGAAGGCGTCTGCAGAGAGCACCTCGGCCCACTTGTACGAGTAGTAGCCCGCCGAGTAGCCCCCGGCGAAGATGTGGCCGAAGGCGCAGAGGTAGCGGTCCCCGTCGTAGCGCCGGCCCACCGAGGTCAGGTCGGCGATGCGCTCCTGCAGGGCCTCGAGGTCCTCGGCTCCGCCCGACTCGAAGCGGTGATGCAGCTCGAGGTCCGTGCGGCCGTACTCCACCTGACGGCAGGTCATGAGGCCGGCGTGGAAGGTGCGGGCCGCCACGAGCTTGTCGAAGAACTCCTTGGGCAGGGGCGTGCCCGTCTCGAAGTGTCGCGCCAGACCGCGCAGGGTCGGCTCGTGATAGCACCAGTTCTCCATGAACTGGCTCGGCAGCTCGACCGCGTCCCACTCGACGTTCTCGATGCCGGAGACGAGGCCGTAGTCCACCTGCGTCAGCATGTGCTGCAAGGCGTGGCCGAACTCGTGAAAGAGGGTCTCGACCTCGTCGAAGGTGAGCAGCGCCGGCTGGTCACCGACCGGGGGGGTGAAGTTGCAGACGATGTAGGCCACCGGTCGGCGGGCGCCTCCCTCGGGCTCGGGGTAGAGCTGGGTGCGGCCCAGGGCGTAGTTCATCCAGGCTCCGCCACGCTTGTCCTTGGAGCGGGCGTAGGCGTCCAGGAAGAACCCGGCCACGGCCTGGCCGCCGTCGTCCTCGAGCACGTAGTAGGTCACGTCACTGTTCCAGCCCTCGGGGCTTCCCGTGGCCTCGCGCACGTTGATCCCGAACAGGCGCCGGGCCAGGTCGAACAGGCCCTCGAGCACGCGGTTCATCGGGAAGTAGGGCCGCAGCTCCTCGGCGGTGAAGTCGAAGCGGGCCTCGCGCAGGCGTTCCGACCAGAACATCCGGTCCCAGGGCTCCAGCTGGTCTCCCTCGGGGGCGCCCTGGTCCCGGGCGAAGGCGGTCATCTCCTCGAGCTCGCGCTCCGCGGTGGGCAGGGCCCGCTGGCGCAGCTCTTCGAGCAGGCGCTCGACCTCGTCGATGCCCGGGGCCATCTTGCTGGCCAGGCTCACCTCGGCCCAGGTCTCGAAGCCGAGCAGCCGCGCCGCCTCGCTGCGCTTGGCCAGGATCTCCAGGATCAGCGGGCCGTTGTCCCAGTCGCCGGAGGAGGCCCGACGGCGCTGGGCCTTGAACACCTGCTCGCGCAGGTCGCGGCGCCTGGAGTGCTTCAGGAAGGGACCGAAGCTCGGGAAGTCGAGGGTGATGCGCCAGGGACCGGCCTCGGCCGTGGCGCCCTCGACGCCGCTGGCCTGGGCGGCCAGGGCGCGCAGGCTGTCGGGCAGTCCGGCGACCTCCTCCTCGGTGGTCAGGTCGAGCTGGAAGGCCTTGGTGGCGTCGAGCACGTGGTTCGCGAAGCGCGTCGAGAGCTCGGCGAGCTCCTGCTGCAGCTGGTTGTAGCGGTCCTTCTCGGCGCCCTGGAGGCCGACGCCTCCCAGGCGTGCCTCGAGCAGCAGGGCCTCGACCGCGCGCCGCTGGGCGTCGTCGAGCTGGCTCCAGCCGGCGCCCTCGCGCAGCTCCGTGAGCTTGTCGAAGATCGGCCTGCTCTGGCCGAAGCGGGTCATGAACTCGACCACCTTGGGCTGCATGGCGTCGTGGGCCTCCCGCAGCTCGGGGGTGTTCTGGACACTCATCAGGTGGCCGACCAGGCCCCACACGTAGTGCATGCGGTCGGTGACCCGCTCGATGCCCTCCACGAGGCCCTCCCAGGTGGGGGCCGCGGATCCTTCGAGCTGGGCGAGCTGGGCCTCGACCTCCTCCAGCAGGGCCTCGACTCCCGGGACGACGTGGTCGGCGCGGAACTGACGGAAGGCGGCCACTCCGGTGGGTGCGAGGAGGGGGTTGTCGGGCAGGGTGCTGGCTTCGGACATGGATTCTGGGCAGAGTTTGAGAGGGTCAGGCCAGGCAGTCTATCGTGTGCGCCTTCGCCCCGCGCCCACAGATAGGGCGCGCTTGGGGTGAAGGAAACGCAATCCCGGGCGTGGCTGGCCGGGACCGGGCATGAACCCCCTCCCGCGGCTGCGGGGGGGCCGCCCACGACACCAAACCCACACCGACCTCCGATGAAGACAACTGCCAGGCGCGGCGCCGTGAGTGCCGGACTCGTGACCGTCATCGTCCTGCTCGTGCTCGTGCTCGGCCTCGGCGGCTGCGTGGCCGGGCGTTACAACGCCCTGGTCAGCGGTCAGGAGGCGACCGACCAGAAGTTCAGCCAGATCGACAACCAGTACAAGCGGCGCTACGACCTGATCCCCCAGCTGGTGGAGACGGTCAAGGGCGCGGCGAACTTCGAGAAGGAGGTCCTGACCGGCGTGACCGAGGCCAGGGCCTCGGTGGGCAAGCTCCAGCTGCCCGAGTCACCCTCGAGTGACCCGGCGGCCCTCGAGCAGTACCTCGGCGCGCAGAAGGCGCTCGGGTCGGCCCTCGGTCGCCTGATGGTGACCGTGGAGCGCTACCCGCAGCTCACGGCCACCGCGGGCTTCCGGGATCTGCAGGTCCAGATCGAGGGCACGGAGAATCGCATCGCGGTCGCCCGCGACGACTACATCGCGGCGGTCAAGGACTACAACACGACCCTGCGCCGCTTTCCCGCCAATCTCGTGGCGAGTGCCTTCGGCTTCGAGCGTCTGCCCCAGCTCGAGGCGGCCCAGGCCTCGGAGCGCGAGGTGCCCACGATCGACTTCGGTGAGCAGTGAGCGTGGCCCGAGCCCTCCTGCCGCTCCTCGGTCTCCTGGTCCTGGCCCTCGGGCCGGCGACCGTCGCTCGTGGGCAGGTCGAGGTCCCCGCCAACGACGGCTGGGTGACGGACCTGGCGGGGATGCTGAGTCCCGCCGAGGAGCGCAGCCTCGAGGCCCTGATGGAGTCCTACAAACAGGGCTCGACCCACGAGATCGCCCTCCTGACCGTCCCCGACCTGGGGGGCGAGAGCGTCGAGCGCTTCGCCCTGGAGGTCGCACGGGCATGGAAGATCGGTAGCGCCGAGACGAGCAATGGCGCCCTGCTGCTGGTCTCGAAGGGGGACCGCAAGATCCGTATCGAGGTCGGCAAGGGGCTGGAAGGAGACCTGCCCGACATCCTCGCCGGCCGAGTCATTCGCAACGTGATCACGCCTGCGTTCAAGGCCGGGGACTTCCCGGGGGGACTGCGCAAGGGGGTCGAGGCCATGCACGCCGCCATCGGCGGGGACTACGGCCCGATCGAGTCCAGCCGTGGCGCGCGCCGCGACCGTAGCGTCCGGGGCGGCGGGGTGGCGTTCTTCATGCTGCTGATCTTCCTGGCCTTCCTCAGCCGCGCCCGGCGCATGGGAGGCTCGGGTGAGGGCATGGGAATCTGGCCCTGGCTGTGGATCCTGAGCAGCACGAACAGCGGCCGCGGCTCCTTCCACGCAGGTGGCGGCTTCGGCGGCTCCAGTAGCAGCGGTGGTTTCGGCGGCGGCGGCGGCTTCAGCGGCTTCGGCGGCGGCGGGGGCTTCTCCGGCGGCGGCGCCTCGGGGGGGTGGTGATGGGAGGCTCGATTCCGGTCCTGGTCCTCCTCGACGCGCAGGAGTGGACAGAGGGATCCCGTGGCCTGGGTGACTGGCTCGGCTGGGCGGGCCACCTGGCCGCGGCGCTCCTGGGCCTCTGCCTCCTGGCGCTCTTCTTGCGTGGGCTGGCGCAGCGCTCGCGCTACTCCGCCGGGGGGATGTTCGACGAGTCCGCGCGGGACGCGCTGTCCGAGGAGATCGCCGCGGCCGAGCGGTCCACGGAGGGCGAGGTGGTGGTCGTCGTGCTGGAGCGCTCCGACCGGCACCCCGCCAGCCATTGGATCGCGGGCTGTGTGACCCTGCTCCTGGGCAGCGCCATCGCAGCGCCCTGGATGCCCTGGGGGTCGCCGGTGCTGTTCTTCCTGCTGCAGGTCCTGTTCGGCGCCGTGGGGGCCGCCGCGGCCCTCGTGAGCCCCGGCTTCCGGCGTGCGTTCGTGACCGAGGAGCGTGCCACGGAGCTGGCCCGTGAGCAGGCCTTCCAGGAGTTCTACCGGCACGGGCTGCACCGCACTGCGGGGGAGACGGGCGTGCTGCTCTTCGTCTCCCTGTTCGAGAGGCGGGTGATCGTGCTGGGGGATCGGGGCGTCGACGCGAAGGTCGAGGCCGAGGACTGGCAGCACGTGGACGAGGCGGTGCTGGCGGGGATTCGCGCGGGCTCCCTGCGGCAGGGACTCTCGAAGGCCCTGGAGGAGGTGGCCGCGGTCCTCACGAAGCACTTCCCTGTCGGTGACGCTCCGCAGGGGCAGGTGCCCGACCACGTGGTCGTCCGGCGCGAGTAGGTCCTGGGCTCGGGCAGCGGGGCGAGCTCAGCCCAGCTCCTGGGCGACGCCGCGGGCTGCGGTGCGCTCGATGAACTGGGCCAGGAAGGCATCGCACGCGCGCAGTGGGAGGCAGATCTCCAGGACGACCTCCGCCCCGTAGTCGGCGGCCCGGGGTTGGATGCCGGTCTCCGCCAGGAGGCCCTGGACGGCTCCCGAGCACTCGTAGGGGTAGGTGAGGCGGAAGCAGCGCTCGAGGGTCACCGTGAGCAGCTCGGCCCGCTCGAGGGCCTCCGCCGCAGCACCGCCGTAGGCGCGCATCAGGCCGCCGACGCCGAGCTTGGTGCCGCCGAACCAGCGGGTGACGACGACCGCCACGTCCACCAGGTCCCGGCCGTCGATGGCGGCCAGGATCGGCTTGCCCGTGGAGCCGGAGGGCTCACCGTCGTCGGAGTAGCGAAACTCCCCGCCCCGCAGGCGCCAGGCGGAGCCGTGGTGGCGGGCGTCGTGGTGGGTCTTGCGTACGCGCCCCAGGAGCTCGCGGGCAGCCTCCTCGCTCTGAACCGGCGCGACGGTGGCGAGGAAGCGTGAGCCCTTGACCTTGTCGATCTCGTGGCGCAGCTCGCCGCCCAGGGTGCGGAAGCTCTCTTCCACAGCGCCGCGCCCCTCAGGGCGTCAGGTCGTCGTCCTGCAGCTCGTCGAGCAGGCGCACCACCAGGCGCACGACGCGCGCGGTCTTGGCGTACTCGATCTTGTCCGCGGTGTCGCCGGGCCGGTGGTAGTCCGGGTGGTCACCGGTCGAGAGGAAGACGACCGGGATGCCCAGGTTGTCGTTGAAGTTCATGTGGTCCGAGCGGCGCCAGTACTCGTCCTGGCTCTCGAGCTCGGGGAAACCCTCGAGGGGCGCAAGGGTGTAGGCCGCCTCGGCCACGGGGTTGAAGGCCTCGTGGCCCCGGCTGGGGGTGATGTAGAGCTCGTCGGCCTCGGTGCGGCCGATCATGTCCATGTTGATGTCGAGCACCGGCCGGCGGTCTCCGGGGAGCCAGGGGTCCTTGGTCCAGACCTCCGAGCCCCACAGCCCCTTCTCCTCGCCCGAGACCCAGAGCAGGAGCACGGAGCGCTTCAACGGGCCATAGGCCACCAGGGCGTCCGCCACCGCGAGCAGGCCCGAGGTGCCGGAGGCGTTGTCGTCGGCGCCGGGATGCAGGCGATCTCTCTGGGTGCCCACGTGGTCGTAGTGGGCGGAGAGGATCATGACCTCCTTGGAGAGCTCCGGGTCCGAGCCGGGCCAGAAGGCGCACACGTTGCTGACCGGCTCGCGCTCCTCGAGCACTCTGCAGGACTGGGTGGCCCTCAGCTCGAGCTCCTGGCCGAGCACCGGGAAGCCGTCGCCAATTTCCGGCGTGAGGGCGAACAGACGTCGGGCCGCGTCGCGGGTCAGCATGACCCAGGGCGTACCGGTCCTGCGCCCGCCTTCCGGCTGCCGGGGCGTCGGCCGGCTCGGCTCGAGCACCGCGTCGGAGCGCTTCTGGTACTTCTCCGCGTAGCCCTTGCGCTTCTCCGAGTAGTCCGGTCCAGGAGTGCAGATCACGCCCGCGGCGCCGGCCGCGAGGCAGCGCTGGGCCGGGCGCTTGGGGATGTGGCCGCGGTCGAGCAGGAGCGCCCACTTGCCCTCGAGGTCGAGGCCCTCGAGCTCCTCCTCCTTGCCGGTGCCCACACAGACCACCGCCCCCTCGACCTGGAGCTCGCCGACGTGGCTCTGGAGCATGACGTAGTAGTCCCGACCGAAGCGGAAGGACTCCTCGCCCTGGGTGGAGCTGGCCTTGAAGCCCGTGCCCTGGGGGTCCACGCGCCAGCTGTGCAGCGGGTAGTCGTGGAACCAGCCGTCCTTGGCCCCGGGCTCGAAGCCCAGGCGCTGGACGCGATTGCGCAGGTAGAGGGCGGCGATGCGCAGCTCCGGGCTGGGCGTGTCGCGGCCGCCCAGGGCCTCGCTGGCCAGGAAGCTCAGGTCGGCCCGGAGCTGGTGTTCGCGGACGGAGCCGAGGGCCTGCTCGAGGGGCGTGAGCTCGGTGCCGTGGAGCTCGGTGCCGTGGAGCCCGGAGACCGTCGGCAGGACGGCCAGGAGGAGGGCGTGGATCATCTGGATTTGGGACCCGGTGCCCGCCCTCCCGCAGGAGACCCTGCTAGTCGAGGGTCGAGAGGGGCGCGACCGAGGGGGTCAGGAAGAAGCGGCCGACGGCGGCCTCGAAGGAGCTGCCGTCCTCGCGGACGAACTGGTAGCTGCCCTCCATGGTGCCCCACTCGGTGGGCAGGGTACAGCCGCTGACGTACTCGAAACCCTCTCCGGGGGCCAGGAGGGGCTGCTCGCCCACCACGCCGTCGCCCTTGACCACGCGCCGGCCGTTGTCGGCATCGAGGATCAGCCACTCGCGGGTCAGGAGCTGGGCCGTCGCCTCACCGTCGTTGTGGATCTTGACCCGGTAGGCGTAGGCGAAGCGTCCGGCCTGGGGGGAGGACTGGTTGGGCAGGTACTGGGCGCCGACGCGCACGCGTATGCCGTCGGTGATGACGTCCGAGTGTCCGTTCTGCATGCGGGGTGAGTTGATCCCTCTCCAGGGGTGAAGCTGCGAGACTCTGCGAGCGGGCGGAGTCTAGCGTACTCCCGGCGCGAGCGTAGGCCTGGGTCAGACGAGGATGCGGCCCAGGGCCCGCTGCATGAACTCCGGATCCTGGACCCCACAGGTCTCGCGGGCCGAGTGCATGGAGAGCTGCGGACAGCCGACGTCCACGCAGGGCATCCCCAGGCGCTGGGCCGTGATCGGGCCGATGGTGGAGCCGCAGGCCATGTCGGTGCGCATGACCCACTTCTGGACCGGCACGTCGGCCTCGCGGCAGGCCCGCTCGAAGGCGGCCTCGGTGGAACTCTCCGTGGCGTAGCGCTGGTTGGCGTTGACCTTGATCACGGGGCCCGCATTGAGGGCCAGGCTGTGGTCGGGATCGTGGCGCTCGGGGTAGTTGGGGTGTGTGGCGTGGGCCATGTCGAGCGACACGCACAGGGAGCCGGCGACGGCCCGGTGGTAGTCCTCGCGGGTGCCGCCGCGGGCGAGCACGATGCGCTCCAGGAGGTCCCGCAGGATGGGACTGGCGGCGCCGGTGGCCGAACCGCTGCCGACCTCCTCGTGGTCGAAGAGGGTCACGACGGGCACGTGCTCCAGCTCCGCAGCGGACCCGGTGGCGGCGATCAGGGCCCGCAGCGAGCTGAAGCTCGAGCAGAGATTGTCCAGCCGCGGCGCGCTGACCAGTTCCTGGTCGGCGCCGAAGATCGAGCTCGGCTGCACGTCGTGGGCCATGGCCTCCCAGGCCAGGATCCCGTCGGGCTCCACGTCGAGCTCCTCGGCCAGCCAGTCGCGGAAGCCGCGCTCGCCCAGCTGGCCCAGCCCCCAGACGGGCTGCATGTGAGTCTGCTTGTTCAGCAGCAGGCCCTTGGTGTTGATCTCCCGGTCCAGGTGAATCGCGAGCTGCGGCACCTTGAGCACCGGGCGGTTCACCAGGAACAGGCGCTCCTCGGGACCGTCGGTGCCGTCGAGCTGCACCCGCCCCGAGAGCCCGAGGTCGCGGTCGAGCCAGGAGTTGAGCAGCACGCCGCCGTAGACCTCGACCCCGAGCTGGCGGAAGCCGGCGCGGCCGGAGTCCGGGCGCGGCTTGACCCGCAGGTTGGGGCTGTCGGTGTGGGCGCCGAGGACCCGGAAGCCGGTGTGGGGGGGCTGCTGCTCCTGCAGGGTCCAGGCGACCAGGCTCCCGCCTCGCACGACGTAGTAGCTCCCCGGCCCGAGGTCCCAGGCATCCAGCTCCGCCACGGCGCGGAAGCCCGCGGCGTCGAGTGCTTCAGCTGCGGTGGCGCAGGCGTGGTAGGGGGAGGGGGAGGCGTCGATGTAGGCGAGCATCTCGCGCGCCACGCGGGGATCGGGGGTGGTCATGGCAGGAGCCTACGGTCTGGCGCGGAACGGCGGAAGGCGTGGCGCCCCGGAGCCGGCTCTTGGCGTGGGGGACGGGATGGGCTGAAGTGGGCGGCCCGCGACCCACGCCCACACCCTCCCATGCTCCGACCGCCGCTCGTGCTCTTGCTCTCGCTCCTCCTCGCCCTCGCCTGCCAGGCGCCGCCGGCCGCGCGGGGACCGGCCGCCGCGAGTGAGCGCCCGAGCTGGAGCGAGCGCGTGGCGGACCTCGAGCGTCGTGAGGGGCTGTTTCCCCTCTGGCTCGATGGGGCAGAGGCGCGCCTCTACCTGGAGTTGCCGGCGGCCGGGGAGGACGGCCTCCTGGCCACCTGCCTCTACGCGGAGGGGCTGGCGGGGGGGCTGGGCTCCAACGACATCGGCCTCGACCGGGGGCAGATCGGTCCCACCCGGCTGATCGAGTTCCGTCGCATGGGGCCGCGGGTCTGGATCGAGGTGCCCAACCTCGACTACCGGGTCGGGACCGATGATGCGAGCGAGCGGGCCGCCGGGCGGGAGTCCTTCGCCAGCTCCGTGCTCTGGTCCGGTGCGGTCGAGGCGGAGGGGCCGGACGGCCAGGTGCTGGTCGAGCTGACGTCCTTCCTGGTGCGCGATGCCCACGGGAGCGCCGCGACCCTCGGCGCCCGGGGCGGGAGCTGGAGCCTGGACCTGGAGCGCTCGGCCCTCGACGTGGAGGCGACCCTGGCCTTTCCCGAGAACCTCGAGCTGGAGGCGCGCCTGACCTTCAGCGGCAGCGGAGCGAGCCGCGAGGTGCGCGAGGTGGCACCGGACCCGACCAGCGTCACCCTGGTGCAGCACCACTCCTTCGTGGCCCTGCCCGACGAGGGCTACCTGCCGCGTCCCTGGGACCCGCGCACCGGCAGCTTCGCCCGGGACTTCGTGGACCTCACGGCGCACCCCAGCGCGCCGAACCGGGTGCGCCACGCCGTGCGCCACCGGCTGGAGAAGGCCGACCCCGAGGCGGCCCTCTCACCCGCGGTCGAGCCGCTGGTCTACCACGTCGATCGCGGTGCGCCCGAGCCCGTGCGCTCGGCCCTGGTGGAGGGCGCCTCCTGGTGGAACGAGGCCTTCGAGGCCGCGGGCTTCCGAGATGCCTTCCGGGTCGAGCTGCTGCCCGAGGGCGTCCACCCCCTCGACGCCCGCTACAACGTGATCCAGTGGGTGCACCGCTCGAGCCGCGGCTGGTCCTACGGGGGTGGCATCAGCGATCCCCGCACGGGGGAGATGATCAAGGGCCACGTCGTGCTCGGCTCTCTGCGGGTGCGCCAGGACCGGATGCTCTTCGACGGCCTGGTGGGACCTGGCGGGGCGGAAGGAGCCTCGACACGGGCAGCCCTGGCGCGCATCCGCCAGCTCTCGGCCCACGAGGTGGGGCACACCCTGGGCCTGGCCCACAACTTCGCGGCGAGCACCTGCGAGCGCGCGTCCGTCATGGACTACCCGCCCCCGCGGGTGGGGATCGGGGGGGGCGACGAGGGACTCATCCGGCTGAGCCTGGACGAGGCCTACGCCGTGGGCATCGGACGCTGGGACGCTTTTGCCATCCGGGACCTCTACGGGGACCCGCCGGCGGGGCAGTCCCTCGCCGACTGGCGCGCCGAGGCGGTCTCCGCGGCGCGTCGTGCGGGCCTGGTGTACCTGAGCGACGGCGACGCGCGTCCCGCGGGGGCAGCCGAGCCGCGGGCCAACCTCTGGGACGATGGCGAGGACGTGCTCGCGGGGCTGCGCCACGTGCTGCGGGTGCGCGGGATCGCCCTCGAGCAGTTCGACGCCGGGAAGCTCCCGCGGGGAGAGTCGCTGGCGCTCCTCGAGGAGGTGCTCGTTCCGCTCTACTTCATGCACCGCTACCAGCTCGAGGGCGCGGCCAAGTGCGTCGGCGGGCGTCACCACGTGCACGAGCTCGCGGGGGAGGAGATCATCGGGCCAGAGATCGTGGCCCCGGAGCGCCAGCGGGAGGCGCTGGACCTCTTGCTCTTCTCGTTGCGCGAGAGCGTCGAGCTCCCGCCCGAGGCCGTCGCGCAGCTCGGGCCCCAGACGATCGTCCGCGGACGTCGGCGTGAGACCTTCGCAGGGCGCACGGCACCCGAGTTCGATCCGGTCGGCCTGGCAGAAGCCCTGGCGGAGCTGACCCTGGGTGCCCTGCTCGTGCCCGAGCGCCTGGCGCGCGTGGTTGAGCAGGCCCGGAAGGACCCCCGCCAGCTCGGGATCGGCGAGCTCCTGCGTCGGGCCCAGGAGGTGCTGGTGCACGGGGCGCCGGGGCTCGACCCGGTTCTGGAAGAGGTCCTGGCCGGGGTCTGGGTGGGGCGCCTGGAGGCCCTCGCTGCGACCCCCGCCGTCGCCCCGGCGGTGCGCTCCGCGGCGGAGCTCGCCCTCGAGCGGGCAGCCCGTGAGCTGGGCAGCGGCGGGGGAGCTCCCTGGCGCAGGGTCCTGGCCCGGCGCGCAGAGCGCTTCCTCCAGCGGCCCTGGAATGCGGCACCCCCGCAGCCGGCCCCGCGCCGGGCTCCGCCCGGCAGTCCGATCGGATGCGGCCACGAGCTGCCCGGGCCGCTGGACGTCCTCCACTAGGGGCTGCGATCCTCCGGTAACGTCCAGGTTCTATCTGCGGAGAGGGCCGCGTGGCTTCGGCCCGGGGCCTTACATTGGGCCTCTCGAGATCCCCATCCAGAGCGGCACGACCGCCCCACCGTCCATGCGCAAGCTCCAAGCCCTCGGCTTCCTGGCCCTGCTGCCGCTCCTCGGCGCCGCCTCCGTCCTCCGGACCTCCGATCCCGTCGTGGAGGCGGGAGCGCCGAGCGCGGCCCTGACCAAGGCCCTCGACACGATCGAGGCCGGCGAGATCTCCGCCGACCTGCACTTCCTGGCCGCGGACGAGATGAAGGGGCGGGACACCCCGTCCGCGGAGCAGCGCATCGCCGCGCGCTACATCGCCGCGCGCCTCGAGCGCCTCGGCTGGCAGCCCGGGGCGCAGGACGGCTGGTTCTGGGACTACGAGCTGCCGACCAGCTCCCTCGACCCGGAGAACTCCTTCCTCAGAGTGGCGCGTGGCGACGAGTCCGTCGAGCTGCAGGTGGGTGTGGACTACGCCTTCCACCCGCGCTCGATGAGCGATTCCGAGACCCTGGCCGAGGCCGTGGTCTTCGCCGGTGAGCTGACCGAGGACGAGGTCGAGGGCCTCGACCTGGAGGGCAGGTGGATCCTGTGTCGCAGCTCGGCCGATGTGGGCTACCGCAAGATCTCGGGGACCATCCGTGAACATGACGCCGAGGGCGTGATCGTCCTGAGCGGGAGCGACGTGGACGGCGAGGCCATGCAGGCCCGGGTGGCCTCCTGGGGCGGCCAGGTGCTCGAGCCCCAGCTCAGCCGGGGCCGCTCGAACCGCCGGGCGCCAGCCTTCCTGTACATGTCCGACGGCGGTCTCCGCAAGCTCCTGGGTCTCGCCGGCCACGAGGAGCTGAAGCTGGGAGACGTGCTGGACCTCCGCCTGCACGAGAAGCGCTCCGTCACCAAGGACGCCACCGCCGGCCTGGAGAACGTGATCGGCATCTGGCCGGGGCGGGACGAGGAGCTCTCCAAGGAGCTGATCATCCTCTCGGCCCACTACGACCACGTGGGCACCGACGACCAGGGCGAGGTCTTCAACGGCGCCGACGACAACGGCTCCGGGACCGTGGGGCTGCTGGCCGTGGCCGAGTCCCTGGCCTCCTACGGGCCCATGCGGCGCAGCGTGATGCTGATGTGGGTCTCCGGTGAGGAGAAGGGTCTCTTGGGCTCAAAGGCCTGGACGCAGGACCCCTATCTCCCCGGGGGGCTGAAGCCGGTGCTCAACATCAACATCGACATGATCGGTCGCAACGCGCCGGACTCCCTGCTCGTCACACCCACCAAGAAGCACGACGCATACAACGGCCTGACGCGGCTGGCTGAGAGCCTGGCCCCCGAGGAGGGCTTTCCGGAGCTGGGCGACGCGGACGCCTACTGGGGTCGCTCCGACCACGTGAACTTCTCCCGCAACCTGGAGATCCCGGTGGCCTTCCTGTTCTCGGACATCCACGAGGACTACCACAAGATCACGGACACGCCCGACAAGGTCGACTGCGACAAGATTCGCCGCGTTGCGCGGCTGGTGGTGCGCATACTTCACGGCCTGCAGGCCGACACCCTCGATCTCTAGGCGCTGCGCCGGGACGGCTGTCCTGAGAAGCCGTCGCAATTCTGCGGATCGTCTGTCGAGTTCGAGGTCGTGAGTCTCTCTGGAGCCCCTTAGGGGGCTCTTTTCTATTGGCCCGCGGGGGAGGTTGCCCTAGGCTCTTGCGCCCCGCTCGGGGAACCCCGAGCGGCCCCTCTCCATCCGCTAGAGACCGAGGAAGTCCAGAAGAGATGACCCACATCGTCGCCGAACCCTGCGTCAAGTGTAAGTACACC
Organism: uncultured Planctomycetaceae bacterium; assembly: GCA_964591315.1. Classification (GTDB taxonomy): domain Bacteria; phylum Planctomycetota; class UBA1135; order UBA1135; genus JABACD01. Next base: position 51,902 of record CAZQAT010000012.1, read on the forward strand.
GATTGTGTCGATGTCTGCCCCGTGGATTGCTTCCGCGAAGGGGAGAACACCCTCGTCATCGATCCGGACGAGTGCATCGACTGCGGAGCTTGCGTGCCCGAGTGCCCCACTGAGGCGATCTTCGCGGAAGAGGACCTGCCGGAGAAGTGGGAGGACTACATCGAGTACAACACCAAGATGGCGGGCGAGTGGCCTGAGATCACCGATCAGAAGGATCCGCTCGACGACGCCGACGAGTGGAAGGACGTCGAGGACAAGAAAGAGCACCGCAACGAGACGCCCTTCGCGGGCTGAGCGACGCACAGCTGAGACAGAGGCGGGGCGCGGCCGGTGGGCCGCGCCCTACTTCGTGTCCAGGCCGCCCCGACGGCCCACCAGCTCGTACAGCCCCACCGCGGCCGCGGCGTTGATCGAGAGGGAGTCCACCTCGCCGCTGGTGGGGATGGTCACGCGGCGGTCGACCCGCTCGAGCCAGGTCGGCGGGAGACCGTGCGCTTCGCTGCCCAGCAAGAGGGCCGCCGGCTGTGGGCCGCGCTCGCAGGCCGGCAGCGGCTCTCCTCCCTGGGCCACGGCTGCCCAGGACTCGCCACCGAGCTGCGCGAGCTCCTCCAGGAAGGCGGTGCCGTCGGCGCGCTCGAGCACCGGCAGCTTGAACAGGGAGCCCATGGAGGTGCGCACCGCCTTGGGGTGGTAGGGGTCGGTCTTCCCGAGCGCGACGAAGGCTCCGGCGCCACTGGCGAGGGCGGTGCGCAGGAGGGCGCCCACGTTGCCCGGGTCCTCGGCGTCGTGGGCGGCGAGCAGCGTCGCGGGACGGCCGTGGCGGTCGGGCAGGAGGCAGTCGGAGAGGGCGCGGACGGGGGGGAGCTCCACCAGGGCCAGCACGTCCCCGTAGGTGCGCCCCTCGGTCAGGCTCAGCAGCTGGCTGTCGGATGCGTGCAGGAGGGTGCAGCTCGGGGCCTCTTCGAGGGCGTCGAGCAGGGAGCGGGTGCGCCCTCCCTCGTCGGCTGCGAGTCCTCGGCCCACGACCGCCGTGCGCAGCCTTGCGCCGGCCCGCAGGGCACGCTCGAGGAGGCGGGTGCCCTCGATCGTGTAGGCCTGGAGCTCCCGGCGTCCGCCGGGGCTGCGGCCGCGGTCCAGCTCCGCCAGGGCACGCTCGAGCTCTCCGCTCACCTGCGGGTGCTCCGGTTCCGGCCGCCGGGCGCTCCCCCGCGCTCTTCGAAGGCCCGGCAGGGGGCGCCGGAGCTCTCCTCGACTACCAGGGCCGGCAGCCGCTTCGACTTCAGCTCGAAGGCCCGGCACCCGTGGGGCCAGCTGGCCTCGTGGGTGACGTAGTAGTGGGCGCAGCGGCGGCAGTCCGGGCTGGGTGTTTCCACGCCCCGAGCTTCGGTCCCGCGCGGGCGGGGATCAAGACCTGCCCGGGAGCCCGGAGACGACCCTCGACGGCGGCGCTCCCTTGGGCGAGACTCCGCTCATGGGCAAGGGGCGCGAGGAGCGGAAGCAGGACCTCCCGGAGGGAGAGCTGTTCCACAACCCCTTCGCGGCCCTGCGGCCCGAGGGGACGCCGGCGCCGAAGGAGGCTGTCGAGGCCGAGGCGCGCTCAGGCGAGCCAGCGCCGGGCGGGAAGCTGGTCGTGCGGCACGAGTCCAAGGGCCGGGGCGGCAAGACCGTGACGCGCGTCACGGGACTGGCACCCGGTGCGCCGCTCGATGACCTGGCCCGTGAGGTCCGCAAGGCCCTCGGGGCGGGAGCGAAGGTCGAAGGAGAGGATCTCCTGATCCAGGGCAAGCAGGTGGAGCGGGCCGCGGCCTGGCTCGAGTCCCGGGGCCTGGGTCCGGTGCTGCGGGGGAACTGAGTGAGCCACTCCGGGAGACCGACGGCCGGGACCATCGAGGCCTGGGCCTACGACCTGATCACCAGCCCGGACCCGGAGGCCAAGCTCGGGCCCCTGCCGCCGCCCGAGGTCTTCGAGTGCGACGCGCCGCCGCGGCGGCTCGCGGCTCCCTCGCGGCCGGCACCCCTGCGGGTGGTGTCGCGCGCGCCGAAGACCCCTCGCGCCGGCGCCCTCGAGAGGCCGGAGGTACGCGCTCGTTTGTTGCACCTCTTCCTGCACCACGAGCTGCAGGCGGCGGAGCTCTTCGCCTGGGCGCTGCTGGCCTTTCCGCGCACGCCGGAGGACTTTCGCAGGGGCCTGTTGCGCCTGTGTCTCGACGAGCTGCGCCATGCCCGGATGCTCCGAGGGGAGGTGGAGCGCCTCGGTGCGAAGTGGGGCGACTTCGGCGTGCGGGACTGGTTCTGGGAGCGCTTCGTGGGCTGCGAGACGCCCCTGGCCTTCACGGCCCTGATGGGGCTCGGCTTCGAGGCGGGGAACCTGGACCACGGCGACCTGTGGGCGCGGCGCCTCCGGGCGGCGGGAGACGAGCAGGCAGGCAGGACCCAGGAGCTCATCGTGCGCGAGGAGATCGAGCACGTGGCCTTCGGTGTGCGCTGGTTCCGCCGCTTCGCCGGTGGCCTGGACTTCGACAGCTGGCGCGCTGCCCTGCCCGCGCCCCTGACCCCGACCGTCCTGCGCGGTCCGAGCCTGAACGGTGAGGCCCGGCGAGCGGCGGGTCTGGACGACCCCTTTCTGGAGGAACTCGAGGCGTGGGACAGCGTCGTGCCTGGCTCCTGAACTTCGAGGCCGACCTGGAGCTGGCCCAGGAGGGGAGCTTCACCCCCGGGCGGGAGGTGGCGCGCCTGGTGGCGGGCCTGCGGACCCGGCACGCCGGACGTCTGCTCGCGCCGGAGGACGTGGAGGTGGACGAGAGAGAGCCCCTGGGAGAGGCGGACCGCGGGCTCCCGGGGGAGGCCTGGTGCCCGACGCCCGGCGCCCTGGCGCGTCTGGAGCGGGCCGGCGCGGTGCCCCCGGCGGCGCCGCCCCTCGAGGTCCTGCGGCGGGTCAACGACCGGGCCTTCAACGCTGAGCTGGGACTGACCCTGCCGGGTGCCGAGGAGCTGCGCGACCTCGACGGCCTGCGTGCGGCGGTCCGCGCCCGGGGAGAGGAGGAGGCGCTCCTGCTCAAGCGGGGCTTCTCCGTGGCAGGGCGCGGTCAGCTCCGCGTTCGGGGCGGCGAACTGGACGGCGCCGCCCTGGCCTGGGCCCGGGCCGCCTTCCGTGGCGGCCGGGTGCAGCTCGAGCCGCGGGTCACCATCGAGCGGGAGCTCGTGCTCCACGGTCGGCTCACCCCGGGCGGTGAGCTGCTCCTCGGCCGTCCCTGCGTCCAGGACTGCGACGCGCGCGGGACCTGGCTCGACACGCGGCCTGCCAAGCCGGGAGAGGTCGAGCCCGATGAGCTCGAGGCCCTCGCGCGGGAGACCGAGCGCGTGGCGGCGGCCCTCGCGTCGGCGGACTACTTCGGTCCCTTCGGGGTGGACGCCTTCCGCTGGCTCGACGGCGCAGGGGCGCGCCACTTCCAGCCCCGCAGCGAGATCAACGCCCGCTACACCCTGGGCTGGCGGGCGGGTTTTCCCCTGGAGGACTCCGTCTGAGGGTCGAGGGAGCCGTCCCAGTCCAGGCGCGCCAGGCCTCGCCGCCGCTTGAGCGCCGCCTCCGCCCGCTGGGCCTGGCCGCGATCGGGGTAGGGCCCGAAGGTGGCCGCCAGCTCCCAGGGGCGCCCGGCCCGGGTCGAGCGCGCGCCGCCCGGGCGCTCCCCATTGTGCTGCGCCAGGCGCTGCAGGGGATCGCGGGCGATGCCCACGTAGGTCGCCCCCCGGGTCCCGGAGACGAGCAGGTACACCGTCCAGTCCTCCGGGGGAGTCGCGTGGCCATCCATGACACCCAGCCTAGCCCGGATCATCCGTGAACACGCACACCAGACCTCGCAAGCGGCCGTCGAAGACTGCCGCTTGCGAGGTCTGGTGTGCGTGTTCACGGATGATCCCGGCCAGGCGGGAGCGCGCCCCAAAAAAGGGGGGAGGCCCACGACCACCGAGTGCGGCCGCAGACCTCCCGAAGCGGGTCGGCGGGAAGGGCTACTGCCAGGTCACCGTCCAGCCGTTGGAGAAGTTGAAGTCGGAGCTGGCCGTGTCGTTGAGGCAGCCCGCGGCGGTGCCGGGGTCCCGGAACCAGAAGGTGTAGGAGATCGAGGCGCCCGCGCCGACGATGTCGGAGGCCCCGTAGGCGGCGCCCTGGAAGTCCGGGAAGCTCGCCGTGCCCGCGGCGTCGGTCAACACCACGCCGCCCCGGCGGGTGGCCCCGCCGACGCACAGGAGTCCTGCGGAGTCCGGGACGGTGGCAACGCCGTTCGGGCCCAGGCTGGCCGTGCCCGAGAGGATCAGGCCCGGCTTGCTCGGGGCCGCGTCGGCGACCGCCAGGCCGAAGGTGTCGGCGCTGATGACGGCGTCTCCGCTGCCCACGAGCATCGCACCCAGGCCATTGGGGTTGGAGTTCGGGCAGCCGCGCCCGGCTCCCGAGGCGTTGAAGCAGGGGCCGTTGGCACCCAAGCAATCGCAGTCAGAGGCACCGGAGTTGTCGGCCGTGGAGCCGAAGCTCCAGGACACCAGGTCGCGGTTCTCGCGGGCCGAGCCGGCGCCGGAGGTGAATCCGACGTAGGCGGAGTGGCCATTGATCAGGGTGAGGCCGCCGATCGGGGAGGAGCTGTCCACGAGTGTGCCGCCAGTGTTGAAGTCGTAGGCAACGCTCAGCTCGAGCACGCCGTCCAGGTAGACCTCCAGGTTGCCCGGTACGTAGAGCACGCGAACCGTGTGGTCCGCGCCGTCGTTGAGGTCGGTGGCCAGGAAGCCCGTGCGGCCGATCGAGGCGCTCTCGTCCTGGAGGTTGTCCGCGCTGCCCTGGGTGTGGACGCTGATGTGGTTGGAGTTCGCGTCGCCCCAGTTTCCGTTGGTGTAGGTGTCGAAGTGGATCGCGATCGAGTTGTCGATGGCGTCCCCTGGACTCCAGGTGGCGAAGCGGCCGAAGCCCGCGGCCGCGGCGTGGCGTCCGATGGCCGTGTTTCCCTGGCCGTCGGGGCCGCCGTTCACGATCGGAGCCGTGGAGGCCACCTGATCGTTCTGAACGACGAAGGCGAAGCCGTCGCTCCCTCCCGTCGTGGAGGGAGAGTTCATGTTGTAGACGAAGGTGGTGTCGAAGCCGCCCGCGACCTGCACCGGGGCGGCGTGCCAGGCGGCGCCCCGGTTGTCGCCGCTCACGGGGGGGGCGAGGTTGTCCTGCAGGCGCAGGAGGTTGCCGGACTGGGCCGTGAGGCCGACCAGATTGAGCCCGGCGGTGCTGCCGAAGTCCGCGTAGTCGAAGCTCTGGGCCCGGGTGGTGGGGACGAGGCAGGCGGTCAGGGCCAGCAGGGCGCCGAGCTTGCGTGAGTGAGTCATGGGGGAGCGGTAGGGGGCAGGTCGTCGGGTGTCGGTCAGCCATTCTGCCTTCCCTGGGGAATTCCCGAAAGAACCGCCGTGGCGTATCCGGCAGTGGCCCGGCCTCACCGGGGCCGCCGCCGGGCGCGGGCCGTCAGGGGGTCCTCGGGCCAGTCGTGCTTCGGGTAACGACGGCGCAGTTCCTTGCGCACGACCCCGTAGGTGGTGCTCCAGAAGCTCCCCAGGTCGTCGGTCACCTGCTGGGGCCTGTAGTTCGGCGCCAGCAGATGGAGCAGCACGGGCACGCGGCCGGCGGCCACGCACGGGGTCGCGGTCCAGCCGAAGAGCTCCTGGATGCGGGCCGCGAGGACGGGCGGGCGACCGGGCTCGTAGACGAGGCGGATCCGGTTGCCGCTCGGGAGTTCGAGGCGCTCGGGGGCGTGGCGCTCGAGGGCCTGGAGCTCTTCCCAGGCGAGGTCGCCGCGCAGGGCCTCGGCCATGGACCGCTTGCGCAGCTCGGCGAAGCCGAGGCAGCCGGCGCACAGCTGCGGGAGGAGCTCACGCAGCCGATCATCGTCGAGGACGGGGAGTCCCAGCTCGGGCATCCACTCCGAGAGGCAGGCCAGGCGCGCTCGCAGCTGCACCAGCTCCTCGGTCCCCAGCTCGAGGGCCCGTTCGAGGTCGGCCCCGGCGGCGGCCGCGAGGACCGCGGCGCTCTCGGGTCCGCGCTCCAGCCGCGTCGGGCGCGCGTCCAGAACGAGGTCGTCGAAGGACAGCACCCGCCGCGCGATGACGCGCTCCTCGGTGGCGTCGAAGGTGAGCTCCTCCTCCTCCACCAGGCGCTCGCGGTCGAGCCACTCCCGGCGCACCTCGGAGGCCACGGTCACCAGGGCGTCCGGGCCGCCACCGCGGACCTCGAGGGCCAGGAAGAGCTCCGCCTCGCGCACGGCGGACTCGGCCGCCAGCCGCAGGCCACCGCCGCCGACGCTCATGGCGCGCGGATCTCCCGGGGCGCGGCGGCGGGCCAGGCGGTCGGGGTAGGCGGCCAGGAGGGCTCGCGCCAGGCGCTCGTCGCGCTCTTCCCGCGGTGCCGCCTCGGCGGCGGTCGGGGTGGCGCGCTCGAGGTCCCTGGCCACGCGAAGCACCTGGCGGGCGGTCCCCGCACCCAGCTCCCCCGCGGGGCTGATCCGGGTCCCGCTGGCCTCGAAGTCCTCGAGGGCGTGCACCCGATCGACCAGGTCCGAGTCCACGGCGGCGCCTCCGAGCTGCCGGCGCCCCTCACGGCGGAAGGGGGAGCGCTCCGAGAGCAGGGCGGCCCCCAGGGCGGCCTCACGGGGGACTCCGAGCCGTGCTCCCTCGTGGAGCAGGCGGCCGGTACGCGGGTGCAGGGGCAGGCGCACCAGAGTCTCCCCGACCGCCGTCAGGCGCGTGGCCCCCTGGCCGTCGGCGCGGGTGGCTCCCAGGCGCTCGAGCAGCTCGAGGCCGGTGGCCAGGGACGCGCTCGGGGGCGCCTCGAACCACGGGAACTCCCGCGGGCGCGCCTCGCCCCAGGCGAGGAGCTGTAGGAGCGCCGGAGCCACGTCGATGCGCCGCACCTCCGGCTCCTGCTCCTCGGGGCGCGTGCGCTCGTCGTGTTCGGTCCACAGGCGCAGGCAGATCCCGGGCCCCGTGCGCCCCGCCCGGCCGGACCGCTGGCGAGCGGAGGCGCGCGAGGCCTGCTCGAGTTCCAGGCGGTTGAGCCCACGCACCGGGTCATGGCGCAGGCGCCTCACCAGGCCGGAGTCGACCACCGCCGTGACCCGCGGCAAGGTGATCGACGTCTCGGCCACGTTGGTGGCGAGGAAGACCGCCCGTGCACCGTCGTGGCGCAGGGCGCGGTCCTGGTCCTCGGGCGCCAGCTCACCGTAGAGCTCGAAGAGGGCCAGCCCCTCGCGCCGTGCGCGGTCCTCCAGGGCCTGGCGCGTGCGGCGGATCTCGCCGACCCCGGGCAGGAAGGCGAGCACGTCGCCGCTGGTGGCTCCCAGGGCCCGGCCCACCGCGCGGGCGACGTCCTCGGGACCCGGACGCCCGCGCTCGGGCCGCTCGGCGGGCTCGAGGTGACGCACCTCGACCGGGTGCGTGCGGCCCAGGCTCTCCACGAGCGGCGCGTCGCCGAGGAACTCGCGCAGGCCCTCGGTACGCAGGGTGGCGCTCATGACGACGAGCTTGAGGTCCCCCCGCAGCTCCTCCTGGACGCGTCGGACGAGGGCCAGGGAGAGGTCCGCGTCGAGGCTGCGCTCGTGGAACTCGTCGAAGACGACTGCCCCGACCCCTTCGAGGAGCGGGTCCGCCTGCAGTCGTCGCAGGAAGACCCCCTCGGTCACGAAGGAGAGCCGTGTGTCCGCCCCGCGCTTCCTGTCGAAGCGCACCTGGTAGCCGACCGTCGCGCCGACCGGCTCCCGGCGCTCCGCCGCGCAGCGCGCAGCCGCCGAGCGCGCGGCCAGCCGCCGGGGCTCGAGCACGATCACCTCGCCCGCACCCGCGAGGCCCGCATCCAGGAGCGCAGGGGGCACCCGGGTCGTCTTGCCCGCGCCGGTGGGGGCGCGCAAGAGCACGGCCGGCCGACACCGCAGCTCCGCGAGGAGCTCGGGCAGGACGTCGTCGATGGGGAGGGGGGAGAGGCTCACGGGCGGTCTCTGGGAGGCCAGGCTGGGGGCTGCGGACTCAGGGGCAGCCTCTCCGGGTCGCGTGACACGGGTGCTCCGCCAGCGCGTCCTAGGCCAGGCGCCGGCCGGTGACCGCGGCCTGTACGCGCGCGTCCGCCACAAGGGCGCGCAGCTCTCCCGGCAAGAGGGCCTGTGGTCCGTCACTGCGGGCCTCCGCCGGGCGGGGGTGGGTCTCGACAGCGACTCCGGCTCCGCCGGCGGCGATGGAGGCCCGGGCCAGGGGAGCGACGAGGGAGGCGATGCCAGCCGCGTGGGAGGGATCGACGATCACGGGCAGGTGAGTCATCTGCGCCAGCAGCGGAAGGACCGTCAGGTCGAGGGTGTTGCGCGTCGCGGTCTCGAAGGTCCGGATGCCACGCTCGCACAGGATCACATCGTTGCAGCCGCCGGCGGCGAGGTACTCGGCGGCGTAGAGCCACTCCTCGACAGTGGCCGAGAGACCGCGCTTGAGCAGCACGGGTCGGCCGGCGGCGGCGACGGCCTTGAGCAGGCGGAAGTTCTGCATGTTGCGGGCCCCGATCTGCAGGCAGTCCACCTCGTGTTCCACGAAGGCCGGAACGTCCGCTGCGTCCATGATCTCCGTGACGATCGGAAGCCCGTACTTCTCGCCCGCGTCCTTGAGCTGGCGGAGGCCCTCGACTCCGAAGCCCTGGAAGGCGTACGGACTGGTGCGGGGCTTGAAGGCCCCGCCGCGCAGGAGGTGGGCTCCGGAGTCGGCCACGCAGGCGGCCACCTCTTCGATCAGGTCGCTTCCCTCGACGCTGCAGGGGCCGGCGATGACCGCCACCGTGTCGGGGCCGATGCTCACGGCACCGATCTCGACCTGGCTGGGTCCCTCGCGGAACTCCCGGGCCACCAGTCGCCAGGCCTGGCGGGGCTGGGAGGTGGCGACGACCTCCTCGCGGGCCTCGAGCTCCCGGGCCAGGGTCTCGGGGACCTCGTCGACGATGGCGAGGATCGGCCGCGCGCCCTCCGGGGAGAGGTATACCCGCAGGCCCTCGCGCTCGATGCGCGCCCGCAGGCTCTGCACCTCCGCGGGGCCGCGGCCGGCCTCCAGTCGTAGGATCATCGGCCCGCCTCCCGGCAGCCGCGGTCGAGGGCCGCGAAGAGCTGCTCGGCCTCCCGGGCCGGGAAGGGCCCGGGGCTTCGGGCCAGGAGATCGTCCAGGTGGGCCTGCAGCTCCTCCGCCTCTCGGCCTGCAGCGGCGAAGAGCCTGGCGCGCTCGTTGAACAGGGAGATCAAGGTGCGGTCCAGGTGAGTCAGGTGGTGGCGCAGGGCTTGCTTCATGCTTCTTCTCCGCCGCGCAGTCCTCCGCGCAGCTCGTTGAGGTAGGTGGTCGCCTCGCTGGCAGCGGCCGCAGAGTCTCCCCCCGCGGCGTCGAAGGCCCGTCGCAGGCGGTCGACGAAGGCGCTGCCCACGATGGCCAGGTCTGCATGGCGGGTGACCGCCTCGACCTGGGCCGCGGTGCGCAGGCCAAAACCCACCGCGACAGGTAGGGGGCTCGCCGCACGCACGCGTTGGAGGAAGGCCAGGGTCTCGGCGTCGAGCTCGGTCTCGCTGCCGGTGACCCCCACGCGGCCGATGGTGTACAGGAAGCCCCGTGAGGCGGTGGCTGCCGCCGCGATGCGCTCGGTGGAGCTGGTGGGGGCCACGAAGAAGATCGGCGCCAGACCGCTGGTCTCGCAGGCGGCGCGCATGCCGTCGGCCTCCTCGGGGATCATGTCCGGTACGAGCCAGGCGTCCACCCCGGCTGTGGCGCTGCGGTGGGCAGCCTCCTGCCAGCCCATGCGCACCAGGGGGTTGGCGTAGGAGAAGAGGGCGATCGGTAGCTCGCCGCCGGCGGCGCGGAAGTCGCGGCACAGGTCGAGTACGTCGGCCAGCCGCGTACCTGCGTCCAGGGCGCGCTGGGCAGCGGCCTGCAGCACGGGGCCGTCGGCGATGGGGTCGCTGAAGGGTATGCCCAGCTCCACGCAGCTCGCGCCGCCCGCCTCGAGCGCCTCGAGCACTGCGCGAGTGGTCTCGAGGCCCCCGTCGCCGGCCGTCACGTAGGGCGCGATCCCGCTCCGTCCCGCCTGCCGGTCGCGCTGAAGGCGCTCGCAGAGTCGGTTGAGGGTCATCGGCGCTCCTCCCGCAGCCGCGCGATCGAGTCCAGGTCCTTGTCGCCCCGGCCGGAGAGGTTGAGAATCACCCGCCGACCGGTCAGGCGCGAGGCGTTCTCGAGCAGCCAGCCAACGGCGTGGCTCGACTCGAGGGCCGGGAGGATGCCCTCGGTCTTCGCCAGGCGTTCGAAACCAGCGAGGGCGAGCTCGTCGGTGCAGTCCACGTACTCGGCCCGCTGGAGCTCCGCAAGGCGCGCGTGCTCGGGACCCACCGCCGGGTAGTCGAGGCCGGCGCTGACGCTGTGGGTGGGCAGGACCTGGCCGTCCTCGTCCTGCAGGAGCCAGGTGTAGCAGCCGTGCAGCACCCCAGGCGAGCCACCGGCGAAGCGGGCTGCATGCTTGCCGCTGGTCACTCCCGTGCCGCCCGCCTCGACTCCTATCAAGGCCACTCCTTGCACGTCCATGAACCCCCGGAAGAGGCCGATGGCGTTGCTGCCGCCCCCCACGCAGGCCACGCAGGCATCGGGCTGGCCACCGGCCTGGCGCTTGAACTGGGCCCGGGCCTCGCGGCCGATCACTGCCTGAAAGTCCGCCACGATCGAGGGGAAGGGGTGCGGGCCGAGAGCGGAGCCGAGCAGGTAGTGTGCCTCGGGGTCCGCGACCCAGGCCCGCAGGGCCTCGTTGATGGCGTCCTTGAGGGTCGCCTGGCCCTGCTCGACGACCTCCACCCGCGCGCCGAGCAGTTCCATGCGCAAGAGGTTCGGCCGCTGGCGCGCCGCGTCGACGGCGCCCATGTAGACCACGCACTCCAGCCCGAGCAGGGCGCAGGCCGTGGCGGTCGCGACCCCGTGCTGGCCCGCGCCGGTCTCGGCCAGGATGCGGCGCTTGCCCATGTGCTTGGCCAGCAGGGCCTGGCCCAGGCTGTTGTTGAGCTTGTGGGCGCCCGTGTGCAGCAGGTCCTCGCGCTTGAGGTAGAGCTCCAGTCCAAGCTCGGCGCCCAGGTTTCGGGCGTGATAGAGCGGGGTTGCCCGGCCGGCGTAGTGCTCGAGCAGCTCCGCCATGCGGCCCTGGAAGGCCTGGTCCTCGCGGGCCGCGCACCATGCTCGCTCGAGCTCGAGCAGAGGAGCCATCAGGGTCTCGGGGGCGAAGGCACCGCCGTAGGAGCCAAAGCGCGTGGACTCGCGGAAGGTGGAAGAGCTCATTGTTCCAGGTCGTCGAAGGTGTCCAGTGCCGTCTGTACGAATGCCTGTACCGCTGCGGGGTCCTTCACTCCGGCGGTGCTCTCGAGGCGCGAGGAAGCGTCCACGCCTCGCGGGCGCACGTTGCGGATCGAGGCCGCCACACGGGCACCGTCGAGGCCGCCGGCCAGGAGGCAGGGGTGTGAGGCGCACAGGCGCGCCGCCAGCTCTCCGTCCACGGGCCGCCCCGAGCCGCCTGGGGATTCGGGGTGGTCGAGGACGTAGCCTGCCGACACCCCGCTCCAGGCAGCCAGTTCCCCGGGTGCACCCTCCTCGACGCCCACGCGCCGCAGGAGGGGGGCTTCAAAGGACAGCCAGTCTCCAGGGCGCTCCTGGCCACAGAGCTGCAGCGCACGGATGCCGGTGTTTGCCAGGAGGGCGCGGGCCTTGTCGGGGTCGCTGTCCACCACCACGGCCACCGTCCACACCTCCGGGGGCAGGAGGCTGACGGTTGCCGCCGCCAGCTCGGGCGAGATGCAGCGGGGGGAGCCTGGGTGGAAGACGAAGCCCAGCGCCTCTGCCCCCACGGACAGGGCGTGCACCGCGTCCTCGGGCCGGGCCAGCCCGCAGACCTTGACGCGCGGGAAGGGGCGCAGCTCAGCCACCGAGCTCGGACCTCCAGGCCTCCAGGGTGGTCGCGGGGTGGGGGCTCTTCATCAGGGCCGTACCGACGAGAGCGGCGTCGGCACCAGCGGCGCGCACCCGGCGCAGGTCCTCGAGCGTGTGCAGACCGCTCTCAGCCACTCGCAGGGGGCCGTCGGGGATGAGGGGGAGCAGGCGCTCGGTGACGGCCAGATCGATGGCGAAGGAGGTCAGGTCGCGGGCGTTGACCCCAAGAGCCTCGGGCTCGAGGGGCGCGACACGCTCGAGCTCGGCCTCGTCATGGACCTCGATCAGGACGCCGAGACCAACCTCCCGGGCCACTGCTCGTAACTCGGCGAGCAGGCTGTCGTCGAGTGCGGCAGCGATCAAGAGCACCGCGCTGGCGCCAGCCAGCTGGGCCTCCAGCACCATCGCCTCGTCGAGCAGGAAGTCCTTGCGGAGGCGGGGCAGGGTGATCTCCGGCGCCGCGGCGAGGTCCGCCAGGCTGCCGGAGAAGTAGTCCTCTTCGGTGAGGATCGAGAGGGCCGCGGCACCGCCCGCCGCATAGGCACGCACGCGTCCGGCCAGGTCCAGCTCCGTGCTCAGCTCTCCGGCGGAGGGGGCGCGGCGCTTGCACTCGGCAATGAAGGACAAGGGCTCGCCTGCAAGGGCCTCCACGAAGGCTGCGCGACGCCGCGGGTCGACCTCGAGGTCCGCGCGCAGCACCTCGAGCGGCCTGTGTGCGCGACGCGAACGGGCCCGCTCGGCAACCGCGGCCAGGATTGGCTGCAGGCGTTCGGCACTCACGTGGTCGCTCCCGCGAGCTGGCGGCCCAGCTCACACCAGCGCTGGAGGGTCGTGCGCGCCGCGCCGCCGTCGATGGCCTCGACCGCGCGCGCGTAGCCCTCGGGCAGGTCCCGAGCGATCCCGGCCACGAGCAGGGCAGCGCCGGCATTGAAGGCCACCCACTCGCGTGGAGGCACCGCCTCGCCGTCCAGCAGGCTCCGAAGGGTGGCGGCGTTCTGGCACGCATCTCCACCGCAGCTCGCCTCGAGTGGCTGGGGGGCGAGCCCCAGGGTCTCGGGGTCGTAGCCGGAGACGGGAAGATCGCCGACGACCGCGACCCGGTTCTCACCAGCGAGGGTCAGCTCGTCGGCCCCGCCGGCCCCGTGCACCACCAGGGCGCGCCGGGTCCCGAGTGCCTCGAGCACACATGCCAGATCATCGAGGCGGCCCGGGTCGAAGACGCCGAGTAGCTGGTTCTGGACGCGGCCGGGGTTGCAGAGGGGGCCGAGCAGGTTGAAGAGGGTACGGACCCCGAGACTGCGGCGGACCGGTCCGGCGTGGCGCATGGCCGGGTGGTAGCGGGGGGCGAAGAGGAAGGTGATGCCGACCTCCTGCAGGACCGTGCGAGCGGCGCCGGGGTCGAGTTCGAGGGGCACGCCGAGGGCCTCGAGCAGGTCCGCGCTCCCGCTCTTCGAGGAGGCGCTGCGGTTGCCGTGCTTTATGACCCGCGCGCCGGCGGCGGCGGCAACGATAGCGCCGGCGGTGGAGACGTTGAAGGTGTCGAGGCCGGAGCCTCCGGTGCCGCAGGTGTCGATGGCATCCGGGCAGTCGTGCTCGAAGGGCTCCATGGCGTCGCGCATGGCCTGGGCTCCGCCGAGCAGCTCCTCGCTGGTCTCGCCACGAGCGGCCATGGCCACGAGGAGCCCGCCGAAGGCCACGGGATCGGCCCCGCCCGCGAAGGTCTCGGCCAGGACCTCTCGCACCGCCTCCCGCTCGAGGGTCTCTCCGGCCAGTACGCGCCGCAGGGCGCCCCTTGCCCGCGGCTCGCTCATCGCGCGGTGACCGCCTCGCCGGCCCTGCGTAGGAAGCTCGCCACGAGCTTCGGACCCAGGGGGGTCAGGATCGACTCGGGGTGGAACTGCACGCCGAAGCGCGGCAGGCGCTCGTGCTCGACGGCCATCACGACGCCGTCCTCGGTCCAGGCCACCAGGCGCAGCTCGTCGGGGAGGCTGTCGCGCTCAGCCCGCAGGGAGTGGTAGCGGGCGGCGGGGAAGGGGTTCGGTAGGCCCTCCAGGAGGGCGCTACCCTCGTGGTGCACGAGGGAGCTCTTGCCGTGAGTGGGGATCGGTTCCACCCCGAGGGTCCCGCCGCTGGCCTCCACCAGGGCCTGGTGCCCGAGGCAGACGCCGAACAGGGGCAGGTCGTCGGGCAGGGCTCGGATCAGGTCGAGCAGCACGCCAGCGGAGGCGGGTCGGCCCGGTCCGGGGGAGAGCACGATCCCGTCGGCGTTCATGCCGAGCAGCTCGTCCACGCTGGCCGCGTCGTTGCGCAGCACCCGCACCTCGGGGCCGAAGCTCGCGATGAGCTGGTAGAGGTTGAAGGTGAAGGAGTCGTAGCTGTCGATCAGCAGGATCACGGGTTCACCTCCTCTCCCCCGGCCCGAGGGTCGGGGCGGAAGGCCTCCGAGTCCGCAAGGCGGATCGAATCGAAGAGGGCGCGAGCCTTGTGGTGGGTCTCCGCCAGCTCGGCCTCGGGCTCCGAGTCGAAGACGACCCCCGCGCCGACCTGCAGGTGAGCCTCGCCATCCCGCACGGCGATGGTCCGGATGGTGATGGCCATGTCGAGATTGCCCGAGCCGTCGAGGTAGCCGAAGCAGCCGGCGTAGGGCCCTCGGGTCTGGCCCTCGAGCTGTGAGAGCAGCTCCATGGCCCGGATCTTCGGCGCGCCGGAGACGGTGCCCGCCGGGAAGCAGGCCACCAGGGCGTCCAGGGCGTCCTTTGAGGCGGCGAGCTCGCACTCGACGCGGCTGACCATGTGCTGTACACGGCTGAAGCGCTCCAGGGAGGCGTACTCCTTGACCGCAACGCTGCCGACTCGTCCGACACGGCCCAGGTCGTTGCGAGCGAGGTCAACGAGCATGTCGTGCTCCGCACGCTCCTTGGCGTCGGCGCACAGCTGGGCGCCGAGGGCGTCGTCCTCATCCGGGGTGGAGCCTCGCGGTCGGGTGCCGGCAATGGGGACCGTGTGCACCTTCTGGCCGCTGACCTGCACCAGACGCTCTGGGGAGGAGCCCACCAGGGTCAGCCCGTCGGCCTCGAAGAAGAACATGTGGGGTGAGGGATTCGTGAGGCGCAGGACGCGGTAGAGAGTGAAGGGGTCCCCTTCGAAGCGTTGCACGTAGCGGTGGGAGAGGACGGCCTGGAAGATCTCGCCCTGGGCGATGTTCTCCTGGAGTGCACCGACCCCGGCCTCGTAGGCGCCGCTCGGTGTCTGGGGGTCGAGCTCTTCGGTCAGGCGCTCGAATTTTTCGCTACCGGGCACGGGCCGGAAGAGGTCCGTGGCGATGGAGTCGATCCGCGCTCCAGCGGCCTCGTGGTCCTCCGCGCCTGCCGGGGCGCCGCTGATCACGTGCAGGACCTGGGCCGCGTGGTCGAAGGCAATCACCTCCCGGTAGAGGTCGAAGGTGGCCTCGGGAAGCCCCCAGTCGTCCCGCTCCGGCAGGGGCACCCGGGGCTCGAGGGTCGAGGACCACTCGTAAGTGAAGAACCCCACCCAGCCGCCGATGAAGGGGGGGAGACCGCGTGGAGGTGTCGGCACGCTGCAGCGCTCGGCAACACGTCGCAGGGCCTCGTGGCTGGGGCCCTCCAGCTCCTCCTTCCTTCCGTTCTGTTCGAGGGTGCAGCCTGTCGGCGCGCCGCGGAAGCGGGCCACTGGGTCCACGCCCAGGAAGGAGAAGCGGGTCAGGCGCGCGCTCTTCTCGACGGACTCGAGCAGGCACACCTGTCGCCCGGCCTGGCGCAGGGCAAGGAAGGCGGCCACCGGCGAGGAGAGGTCCGCCGGGTAGCGGGCCCAGGCCAGGAGGTGGCACTCGGCATCGGCGGGGCTGGATCGTTCGAGGTGGCGGCTCAAGGTCTGGGCTCCTGATGGGGACGAGCAGGCTTCTGGGACAAACAATAAGGGCCTCCGAAGTGAACTTCGAAGGCCCAGGGCACTCTGTTCGCAGAGGGAGTCGGCGTCACGCGTCAGCCGCGCCCCTCTGGCCGCGTGCGGGCCGGGGACGCCACCACCATCGGCAGCTCTCGCGGGAGAGAGGGGGCAGGGATTGGCTGAGAGGCATCATCATGGTTCTACTCCGTGTGGGGCGGGGGGCAAGCGAGAAGTGCCGATTCCGGTGCGGGTTGGTGTGTCCTCCTGGCTGAGTGGAGCCCGGCGCTCGTGTGCTATCCGGTCGGTGACTTCGGCCGCTGCCGGGGCGAGAGCGTCAGCTCGAGGGGCCAGGAGCTCGAGAGCAGGTGAGGGACCGGGTACCTGTGCGGAACCTCAGGCGGCCTCGTGGTTGGAAGGCCCGTCGCGGAGGACTGGTTCTCCGCCACCGATCCCCTGAGCCAATGCGAAAGATCTTCTCGGTGCTCCTCCGCGCCACCGCTCTGCTCCTCCTGTGCCTGGGCACGGTCCTCTATTGCCTGCGGAAGCTGGCGGACGAGACGGGACTGGTCGAGGTAGGCGACGACGAGGTCGCCGTTGTCTACAACCGCCTGACGGGGGCCACGCGGGTGGTGGACACCCCGGGTAACGAGCTCTACCTGCCCTTCTTCGAGAGTTCCTACGTGCGGCGCCGCAGTCCGCGTCCGCTCTACTTCGAGGGCGAGGAGCGCAAGTCCTCCGAGCACGTGCCGGCCGTGCGCCTGCGGGTGTCCGACGGTTCCCTGGTTCAGTTCGAGACCCTGGTGGTGCAGTACGGCCTTCGCCCCGATGGCTTTCAGCACTCCCTCGAGGACGCTCGCGGCCGAGAGGAGTGGGCCTCCCACCTGATCGAGGCTCAGCTCCGGTCCCTCGTGCGTGACGAGTACGGCCGCTTCACGGCGGAGGAGATCCGCCAGCGGGAGAACCAGAAGGCCGCCGCGGTGGTGACCTTGCAGCGGCTCAACGGGGCCCTCGAGCCCCACGGCCTGCAGGTGCTGGAGATCTCGACCCCCAAGCTGCGCTTCGACTCGGCCTACGAGGCGGCGGTGGCCGCGCGCAAGGCGGCGATCCAGACCATCGAGCGCCTCAAGGCGGACTTCCTCCAGCTGGACGCGGAGCGGGACCAGAAGCTCGCGGCGCTCGAGAAGGCCAAGCTGATCGAGCTCAACAAGAAGCAGCTGCAGGCCCAGGAGTTCCTGGCCCTGCTCGAGAAGGAGGAGCGCATGCGCAGGGCTCAGGCCGAGGCCCAGCGCGCCGGCCGAATCGCCAAGGCCCAGAACGAGCGCTACGCCCTGGAGCAGGAGGCCCTGGCTCTGACCGAGAAGGTCGAGCTGCAGGCGGCCGTCCTGCGCGAGGAGGTCGAGCGCCTCGCCAGCACTGGAGCTCCCTTGCTGCGCGAGGCCTGGATCGAACGCCTCGCGCAGACTCCCTTCCGCATCCAGCCCTTCAGCCACGATCCCGAGCCCGCTGGGGTGGAGGTCCTGAAGACCGCCCTGGCCGACTGACCGTCCATCGAGACCGACCGAAGCGAACCCCCAGAGACCCATGAGCGAAGATAGAGACGAGGCTGCCACCACCACTGACACCGTGCCCGAGGGGGCCCGGGAGCACTCGAGCCCCCGGGGGAGCCACCTGCAAGGCCTCGGGCGCGTCCTGAGCACCGCCGCCCGCGCCAGCTGGAACGGACTGAGCGCTGCGGCCCTCTTCCTGGCCGCCGGCCTACGTTTCAGCTGGAGGCACGAGCGCACGCAGCGCGCTCGCAGCTGGCTGCTGGCGAGCCTGCGTCGCGCCTGGGCCTTCCTGGCCACCCAGGGCCCCCGGGTCCGGCGCGGGGGTCTGGGGCTCCTTCGCTACGGCCTCGTGGCGGGCGCCCTGGCGCTCGTGGTCCTGGTCGGGGGGCGCTTCGGCCTGCACGCCGTCGAGCCCGGCCAGGTCGGAGTGCGTTATTCGAAGTGGGGTGACGGCGTCACCTCCGGGGACTTCGGCCCCGGCCTGCATTTGAGTGTCCCTGGCGTGCACAAGTGGCATCTGCTCTCGCGGGGCACCGAGCTGATGAGCTGGCGTGCCCAGCAGCCCCTGGACGTTCGCACTGCCGACGGCAGCACGGTCGCCCTGGAGCTCTCCGTGCCCTACCGCATCCAGGAGGGGGCGGCCCACCGCATCGTGGCGCGCGGGGAGCGCGCCACCTACCGGCAGCTGGCGCGGGCCAAGGTCGAGCCCATCCTGCTCGACGCCTTCGGGCAGCTGGTGTCCGAGGACTTCGCCGACACCGAGAAGCGTTCGGCGGTGCTCGCCAGCGCGAAGGAGCAGCTCGACGCAGCTCTGGCGGAGGTCCACCTGGAGGCCGACCGGGTGCTGGTGGAGTCGATCGCCTTCAGCGAGTCCTACGAGGAGAAGCTGGTGCAGACCCAGCGTTCCCTGCAGCGGGGCCGTGTGCTCGAGGCGGACGAGGCCAAGGCCAAGGAGGAGGCCGTCATCCAGCGCCGGCGCAACGAGATGGACCGACAGCTCCAGGCCCGGCGCATCGAGCTCGACCTCGAGATCGAGCAGCTCGAGGTCGCGAGCAAGCTGATGGCGGTGGAGACCTACCGTGAGGTGGAGAAGTACGAGAGCGACCTGGCAGCGGACGCCGACCGGGAGTACGAGCGTCTCGTGGCCCAGGGCAAGACCTTGGTCCTGACGGCCGAGAAGCTCGAGCGGCGCCTGCGGGGGGAGATCCTCTCGGGAGAGGGGGGCGAGGACTACCTGGCGCTCCAGGCTGCGCGCGCAACTCGCCTGGAGGAGGTGGTGCTGAACGCGAATGACCCGCGTGTCCCCAATCCGCTGGAAGTGGGGGACATGTTGGAGCTGTTCCGAGGGGAGTAGGCTCGAGCGCAGCCGGGGCCGCTCTCCTCGGGCGGCCCATCCAGGCGCTGGCTGCACGGGACCGTGGGGCTTTCCCCTTCTCAAGGCCTCCCCCGGGGCGCTACAACCTCCCCATGGTGCCCCGACACTTCCTGAGCTCCCTGGACCGCAGCGCCCAGGAGCTGCGTGCGCTGGCGCGGACGGCCCTGGACTACAAGCGCTCGGGTGCCGGGCCGATCGCCGGCGCTCCGGAGCTCGTCGGCCGGGTCCTGGCCCTCCTCTTCTTCAACCCTTCGGTCCGCACCCGCGTGTCCTGCGAGGCGGCCATGGCCAAGCTTGGCGGGACCGCGATCAACCTGGCCCCGGGCAAGGACACCTGGCGCTTCGAGGAGCGCGAGGGGGTCGTGATGGATGGGGACACCCAGGAGCACGTCCGGGAGCTGGCGCCGGTGCTGGCGGGCATGTGCGACGCGGTCGGGATCCGCAAGGCGGAGGTGATGGCCGGTGGCTCCCAGGCCGGGGGCGGCGGCGCGAGCTGGGAGGAGCTGCGGGAGGACTCCTTCCTGCGGGCCTTCACGCGCCACAGTGAGGTGCCGGTGGTCAACCTCGAGTCCAACGCCTGGCACCCCTGCCAGGGGCTCGCGGACCTCGCGACCCTGGTCGAGCTGCTCGAGGAGCCGCGCGGGCAGAGGTACGTCCTGAGCTGGGCCTGGCACCCCAAGGCTCTGCCGGTGGCCACGCCCCACTCGCAGCTGATGGCTGCGGTGGACGCGGGGATGGAGGTGACGGTGCTGCGGCCCGAGGGCTACGACCTCTGTCCGCGGGTGATGGAGCAGGCGAGCGCACGCGCGGCTGGGGCGGGCGGTTCCCTGAGCACGAGTGACGATCGCGCTGCCGCCCTCACGGGCGCGCGGGTTGTCTGCGCCAAGAGCTGGGGACGTCTGGACGCCTACGGTGCGGAGCCGGAGGTGGCGCGGCCCCCCGCGGACCTGCGCGCGGAGTGGATCGTGGACGGGGATGCCATGGCGCGCACCGACGACGCCTGGTTCCTGCACTGCCTGCCGATCCGCCGCAACGTGATCGCCACCGACGAGGTGCTGGACTCCACCCGCTGCGCGGTGGCGCGCCAGGCGGGGAACCGCCTGTGGACCATGGCTGCGCTGATCGCGGACCTGCTCGGGGAGTCCTGAGTGGGCGCAGGGGGTCGGCCCCTCCTGGCGCGCCTCGCGCTGCACCGCCCCGAGCTGCGGGCCTGGGCGATGTACGACTGGGCCAACTCGGGGATGATCACCGTGATCGTCACGGCGGTCTTTCCGATCTTCTTCGCGAGGGTCTGCTACCCGGAAGACGGGAGGCTCAGTGCGGCGGGCGTGCACGCCTGGGCGACGACGATCTCCCTGGCGGTGATCGCGCTCCTGGCGCCCTTGCTGGGGGTGGTGGCGGACCGCACCCGCTCGAAGAAGCGCCTCCTGGCGGTCTTCGCAGGCTTGGGGGCCCTGGCCTGCGCGGGGATGTTCTTTCTCCGCCCGGGGCAGTGGGAGGCGGCTGCGCTGCTCTTCATGGTGGCCAACATCGGAGCCTCCGGCAGCTTCGTCTTCTACGACGCGCTCCTGCCCCACGTGGCGAGCGAGGAGGAGGTGGATCAGCTCTCGACCTCGAGCTTTGCCCTGGGGTATCTGGGCGGCGGGTTGCTGCTCGCCCTCAACCTGGCCTGGATCCGCGAGCCGGGCTGGTTCGGCCTGCCGAGCGGCGAGGGCCTGACGCCCCACGAGGCCTCCCTGCCAGCGCGCCTGGCCTTCCTCTCCGTGGCGGTCTGGTGGGCGCTGTTCAGCATTCCGCTCTTGCGTCGGGTGCGCGAGCCGGAGGGCGCCGGAGATGCTCCCACGGGACTGACCTTCAGTGGTGCCTTCGTGGCGGCGGTGCGCGGCCTGGGCGCGACCCTGCGCGAGCTGCTCGGCTACCGCCAGGCGGCGCTGATGCTGCTCGCCTTCCTGATCTACAACGACGGCATCACCACCGTCATCCGCATGGCCAGTGCCTACGGGGAAGAGCTCGGTCTCGATCCAGGGCAGATGATGCTCGCGATCCTGCTCGTGCAGTTCCTGGGGGTGCCGTTCACCTTCGGCTTCGGGGCCGTGGCGGCCCGCCTGGGGGCCAAGCGTTCGGTCCTCGTCGGGCTCGCGATCTACACCCTGGTCGGACTGCTCGCGCGCGGCCTTGACTCGAGCGCCGACTTCTTTCTCATGGCGGGGCTCATCGCGCTCGTCCAGGGGGGCACCCAGGCCCTCTCTCGCTCCCTCTTCGCCAGCATGATCCCGGCCGCCAGGTCCGGGGAGTTCTTCGGCTTCTTCGCGGTCTTCGATCGCTTCGCGGGCATTCTCGGACCGCTGCTCTTCAGCCTGGTCCTGGCCTGGACCGGCGACGTGCGCGACGCGGTCCTGCCGCTGCTCGGCTTCTTCGTGGTGGGCGGGCTCCTGCTCAGCCGCGTCAGGGTGGAGGAGGGTCGCGCGGCCGTGCGCGGCGCCTAG
>CAZQAT010000013.1:0-33529 GCA_964591315.1 uncultured Planctomycetaceae bacterium
TCGCACCGAATCGGGATAGAGTTTGGCAAGGACCCGGCGACGGAGAGAGGACGCCTCCCCCCGGGCCCCCCCCATCTCCCCCCCATCTCCCCCCCGACGGCCCCCCAGGGCCGTGACAACATGATGCGTCGGAAGCTCCTGCCCCCCGGGCTGGCCGCGGCATTGTTGGTGATCGGACTGTACTGCGCGGTCCCCCTCTCCTCGTCACCCTCCAGCGCTGTTCTGGCCGCCCAGGAACACTCCCTCCCCCTCCAACGGTTGCGCTCCCTCGAGCACGCCACCCTCGACCTGCAGGCCCAGCTCAGCCTCTACCGTGCGACCCCCGGCGAGGAAGAGCGCTACCGGCTCCAGCGACTGATCCTGGAGCTGAAGGAGCTGCAGGCCGACCTGGGCGTGGCTCCCCCGGAGCCCAGCGACCAGGTCTCCTCGGACCCCGAGCGCGAGGCCCAACAACTCCTCGACTGGATCCAGAGCCTGCGCAGCATGCGGGTCTAGCGGAGGCTCCTCAGCGACCGCCCTCCCGGCGTGACTCGGCCTCAGGCCCGCGGCGCCGGCGCAGGTCGCGGCGGCCGGCGCGTCCGGCGCCGGGGGGCTCACGCTCGAAGGCCGGTGGCTCGAGGATGCGCGGCGGCAGGCTCTCGAGCAGCCCGCGCACCCGAGCCGCTCCCTCATCGAGGCCCGCCTCGTCCAGGCGTGCGATCAGGGTCGTGGCCGTCATCACGGGCGTGATGCCCAGACCGTCCAGGTTGTCGCCGGCCTCCGCCGAGCGCGCGAAGGAGGCCGCCAGCTCCCCGATCGCCGCCTCCAGCTCGCGGGCCTCCAGGTGCAGGCGCGCCAGGCCCGCGTGGGCCAGGGCGATGTAGTGATCGGCGGACTCCGCGCTGGCGGGGTCGTGCCGGATGGCGTCCTCGTAGTGAGCGATGGCCCGTCGGTAGGCGGCCCGGGCCTGGACCCCGCCGCCGCCGCGGCGGTGGTACTCGGCCGCCACCAGGGAGGCGTAGCCCGCAAACCAGTGCAGGTTCGAGCCGGGGCCGACCGTGGCCGGGTCCTGGTCCCGCAGCATGGCCTCGTAGGTGGCCTCGAGCCCGTTCAGGCCGTCGAGGGGGTTCTCGTCCAGCAGCCGCTTGCGCAGGCGGTCGTGCAGGATGGGCGACTCGGGGAAGCGCCGCAGGCTCTCGTCCAGGGCCCGGTGGGCGTAGCCGCGGGCCTCGAGGGCCGTCAGGTAGTCGTGGTGCTCGATCACCTCGCGGTCGCTGCCGTGGGGGTGCAAGGCGAGGAGCTGGAAGGCGCCGTGGGCGTCGCTCAGCCAGCCGGCGGGCCACTCGGTCTTGCGCACCAGGGCGCGGAAGATCGCCCGCTGGCGGGCCTCGGCGAAGAGGGCCAGGGTCTCCTTCGCGCGCCAGCTCGTGGGGTCCGGCGGCAGGCTGCGCACGGCCCGGGCCGCCGCCTCGTACCCCTGGCGGTTGCGGCCCAGGGCCTTGGCGGTGGCGGCCAGCAGGGAGTCGAGCTCCCAGCCGGAGGCCCCCAGCTCCTGGGACTCGAGGGCCCGTGAGCGGGCCTCGCGCATCAGCTCGTGACGCAAGCGCGGCACCACCTCGGGGTGGACGGCGAGCTCGTACTGGGCAGCGCCGGACTCCAGGGCCGAGCGGGCGTCCCGCGGGTTGGCGGCGTACATCTCGGCCATGACCTCCGCCCGCTCCTCGAGCAGGTGGGCGGCCTCGAGCGGTGCGTCCTGGCCGGCGGCCTCCAGAGCGGCGCGCCAGGCGCCCACGTCGAGCCCCTCGGCCGGGGCCGCCAGGCCGCGGTGCACGTTCGCCATGCGCCGGGCCCGGGGAGAGGCCTCGCCGATGGCCTCGAGGGTGTCGATCAGGGCCGCACGCTCCGGCGCCTCGAGCTCGAAGCGCAGCACGTCCCGGATCAGGTCCACCGCCTCGGTCGAGCGGGTCGCGAGCAGGCCCTTCCAGGCCACCTGCGAGAGCTCGGCGTCGCTGTCGAAGAGGGCCAGGCGCAAGAGGTCCACCTGCGACAGCTCCGTGAGCCGCGAGGCCTCCTCGAGCAGGGTGCGCCGCAGCACGCGGTCCCCCTCCTTGTAGGCCCGCTCGATGGCCGCGCGGTCCAGGACGTCCCTGCTATCGATGCGCTCCACCAGCGACTGGTCCCCGCGGTTGACCGTGGGCTCCGCCGGGGGCCGGTTCTCGATGCCCTCGCGGATGGTGCGAAAGACCGAGTCCGTGTCGAAGGCGTAGTAGACGTCGTACTGCTCCTGCGTGCCGTTCTCCACCATGATGTGGCGCGGGGCCACCCGGGTGTCGTCGAGGAACTTGTCGAACAGGCCCGGCTCGATGCCGATGTGCTCGCCGCAGGTCACGCTCCCGAAGCGCGGGCACAGGATGCGCTGCCCCTTCTCGTCGTAGTCCCGCGGCGTGTGGCGGTAGACCGAGGCGATCACGGTCACGTAGGGCTCGTAGAGCTCTGCAATCTCCGGCATGCGGTAGCGGATGCCCGCGTAGTGCTCGCTGGCGATCTCACCGTCCATGTTGACGCACACCAGGATCGGCTTGCCCGTCTCCTCGGAGACCTTGACCGCGTCCTCGTAGGTCCGCTGCCAGGTGATCAGGCAGGGCTTCTTCCAGTCCTCCTCGGTCGGCGCGTACCACATCTGCTCGCGGGTCAGACCTCCGGCGGCGCCGGAGCGACCCTGGGGCCCGCGGGGCGGAGCGCTGGAGCCGGAGTCCTGGGCGGCCGCGGCCGGCGCGTGGACGAGGAGCAAGGCGCAGGGGAGGAGGAGTCGCAACATGGTCAGGATGACTGGGAAGGAGGCGGACAGCCGACACTACTGTAGCGCGCCCTGGGGCAACGCTCACTCCACTGGCGACGCGGAGGGTCCGGTACACAGATTTGACTCCCGCCATACGCGCCCTCGACCTGCGGGTCACCCCCGCTATGCTCCCCCCATGCCCCCGACCTTCGAGTGCCAGGAGTGCGGTACGCCCTTCGAGCTCCGGGCCGACGTGCTGGCGAAGTACCCCGGCTGGACCCCGCGCTTCTGCCGCCAGCACGACCCCAAGAAGGCCTCCCGCGCACGCCGCCGGAGCGCCTCCCGGGAGGAGGACCTGACCCGTGCTCAGGTCCTCGAGCGCTATAGCGCCGGCCCCCGCGACGGGGTCTTCACCGACGGCAGCGCCACCCCCAATCCGGGGCCGGGGGGCTGGGGGCTGGTCTGGGTCGAGGACGGCGTGGTGCGCGAGGAGCGCCACGGGCACGAGCCGGACACCACCAACAACCGTATGGAGCTGCGGGCCCTGATCGAGGCCTTCCGCCTGCTGCCCGAGGACGCGGAGGTCGTGGTGCACACCGACAGCCGCCTGTGCGTCGACACCATCACCAGCTGGGCCCCCGGCTGGGAGCGCAAGGGCTGGAAGAAGAAGGGCGGCCCGATCAAGAACCTGGAGCTGGTGCAGGAGCTCCTGGCCCTCGCGCGCGCGCACCCGCGCTGTGAGCTGCGCTGGATCGCGGCCCACGCCGGGGAGCGCTGGAACGAGTACGCGGACAGCCTGGCCTGCGCCTGGCGCCGGGATGAGCTCTGAGTCGGGAGCCTGAGCGGGACCCGGGGCTCCCGACAGGCTAAGCTCCCCCCCCATGCGATCCATCACGAGCCTGGTGGAGGAGCTCGGCCTCGACTCCGAGCTGTTCCACCCCTACGGGACCTTCGCGGGCAAGGTCGACCTCCAGCTCCTGCAGCGCGAGCGCACGCGCTCCGAGCCCGCGCGCCTGGTGCTGGTCTCCGCCATCACCCCCACCCCCGCCGGCGAGGGCAAGACCACGACCACCATCGGGCTCGGCGACGCTCTGCGGCGTCTCGGCGAGAACGTCTGCCTCGCCCTGCGCGAGCCCTCCCTCGGCCCCTGCTTCGGCATGAAGGGCGGCGGCACCGGCGGCGGCCGGGCGCAGCTCACGCCGGCCGAGCGCATCAACCTGCACTTCACCGGGGACTTCCACGCCATCACCTCGGCCCACAACCTGCTCGCGGCGGCCATCGACAGCCACCTGCACTTCGGCAACGAGCTGGGCATCGAGCCCCGCACCCTGCTCTGGCCGCGGGTGATCGACATGAACGACCGGGCCCTGCGGAACATCACCCTCGGCCTGGGCGGCAAGCCCCACGGGGTGCCGCGGGAGGCCCACTTCGACATCACGGCCGCCTCGGAGCTGATGGCGATCCTGTGTCTCGCGAGCGGCGAGGAGGACCTGCGCCGACGCATCGACCGCATCGTGGTCGCCTTCGACTCCAAGGGCGAGGCCGTCAAGGCCGAGCAGCTCGGGGTCACCGGCGCGATGATGGCCCTCTTGCGGGACGCCCAGCACCCGAACCTCGTGCAGACCCTCGAGGGAACCCCGGCCCTGGTGCACGGCGGCCCCTTCGCGAACATCGCCCACGGCTGCAACAGCGTGGTGGCCACCCGCTGCGCGCTCGCGCTCGCCGACTGGGTCATCACGGAGGCCGGCTTCGGCTTCGACCTGGGAGCCGAGAAGTTCTTCGACATCAAGTGCCGCGGCGCGGGCCTCGAGACCGCGGCGGTGGTGCTGGTGGCCTCCGCCCGCGCCCTCAAGATGCACGGCGGGGTGCCCGTCAGGGAGCTCGCGAGCTCCGACCCGGGGGCGGTCGAGCGCGGCCTCGAGAACCTCGAGAAGCACGTGGAGAGCATCGAGCGCTTCGGCCAGCACCCGGTGGTGGCCCTCAACCGCTTCCCCACCGACACGGAGGAGGAGCTCGCGGTGGTGCGCGCCTTCTGCGAGGCCCGCGGCCTGCCCTGCGCCGTGGCCAGCCACTTCGCCGACGGGGGCGAGGGCGCCCTGGAGCTCGCGCGGCTCGTGGTCGAGGCCGGACGGCGGGGAAACGGTCCGGTCCAGCATCTCTACGACCTGGACGACACGGTGCCGGACAAGATCGAGAAGGTGGCCCGGGCCATGTACGGCGCCAGGGACGTGGCCTACACAAAGGCCGCCGAGCGCGACCTGCGGGAGATCGAGCGCCTGGGCTTCGGTGACCTGCCGGTGTGCATCGCCAAGACACCCAGCTCCCTCTCGGACGACCCCAAGCTCCACGGTCGACCGCGGGACTTCGAGGTCACCGTCCGTGGCCTGCAGCTCAACGCCGGCGCCGGCTTCCTGGTGGTCCTGACCGGCGAGATCCTCCGTATGCCCGGCCTGCCCCGCAGGCCACAGGCCCTCGAGATCGACGTGCGGGCGGGCGAGATCGTCGGCCTACGCTGAGGCCCGCCATGACAGCCCGCGACCCGCAGCTGGTGGACCTGGAGATCAAGCTCGGCTTCCTCGAGCGCACCCTCGAGGAGCTGAACGAGGTCGTCATCGGCCAGGAGCGTCGGATCGAGGTCCTCGAGCGCCAGCTCGAGGAGCTGCGAACGCGACTGGCCGAGAAGGGCGAGGGCGGCGGAGAGGAGGGGCGCGAGCTCGAGGACGACAGGCCCCCCCACTACTGAGCCGCCCCGCGAGGGCGCCCGGAATCGAGGCGGCCCCGGGCGGCGCACGCGCGCCGGCCGGGGGCGGCTCTCAGCCGTCCTTGCCGATCTCCTGCTCGAGCTCCTCGAGGGCATCGAGCACGTTGGACTCGTCGATGGCCGCCTCGGCCTCAGCGGCGGCCTCGTCGGCGCCCATCACGTCGACCTCGTCGATGACCGTCGGGGCCTCGGTGGTGCTGTTGACGCCAGTGCCCGCCGGAGCCGGGCTGATGCTGTCGTCCATCGTGGTCGGCTCGGAGCCGCAGGCGGCCAGCACCAGGAGCAGGGGAGTGCTGCGCTGGAGAGGGGTCATCAGTTCTGGCCCCCCTGGGCATCCTGTGCGCTCTTGAGCTTGCGCTTGTCCGCGGAGCTCGCGTTGAGACGCCGCGTGCCGACCTGGCCCGTGGACTCGATGGCCTGGATCTGCTGGGCGTTCAGGGAGCGGCTCATCTGCTGGCGGAAGGCGGCGAAGTCCGCGTTCTCCTTGCGGCGCAGGGCCTCGACCCGGGCCAGGTTGGCGCGGTCGCCGCGCCCCTTGAGGATGCGCTCGATGCGGTCGATGCGCGCCAGGCGCTGCTGGTGCTTCTCCTGCTCGAGCAGGTAGCGCTTGGCCGCGTCGCTCTGGCGGCGGTCCATGCCCACGAGGGACTGGCGGGCGTTGGCGATGCGCTGGGCCTCGGCGGCGGAGAGCTGCTGGCGGGCGCCGGCCACGCGCCCCTGGTTCTGGGCGCGGGCGTTCTGCAGGCGCTGGGCCTCGGCCTGGGCGCGGGCGTTGGCAGCGCGGTCGGCCTCGCCGCCGACGGCTCCGTCGCGGGCGTTCTGCAGTCGTTGGGCCTCGGCCTGGGCGCGGGCGTTGGCGGCGCGGTCGGCCTCGCTGCCAGCGGCTCCGTCGCGCGCGTTCTGCAGTCGCTGGGCCTGGTCGCGGGCGCCCTGGACACGGCTCTGGCCCTGGCGCGCGTTGGCGGCACGGTCCGCGTTCTCAGCGTTCTGGACCCTCGTGTTCAGCTCCCGGGCGTTCTGGACCCGCGAGCCCTGGCGAGCGTTCTGGCCGCGGGCGGCCTTGTCTCGGGCAGCCTTGTCGCGGGCGGCCTTGATCCGCGCCGCCTCGTCCGCGTTCTGGGCGTTCTGGGTGCCCTGGGCGTTGCGGGCATTGGCCGCCCGCTGCGCGTCCTTGCGGGCGTTGGCGCCGCGCTGCGCGTCCTTGCGGGCGTTGGCGCCGCGCTGCGCGTCCTTGCGGGCGTTGGCGCCGCGCTGGGCATCCTTGCGCGCGTCGGCGCCGCGCTGCTGGCCGCCGCGGGCGTTCTTCGCGCGCTGGACATCGTTCTTGCGGGCGCCGGAGGTGCGCTGGTTCTGCTTTCTCGTGTCCTGCTTTCTCGCGTTCTGGTTGCGGTTCGCCTGGTCCCGCTCCTGGACCGCGACCGGCTCCGGGGAGGCGGATGCGGGGGCTGCGGGCTGCGTCGCGACGGCGGTGCTGGAGAGGGCCGCCAGGAGGCCAGCGGCCAGGAGTTGGATTCGGGACTTCATCTTTCGTTCTCCGCGTGTCGGGTGGAGTTGGTTCTCGGGGGAGGGCGAACCCCTCCTGCTACGGATCAGCGTAATCCAGGGCCGGCACGGTTCGATCTTTCTCCCTGATCCGGAGGCCGTGGAGGGGCCATTTTCCCCCTCCCGGGGGCTCTGTGGGCCGCTTGCCCCGAGAATTGGCCCCGATTTTTTCTTGTGGCCGCCCCTCGGCCCGGGACCGCCTCGCTTCAGAGGGGCACGGCCACGCCCGTCTGCACCCGCCAGAGGGCCGCGTAGGGCCCGTCGGCGGCGAGCAACTCCTCGTGGGTCCCCGACTCCCGCAAGCGCCCGCCGTCGAAGAGGTGGATGCGGGCCGCGTGGCGCACGGTCGAGAGGCGGTGGGCCACCACGATCGTGGTGCGCCCCACGGCCAGCCGCGCCAGGGAGCGCTGGATGGCCGCCTCCGTCTCGTTGTCCACCGAGGAGGTGGCCTCGTCCAGGATCAGGATCGGGGGGTCCTTCAGGACCGCCCGGGCGATGGAGATGCGCTGGCGCTGGCCGCCGGAGAGCTTCTGACCCCGCTCGCCGACGATCGTGTC
Source organism: uncultured Planctomycetaceae bacterium (assembly GCA_964591315.1). GTDB lineage: Bacteria > Planctomycetota > UBA1135 > UBA1135 > JABACD01. The sequence goes on from CAZQAT010000013.1 coordinate 7,619, forward strand.
GTAGCCCTGGGGCAGCTCCTCGATGAAGGCCTCGGCCTCGGCGATGCGGGCAGCCTCGCGGACGCGCTCCTCGCTGGCGCTCGGATCCCCGAAGGCGATGTTCTCTCGCACGCTGCCGTGGAAGAGGAAGACGTCCTGGCTGACGAGCCCGATCGCCCCACGCAGGTCCCGGCAGCGGAGGTCCCGCACGTCGATTCCATCCAGCCGCACCGCGCCGTCGGTGACGTCGTAGAAGCGCAGCAGGAGCTTGAGCAGGGTGCTCTTGCCGGAGCCGGTCGCCCCCACCACGGCGGTCGTGCGGCCCGCCTCGAAGACGAGGTCCAGACCGCGAAAGAGCTCGTCCCGGTCGCCGTAGGCGAAGGCGACCCCGTCCAGGCGCAGCTCGCCTCGCACCTCGGCCCCTGGCAAGGCGCGCGTCCCGTCACGCTGGCTCGGAGGCGTGTCGAGCAGCGCGAAGATGCGCAGGGTCGAGGCCATCGCGCGCTGGAAGAGGTCGAGCACGTCCCCCAGACGCGTCAGGGGCCAGAGCAGCCGCTGGGTCATGAACACGAGGACCGCGTAGACGCCCACCTCCAGCTCCCCGTCGAGGGCCTGCATTCCCCCGGCCACCATCATGGCCGTGAAGCCCACCACCACGATCATCCTGATCAGGGGCGAGAAGGCCGAGGAGAAGACGATCGCGCGGCGATTCGCGCCGCGGTAGGCATCGCTGCCGACTCCGACCCGCGCCAGCTCGCGCTCCTCGGCGGTGAAGCTCTTGATGGTCGCGATGCCACCCAGGTTGCCGGCCAGGTCCGCGTTCAGGTCCCCCACCGCCTCGCGCACGGCTGCGTAGCGCGGGGTCAGCGTGCGCTGGAACCAGACCGAGCCCCAGATGATGAACGGCATCGGGGCCATCCCCATCCAGGCGATGCTCGGAGCCAGGGCGAAGAAGATCCCGCCGATCACCACCACGGTGGTGGTCACCTGCAGGAGCTCGTTGGCCCCCGTGTCGAGGAAGCGCTCGAGCTGGTTGACGTCATCGTTCAGGACGCTCATCAGGCCGCCGGTGCTGGCGTCCTCGAAGAAGGCCAGCTCGAGGCCCTGGACGTGCTCGTAGGCCTCCATCCGCAGGTCGTGCTCCACGTCCTGGGAGAGGAAGCGCCAGGCGAGCTTGTAGGCGTACTCGAACACCGACTCCAGCACCCAGATGGCCACGGTCAGCCCCGCCAGGGCGTAGAACTGATCGCGCGGATCCCCCACGCCCCAGCCGGCCAGGAAGGAGTCCTCCCGCTCCACGGCGATGTCGACCGCCATGCCGATCAGGAGCGGGGGCGCCAGGTCGAAGATCTTGTTCAGGATCGAGCAGGCCGCCGCCAGCCAGACCCGACGCCGGTGGGGACCCGTGAAGCCGTACAGGCGGCGCAGGGGCTGGAACAGGGGGGTCTTGGCCATCGCGGGAGTGTAGCGGCCCTGCACCGCGACAAATGACGCTTCCCGGCGGCCCGCCCCCGGCGGCCCCCGTAGAATCCTGCGCTCACCCGCCCCTCAGGCCCCCTCTCTGTGATCCACGTGCAAGTCGCTGAAAACAAGATCGTCGGCATCGAATACACCCTGACCGACTCGGAGGGCGAGGTGCTCGACACCTCCGAGGGACGTGGACCCCTGGCCTACCTGCACGGCAAGGGCGGCATCATTCCGGGCCTGGAGGAGGCCCTGACCGGAAAGGCGGTCGGGGACGAGCTCAAGGTGGTCGTGCCCCCCGAGAAGGGCTACGGCCAGCGCAACGACGGCCTGCTCAACCGGGTGCCCAAGGAGGCCTTCGGCGGGCAGCTCGAGTTCGAGCTCGGCCTGCAGTTCCCGGTCCAGGATCAGAACGGCCAGCCGCGTCTGGTGACCATCGTCCACATCGAGGAGGAGGCCGTCGTCCTCGACGCCAATCATCCCCTGGCGGGTGAGACCCTGACCTTCGACGTCAAGATCGTCGAGGTGCGCGACGCCACCGAGGAGGAGCTGACCCACGGCCACTCCCACGGCGAGGGCGGCCACCAGCACTGAGCCACCCGAAGATGCGCTTCGAGCAGGACCTCGTCGTCGAGACCACCGCCGCCGAGGCCTTCAAGGCCTGCGACAGCGCCGAGCAGCAGGTCCGCTGGATGGCCTCCCTGGTGGAGGTCGAGGTCGATCCCGACCGGCCCTGGGGAGTCGGCTCGCGCTTCCGCCAGGTCCACGAGGAGCTGGGCGTCCGCCAGGTCTTCGAGGGCGAGCTCCTGGAGTACGAGCCGGAGCGGCGCATCGTCACGCGCCTCGAGCACGACGACCTCAGCCTGCACGACACCCTGGAGTTCGAGGACCTCGGGGGTCAGTGCAAGGTCCTTCACCGGGTCGAGCTGGAGCTGAAGAGCACCGCCCTGCGCCTGATGGAGGGCACGGTCGGCCGGGTGCTGGCGAAGCGCTTCGAAGAGGACCTCGCCCGCCTCGAGGGCCTGCTCGAGGCCGACTGAAGGGACACGGCGGGACCCTGCCGGAAAAAAATCGCCCCTCGTGGGCTTGCGGTCACGGTTGCCGCCGATAGTTTCGGGCGCGGACCACGGTCACCCGGCCCGAGGACTGCCCTCGGTACGCTGCGGAGTGACCCCGGCTCCCCCAGACGCCCGACCCCAGAGAGACCCATGCGCACGATCGAAATCCTCAATCCTGATCCGGAGGTGCTCCACCTCCACTGAGCGGAATCCGTGCGCCGCGGCCCCAGGCCGCACCGACCTCACGGTCGAGGAGCCCGCTCGGATCCGAGCGGGCTCCTTCCTTTTTGCCCTCGTCGCGAGAGCCCGCCGCAGCGTCCCGTAGTGGGAATCCCCTGACGAGGGCCGACCGAACGCCCCCAACCGGACCTTGGACACCTCCCGACGACACCTCTGGACGCTCAGCCGCGGGCAGCGCCTGCGCTACGCATCGGCCATCGCCGCGATGGCCCTGGGGATCGGTCTGACCTTCCTGATCCCGCTCGTGACCCAGGCCGCCATCGACGGCCCCCTGGACACCCGGCTCGCCGACCAATCCCGGGAGCTGGACGATCTCTCACCCAACTGGCTGCAGGAGCTCGGGGTCGCCCGGGGTCTGGACGTCACGGGTCAGCTCTGGCTGGCGGGCGGGCTGATCCTGGCCCTGACTCTCCTCTCGGGCCTCTGTCTGTACCTGCGCGGCCGCTGGTCCGCGGTGGCCTCCGAGGGCATCGTGCGACGCCTGCGCCAGGACCTCTACGACCACCTCGGTCGACTGCCCTGCCGCTACTACGACGGCGCGGACACGGGGGACCTCGTGCAGCGCTGCACCTCCGACGTGGAGACCGTGCGCATGTTCCTCTCGACCCAGGTCGTCGAGATCGCCCGGGCCCTGCTCCTGGTCGGCATCGCCACGCCGATCCTGTTCCACCTGCACGCCCCCCTGGCCGGGATCTCCCTGGCCCTGATGCCGGTCATCGTCGTCTTCGCGGTGGTCTTCTTCCGCCGCATCCAGGTGCTCTTCAAGCGCATGGACGAGGCGGAGGGCCGCATGACCACGGTCCTGCAGGAGAACCTGACCGCCATCCGGGTGGTGCGAGCCTTCGCCCGTCAGGACTTCGAGAAGCAGAAGTTCGGCGAGCGCAACGGCGAGTTCCGGGACCACCACAACCGCTTCATCCAGCTGCTCGGCCTCTACTGGTCGAGCTCGGACGTGCTCTGCCTGACCCAGATCGGCCTGGTGCTGATCGGGGGCGCCCTGTTCGTGTCCCAGGGCACGATCACGGTCGGCACCCTGGCGGCCTTCCTCGAGTTCGAGTTCCTGATGATCTGGCCCGTGCGCCAGATGGGGCGCGTCCTGTCCGAGGCGGGCAAGGCCCTGGTCTCCATGCGCCGCCTGCGGGAGGTGCTCGGGGAGCCGGAGGAGACGGACCTCGAGCCCGCGACCACGGCCGCACTGCCCGCAGGCCTCGCGGGGCACATCCAGGTCGAGGGTCTGCGCTTCGCCTTCGGGGCCGAGGCGCCCACCCTGGAGGACATCTCCTTCGAGCTCGGTGCCGGACAGTCCCTGGCCCTGATCGGGCCCCCGGGGGCGGGCAAGACGACCTTGATCCAGCTGCTCTTGCGCCTCTACGACCACGAGCAGGGCTCGATCCGCCTGGACGGCCGCGAGCTGCGGGAGCTACCGCGGCGCTTCGTGCGCTCGCAGTTCGGCGTCGTGCTGCAGGAGCCCTTCCTGTACTCCAAGAGCGTGCGCGCCAACCTGCAGCTGGGGTCCTCCGACGCCGGCGAGGAGGAGCTCTTCGAGTCGACCTCCGCCGCGGCGGTGCACGACGCCATCCTGGAGTTCGAGCAGGGCTACGACACCCTGGTCGGTGAGCGCGGCGTGACCCTCTCCGGGGGCCAGCGCCAGCGCATCGCCCTGGCCCGGGCGCTGCTGCTCGACCCGCCGATCCTGGTACTCGACGACGCTCTCTCGGCGGTGGACACCGAGACCGAGTCCCACATCCTCGCGGCCCTCGAGCGTCGGCGCGGCAAGCGCACCACGATCCTGATCGCCCACCGGCTCTCCTCGGTGCTGCACGCGGACCTGATCCTGGTCCTCGACCGCGGCCGCATCCTGCAGGCCGGTGAGCACGAGACCCTGATCCGCGAGGACGGTCCCTACCGCCGTCTGTGGCAGATCCAGGGCGCCCTCGAGCGTGAGATCGAGAACGACCTGGCCCCGGGCGAGGCACGCCCGGCTCCGGAACGAACCCAGCCGTCCTCCCGCACGACCCCCCGACCACGATGAGCGAACCGCACCACGAGCTCGACAACGCCCACGGCGAACGCGCCGGGATCGACCTGCGGCTCTGGCGCAAGCTGTGGCGCTTCGCGCTGCTCTACAAGCGTCAGGCCTGGCTCCTGGCCCTCTTCGCCGTGGGCACCGCCTTCTTCGACGCGGCCCTGCCCTGGGTCACCAAGGACGTCATCGACGACCTGACCGACCCCGAGGTGACGGTGGACCTCGTCCGCTACGGAGCGATCTACCTGGGCCTCAGCATCGGCCTGTCTCTGTGCGTGCTGGGCTTCATCTCGGTCGGGGGGCGCATGCGCACCGGCGTGGGCCACGACATCCGCAAGGAGGGCTTCGAGAACCTGCAGGAGCTCTCCTTCTCCTTCTACGACCGGCGGCCCGTGGGTTGGCTGATGGCCCGCATGACCTCCGACTGCGAGCGCCTGACGAACATCCTCGTCTGGGGCCTCCTGGACATCGTCTGGGGCTTCACGACCATGCTCGGCGTGACCGTGGCCATGCTGGCCGTGGACTGGCGCCTGGCCCTGACGATCCTGGCGGTGGTGCCGCCCCTGGCGTGGATCTCCCACGTCTTCCAGCGACGCATCCTCGAGAGCTCGCGAGTGGTGCGCAAGACGAACTCCCGCCTGACCGCCTCCTACAACGAGGGGATCATGGGGGTGCGCACCTCCAAGGCCTTCGTGCGCGAGGAGCAGAACCTGTCCGAGTTCTCGAGCCTGGCCGGTGAGATGAACACCGCCTCCGTGCGCAACGCCCTGCAGTCGGCGCTCTACCTGCCGATCGTGCTGGTGCTCTCCAGCCTGGCGGTGGCCTTGGTGCTCTCCGTGGGCGGCGGGCGCGTGCTCGCGATGGCCATCCCCCTGGGGACGCTGGTGATGTTCATCAGCTACTGTCGGCTGTTCTTCGACCCGATCCAGGAGCTGGCGCGCCTCTTCGCGGAGATGCAGATGGCCCAGGCCTCGGCGGAGCGCGTGCTGGGCCTGATCGAGGCCGAGCCCGAGATCCAGGACTCCCCCGCCGTGCGCGCGGCCATGACACGCCACGCCGCGAGCCGCTCGCAGCAGGGGGTCGCCGCAGACGGACACCCCGACCACATCGGCCAGCTCAGCTTCCGCGGCGTGGGCTTCAAGTACGAGGGCGGGCAGGAGGTGCTGCGGGACTTCGACCTGACCGTCGAGGCCGGCCAGACGATCGCCCTGGTGGGTCAGACCGGCGGCGGCAAGTCGACCATCCTGAGCCTCCTGTGCCGCTTCTACGAGCCAACGGCCGGCGCCATCGAGATCGACGGCGTCGACCTGCGGGAGCGCTCCCTGCACTGGCTGCAGTCGAACCTGGGCATCGTGCTCCAGGCCCCGCAGCTGTTCAGCGGCACCATCGCCGACAACATCCGCTACGGCGACCTCGACGCCAGCGACGAGGAGGTCGAGGGCGCGGCGCGCCTGGTGGGCGCCCACGAGTTCATCCTCGAACAGGAGCAGGGTTACGCCACTGAGGTCGGCGAGGGGGGCGGCAGGCTCTCCACCGGCCAGAAGCAGCTGGTGTCCTTCGCCCGCGCGATCCTCAAGTCGCCTCGCATCCTGGTCATGGACGAGGCCACCTCGTCGATCGACACGGAGACCGAGAAGCGCATCCAGAGCGCCCTCGAACGGGTGCTCGAGGGGCGCACGAGCTTCGTCATCGCCCACCGTCTCTCCACCATCCGCGGCGCGGACCGCATCCTCGTGATCGAGCATGGCCGCATCGTGGAGAGCGGACGCCACGCGGACCTCCTGGCGCGCGGCGGGCGCTACCACGCCCTCTACACCCAGCAGAGCCTGAGGGAGAAGGCGCCCGAGGAGGACGTGGGCTGGGGTGAGGGCGAGGTTGCCCCGGCGACCTAGGCGGACGGCCCGCCTACTCCGACTCGTAGGAGACCTCGAACTCGATACTGCCCGCGAACTCCTGGCGCTCCTCGATGAGCGCCTCGTGCTCGCCATTCGTGTAGCTGCGCTCCACATCGACCTCGAGGGTGACCTCTCCCGACAGGCTGAGGCTGGCGGGGAGGTGCTGCTCGGCGTCCCACAGGAGCTCACCCTCGAGCTCCATGGCAATGGCGTGCTGCTCCTCCTCGGTGCCCTTGACGTCCTCCTCGTCGACCTCGGTCGACTCCTCGATGCGGGTCTCGAGCTCTACCTCCAGGGAGAGCACCGCCAGGCGCCGACCGTCCGCCTCGCGCCAGGCCGTGAAGGTGACGCTGATGTCACCCCCGATGTTCTCGTCGAACTGCTCACCGTAGGCGCCACTCTCTTCTGGGTCCTCCCCCTCCTGGACCACGTGCAGGTCCCCGGAGAGGTTGGTCATGCTGATGAAGGCGGCCGCGTCGGCCTCCCACCGGTCACCGAGCCGGACCTCCTCCTCCGGCAGGAACTCCGCCAGCCAGGCGGAGGCCACCAGGCCCTCGAGGAGCCCCTCGTCCAGGTCGGACTCCTCCTCGGCGAAGCGCACGCCGAAGTCCTCGTCCACGGCCTCCCGATCGAAGCGCACGGTCTCGCCCTCGAGCTCGCTCTCGCCCTGGCTCTCGCGCTCGAAGCTCTCCCCTGCGGGGTCGGTCACCTCCTGGCGAAAGTCGTTGCCGATCGTCTCGAAGCCACGCTCGACGCCGAACACGTCCCCATCGCGCACCTCGAAGCGGTCCCTGAAGGCGATCGTCTCCCGCTCGACCATCACCAGCTCGATGCCCGGGGCCCCCTGGCCCTCTTGCACCTCCCCGTCGTAGGTCATGGTCATCTCGGAGTCCTCGAGCTCGAAGCGCAGCACGCGCTCGAAGTCGAGGGAGAGCTGCATCCCGTTCGAGGGGCGGAAGACGAGCTCCGTGACCTCGGGGGTGTGGGCCCCGAGGAGCAAGAGGCCCGCGGTCGAGATGAGTCGCAGCATCGCGCAGGTCGGGGGTGGGAGCTCTCCGGTCTCAGGCCGGCGTGAGCACTCTCTTCTGGGCGTGGACAACGGTCAGGGCCGTCATCCGCACGATGTCGTTCACGTCCGTGCTGTGAGGCTGGAGCACCGCCACCGAGCGATCGAGGCCCAGCATCAGGGGCCCGAGGGTGTCCGCACCGCTCAGCATGCGCACCAGGTTGTAGGAGATGTTGGCCGCCTCCAGGTTGGGGAAGACCAGCAGGTTGGCTGCCCTGCCACCGAGCTGGCAGTCCGGGTACTCCGACTGCAGGGTCGGGTCGAGGGCGGCGTCGACGCGCATCTCCCCGTCCACGATCAGATCCGGCGCCTCGACCCGCGTCAGCTCCACCGCCCGGCGCACCATGTCGCTGCGCGGGTGCGGGCTGCCGCCGAAGCTCGAGAAGGAGAGCATCGCGACCACTGGATCGATACCGAGGCGCCGCACGCCCTCCGCGGCGAGCAGTGCGATGTCGGACAGCTCCTCGGCGCTGGGCTCGATGTTGACGGCCGTATCCGCGAGGAAGAGCACCCGCTGGCCGGTGAGAACCACGCTCAGGCCGCAGGCGAGCCGGAAGCCCGGCCGCAGGGGGATCACCTTGAGGATCGGCTGGATCGTCTTGCGTACGGCCTTGGTGACCCCGCAGACCATGCCGTCCGCGTACTCGCCCTGGAGCAGCATCGAGGAGAACCAGGTGGCGTCCTCCAGGCGCTTGCGGGCCTCTTCGATCGTGACCTGAGAGCGGTGGGACCGGATCCGGCACAGCTCCTCGGCCAGGGCCGGCGCGCGGTGGTCGGTGGTCGGGTCGACGATCTCGACCCCCTCCAAGGAGATTCCGTGGCCCTCGGCGCTGCGCCGGATCTCCTCGGCCTTCCCCACCAGGACCGGCTGGGCGATGCGCTCGTGGGCCACGGCGCGGGCCGCCCGCAGGGCGTTGGGATGCTCCCCCTCGGGGTAGAGGATGCGGCCCGGATCGCGGCGCGCGCGGACCACCACGCGGCTCATCAGGTCCCGGCCCGGCCCCAGACGCTCGGTCACCTCCCGCTCGTAGGCGGCGAGGTCCACCTCGCGACGGGCGACGCCGGAGTCCATGGCCGCCTTCGCCACCGCGCGGCAGACCCGAGGCAGCACCCGGTGGTCGAGGGGCTTGGGGATCAGGTACTCCGGGCCGAACTCGAGGCTCTCCACGCCGTAGGCCCGCAGGACCGAGGGAGGGACCGGCTCCTTGGCCAGCTCCGCCAGGGCACGGGTGGCGGCGTGCATCATCTCGGTGTTGATGCAGCGCGCGCGCACGTCCAGGGCGCCGCGGAAGAGGAAGGGGAAGCCAAGGACATTGTTGACCTGGTTCGGATGGTCCGAGCGTCCCGTGGCCATGATCACGTCACCCCGGGCGGCCAGGGCGTCGCCGTAGGGGATCTCGGGGTCGGGGTTGGACATGGCCAGCACCACCGGGCGCGGGGCCATGGAGCGCAGCATGTCCTTCGAGACCGTGTTGCCCACGGAGACGCCGATGAAGACGTCCGCCCCCACCATGGCCTCTGCCAGGGTGCGGGCCTCGGTCTCGACGGCGAAGGGCTCCTTGTACTCGTTCATGCGCTCCGTGCGGCCGGCATGGATCACGCCCACCGAGTCGCACATCACCACCTTCTTCGGGTCCACGCCCAGGCTGACCGCGTAGTTCGCGCAGGCAACCGCCGCGGCGCCGGCCCCGTTGACCACCACCCGTACGTCATCCGGCCGCTTCTCCGCCAGCTCGAGGGCGTTGATCAGGGCGGCCCCGGTGATCAGGGCCGTGCCGTGCTGGTCGTCGTGGAAGACCGGGATGTCGAGGGCCTCGGTCAGGCGCCGCTCCACCTCGAAGCAGCGCGGGGCGGAGATGTCCTCCAGGTTGATACCGGAGACGGTGGGCGCAATGGCCGTCACCGCGGCGACGATCTCGTCCACGTCCTGGGTGCCGAGCTCGATGTCGAAGACGTCGATGTCCGCGAAGCGCTTGAAGAGGACCGCCTTGCCCTCCATCACCGGCTTTCCGGCCTCGGGTCCGATGTTGCCCAGGCCCAGGACCGCCGAGCCGTCGGTGACCACCGCGACGAGGTTTCCCTTGGCGGTGTAGTCGTAGACTCGGGACGGGTCCTTCGCGATCTCGCGGCAGGGTTCGGCCACGCCCGGGGTGTAGGCCAGGGAGAGGTCGATCTGGGTCAAGCAGGGCTTGCTGGCGACCACCTCGAGCTTGCCGGGGCGTCCTTCGGAGTGGTAGTCGAGGGCTTCTTGGGAGGTTGTGAGGGAGCTCATGTCTCCCGCATTCTGCCCTCCCCGGGGACGCAGAGGTAGAAACTAGCGGCCCTGCCGCCCGACCTGCGTAAGGACCCTGTCGGGGCCGGACCACCCCGGCCTTGGGGGGCGCCTCAGGGCAGGAAGCGCGCCAGGCGCGAGGAGAGGCGCGTGCAGGCCCAGCCCGGCAGACGCGACCAGGAGTTGCGCAGGACCGCCGTCTTGGGGTTCGAGGGGGTGAACCTGGGCACCGACCTCGACCGCACCAGGCCGTAGGCGTAGTGCAGGTCCGCCGGTGCGAAGCCCTGATTGCGCTTGAACCTGACCGCCCCCGCGTCACGCCTGGAGCGGCCCAGGTCGAAGACCCGCAGCCCCCGCTCGAGGGCCCACCTCTGCAGCTCGGCGATCAGGAAGCTGGTCGCGGCGTAGGCGCGATTGGCCTCGGGGGTGGTGCCGATGTAGTACATGCGCAGGGCGTCTCCGTCGACAAAGCTCATGCTGGCGGCCACGACCTCTCGTTCGCGCCGCACCACGTGCACCGGGGCCGACTGGCCCAGCTCCCGCTGCAGGCAGTGGAACCAGCGCAGAGGCAGGCCGGGCGAGCCAAGGCGCTGCTTGCTCGCGTGAAAGAGCCGCACCAGATCCCCGACGAACCAGGGGCCCACATCCACCGACAGGCCGTGGGTGTCGGCGGCGCGGCGCACCAGACGCCGCTCGTCCTTCTTCATGGTGCTGAGCACGGCCTCGGCGCTCTCGGGCAGCTCCTTGGCGAAGGTCACGTAGAGGTCGGAGCCCACGAGCTCCGGATGCTCGAGGGGCTCGCGGGAGCGCAGCTCCAGGCGCCCCACCCGTCGCTGCCGGGCCTCGGTCAGGGCCGCACCGATCAGGTGCCCGTGCAGCTCTCGGTCCTCGGCCAGCGGTCCGCCGTAGACCCCGTAGGGCGAGGAGATCAGGTGCTCGCCGCCGAAGAGTCCGCGGCAGCGCATCATGGGCAGGCAACCGACCACGGCGCCATCCCGCAGGGCCACGAGGTCCGCGGGCTCGTGACCGAAGGCGCGCTGCACAGCCCGCCGCCAGGCGGGGTGCTGGAAGACGGTGCCCCGGGCCGCGTCGACGAAGGCCTCCAGGGCCGGGTCGTCCTCCGGCCGCGCCAGGCGCACCTCGACCGACCCCTGCGCGGCCGGTTCCGCTCCCTCGAGGGGGCCTTCGGGGGTCTGGGGGGTGGCACTCACGGCGGCGGTGGAGGTGGTGGATCGAGCGGTGGCCGGGACCGGCTACCCACCGCGCAGGAGGATCATCGGCGGGGAGGATCGGGGGCACCAAGGGCCGCGGCTCGATTCTTTCGGGCCGGACCGCGGGCCTGGTGAAGGGGCCTCTCGGAATCCCGCCTGGCGCGGGTCAATCCAGCCCCCCGTCTAGGAAGCGCTCACGCTCCTCGGGCCTGGGACGGCGGCAGGCCTCGCGCTCTCCGAACCAGCGGCGGCGCCGGCGGGCGACGAAGCGGTAGAGGCCGTCCCGTAGGCCCCACGGCAGGACCCGCAGCACGGCGGCCCAGGACCAGGGCCGACCGAGGCCGCGCGCGATCCGCAGCACGGCCTCGGACTCCCGGTAGAGCGCGCCCCCTTCGAGCAGCAGCACGCTGTCGGGGAGCTCCCCCGACGGGCCCAGGCCCTCGCAGAGCTCCCGCCCCGCCCGCGATTCCAGGGCAGCGAAACGGAAGGCGCCGCGGCGATCGCGCGCCAGGACGAACTGCACCGTCCGGTCGCACAGGCCGCAGCGCCCGTCGAAGAGGATCACGGCGCCCACCCGGTCGCGGGCGCCGTGCTCGCTCTCTAGTACTTGGTCAGGTACTGGTCCACCTCCCACGGGTGCACCGCGGAGATGTAGTCCGACCACTCGGTCTTCTTGGCCGTCACGAACTGCTCGAAGATGTGGCTGCCGAGCGAGTCCCTGACCACCTCGTCCTTCTCCAGCATGGCGACCGCATCGCCCAGGTTGGCGGGCAGGCTCTTGATCTTGAGCCGGCTGCGCTCCCGCTGGCTCATCTTGTAGACGTTCGAGGTCACCGGCTCGGGCGGCTCGACCTTGTTCTTCACCCCGTCGATGCCCGAGGCCAGGGTGGCCGCGAAGGCGAGGTAGGGGTTGCAGGAGGGGTCGGGCATGCGCAGCTCACAGCGCGTCCCCAGGCCCCGACGGGCGGGCACGCGAATCAGGGGCGAGCGGTTGCGCATGGACCAGGCGAGGTCCGTGGGAGCCTCGAAGCCGGGCACCAGGCGCTTGTAGGAGTTCACCAGGGGGTTGGTGATCGCGCAGAAGCCGCGGGCGTGCTTGAGCAGGCCGCCCACGTAGTGGCGCATGGTGTCGCTGATCCCGTCGTGGTCGCCCTGCGGGTCGTAGAAGACGTTCTCACCGGAGGAGAACAGGGACTGGTGCACGTGCATGCCCGAGCCGTTCATGCCGAAGATCGGCTTGGGCATGAAGGTCGCGTGCAGGCCCATGCCGCGGGCCACGCGCCGCACCACGAAGCGGAAGGTGGTCAGCTGGTCGGCGCACTGCACCGCCGGGCCGTACTTGAAGTCGATCTCGTGCTGACCAGGGGCCACCTCGTGGTGCGCCGCCTCGATCTCGAAGCCCAGGGCCTCGAGGGCGATCACGATCTCGCGCCGGCAGGCCTCGCCCAGGTCGATCGGTGCCAGGTCGAAGTAGCCCGCCGCGTCGTGGGTCTCGGTGGTCGCCTCGCCGCCCGGGCCGCGCATGAACAGGAAGAACTCCGCCTCCGGGCCGGCGTTCATGACGTACCCCAGCTCCGAGGCCTGGGCGCAGACGCGCTTGAGGGTCTGCCGCGGGCAGCCCTCGAAGGGCGTCTCGTCAGGCTTGTAGACGTCGCAGATCAGGCGCGCCACCCGACCGTGACCGCGGCCGCCCTGACCGACCGAGACCCAGGGGTCGATGCGGTAGGACATGAGGTCGGGCTTGAGGAGCATGTCCGACTCCTCGATGCGCGTGAAGCCCTCGATCGACGACCCGTCGAACATGATCTCGCCGTCCAGGGCCTTCTCGAACTGGCTGGCCGGCACCTCGACGTTCTTGTTGACGCCCGTGATGTCCGTGAACTGCAGCCGCAGGAACTGCACGTCGTGGGACTGCATGTGCTCCAGGATCTGCTTCTTGTCCAGGTCGCCGTGGGCGCTGCGGCAGACCTCGAGGTCCTCGTCCTGCAGCGTGGAGGTGATCAACTCGTTCATGGCGTCTTCCGGGCCTCGGGGGCCGGCGAGGGGTCTCGGGGAGGCGGGATTCGGAGGCCGGGCCGCCAATAAGGCGACTCGATGCTCTGAATTCCATATTTGTCACCGCAGGCAGATTACGTGCAGCGCTTCGTCCGAATCTTGACCTGATCGGCCCGCGTGACAAGTCAAAAGCGCAGAATCTGCACTTTTCGAGGCACGCCCCGCCCACGTCGAGGCGAGCTTCAGTCCGTCTGCAGGAGCCCGCCGAGCCCCGGCAGAGAAGCTTCGAGAGCACCCACCCCCCGGGCGAAGGCCCCCAGGGCGCGGCCCCCCGGGTCCCGCACCAGCTCCCCGAGCCAGGCGCGCACCTCGCCGAGCAGGGCCGGGGGCTGCACCAGGGGATCGAGCTCGAGGCCCTGCCCCGCCACCGCCGCCAGCACCACCCGCGCCCCGCACTCCGGCAGGTCCACGGCGCGCAGGTCGCGGCCCAGATCCAGGGCACCTTCCAGGTCCCCCTCCACCAGGGCCGCCATCGCCAGCCAGGCCCGGGCGGCGTGCTCGGCACGCGGCTGGAGCAGCGCCCCACGCCAGAATCCCTCGGCGGTCTCGCGCTCCCCCTGGCCCCAGGCCATCTCCGCGGCGAGCAGGCCCACGTGGGGGTTGCCCGGGGCCTCGTTCAGGAGCGCGCCGAGCCGCGACCAGGCCTCCTCGCCCCGACCGCGCACGGCGCACAGGCGCGCCGCCAGGGCGCGGGCCTCGAGGTCCGTCGGCTCCAGCTCGACGGCCTGCTCGGCGCAGCGCTCCGCGAGCTCGGGGTCCCCGGCCAGGGCCGCCACCTGGGCCAGGCCGATCAGAGGTCCCTGCTTGCGGCTGCGCGGATCGCCGGCGTAGAGGTCGGTCCAGGGCTCGGCCCCGCGGGCCGCGGCGTAGAGTTCGCCGGCCTGCTCCAGCCCGCCGCAGCGGCGCTGGATCTCCGCCCCCTGGAAGAGCAGCTCGCTCACGGTCGGGTGGTCCTCGAGCCCTTCCTGGGCGATGCGCCAGGCCTCGCTGGCGCAGCCCTGCTCCATGCGCAGACGCGCGGCCTCCGCCGCGAGCAGGGGCAGGAAGGGACGCTGGGCCCGCTGGCCAGCGCTCAGCTCCCGGGCCCGGGCCCAGGTCTCCGCCATCATGTCCGCCGCCTGGGCACCCCGCTCCAGGCTGACCAGGGTGGAAGCGAGCTTGTAGGCGTTGAACAGATCGTCGGGCTCGCGCCTGGCGCGCTCCTCGAGGATCGCGAGGTTGCGCTCGCGCTTGCCCCGCTCCCGCACCACCTCCGGCAGGTAGCCGTGGTGCACCAGCCGCACCCCGGAGTGCTCCAGGTCCCCCACCCCGAGGGCCAGCAGGCTGTCCATGACCGACTCGTGCACCGGCCGCGCCCAGCGGATCTCCGGACGCCGGCGAAACAGGCGCGGAAGGCCCACGGAGGACAGGCTCGGGCGCCCCTGGGCGTCCCGGCCCCCGTCCAGGTTGTCGAGCCAGACCAGGAAGGCCTGGGCGCTCTCGTCCTCCAGCCGCTCCCGCAGGCCCGGGGCGCTCTCGGGGTCGAGCAGCTCGTCCGCGTCCACGGACAGGATCCAGTCGCAGGTGGCCAGCTCGAGGCAGGCGTTGCGAGCGGCGGCGAAGTCCTCGCACCAGGCGAAGTGGCCGACCCGAGCACCCGAGGCCTCCGCCAGGGCCACGCTGCGGTCCGTCGAGCCCGTGTCCAGCACGCAGACCTCGTCCACCCAGGGTTCGAGGGCCTCGAGGCAGGCCTCGAGGTTCTCCTCCTCGTCACGCACGATCAGGCAAGCGGAGAGGGTCGCCACGGGGCCACTCTGCAGGGCTGGAGGAGCCGGAGCAAGGACGAGTCCGACCCAGGCCGTTGCCCAAGCGGTCGGCGGTCCGCAAGATCTCAGCACCCACCCACCGCGCAGCGAGCCACAGACAGCGGGAGAGACGACCACGTGAGCCCCAGATTCGACCCGAACCGCCCCTACCGGGAGATCACGCCCCTGGCGATCGTCCTGGGCATCCTGATCGGGGTGGTGATGAACGCCGCGATCACCTACTCGGGCCTCAAGATCGGCTTCACCCTGGGGGGCAGCGCCATCGCGGCGGTCCTCGGCTGGGGTCTCCTGCGGGGGGTCTTCCGCAAGGGCACGATCGTCGAGAACAACATCGCCCAGACGGTGGCCTCGTCGGTCAACACATCGAACAGCGGGATCATCTTCACCGTGCCGGTGCTCTACCTCTTGGGGCTGGCCGCGGACATGAACCCCGTCTGGATGCTGGCGGCCACCATGGCCGGGGCGGTGATGGGCGTGGCCTTCATCATCCCGACCCGCAAGCAGATGATCGACTTCGACCGCCTGCGCTTCCCGACCGGGACGGCGGTGGCCTCGGTGCTGCGCTCCCCCGGCGAGGGGGTCAAGAAGTCGATCGTGCTCGTGGTGGGCATCCTGATCGCCGGCGCGGTGGTCTGGCTGAGCCAGGCGCCCGAGGCCCTGACGATTCCGGAGCTGGGCTGGAGCTACGGGCTCGGCTGGCCCGAGATCGCCCGCGACCTCGGGGTGCGCGAGGGCATCGTCGGAGCCGAGACGGTAGACGTGGGCGCGCTGATCCTGAGCAACGAGCGCCTGGCGGGCCTCTGGCACCCGGCCTTCGAGTTCACCTGGGCCATCGCCCCCTTCGCCCTCGGCGCGGGCTTCATCACCGGGCGGCCGGGCCTCGTGGTCCTGGCCGGCGGCCTCCTGGCCTACTTCGTGATCACGCCGGTGGCCCTCGACTCGGGCTGGATGCCCGCCAGCGTGGACGCCGCGAGCGCCGGCGGCTGGGCCCTGGGCAACCTCAACCGGCCCCTGGGTATCGGCCTCTTGATGGGCGGCGCGCTCGTGGGCCTGCTGATGGCCTTCCCCGCCATGGGCGCGGCCTTCCGCTCCATGGGCCGCGGGCGGCGCGGGAACGCGGAGCGCGACGAGCTGCCCATGGGCGTGCTGGCCCTGGCGCTCGTGGCCTCCTTCGGCCTGCTCTTCTTCGCGGCGCGGGAGACGGTCAGCGGCGGCAGCGACCAGCAGGCGCTGATCATCGCCGCGGTCGGCACCGGCTGGATGTGGTTCGCGGGGATCGTGATCGCCCAGTGCACCGGCATGACCGACTGGAGCCCGATCTCCGGCATGGCCCTCCTGACGGTCATGATCTGCCTCTTCCTGACGGAGAACCAGGTCCTGCCGGCGGTCCTGATCGGCGCCGCGGTGTGCGTCTCGATCACCGAGTGCGCGGACATGATGCAGGACCTCAAGACCGGCTCCATGGTCGGCGGTCGGCCGATCAAGCAGCAGATGATCGAGATCGGAGTCTCCTGGGTCGGGCCGGCCGTGTGTCTGGCGACCATCGCCATGCTGGCGGCGGTCAACCACGACAAGTTCGGCGTGCACTTCGGCCCCGGCACGGACATGCCCGCGCCCCAGGCCGCGGCCCTCGAGGGCATGATCAACACCATCCGCGGCGGGGACGCGCCGGTGGAGATGTTCGGGATGGGCGGTCTGATCGGGATCCTGCTCAGCCTCTCCGGCATGGCCGGCCTGGGGGTCCTGGTGGGTCTCTCGATGTACCTGCCGCTGATGTACCTCCTGCCCTACGGCCTCGGCTGCCTGATCCAGATGTTCGTCTCCAAGGTCAAGGGCGCCGCCTGGACCGAGAGCTGGGGGGTGCCCCTGGCCGCAGGCTTGATCGTGGGCGAGGGCTTGCTCGGCATCGGCTTCGCGGCCTTCAAGCTCCTGACGCCGCAGTTCATCCAGTGGTTCGGCAACTAAGGGGAGTGCGAAGATGAAGAAAACCATCGGAAACCTGGCCCTCGTGGTGGGCGTGATCGTGTCCTCCCTGGCGGCCGGCGAGAGCCAGCGGGTGTCCCGGGCGGCGGCCGTGTCCCCCGAGCTCGTGGGGCAGGTGCTGCACACGGCCGTGAGGACCGAGTACGAGAGCGAGCAGCCCGACTCGCTGGTGGTCCTGGACCGTGGCCTCGAGGCCGGGACCGTCCTGACCGACGAGCACGTCACGTGGCTGGTCCTCTCCGGCTTCGAGGAGGTGCTCGTCCTGCGCCGGGCCAAGGACGCGGAGACGGTGCCGGTGGGCGAGGCCGCCCTGGGCAAGGTGCTCGCGACCCCGGTCACCCTGAGCGCCGAGCCCGAGACGATCCCCATGGGCCGCCAGATCACGGCCGGCTTCGTCGAGCGCATGGTGCAGGCCGGCCTGACCGCCGTCACCGTCAGCACCGAGATCCACGCGAATGGGATGCCGCCGGAGCGGCGCGAGCTGCGCTGGAACCTCGACGAGGGGGACACCAACCCCAAGGGTGCCACCCTCGTCGGCAGCACCCTACGCGAGGAGATCAGCCTCCCCTTCCAGCTGCGCACGGCGAGCTACGTGGACCCGAGCATCCTCGAGCGCCTGGAGGCCTCGGGCGTGAGCGAGGTCTCGGTCAAGATCCCGCGCACCTGGACCTGGCAGGACTGGGGCTCGCGCTGGTGGTTCGCCATCGGCATCGGCATCACCGTGCTCGGCATCGCGCTCAAGCGCGCCAGGCCGGACGCGCAGGCCATCGAGGCCGGCGCCCTGCAGGTCGCCCACCTGGGCCAGCTCATCAGCGAGCTCGAGAGCCGGGTGGAGAGCCTCGTGAGCCGCTCCGAGGAGCTGGACGCGGACACGATTCACCGCGAGGTGGACCCCTTGCTCGCCGGCCCGGTCTACGCCATCGCCGACGGCCGCGAGTCGATCCGGGGCGCGCACGGCGGCCGGGTCTTCGCGGCCGTCATGGACGCCTTCGCGAGGGGGGAGCGCAAGCTGAACCGAGCCTGGTCCGCCGCCGTCGACGGCCACGGTCCCGAGGCCCGTGCCAGCCTCGTGGCGGCCCTGCCGGCCCTGCGGGAGGCCCGCGAGGCCCTGCCGGGCACCCACCCGCCGGGACCGGCGGGCTTCGACGAGGAACGCGGCGGGGCTCCCCTCCCGCCGGACGTCCCCCTGACCCCCGGCGGCGACCCCTGGAGCCACGAATCCTGATCGCTGGACACCACCAGGGGCCGACGCCCGGTACCTTCCAGCCCTCCCGAGACCCTCACCCGAACCGCACCACCACCATGCTGCGACCCCTGATCGCCCTCACCGCCCTCGGCCTGTGCGCCGCGGCCGCCCTGCCTACCCTGCTCCAGGAGGACTACGAGTCCCTGCCCCCCGTGCCCGCCGAGGTCTTCGGCAAGCTCGAGGGGCTCAGCCTCTCCGCCGCCATCGCCCAGGTCGAGAACTCCACCGGCGGCAAGGTCGTCGAGGCCAGCTACGACGTGGCGGGCGGCAAGATCGTGCTCGACGTCTACACCAGCGACAAGCGCTGGTCGGTGACCACCGACGCCAAGGGCGCGGAGACCGGCCGCGAGGAGATCCCGCGCTTCCCCGGTGAGCCCGTCAGCGGCGACTGGACCGAGACCCCCTCGGGCCTCAAGTACTACGAGATCCGCGAGGGCACCGGCCAGTCACCGCCCACGAAGACCTCGCGGGTCAAGGTGCACTACACCGGTTGGTTCACCAACGGCGAGTCCTTCGACAGCTCCGTGGAGCGCGGCATGCCGGCCGAGTTCAACCTGAACCAGGTCATCCCCGGCTGGACCGAGGGCGTGGGCTCGATGAAGGTCGGCGGCAAGCGCAAGCTGATCATCCCCTTCGACCTGGGCTACGGCGCCCGGGGCGGTCGAGGAATCCCGCCGCGGGCCACCCTGGTCTTCGACGTGGAGCTGCTCGAGGTGGTGGGCTGAGCGCGGACGAAGACTCCCATCAAGAACCGGGAGCCGGGTCCCTCCTGCGAGGGGCCCGGCTCCCGTCCTTGGTGGCGCCGGCAGGCTAGTCCTGGAACTCCACGAGGGGCAGGTCGCCGTCCTCGCCCGGCGGGTAGTAGAGGTACTCGTCTCCCCAGGGGTCCACCAGCCGCTTGCGGTCCAGGAAGGCGCGGCCGTTCTCGTCCTGGATCACCAGCGGCTCCAGGGTCTCGGGGTACTCCCCCCCGTTGTTGATGGCGTACAGCTCCAGGGCCTCGTAGATGGCCTCCAGGTCCTCGCTGACCCGGATCTGCTCGGGGCTCTGGCCCTCATCATCCAGGACCTCAAGCAGGGGAAAGTCGCGGCCTTCGTCCGGCGGCGAGTAGAGATACTCGTCCCCCCAGGGGTCGACCAGGTGCTTGCGGTCCAGGTAGGCGCGGCCACTCTCGTCCTGGACCACCAACGCCTCCAGGGTCTCGGGGTACTCCCCCCCGTTCTTGATGGCGTACTGCTCCAGGGCCAGGTAGATCGCCTCGAAGTCCTCGCCGACCTGGACCAGCTCGGAGCCGTCCTCCTCCTCCCCGAGAGCGACGGCCTCCTCGGCCATCGCCTGCTGCTGCATGACCTGGGGGATCACGAGGCTGGCCAGGACGCCCGCCGAGACCAGGGCCACCACCGGCGAGGAGTAGGCGTAGCCCACGAGCCCCGCGGCATTGACGAGGTGCGAGCGGTCCGCCCGGGTCTCCGAGCGGAGGTCCTCCCCCACCCGCCGCCCGACGGTGACGATGCCCAGCGCGCCCTGGCGCAGGGTGTGGTAGGGCGGCATCAGCACCCCGGGCTCGCGGCCCGCGTCGGCCGGGGAGCGCATGCCGTTCGCCAGGGCCGAGCACAGGAGGCCCACGGTCCCGAAGCCGTCCTGCATCAGTCGCGGGGTGTTGATCCAGGAGACCGACACCACGCCGGACATGTCGGGGGCCAGCTGCTTCTGGAAGTCGGTGTTGTCGATCAGGCTGCGCTCCCCGGTCACCAGGTGCTCGACCGCCCCCTGGGTCGCCTGGGGGCTGATGCCCAGCACCGCATGGCGCTCGGTGGTCGACATGCACAGCTCGAAGGGGATCGGCAGCCCCGGGAAGCTCAGGATCGAGAAGTCGAAGCCGCTCTCCTCGAAGTGAGAGAAGCGCATGTAGCCGCCGGCCTCTTCTCGGCCGAGCTCGGCCACCTGCGCCTCCATCCGGGACCAGGTGTCGAGGAAGGCCGCGCGGTCCGCGAGCTCGATCACCGCCACGGTCGAGAGCAGGCCCCCGCCGCCAGTGGTGTCCGAGGCGTAGATCGCCGCCTGGCTCCCGAAGGGGGCGATCAGATCCCTCTCCACGTCCATGCCCGTGTACTCCTCGACCAGGGCGTAGAGGTCGAAGTCCGGGTCCTCGCTCAGGATCGCGCCCATGCCCCTGTAGGCCTCGGCCATGCCGCCCAGGTCCATCGAGAAGCACCAGGCCCAGGTCGCGTCCTCGGGCACCGCAGCCACCATCGACGGTGAGAGCTCCGTGCTCGCCACCAGGCCGGCCTCCGTCGCGGTGGCGGCCCAGCCCTTCATGTCCACCACCAGGTGCGTGCGCCCTCCGTCGCTGCCCATGGCCCACTCGTACTCCAGCTCCTCGAGGCCGAAGGCGGACAGGACGTCCGTCATCTGCTCCACCTCCGGGTCGTCGCCGACGAAGTCGACGAGGAGGTCGATCAGGGCCCCGTAGTCGGCGGAGCCGGTGAAGGCCGGGCGCGCGCCCTGGGGCAGGAGGTGGCTCTGGTCCGTGGCGGGCACCCCCTCCGCGAGACCCAGGCGCAGGAGGACATCGCTGCCCTCCTCACCGAGCCACAGGGGCACCGGCGTCGGCAGGGGCCAGTCCCCGTGGGCGTTGGCCGCGCCCAGGGGAGCGCCCATCTCCTCGAGGAAGTCCGCCACCTGGCCCGCCAGCTCCTGGGCCTGGGCCGGGCCTCCCTGGGTCAGGCGCAGCTCGCCGGCCAGGGGCAGGGGCATGCCCGGCACCTCGCCGGCGGAGACGCCGACGGTCAGCGAGGCGGGGCCCGAGAGGAGGCGTAGGAACATCTCCAGCACCTCGGGCGGAAGGTCGAAGTCCGGGAGCTCGCTCGGCAGCTCGAGCAGCCGGTCGTCCAGGAGCCGCAGGGCCTCGAGCAGGCGCTGGTCCTTCTCGTCCACGAACCAGGCGTCGATGCCGTGGCAGGTGACCGAGAGCAGGGGCCGGAACCCGTCGGCGGGCTCCTGGGCGAGGGGCGCCGCCAGGGGCGCGGCGAGGCAGAGGGAGAGCAGCATGGTGATGGGAGAGTTGTGCCGCCGGCCCGACCTCAGTCGGCGCCGAGCAGGTTGACGTTGCGGAAGCGAGCGGGCGCGGCACCGTGGCTCATCTCGGCGACCTGCATCGGGTTGCCCTTGCCGCAGTTGGTGACCCCCCACAGCTCCCAGTGGTCCGCGTCGCAGACCGCGTCGCAGGCGTTCCAGAACTCCGGGGTCGTGCCCTGGTAGGTCGGGTTACGCAGCAGCCGCCCGAGTCTTCCCCCCTGGATCTCGTATGCGATCTCGCAGGTGAACTGGAAGTTGAGGCGGCGCTGGTCGATGGACCACATCTTGACCGTGTCGGCGAACACGGCGCCGTCCTCGCAGTCGGCGATCAGGTCCTCGAAGGTCCAGGTCCCGGGCATCAGGGAGAGGTTCGTGATGCGGATGATCGGCGGGTGGAACCAGCCCTCGGCCCGGGCCGTGGCGCCGCTCTCGACCTCTCCCAGGCGGGCGGCCCACTCGCGAGAGGTGTGGAAGCCCCGGAAGAGGCCCTTCTCCACCACGGGGAAGCGCCGCGAGGGGGCGCACTCGTCGTCGAAGCCGCGGGTGTCCAGTCCCCCCGGGATGGTGGAGTCCGCCACCAGGTCCACCAGCTCGCTGCCGTAGCGGAAGTCCCCGCGCATGTCAGGCCGGGCGAAGGAGGAGCCCGCGAGGTCGACCTCGTGGCCGAAGACCCGGTCGAGCTCGTTGGGGTGGCCGACCGACTCGTGGATCTGCAGCATCAGCTGGCTGCCCCCCAGGACCAGGGTGCGCGGGCCGGAGGGGCAGGGGTCGGCGGCGCAGAGGGCCACGGACTCGTCGCGCACCCGCGGCCCGTGGGCCTCGAGGTCCATGGCCAGCAGGTGCTCCCAGCCGCCGGTCTTGTGGTTGCCGTCGAAGGCCGCCGGGTACGAGCGGCGCTGGACCTGGCCGTGGGCGGCCGCGGTCGTCGAGATGCCGCCGCCGGAGCGCACGAGCACCTGGTGCAGGCGGGCCCCCTCGCTCGAGGCCTGCCACTGCTCCTCGCGCCGCACCCCGCAGGTGGCCTGCCGCACGACGGTCTCCTCGGCGCCCTCCATCGAGGCCTCCGCCCGGCGCAGGAGCTCCACCTTGTCGTCGAGGGAGACGCCGAAGGGGTCGATCTCGCAGGGTGTCTCGTAGTGGGCGGTGACCCCCTCCAGCGGCGCGAGCTCGGTCGGGGCCGCCGAGGCCGCCGCCAGGGCCTGGGCCTGGTCCAGGGCGCGGCGCACCAGGACGCGGGCGGTGGCGGCCTCCTCCCCGATCCCGAGAGGCGCCGCCGCGAAGCCGAAGCCGTCTCCCTTGCGCACGCTGACCCCCAGGCCGAACTCCTCGGGGGCCTCGGCCTGGCCGAGCTGGCCGTTCTTGACGATCAGGTCCTGGTGCAGGGTGCGGTTGACCCGCGCGTCGGCCTGGCCGGCGCCACCCGCCAGGGCCTCCTCGACCGCCAGGGCGGCCAGCTCCATGTCGGGGCGCGTCATCAGAAGTCGGTGGTCGAGGTGAAGCGGAAGCCGTCGATGCGCAGGGCCGGGGAGACCACCTCCCCGTCGAAGAGGGCCCCGGCCACCTCCCGCTCGCGGCCGATGCCGCGCACGTTGCGGAGGGCGTTCACCAGGCTCTCGGTGAAGCGCAGGTTCCTGACCGCCCCGACCACCTCGCCGCCCTCGATGCGGAAGGTGCCGTTGCGGGTCATCCCCGTCAGGAGCAGGTCCTTGGGATCGATCATGTTCGTGTAGTGGAACTGGGTCACGAGCAGGCCCCGGTCGATGCCCCCCACCAGCTCCTCCAGGCTCTCTCCGCCGGCGTGCACGACGAGGTTCAGGGGCTTGGGGCCCTGGGTGTTGGGCTTGGGCCGGGCGTGCCCCGTGTTGGCGCAGCCCAGCTTGCGGGCCCAGTCCCCGTCCGTGACCGGGCCGGTCAGGGCCCCGTCGCGCAGCAGCTCCACCCGCCGCCGGGGCGCGCCCTCCCCGTCGAAGGGGGCGCCGGGGTAGACCTCGTTGCCCGCGTCGTCGTCGATGGCCAGCTCCTCGGGAAAGAGCCGCTCGCCGATCCGCCCGCAGAGGAAGGACGCCTCCTCGTGCACCGCCTGGGCCCCGAAGCCCTGGTAGGCGGCGAAGAGCAGGATCGAGCTGACGGCGTTGGGCTCGAGCAGGACCGTGTGCTCGCCCGCCTCGATCGGGGCCGGCTCGCGGTTCCGGACCGCCTTCTCCACCGCGCGACGGATGACGTCCTGGGCGTCGAGGTCCTCCACGCGCGCCGCGATCCCGTCCGCGAAGCCGGAGCCCCCCTCGGGGTCCGGTGCGCTGGCGGTCAGCGACAGGGAGGCCCGCGTGCGCGCATCGTGGACCGCGCGCCCCGCGGAGTTGACCAGGGTCTGGGCGCTGGCCCGCGTGCAGGCCAGCCCGGCTGGCTGCAGCCACTCGGCGCTGCAGGCGGCGAGGGCCGCGCGCACCCAGTCGGCCTTCTGCTCGAAGGGGTGATCGGCCGTGGCCGCGTCGATCTCCTCCCGGCCGAGCTCCTGCATGCCCTCGAAGGCTCCCTCCAGGGGAGCGAGCTCCGGGTCCGGAGGCGCGCCCCGCGCGAGAGCCACGGCGCGCTCGAGGGCCGCGCTCGTCGGCCCCTCCCCCAGTCCGTCGCAGGTGGCCTTCCCCTCGCACCACCCGTCCTCGGACCGGAAGCGGGCCCGGATCGCCACGAGCTGGCGCTCGCGGTCGGCGCTCTGGGTCGGGCCCGTGTCGGCGTAGCGAACGAAGCGCTCGGCCACGCTCTCCACGGCCACCTCGGTCTCCGTGGCCGGGCTGGCGTCGATCAGCCGCCGGACGGCGGCGAAGGTCTCCTCACGGCTGGGCAGGGGCATGCGGACAGGATAGCGGCTGGGCCCGCGGGCTGCCCGGGCGCGGCCCGGAGCTTCCGCCTAACGCGCCACGAAGTTCACCAGCCGGCCGGGCACGACGATCTCCTTGACCACCTGCTTGCCCTCGAGCTGCTCCGCCACCGCCGCCCGGGCGGCGGTCAGGAGCTCGTCCTTGGAGGCCGACTTGGAGACGGTCACCTTGCCGCGCACCTTGCCCAGGACCTGCACGACGAGCTCGAACTCGTCCTCGACCAGGTACCTCTCCTCCGGCAGCGGCCAGCCCGCGTGGGAGATGCCGCCCGCGTGGCCGAGGCGCTGCCAGAGCTCCTCGGCCATGTGGGGCGCGAAGGGGGCCAGGGCCTGGCACAGGCGCTCGGCCTGGCTCTTCGTCAGGTGCTCGGGGGACTTCTGGGCCTCGTTGAGGAAGCTCATCATCCCGGCGATGGCGGTATTGAAGTTGAAGTGCTTGAAGGAGTCGTCGACCCGCTTGAGGGCCCTGTTCAGCTCGCGCTCCAGGCGCAGGGACTCGCCCTCCGGCTCGCCGCTGCTCTCGGCCGCCAGGTGCGGGCGCACCGGGTCCTCGGCGGCCTCGTCCACGTAGAGCCGCCAGAGGCGCTCCAGGAAGCGGCGGCAGCCGGGGACGTCCCGCGGGTTCCAGGGCTTGGAGTCCGCCAGGGGCCCCATGAACATCTCGTACAGCCGGAAGGTGTCGCAGCCGTACTCGTCGATCACCGTGTCGGGGTTGACGACGTTCTTGAGCGACTTGGACATCTTGGCGATGACCTGCTCGAGGACCTCGCCGGACTCCCCGGCGACGACCTGCCCGTCCCGCTCCTCGGTCTCGTCCGCGGGCACCAGGCGTCCGGTGGCGTCCTTGTAGGCGTAGGCGGTCAGCATGCCCTGGTTGAACAGGCGCTTGAAGGGCTCGGGGTGGGTCACCAGCCCCAGGTCGAACAGCACCTTGTGCCAGAAGCGCGCGTAGAGCAGGTGCAGCACCGCGTGCTCCATGCCGCCCACGTACAGGTCCACCTCGCCCCAGTAGGCCTCGGCCTCGGGCGACCAGCCGGCCTGGTCGTTGTGGGGGTCCATGAAGCGCAGGTAGTACCAGCAGGAGCCG
This sequence comes from uncultured Planctomycetaceae bacterium, assembly GCA_964591315.1. Lineage (GTDB taxonomy): Bacteria > Planctomycetota > UBA1135 > UBA1135 > JABACD01. Next base: position 32,962 of record CAZQAT010000013.1, read on the forward strand.
GCCCAGCCGGGCATCGTGTCCGTGTCGCGGGTGACCGGCTCACCGCTGGCGGGGTCGGTCGTGTTCACCCAGTCCGTGGCCCGGGCCAGGGGCGCGGAGCCGTCCTCGGAGGGCGTGAAGTCCTCCATCTCCGGCAGCTCCACCGGCAGGTCCTCGTCGCGCACGCGCCTGGAGGAGCCGTCGGCTGCGTGCAGCACGGGGAAGGGCTCGCCCCAGTAGCGCTGGCGGCTGAAGAGCCAGTCCCGCAGGCGGTAGTTGGTCTGGGCCCGGCCCAGGCCGGTCTCCTCCAGGTGCGCGATCATGGCCGCCTTGGCCTCGGCCACGCCCATGCCGTCCAGGAAGCCCGAGTTGATGGCCGGACCCTCGCCCGTGAAGGCCTGGGAGTCGTCGTGGTCCGCCGGCGGCTGGACCGTGCGCACGATCGGCAGGCCGAAGGTCTCGGCGAACTCCCAGTCGCGGGTGTCCTGGCCGGGCACGGCCATGATCGCACCGGAGCCGTAGGAGGCCAGCACGTAGTCCGCGACCCAGATCGGGATGCGGGCCCGCTCGTCTCCGGCGTCGAAGGCGG
>CAZQAT010000013.1:33629-71120 GCA_964591315.1 uncultured Planctomycetaceae bacterium
CGGCGTCGAAGGCGGGGTTGATGGCGTGGGCGCCGGTGAAGACGCCGGTCTTCTCCTTGGCGAGGTCCGTGCGCTCCAGATCGGACTTCGTCGCGGCCTGCTGCACGTAGGCATCGACGGCGGCGCGCTGCTCGTCGGTCACGAGCTGGGCCACCAGCGGGTGCTCCGGGGCCACCACCATGAAGGTCGCGCCGAAGAGCGTGTCCGGACGGGTGGTGAAGACCGAGAGCTTCTCGTCCAGGCCCTCCACCGCGAACTCGACCATCGCCCCCTCGGAGCGGCCGATCCACTCGCGCTGCATGGTCTTGACCGACTCGGGCCAGTCCACCAGCTCCAGGTCGTCGATCAGCCGGTCCGCGTAGGCGGTGATCTTCAGCATCCACTGCTTCAGGGGCCGCCGCTCGCAGGGGTGGTCGCCGCGCTCGGAGCGGCCGTTGATGACCTCCTCGTTGGCCAGCACGGTCTTGAGGGCCTCGCACCACCAGACGGGGACCTCGGCCTGGTAGGCCAGACCCTGGTCGTACAGGCGGGCGAAGATCCACTGGGTCCAGCGGTAGTACTTCGGCTCGCAGGTGGCCAGCTCCCGGTCCCAGTCGTAGCTGAGGCCGATCATCTGCAGCTGACGGCGGAAGGTCTCGATGTTGGCCCCGGTGGTGGCCGCGGGGTGCTGGCCGGTCTGGATCGCGTACTGCTCCGCCGGCAGGCCGAAGGCGTCGTAGCCCATGGGGTGGAGCACGTTGAAGCCCTCCATCCGCTTGCGCCGCGAGATGATGTCCGTCCCGATGTAGCCCATCGGATGCCCCACGTGGAGGCCGGCCCCGGAGGGGTAGGGGAACATGTCGAGGCAGTAGAACTTCGGCTTCTCGGGGTCGAAGCCGGGCTCTCCGGGTCCCGCGGTGTGGAAGGTGCCCTCGGCGGCCCAGTGGGCCTGCCAGCGCTGTTCGATCTCTCGGGCGTCGTAGGTGTTGCTCACGATCCGGTCCTTCTGGGGGGCACGGGGCGCTCGTTCCGCCTCCTGGGCCCCGATTCGAGCGCGGCATTGTAGGCGGGCCCCCGTGGGGAGCCCACGGCGCGGCCCCAAAAGAGGGTCCGGGGGAGTTGACTCCCAGGAGCCCCAGGGGCATTCTTTGCCGCCCCTGGGCCGAAGGCCACGGGGACCCCGGACGCGGGACACCGAACAAGGGGGATTAGCTCAGTTGGTAGAGCGCTTGAATGGCATTCAAGAGGTCAGGGGTTCAACTCCCCTATCCTCCACCACCCCACGGAACGGCCGGCTCACGCCGGCCGTTCCGCATTTGAGCTTCGGGCCCGCCGCCCCTTCGAGTGGGCCCGCCGAGGACGTAGAATCCCCCGGCTGGGGACCCCCCCCCGCACCTCCCGCCGACCCCTCCGAGACCGATGACCGACCTCGCCCACCCCGACCGCCTGGCCAAGATCGAGAAGATCCGGGAGGCCGGGGTCGACCCCTACCCCGCCCGGGGGGTGGCCGCCGAGCCCATCGGCCAGCTCCTGGCCGCCGCCGGCAGCGCCGAGGAGCCCGGTCCGCGGGTCGGCGAGCGGGTCACCGTGACCGGCCGGCTCCTGTCCCTGCGTGACTTCGGCAAGCTGATCTTCGCCCCGGTGCTCGACCGCACCGGGCGCCTGCAGGTGGGCCTGCAGAAGAACAAGCTCGGGGACTGGTGGCCCCAGCGCAAGTGGCTCGACGGGGGCGACCTGGTGGCCGTCTCCGGGGAGCTCGGCTTCACCCAGAAGGGCGAGCCGACGGTCTGGGGCGACCAGGTCCAGCTGCTCGCCAAGGCCGTCGCCCCACCCCCGGAGAAGTGGCACGGCCTGACCGACAAGGAGATCCGCTACCGCCGGCGCTACGCGGACCTGTGGGCCACCGAGGGCGTCGCCGAGGTCTTCCTCAAGCGCGGCCAGGTGCTCTCCGGCATGCGCCGCTTCCTCGAGGAGCAGGGCTACGTGGAGGTCGAGACCCCGGTCCTGCACCCGATCTGCGGTGGCGCCACCGCCCGGCCCTTCACCACCCACTACAACGCCCTGGGCATGGACATGTTCCTGCGCATCGCGCCGGAGCTGTACCTCAAGCGCCTGATCGTGGGCGGCCTGGAGCGGGTCTTCGAGGTGGCGCGGAACTTCCGCAACGAGGGCTTCTCCCAGCGCCACAACCCCGAGTTCACCATGCTCGAGCTCTACGAGGCCCAGGCGGACTACCACCGCATGATGGAGCTCACCGAAGAGATGTTCGAGCGCCTGGCCCTGGACGTGAACGGGGGCAGCACGGTCTGCACCTTCCGGGGCGCCGAGTACGACCTGAAGGCCCCCTTCCGGCGGGCCGCCTATCCCGAGCTCTTCCGCGAGCACGCGGGCTGCGAGTTCGACGACGAGCCGGCGGTGCGCGCGAAGGCCAAGGAGCTGGGCCTGAAGGACATCGGCGACTACTGGAAGCTGATGAACGACGTGTTCGAGGAGACCGTCGAGCCGCACCTCTCCGGCCCCGTCTTCGTGTACGACTACCCGGTCCAGATCAGCCCCCTCGCCAAGCGCAAGCCCGAGGACCCGCGCCTGGCGGAGCGCTTCGAGGTCTTCATCGCCCAGATGGAGCTGGGGAACGCCTTCACCGAACTGAACGACCCCGCCGAGCAGCTCCAGCGCTTCGAGCAGCAGGTGGCCAGCAAGGACCCGGAGACCCCCGGAGAGGTGGACGTGGACTACGTCCAGGCCCTGGAGTACGGCATGCCCCCCACCGGCGGCCTCGGCGTCGGCGTCGACCGCCTGGTGATGGTGCTGACCGGCCAGGACTCGATCCGGGACGTGCTGCTCTTCCCCGCCATGAAGCCCGTGGCCTCCGCAGAGGAGGCCACGGCCGAAGACGCGTCCGCCGACGCGGCGCCCACGACCTAGACACGCACCTCCCGGAGCTCGCCACCCCACCTCGCCCCGTGTACGTCCGTTACCTGAGCTGGCGCTTTCTCCTGCGCCGACCCATCAACCTGATCGGCGTGCTGGGCGTCATGGTCGGGGTCGGTGCCCTGATCATGATCCTCTCGATCATGAGCGGCTTCCTCGAGGAGTCCCGCAAGACCCTGCGGGGCAGCCTCTCGGACGTGATCATCCAGCCGCTCAACCTGCCGCGCACGGACGGGGTGCAGCTGCCCAGGTCGGCCGAGCCCATCCTGGCGGCCCTGGGTGCCGACCAGCGCGTCGCGGCCAGCTGCGCGCGCCTCTCCTGGGCGGGCATCCTGATCCAGGCCGGCTGGGGCGCGGACGAGTCCGAGCACCAGCTCAAGGACCCCCAGGGCGGGGACATGGCCTTCGCCCACTTCGTCGGCATCGACGTCGAGGACGAGTTCGCCACCACCGAGCTGCGCGAGGCCCTGCTGCGGGAGGACGAGAAACGCCAGACGAGCTACCGCATCCCGGTGGACGACGTGGACGCCCCCTTCGCACGCCCCCAGAGCTTCTCCGGCTCCGAGCCCTGGGACTGGGTGGTGGTGGGCGAGCAGTTGGCGAGGATTCGGGGGCTCTACAAGGGCTCCGTCATCAACCTGGTCACCGTGGTCCCCAACGCGCGCACCGACACGGTCGAGAACTGCAACCGCAAGTTCCTGGTGGCCGGCACCTTCCGCAGCGGCGAGAACGAGGTCGACCTCTCGCGCATCTACGTGGACCGCCGCGCCCTGTCGGAGTTCCTGGGCTACAGCCGCGAGTTCACCCAGGTGCTGGTCAAGCTCGAGGACTACGAGCGGGATCGGGAGACGATCGAGGAGAGCCTCGGAGCGAGCCTCTACGAGCAGGGTCTGCTGCACCACGTGGGCTCCTTCGAGGTGCGCACCTGGGAGACCTTCCGCGGCAGCCTGCTCGGCGCGATCGAGAACGAGCGGGTGCTGATGGGCATCATGTTGGGCCTGATCGTGCTCGTGGCGGCCTTCACGATCTTCGCCATCCTGATGATGATGGTCACCGAGAAGCGCCGCGACATCGGCATCCTGACGGCCCTGGGCGCGACGCCCCGCTCCGTGCGCTCGATCTTCCTGATGATCGGCATGTGGAACGCCCTGCTCGGCTGCACTTTCGGCAGCACGCTGGGGGTGCTCGGTGCCCTGCACATCGACGGCATCGAGCAGTGGCTCTCGCGCACCCTGGGAGTGCAGATCTTCAACCGCGAGGTCTACCTCTTCGACCACATCCCGGCGGTCGTCAGCCCCGTGGGCGTGGTGGCGATCGTGATCGGCGCCCTGGTGGCGACGGCTCTCTTCTCCTTCGTGCCCGCCTGGAACGCCTCGCGGCTGCACCCGATCGACGCCCTGCGCGCGGAGTGAAGATGAGCCACGCCATGCAACAGCCCCTGCCGCTCGCGGGCGAGACGATCCTGAGCGCCCGGGACGTGCGCAAGTCCTTCAAGGTCGGCGATCGGCAAATCGAGGTCCTGCACGGGGCCCACCTGGAGCTTTGCAAGGGCGAGCGCCTTTGCCTGATGGGCTCCTCGGGCGCCGGCAAGTCCACCTTCCTGCACGTGCTCGGCCTGCTCGAGGAGCCGACCGAGGGCGAGGTGCTGCTCGAGGGCCAGAGCGCCTGGCACCTGAACAACCGCGAGCGGGCCGCCCTGCGCAACCGCCACATCGGCTTCGTCTTCCAGGCCTACCACCTTCTGCCAGACCTCTCGGCGGTGGAGAACGTGACCCTGCCGGCGCGCATCGCCCACTCCTACGGCACCCTGCCCTTCGAGCGCGCCCGCATCGAGGCCGAGGCCGAGGAGATGCTGGGCCGCTTCGGCCTCGAGGACCGCATTCACCACCGCCCCAACCAGCTCTCCGGCGGCGAGCGCCAGCGCGTCGCCATCGCCCGCGCGCTGATCCTCGGCCCCCAGATCGTCATCGCCGACGAGCCCACGGGCAACCTGGACACCGCCAACGGCGAGCGGGTGCTCGATCTCCTCTTGAGCGAGCAACAGAGCCGCGGGGCGTCGCTCTTGCTGGTGACCCACGACGAGCAGCTGGCTCTGCGTTGCGACCGGACCCTCGTGATGCAGGACGGTCAGATCATGGCGGACTCGGGGGTCGAGATCCCGCACTGACGAGCTCGCGCGGCCTGACTCCCCTGCGGGCCTGCTCCGGCTCAGCCGGCGGAGCCCGTGCTCAGAGCACCTCGCCGCGCCCCACGTCCGTCGCACTCCACCCCTCCGGGTGCACCTCGATGCCCGGCTCGGGCTCGAAGCGGCCGCGCCAGCCGAGGCGTTCGCGGATGCGGACGTAGGGGTCGGAGCCGGGGCGGGCCAGGAGCGGGTAGGGCACCGGGTGCTGGTGAACCACCAGCTCGTCCCCTTCCTGCATGGGGTAGAAGCCGTGGCCGTCCACGGCCAGGGTCACCAGGCCGTGGGCCTTCTCGACGACGATGCGCAGCACGCTCTCGGGGTGCATCACCATCGGCCGGTGAGAGAGGGACTGGGGCGAGATGGGGGTCACCACCAGGCCCTTCATCGAGGGCGCCATGATCGGGCCGCCGGCGGCCAGGGAGTGGGCCGTCGAGCCGCTGGGGGAGGCCAGGATCAGGCCGTCCGCCCGGTAGTCGCTGACCCAGCGGTCCCCCTCGTGCAGGGAGAGGGTCATCATGCCCTGGGCGGCGCCGCGCTGGACGACCATGTCGTTCAGGCCCACCGAGACCTCGGCCTGGCCGTTCTTGCCCTCGATGCGACCCGCCAGGCGCATGCGGGGCTCGAGCACGCACTGGCCGGAGAGGACCTCCTCCAGGGCCGGGCGCCAGTTCCTGGCACTGACCGAGGCCAGGAAACCGATGTGGCCGAAGTTGATCCCCAGGGTCGGCACCGGGTGGTCGCGGAAGGCGCGGACCACGGACAGGATGGAGCCGTCACCCCCCAGCACGACGATCAGGTCCGGCAGGTCGGACTCCTGCGGGGGCTCCTCCTGGAGCAGCTTGCAGGCGCGCCGCAGGTCCCGGTGCAGCTCGACCTTGCGTTGCTGGGCCTCCAGGAAGGGCACCAGGTCATCGATGGCCTCGCGCGCCCCGGCCTTGGTCTCGTCCGCGAAGACGAGCACGGACTCCACCTTCGCATCGAAGGTCTCGCGCTGGCGCGGGGTCCGGTCGGAGGGTTCGGACACGGAGCGACTCAGAGGCGCGTGGAGGCCATCGTGCTGCGCACCACGCGCAGGATCCCGTCCACGTCGAGGCCGACCGCGGCGAGCTGGGCCTCGCGGGAGCTCTCGTGCTCCACGAAGCGGTCCGGGATCCCCAGGATCCGCAGGCGCGCACCGCTCTGGGGCAGCCGGTTGGCCGCCTCGAGCAGGGCGGAGCCGAAGCCCCCGGCCCGCTGGTGGTCCTCGAGGGTGAAGATCTGCTTGTAGCGCGTGAGGTGCCGGCCCAGGAGCTCCTCGTCCACGGGCTTCGCGAAGCGCGCGTCGACCACACCCACCTCGCAGCCCTGGGCCCGCAGGGCCTCGGCCACGCCCAGGGCGGTCGCGACCATCGCACCGTAGGCCCACAGGCAGGCGCGCTCACCCTCCAGCAGGACCTCGGCCTTGCCCGGCGCCATCGCCCGACGCTCTCCGGCGTGGATCGTCTCGGTGCCCGGGGTGGCGCCGCGCGGGAAGCGCAGGGCCACCGGCCCGTCGTGGCCCAGGGCAAACTTGAGCATGCGCTGCAGGTCCGTGGCGTCGCGTGGCGCGCAGAGCACCATGTTCGGCAGGGTGCGCAGGTAGGCGATGTCGAAGACGCCGTTGTGGGTCGGTCCGTCCTGGCCCACGAGCCCCGCGCGGTCGAGGCACAGGAGCACCGGCAGCCCCTGCAGGGCGATCTCCTGGAAGACCTGATCGTAGCCCCGCTGCAGGAAGGTGGAGTAGATCGCCGCCACCGGCCGGGCACCGGCCTTGGCCAGCCCGGCGGACATGGCCAGGGCGTGCTGCTCGGTGATGCCCGTGTCGTGGAAGCGGGACGGGAAGCGCTCGCCGAAGGCGTCGAGCCCCGTCCCCGAGGGCATGGCGGCGGTGATGGCCTGGATGCGCAGGTCCCCCTCCGCCAGCTCGATCAGAGCCCTGGAGAAGCAGGAGGTGAAGCTCGGGCCCGCCTTGGCCGGCGGGCCCTCGGCCGGGGGAACCTTGCCCTCCTCGCGTCCGCTGCCCACGGGCACCACGGCGGGCTGGCTGCCCTTGACCCCGTGCACCCGCTCGGGGTGCTCGAGGGCGTCGGGGTGGCCCTTGCCCTTCTGGGTGATCAGGTGCAGCAGCACGACGCCGTCGAGCTCCTTGAGGCGCCGCAGGTTGTCCACGAGCTGCTTGACGTCGTGGCCGTCGATGGGGCCCACGTAGGTCACCCCCAGCTCCTCGAAGACGTGCCCGGGCACGAGCGAGTGGCGCACGACCTCGCCGATCTGGTCCAGGGTGCGGTCCACCTTGGGGCCGATCACCGGGATGGCGTTGATCAGGCTCTGGATCTCCTGCTGAGCCCGCTGCACCAGGCGCGCGGAGCGGATGCGCGAGAAGTAGCGCGCCATGGCCCCCACCGACTGGGAGATGGACCACTCGTTGTCGTTGAGCACCACCAGCAGCCGCTGGCCGAGGCCGCCGGCGTGGTTGATGGCCTCGAAGGCCACCCCGGCCCCCAGGCTCGCATCGCCGATGACCGCCACGGAGTGGGGCGGGTCCGGCTCGTGGGCGGAGCCCAGGGCGAGCCCCAGGGCCAGGCTGATCGAGGTTCCCGCGTGGCCGGTGTGGAACAGGTCGTAGGGGGACTCGGCCGGGTTCGTGAAGCCGCAGATGCCGCCGGACTGTCGCAGCCTGGCGAAGCCCTCCCGGCGGCCGGTGAGCAGCTTGTGGGCGTAGGCCTGGTGGGAGACGTCCCAGACCACCTTGTCGCGCCGGAGGTCGAAGAGGTAGTGCAGGGCCACCGAGAGCTCCACGGTACCCAGGTTCGACCCCAGGTGGCCGCCGGTGCGCTGGACGGACTCCAGCAGGAACTCCCGCACCTCGGCGCACAGGGCCGGCAGACGACCGGGGTCCAAGGCCTTCAGGTCCTGGGGCGATCGAATGCCCTCGAGCAGGGACTGCGGCATGGCCGGGTCGCCGGCGGTGGCCGCCGCCGGGGGGGTCTGGGAGGGGGTCTCGGGTCTCATGCTCAGGGGGCTGATCGCCGTCGAGCGCTCACAGACAGTCTGTCCCAGGTTCCGTCCCCTTCCAACCCTGGAAACGGGTGCGCCTGCGGAATTCGTGGCGGAGGTGGCGGCGTCAGCTCTCCCGCTCCAGCAGGCGGTCGATCAGACGGCTGGGAAGGGAGTCGGGGCCGTAGCCCAGGGCGCGCGCCGCGCCGCGGGCCTCCTCGGTGCGCCGCCGGGCCTCTGCACGGGCCCCCTCCAGGCCCAGGACGACCACGGTGGTGGCCCGGTCCAGGGCCTCGTCCTTGCCCGGGGTCTTGCCCAGGGTGCCGGCGTCCCCCACCACGTCGAGCACGTCGTCCACGGCCTGGAAGGCGAGCCCCAGGGCCAGGCCGTAGTCGCGGGCCCCCGCCCGGCGCTCGGGGGGCGCGCCGGCGGCCACGGCCCCCAGCTCGCAGGCGGCCCCGAGCAGGGCGGCGGTCTTCCGGCGGTGCACCTCGCGCACCTGCTCCGCGCTGGCCCCGCTGCCGGCCAGGGTCAGGTCCAGGACCTGCCCCCCCACCATGCCGGCGGCGCCGGCGGCCCGGGCCAGGACGGCGCACAGCTCGGCGGCCCCCGCGGGAGCCCCGCTCACCAGACCGAAGGCCTCGGTCAGGAGGGTGTCACCCACGAGCACGGCCAGCGCCTCTCCGTAGACCTTGTGGCAGGTGGGCCGTCCGCGGCGCAGGTCGTCGTCGTCCATGCAGGGCAGGTCGTCGTGCACCAGGCTGTAGGTGTGCACCAGCTCGAGGGCCAGGGCCGGCGCGACCGCCGCATGGGTCGTGCCCCCCTCCGCCTCGCAGAACAGGCGCACCAGGGCCGGGCGCAGCCGCTTGCCGCCGCCCATCAGGGCGTAGGCACAGGCCTCGCGCAGCGAGTCGGGCCAGTCCTCGCGTCCCGCGAGCCAGGCCTCGAGCTCGGCCTCGCAGTCCCGGCGCGCGGCCGCGAGCCAGGCCGTGAGCTCCGCGGCGGGCTCAGTCCCCATCCTCGTCCAGGTCCGGGTCGTCCCCGTAGGGCTCGAGGGTGGCCTGGGCGTCGCGGGTCAGCTCCTCCACCTGCTTGCGGTAACCCGCCAGGACCTCGCGGCAGCCCTTGAGCAGGGCCACGCCCTGCTCGTAGCGCTCGATGGCACCCTCCAGGCCCAGGCCGCCTTCCTCCATCTCCTGCACCAGGGCCTCGAGGCGCGCCAGGCGAGCGTCGAAGTCCGGCTCGGCGGCGTCCGCGGGCTTGTTCGACTTCGGGGCCATGCCTGCGCTCCCCTCAGACCCCGGGGACGCTCGGGAAGCGCCCCTCGATGCGGCCCGCGTGGCGGAACTTGAGGCGCCGGCGCTCGAGCAGCTCCTCGGTGTCGAGCTGCTCGAGCTCGTCGATGGCCTCGACGATCGTGTCGCGCACCCCGGCCATGGCCGCCTCCCGGTCCCGGTGGGCGCCGCCCACGGGCTCGCGGATGACGCCGTCCACCAGCTCCAGCTCCATCAGGTCCCCAGCGGTCAGGCGCAGGGCCGCGGCCGCGTCGGGGGTGCGGGCGCCGTCCTTCCAGAGGATGGCCGCGCAGCCCTCGGGGCTGATCACCGAGTAGTAGGCGTACTCCATCATCAGCACCCGGTCGCCGATGCCGATGCCGAGCGCACCGCCCGAGCCTCCCTCGCCGATCACGATCACGACGATCGGGACGCGGATGCCGAACATCTCGAGGATGTTCTCGGCGATCGCCTCCGCCTGGCCGCGCTCCTCGGCGCCGATGCCCGGGTAGGCGCCCGGGGTGTTGATCATGGTCACGATCGGCAGGCCGAGCTTCTCGGCCAGGCGCATCTTGCGCAGGGCCTTGCGGTAGCCCTCGGGGTGGGCGCTGCCGAAGTTGCACTGGATGCGCTCCTTGGTCGAGCGGCCCTTGCGGTGGCCGATGAGCATGAAGCGCTGCTCGCCGATGCGCGCCAGGCCGGTCATGATGGCCATGTCGTCCCCGAAGACCTTGTCCCCGTGGAGCTCGATGAACTCGTCGAGGATGCCGGCCACGTAGTCGCCCACCACGGGGCGCTCGGCATGGCGGGCGACCTTGACCCGGTCCCAGGCGGAGAGGTCCTTGTAGGTGGCCTGGATGGCGACCTCCAGTCGTCCGGTGAGGGTCGCGATCTCCTCCGTGAGGTCGAGCTGGGTGCGCTCGGAGAGCTCCCTGAGCTCCGCCAGCTGGGACTCCAGCTCGGCGATCTCGGCCTCGAAGTTCATCGACCCCGGCGTGGCGGCGGCGCCCCCCTCGGGGGTCTCCTGCCCACCACGGGGTGCCGGCCCGTCGGAGATGGGCTCCTGCTCGCTCTTCGCCTCGTCGCTCAAATCGGTCTCGCCTCCTTCACCGCGGGCCGCCGCGGTCGCGCATGTTCGGCCAGCCCCCCTCGCGGCGCAAGTGCGCAGGGCTGATTCGGCCCCCCGAGGCCGTTATGATCCGTACTCCCGCCTGGGATCCGCGCCGATCCCGGCCCTCCGCCCACCCCGCCGATCGCCCCCGTCCGATGGCCACCTTCGCCGTGCCCTCCGCCGAGACCGCCACCACCGCCCTGCCCGACGCCTGGCGCGTCGAGCTCTTCCGCAAGCGCCGCGAGGACGACCCCGACGCCGCCGGTCTGGCGGTCGCCGTGGCCGAGCTCGGCATCGAGGGGCTCACCGGCGCCCGCTGCGGCCGGGGCTACCTGCTGCCCCCCGGCCTCGACCCCGAGCGCGCCGCGCGCATCGCCCGGGAGCTCCTGGCGGACCCGGTGCTGGACGAGGTGCGCCTGATCCCGCCCCGGACCGCCCCCTCGGCCGCCCCCTGCGACCACCGCATCCTGGTGGCTCGCCGCCCCGGCGTGATGGACCCGGTGGCCCTGACCGTGGAGCGTGCCCTGATGCGCACGGGCCTGGTGCCCGCCGGCGAGGACGTCCTCGTGACCACCTTCCAGGCCTGGGAGCTCGAGGGTGAGCTGTCCGCGGCCGAGCTCGCGACCCTGGCCCAGCGAGTGCTCGCCAACGACACCATCGAGGAGGTCGCCATCGACGGCGAGGGTCTGAACTACGGCCGCCCGCCGCGGGCCCCCGAGCACGGCCGGGTCGAGGTGCCGCTCCTGCAGCTCGACGACGAGGCGCTGATGACCCTCAGCCACGAGGGCGCGCTGAGCCTCAACCTCGAGGAGATGCACACCATCCAGGCCCACTACCGGGCCGAGGGCCGCGAGCCCAGCGCCTGCGAGCTCGAGACCCTGGCCCAGACCTGGAGCGAGCACTGCAAGCACAAGACCTTCGCCGGCACGGTGGAGTTCGACGCCCCCGGCGACTTCGAGGGCTCCGGGACGCGGCGCTACGAGAACCTCCTGAAGGAGACGATCAAGCACGCCACGGTGACCCTCGACAAGCCCTGGTGCGTGAGCGTCTTCCACGACAACGCGGGCATCGTCGAGTTCGACGCGGAGAGCGGCTGGGACCTGTGCTTCAAGGTCGAGACCCACAACCACCCCAGCGCCATCGACCCCTACGGGGGCGCCGGGACGGGCATCGGCGGGGTGATCCGCGACATCCTGGGGGTGGGCCTCGGGGCGCGGCCGATCGCCGGCACGGACGCCTTCTTCGTGGGCCCCCCGGACCTGGCTCTCGAGGAGCTGCCGAAGGGCTGCCTGCACCCGCGGCGCATCCTGCGCGGGATCGTGGCCGGCGTGCGGGACTACGGCAACCGCATGGGCATCCCGACCGTCAACGGGGGCCTGTGGTACGACGAGGGCTACGTGGGCAACCCCCTGGTCTACGCCGGCACCGTGGGGCTGATGCCCCGCTGGTGCGCCGAGAAGGAGGTGCGGCCCGGGGACCTGATCCTGGTCGCCGGCGGACGCACGGGCCGGGACGGCATCCACGGCGCGACCTTCTCCTCGGTGGAGCTGCACGAGGAGTCCGAGATGGTCTCCTCCGCGGCGGTGCAGATCGGCGACCCGATCACCGAGAAGCGCGTGCTCGACGCCCTGCTCGTGGCCCGCGACCGCAAGCTCTACCGCGCCATCACCGACTGCGGCGCCGGGGGCCTCTCCAGCGCCGTCGGAGAGATGGGCGAGGAGTGCGGGGCCCACGTGCGGCTCGAGACCGTGCCCCTCAAGTACCCGGGCCTCTCGCCGGAGGAGATCTGGATCAGCGAGGCCCAGGAGCGGATGGTGATGGCCGTGCCGCCCGAGGAGCTGGAGGCCTGCCTCGAGGTCTTCGCCGCCGAGGACGTGGAGGCCACGGTGGTGGGCGAGTTCACCGACACCGGGCGCCTCGTGCTCGAGTACGCGGGCGAGGTCGTGGGCGACCTGGCCATGGACTTCCTGCACGGGGGCACGCCCAAGCCCGTGCGCCGCGCGAGCTGGTCGCCGCCGGCTGCGGACGACCCCGGGGCGCCGCCCCTCGACGACCCGAAGGCCGCCGTGCTGGCCGCCGTGGGCGCACCCAACAACGCCAGCAAGGAGTGGATCGTGCGCCAGTACGACCACGAGGTGCAGGGCATGAGCGTGCTCAAGGCCCACGTGGGCGTGGAGTCCGCGGCCCCGGGCAACGGCGCGGTGCTGCGGCCCCTGGAGGACTCCCACCGCGGCCTCGCGATCACCTGCGGCGCGAACCCGGGCTACGGCCAGCTGCACCCGGGCCGCATGGCCGCGGCGGTCATCGACGAGGCCCTGCGCAACGCCGTGGCGGTGGGCGCGGACCCCGCCCGCACGGCGATCCTCGACAACTTCTCCTGGGGCAACTGCGACAGGCCCGAGCATCTCGGGGCCCTGGTGCTCGCCTCCGAGGCCTGCCGCGACGCGGCCCTGGCCTACGGCACGCCCTTCATCTCGGGCAAGGACAGCCTCAACAACGAGTACCGCGTGGGTGGCGAGGCGCGCCCGATCCCGCCCACCCTGCTCGTCTCGGCCCTGGCGATCGTGCCCGACGTGCGGCGCTGCGTGAGCATGGACCTCAAGGCGGCGGGCAACCTGCTCTACCTCGTGGGCCTGACCCGCGCCGAGCTGGGGGGCTCCGAGCACTTCCGGCTCCAGGGCCTCTCCGGCGGCCGCGTGCCGGCCCCCGACCTCGGCAGCGCTCCGGCGCAGCTCGGCGCCCTGCACGCGGCCATCGCCGCCGGGAGCGTGCGCGCCTGCCACGACCTGTCCGAGGGAGGACTGGCGGTGGCGGCCTGCGAGATGGCCTGGGCCGGGGGCCTGGGCCTCGACCTGGACCTCGCCCGGGTGCCCTGCGAGCCCCTCGCCGAGGGCTGTGACCCGGACGCGACCGCCCTCTTCTCCGAGTCCTGCACGCGCTTCCTGGTGGAGGTCGAGCCGGAGCAGCAGGGGGCCTTCGAGGCCGCCCTCGACCCGCACCCGCTGGCCCTGGTGGGGCGCGTGCGCGGCGACGAGGGCATCGAGATTCGCGGCGCCCGGGGCGAGAGCCTGGCGCGCCTGACCCTGACCGAGGTGCGCGACGCGCACCAGGGCTACTTCCAAGGCTGAGCCGACCATGACGCGCCCCCGAGCCCTCGTCCTCCGCACGGCGGGGACCAACTGCGACCACGAGACCGAGCGCGCCCTGCGCCTGGCCGGTGCCGAGGCCAGCGTGCTGCACCTGGGCCGCCTCCTGGAGGAACCCCAGCGCCTGGACGAGCTCGACATCCTGGTCATCGCCGGCGGCTTCAGCTACGGCGACGACGTGGCCGCGGGCCGCGTCTGGGGACTCGAGCTGCGCCACGGCCTGGCGCAGGCCCTGCGAGCCTATGTCGAGCGCGGCGGCCACGCCCTGGGGGTCTGCAACGGCTTCCAGGTGCTGGTCGAGTCGGGGCTCTTCGACAGCACCGGCGAGGACGGCGAGCGGGACATCGCCCTCACCAACAACGAGTCCAACCACTACGAGTGCCGCTGGGTGACCCTCGAGTCGCTGGGCTGCGCCTGCCCCTGGATCGAGCCCGGGGAGCTGATGCCGACCCCGGTGGCCCACGCCGAGGGCCGCTTCGTGGTGCGTGACGGGGCCACCCTGGAGCGCCTCGAGGCCCGGCGCCAGATCGCCCTGCGCTACGTGACCCCGGAGGGGGGCCCCGCCTCCTACCCGGAGAATCCCAACGGCTCCGTGGGGGCCATCGCCGGCATCTGCGACCCCACCGGGCGCGTGCTGGGCCTGATGCCGCACCCCGAGCGCAACCTGGACCCCTGGCAGCACCCGCACTGGACACGGCTGGGGCCCCGGGCGGAGGGCGAGGGCCTGGGCTTCTACCGGCGCCTGGTGGAGTGCGCCGCCGGGGCGGTCGGGGTCTGAGGCCGATCGCGCCCGAGGAGCCCCGGGAGAGAAATCGGTCCCGCCCGGTTCTGGATCGAGCCCGTGGATTCGCTAATTTCGGGTCGTCGAGGCCCCCGAACCCGTGCCCCCTCTTGCCATGCGCATCCCCGTCCTGACCGCCGCCCTCGCCCTGCCCCTCCTGACCTCCGGCTGCGCCGCCGTCCTCGGCCTGGGGGCCGGGGTGATCATCAGCCAGGACATCCTCGACAACAACACCTACGTGGCGCAGATCGAGGAGGACGTGGACGTGGCCTGGGCCGTGGCCAAGGCCAGCCTCGGCGGCCAGGCCGAGCTGCCCTTGCAGGTCAGCCAGGACGTGCGCGGCGCGGTGGGCGTGGTCGACGGCGCGGAGGTGACGGTCTCGGTGGAGGCCTACGACCTGAACCGCTGCCGCCTGATCGTCTCCGCGCGCAAGTTCGGGGTGTCGAACGGAGAGATCGCGGAGCTGGTCTTCAACCGGATCCTGCAGAACTTCTCGAGGTAACCCGCAGACGCTAGGGGTAGCCGCCGGGCGCTCCCCCTCAACCGGCGTCCACCTCGACCGCCTTCAGGGCTGCGACACACTCCGTGCAGTGCCCCTCGAGGCGCAAGGAGTGCTTGAGCAACTCGAAGCCGTGCAGCCTGGCCACCTCCTCCTGGAGGCGCTCGATCTGCTCGTTCTGGAACTCCTCGATCTTCCCGCAGCGCAGGCAGACCAGGTGATCGTGGTGCTCGTGCCCGAGCAGGTGCTCGTACATGAGCTCGCCCCGGCCACTGTCGAGGGAGCCGATGAAGCCGCCCTCCTCGAGGAGGCTCAGGGTGCGGTAGATCGTGGCCCGTGAGACGTTCTGGGTCGCCTCACCCTCGCTCATCCAGCGGTGGAGGGTCTCCGCCGTGAAGTGCTCGTGGGTCTCGAAGGCCTTCTCGAAGATCTGCTCCCGCTGCTGCGTCAGCTTGAGGGAGCGTGAGCGCAGGTACTCGTCGAAGCGTTGGCGGATCGCGGAGTGGTCCAAGGTAGCGCGAGAGGCTCTGGGGTTCGCGAGAAGGGACCCACGCGGCGCAGGCCACGCCCAGAGCTTCCGCTCTGGAGGAGTCCCGTTCAAGACCCGCAGGCTCAGTCTGGGGCGATCTCAGATGCGCCCCTCCCGGGCTCCGGGGGTCGTCCCGCCCATCATACGCCGGATGCGCTCCTTGCTCCGCTCGACCCGCGCGCCGATGTCCCGCCGGCAGAACTTGCCAGCCCACTCCACCTCGTCGTAGGCGCCGTAGGCCGCGGCCCGGGCGTCGTCGATGGTGTCGCCCATCCCGGTCACGCACAGCACCCGTCCGCCGGAGGTCACCAGCCCATCGACCCCGGTGGAGGTCCCCGCATGGAAGACCGCCACGTCCTGGCGGGCGTCCGCGCTCTCGACCCGCCGGATCTTGTCCCCCTTGCGGTAGGTCCCGGGGTAGCCCTCGCTGGCGGCCACGACCCCCACGCAGAAGCGCGCGTCCCACTCCGGGGGCGTCATCTCGGAGAGCTCCCCCTTCGCGGTGGCGACCAGGTAGGGCAGCAGGTCGCTCTTGAAGCGGCGGGCGATGGCCTGCATCTCCGGATCTCCGAAGCGCACGTTGTACTCGAGCACCTTGGGCCCCTGGTCGGTGATCATCAGGCCCACGAAGAGCACGCCGCGGAAGGGGATCTCCTCCCGACGCAGGCCGTGGATCGAGGGGATCACGATGCGCTGCTCGATCTGCCGCAGGAGGCGCTTGCTCATGGAGGGCGCCGGGGAGTAGACCCCCATGCCGCCCGTGTTGGGGCCCGTGTCACCGTCCCCCACCTGCTTGTGGTCGACGACCGGCTCGAGGATCAGGATCGCCTCACCGTCGGTGATGGCCAGCACGCTGGCCTCCTCGCCCTCCAGGAACTCCTCGATCAGGATGCGGTCTCCGGCACCCCCGAGCTTGCGCTCCTCCATGACCAGGTCCACCGCCCGGAAGGCCTCCTTGAGGTCGCTGCAGACGAACACGCCCTTGCCGGCCGCCAGGCCGTCCGCCTTGACCACCTGGGGCCACACGCTGCAGCCCTCCAGGTAGGCCTTGGCAGGGCCCGAGCGATCGAAACGGCGCGAGGACGCCGTCGGGATACGCTGGCGCTCGAGCAGGTCCTTCGTGAAGGCCTTCGACCCCTCGAGCTCCGCCCCCCGGCTGCCGGGACCGAAGACGTCGATGCCCTCCGCCCGCAGAGCGTCCGCGAGGCCCGCGACGAGCGGGTCCTCCGGCCCGACGACCACCAGGTCGACGCCCTCGTCCTTGGCCAGCCGCACCAGGCCCGACACGTCGCTCGCGGAGACGTCCACATTGCGCGCGACGGCTCCGGTGCCGCCATTTCCCGGCGCGCAGAGGAGCTCGGTGAGTTGCGGAGACTGGGCGATCTTCCAGCAGAGGGCGTGTTCACGCCCGCCGCCACCGACGACGAGGACCTTCATAGAACGGGGAGGAGGGCCACCGCTGCGGGGGCGATGGCATGCGAGGTTCTAGACCAGGGGAGACGGAGGGACCCCCCGCGTCGACGCGGGGCGATCCTGCGCAAGGTAGTCCCTGGGAGACACCGCGACCACCCAAAACCGCCTCAGGACCTCGCAGCCCGTGGGGGCCTGGGCTAGGCTTCCCGATCACCGACCTACGGCGCGTCCCCGGGACGACGACCGCGGTCAGGCGAACGGGGAGTACCTCAGTTGGTAGAGGCGCAGCTTTGGGTGCTGCGAGTCGTGGGTTCGAGTCCCATCTCCCCGACCACGCCCCCCGTGGTGCCCGCTGAATCCTCGCCCGACTCCGGCAAGAGGCTACCTGGTCGGGGTTTGCGTCGCCCGGCCGACCGCGTGATGGGTCTCCGCGCGTCCCACGAGGAGAGGCATCCGTGCCGGGAGAGGAGCCGGCCCTCCCTCCGGTTGCAAGTGCGCCCCGCCCGAGGCACATCCATCGGAGGAACCGCTGTGTAATGCACTTACACGGTCTTCCGGTGCGCTGAGTGCCGGCGCACGCGAGCTCCCGAACGCAACTCCCTTCGTGACACTCGCGTCATCCGCGCCCCCTTCCTCGAACACGGGGGCCCGAGGGTCACGGTCGACCGCGAACGCGAAGGAGATTCCAGGTCAGCTTCGACGTTGAAATCGCTCCTTCAATTGAGCTGAATACCCTATCTGTTCTGAGTCCAAGGGCACCTATCCTCAGAGACATGAACAACGCGACAAGCCTCCATGAGCGGGAGATCATCGAGTTCCTCCAGGAACAAGGCTGCTCCTCGATCGAGATCGAGGGCGGGAGCCTGGTCGCGCTTCGCACTGGAAGAGATGGGCGACTCTATCCACTGAGCATCGACATCTACGAGGAAGACCCTCAGGGTGCGCAGCCGGCGCACCGCTTCCGTGCGCGCGCGGCTCGCCGCTTCGGCCTCCCGGTGACCTACCACCACGGCCAGGACGTCCGGTCCGCCCTCGAGGGCATCGACTGGGGCACCCTCGACCGCCCCCTGACTCGCGCGGTGAGCTCGACCCTGGTCGACGTCCTCTGAGGCCGCTCTCGGCGTCGAGAGCGGCCACCCGCGAGAGGGGTACCGGCCCGATCCTCAGCGAGGCGCCCCGCGCGAGGCGCCCCGCTCATTCTCACCGCCCGCGGCTCCCGGCCGGGCGGCGGACTCGAGCCCCACGGCGGCTGTACCCTCCCAGGGGTCGCGACAGTACACTCACGTGCCGAGGGCCGCGGCCCCAAGCGCCCATAGCTCAGCTGGATAGAGCATCAGATTTCTAATCTGAGGGTCCCAGGTTCGAGTCCTGGTGGGCGCGCCAGCGGGGGTCTGGCCACCCCACGGCCCGGACACCCTCGAAGTCCCCGACGAAAGACTCCAGGAGGACTTGCGTCGCGTCCGAGAAGTAAGTATACATTTACTTACTTCAGGCCCATGCCCCCCCGCACCCAGAAACGCAAGTCCAGCCCCGTCCGTCGCCGCGAGATCGCGGCGGCGGCGCTGCGACTGATCGGCGAAGAAGGTGCGCCCGCCCTGACCGCCGCGCGCATCGCGCTCGAGGTGGGCGTCACCGCCGGCGCCCTCTTCCGCCACTTCGAGAGCGTCGAGGCGATCCTGGTGGCCGCCGTGGAGCTGGCCGTCGAGGACGTCGAGGCCAGCTTCCCCGACGAGGACCTCCCGCCCCTCGAGCGCCTTCGCGCACTCCTGCTCGCGCGCATCGACCTCATCCGCAACCGGCCGGGCCTGGCCTGGCTCCTTCTCTCCGAGCAGGTGTTCCTCTCCGTCCCCGGGCCCGCCCTCGCGAGCCTGCGCGCCCTGGTGGCGCGCTCGCAGAAGTTCGTGCGGCGCGCCCTGTCCGAGGGCGTGGCCCAGGGCGAGCTGCGGGACGACCTGGGCATCGACGTGATGCAGGCCCTGTTCACGGGCGTGGTGCACTCCATGGCGAACCGCCGCGGAGTCCACGCCCGCCCCAGGGGCGAACCGACGCCCCGCTCCCCCAAGCCCGAGCGCGTGCTCGACACCCTGGTCGAGCTGCTCGGTTCCCAAGACGACTGACCCCCTGACTTCGATGAACATCACCCAAGACTCGACCGTCGGCCAGGTGGCCACGGAGCACCCCATGTCCACGCGTGTCTTCGCGCGCCACGGCATCGACTTCTGCTGCGGCGGCGGCAAGCCCCTCCAGGAGGCCTGCCAGCAGGGCGGGCTCGAGATCGAGACCCTGCTGCAGGAGCTCGAACGCGAGCTGGCCGAGACCACCAGCCCCGCCGTGCGCTGGGACGAGGCCCCCCTGCCGGAGCTGATCGAGCACATCCTGCGCCGCTACCACGACAGCCTGAAGGAGGAGCTCCCGCGCCTGGAGGAGATGGCCCGCAAGGTCCATCGGGTCCACGGCGAGAAGGACCCGGAGAGCTTCGAGGGCATGTTGACCACCTTCCTCTCCATCAAGGAGGACATCGACCAGCACCTGATGAAGGAGGAGCAGGTGCTCTTCCCGGCCATCCTCGCGGGACACAAGCACATGCTCGGCGGCCCCATCAGCGTGATGGAGATGGAGCACGAGGACCTGGGCGGCCTCCTGCGCCAGCTGCGGGAGTTCTGCGGCGACTACGTGGTCCCCGAGGGGGCCTGCAGCACCTGGCGCGCCCTGTGGGTCGGCTTCGACGAGCTCGAGCGGGACCTCCACGAGCACATCCACCTGGAGAACAACATCCTCCACAAGCGGGCCTTCAACGGCTGATCACCCTCCCGGGGCTCCCCGGGAGCTCGCCGCCGCCCCCCTCCCCGTGCCAGGCCTCTGGTCGAGCCGGCGGAGGGAGCGAGCGGCGCGGGCGGGCTCCGGCCCCTCCGAGTGCCGCAGCCTGCCGTCGGCGGAGGTGGTGCGGCGCCACGCCTCCCCCGTCGAGCTCTGGCGCGGCGGCGCCGTCACTCCTTGCGCTCGTCCTCCAGGGCGCCGCACTCCGCCAGGGCCGCGATCACGCGCTCGGCGATGGCCGGGCGGCAGATGACCAGCTCGTGGTTGACCGGGTCCGCCTGGTTGTAGCGGTGCTCCTCGCCCCGCAGCTTGCAGACGTGCCAGCCCAGGCCACGGGCCACGGTCTCGGGGGCGCAGGTGTCCCACTCCTTGAGGCCCACCTTGTGCACGTAGAGGTCCGCCTCACCCAACAGCAGCAGGCTGACCTTGTTGCCCACCGAGCCGGCGCGCACCAGCTCGCCGCCGCCCATGGCCCCGTGGAAGGCCTCCATCCAGGGTGGCGTGTGGCTGCGCGAGCAGGCGATGCGCGGAGCGTCGGCGGACGGACTGTCCCCGCGCACGAGCTCACCCTCGCCGATCAGTCCCGCTCTCTCCTGGCCCGGCAAGGTGACCGCCCACAGGGTCTTGCCCTGCGCCGGCAGGTCGACGGCCGCCAGGCCGCAGGCACCGTCGACCGTCAGGGCCACGTGCACGGCCCAGTCCTCCCGTAGCTGGCTGTACTCGCGGGTGCCGTCGAGGGGGTCGATGATCCAGGCGCGACTCCTCGACAGGCGCTCGGGGCTGTCCTTCGTCTCCTCGCTGAGCACCCCGTCCTCGGGACAGCGGCCGAAGAGGGCACCCTGCAGGTAGCCGTCGCAGGCCTGGTCCCCCACGTCGGCCAGGGTGCGGTCCTCCCAGCGCGCGGCGCCGTCCTTCCTGACGAGGGTGCGCAGGGCGAGGGCCCGCTGGCCGGCGGCCTGGGCGATGGCGATGGCGAACTGGAGGTCGGTCTCGACCGTTTCGGGGGTGGGAGCGGCAGTCATGGGGCGGGATCCTACCAGCGGGCCACGGGGCCGCTCCCGGGGACACAGGGCTTTTGGCCCCCGTCAGCGCGGCTGCTCCCGCTCCCCAGTCGCGGCCCGGAAAGTCGGCCTGCTCGCCCTCCTCGGGGGCCCCGGCCCCTCCGCCCCAGCCCGGTGGGGAACCCCGCCGGCAGGGTTCCGAAAGGGAAACAGGGGCTGCCCCTGGGGTCACCCGCCGGGGGCCTCGAGGCTCCGGCCCCCTGCAGGGGGGGTCCAGGGCAGGGGGACCGGCGGTACACTAGTTGCTTTACCGCCGGGGTCCCCGGTGGGCCCGGGAGGCTTGCGAGCCCCTGCCCTCCACACCACAATCCGCCCCGACCCGCCCCATCCAGATGCCGAACCGCCCCCTGCTCCTGCTCCTGGCCAGCGCCTCTGCCCTCCTGGGCCCCGCCTGCTCCAGCAACAAGACCGAGGAGATCCAGGTGGCGGCTCCCCTGCTGGAGGTCTCGGACGCCTACGAGCTGGCGGGCCTCGAGGCCCTGCCGGAGGTGTCACCCACGGACATGGACGGGCTGCACAACCTCTACCAGCTCTCGAGCACGATCCTCTCCGGCAGCGAGCCGATCGGTGAGGCGGCCTTCGCGGAGCTGGAGCGCCTGGGCGTGCGCACGGTGCTCTCGGTCGATGGCAAGGCCCCGGACCAGGCGCTGGCCGCCCTCCACGGCATGCGCTACGTGCACGTGCCGATCCGCTACCACGGCATCGAGGAGGAGGAGCTGCTGCAGATCGCCAAGACCTTCCGTGAGCTCGAGGCTCCCTTCTACGTGCACTGCTTCCACGGCAAGCACCGGGGCCCCGCGGCCGCGGCGGTCGGGCGGGCGGTCCTGGACGGCGCCGAGCGCGAGCGGGTGGTGGCGGAGATGCGCCAGTGGTGCGGGACGTCGAAGAAGTACACGGGGCTCTACGAGACCCTGGCCAGCAAGCCCCTGCCCAGCGCCGAGGAGACCGCCGCCTACGCCTGGGACTTCCCTGCCGCCAAGCCCATCGAGGGCTTCCGCCAGGCCATGGTCGAGATGACGCGGCTGAGCGACAACGTCGAGCTGATCGCCGACAACGACTGGAAGGCCGACCCGGCCCACCCGGACGTGGACCCCTTGAACGAGGCCCAGCAGCTGCTCGAGATCTTCCGCGCCGCCAGCGAGCTCGACGAGGTGATCGAGCAGCCGGAGGACTTCCGCGACTGGATGGCCAGGTCCGTGGCGGCCAGCGAGAAGCTCGTGGGCGCGATCCAGAGCGACGCGCGAGCGGAGGCCCTGGCGGCCTTCGACGACGTGCAGTCCAGCTGCACGGACTGCCACGCGGTCTACCGCAACGGCAAGTAGCCGCCGCGCCCGGGGTCACTCGCCCGCCGCCTCCGAGGGCAGCGCGCCCTCCTCGCGCGCCAGGCGCTCCACCTCCGCCTCCAGCACGGCCCGCACCACGCGAGTCTCGGTCGCCTCGGGGCTGGCCTCCTT
Organism: uncultured Planctomycetaceae bacterium; assembly: GCA_964591315.1. GTDB lineage: Bacteria > Planctomycetota > UBA1135 > UBA1135 > JABACD01. The sequence continues at coordinate 55,825 of CAZQAT010000013.1, forward strand.
GACCAGGCTCTTGCGGGCGTAGGCCTCGAAGAGCTCGGACTTCTCGGCCAGGACGCTCACCAGGCTCTCGTCACAGGTCCCCCGCGCCAGCAGGCGGTGCACGATCACGCGCTGGGTCTGGCCCATGCGGTGGGCGCGGGCGATGGCCTGGACCTCGGTCGAGGGCTTGGTCTGGGGCTCGCAGAGAACGACCGCGCTGGCCGCCTGCAGGTTGAGCCCCTGGCCCCCGGCGTTGATCTGCAGGAGCAGGATCGCGTGCCCCTCCCGGGCCTGGAAGGCGTCACAGAGCTCCAGCTTCTCGCGCGGCCCGAGCTTGCCGCTGATCGTCCCGACCGTCTCGAAGCGCTGCGCCAGGGCCGCGAGCACGTCGAGGAAGAAGGAGAAGACGATCACCTTGCGCCCGGACTCGCGGTGGTCGGTGAAGAGCTCATCCAGGCGCTCGAGCTTGGCCGAGGGAGTCCCCGGCACTCCCAGGGTCGCGGCGCGCCGCATGCCCATGAAGTTCCGCTTGCGCACCTCCTCGTAGTAGGCCGCCAGGTCCGCCCGGAAGGGCTCGACCCACTCCTCGACCTCGAGCCGCTCCGGCAGCTCGGTCAGCACGTCCTCCTGGTTGCGGCGCAGGTAGACCTTGGCCACCGCCTCGTGGAAGGCGCGCACCGAGCCCACCGCCGCATCGAGCTCCAGCTCCCTGCCGCGCAGCTCCCGGGCGTCCGCGGGGCGGATCGCGTCGATCAGCTCCAGGAACTCGCGCGGGTGGTTCTCCATGGGCGTGCCCGAGAGCAGCACGCAGTGGGCCGAGCGCTCCAGCAGGCGGCGCACGGCACGGGTGCGGCCCGCCTCCGGGTTCTTGATGTAGTGCGCCTCGTCCACCGCCGTCAGGTCCACGCCCTCGCCGCGGGACTCGAGCACGGCTCCCAGGTCCGCGTTGCGCAGGGTCGCGTAGGAGGTGATCGCCACGCCCCCCTCCGCGATCCAGGCTGCCAGGTTCGGCTCGAGCTCGTCCCCGTACAGGAGCCGCGGCACGAACTCCGTGAAGCGCTGCACCTCCCGCTCCCAGTTGATCAGGAGGCCCGCCGGCGCCACCACGAAGAAGCGCGCGGCCCGGTCGCCCTGCGCCCGGTGCACCATGGCCGCCAGGGCCTGCATCGTCTTGCCGAGCCCCATCTCGTCCCCGAGGATGGTGCGCTCCTGGGCGAGCAGGTACTTGGCCCCGAAGACCTGGTAGGGCCGCAGGGTGGCGCGCAGGCCCGCCACCCGCAGGGGAAAGGCCTCGACCCGCCGCACCACCTCCTCGGTCACACCGCCGCGGCCGCCACCGCCGCCTCGCGGGGGACGCAGGCCGAGCCGGCCGAAGACCTCCTCGAGCATGGCGCAGCACTCCGCGTAGCGGTCCCGGAAGCCGCGCCTCAGGTCCTCCCGGTCGCGCCGGGCGGGGCGCCAGGCGGCGAGGCGCTTGCGCCCCGCGCGGGCCTCCTCCAGCAGCCCGTCCCCGGCCAGCTCGTCGGCCCCCGCCGCCAGCTCCGCGGCACGCGCGACGGCATCAGCATTGCGCGTGCGCCTGAAGGGACCGGTCAACCAGCGACGGAAGGACGTCTCGCGGCGACTCTCGCGCTGGTCCCGCGCCAGCTCCGCCGCCGCCTCGCGCAGGCGCAGGGGTCCCTGCCCCGCCACTTCCTTGGCCTCGGCCAGCTCCAGGGTGCAGGCCGCCAGCTCCTCCGCCGCCGAGCCGTCCAGCTCGGCCTCGGGCAGCGGCACGCCCTCACGGCGCAGGCGCTCGAGGACCTTGGCGCGGGCGCGCACGATCTTCGTGGCGCTCTTGCCACCGACGCCGTGCACCGCCGCGAGGTGGCGCGCGTCGACCCCCTCCAGGTCCGCCAGGGTGCGGTAGCCCGCCTCCTCCAAGGCGCTCCAGCGCACCTGGGACGCGCCGGCCTCCCGGAGGGACTCGAGCTCGAGCGCCGCGAGCTGCGACCGCGTGCGCTCCTTGGCGTAGGCCCGAGCCGCGCGCTCGATGGGACGGCGCCAGCGCTCCAGGCTCCCGTCGAAGCGCCGCGCCTCACGCACCACCGGCCTGGCGGCACGCCTCAGCCGGCGCCGCGCGCGGCCCAGCTCGCTGCGCCGGTAGGCCACCCCCAGGGCCGCCGCCACCGAGGAGGCGCCTGCGAGGAGGTAGGTCGCCAGGGGCGCGAGGAAGGGCAGGCTCCACATTGAGCGCCGAGACTACGGGGGGCATGAATGCCCCGCCAGTCAGGAGCGGGGAGCCACGCCCCGCGCGCCGGCCACCAGCACCTGGGCGATGCCCGCCACCACCAGGCCGGCCGCGCCGTAGCCGAGCACCCCCACGCGATCCACGGGCACCCAGGAGAGCTCGAGGGCCTGCAGCACCGCCATGGCCACCAGGGTGATCAGCGGGTTGATGATGATGATCAGGCTCACCTGGTAGGCCGGCAGGCGCTCCAGAGCCTCACCCAGTGCGCCGTAGGCCAGCAGGGTGTTCGCCCCCAGGAAGGCCATCAAGGCCCACATGCCGGGGGTCAATCCCCCCAGCACCTCGAAGTCGACCCAGGGCCAGAGCACCAGGGCCGGCAGGACGTAGAAGACCAGGTTCAGGTCCTGCGGCGACCGGCCCCGCTGCACCAGGAGCTTCTGGAAGACGGCGTAGGCGGTCCAGGTCACGGCGGCCACCACGAGCAGCCCGATGCCCGCCAGCAGGTCGGCCCGCGAGACCGCCTCGACCTCCCACTGGTCCGCGTAGAACAGGCCGAAGCCCACCACCGCCAGGCCCGCCCCCAGGGCCTGGGCACGGCTCAGGTGCTCCTTGAAGACCAGCACCCCCGAGACCGCCAGCAGGAGCGGGCCCAGCTGGATCAGGACCTGGGCGAAGCTCGGGGTGGTGCGCTCGAGCCCGGCCATGAAGGTCAGGTAGTTCGTCGCCAGGCAGACCCCACCCAGGATCGCGAGGCCCGGAGGCCTGAGCAGGATGCCCAGCCGCTGCGGGCGACGCAGGCCGACCCCGAAGGCCAGCAGCAGGCAGGCCGCGGTGAAGCGGAACCAGACGACCGTCGTCACCGGCACCTCCCGGGCGGCGACCTTCATGGCGATGGCCAGGAAGCCCCACAGCACAGCGGTGGAGAAGGCCATCAACAGGCCAACGCGGCGCTCGCGGGACATGGGCGCCTCCGGCCCTACTCGTACGTACCGTGGTGGCAGTAGTGCAGGGTCTCGAGCAGCTCGCCCTCGCGCTCCCAGTCCGCCTCGAGGTAGTAGATCGGTCGGCGGCGGTCGATACCGGTGGGCTCGGGGCGCGCCTTGAAGCGCACGTGCAGGCGATCGCCCGCCACCACCTCCCGCTCGCTCACCGGGAACCAGGAGTGGCGCCAGTGGGTCAGGGGCTCGTTGAAGGCAGTGGACAGCACCACCTCCGGGGCCAGCTGGGCCTCGAAGTGGCCGAAGAAGCCGTGCCAGCGGCCGGAGCGCTGGAAGACGAACTCCACCTGGGAGTCGAACCAGTAGGCCTCCTCGGGGTCGGTGGCGCAGTCGATGTCCACCAGGGTGCGGGACTTGCCCAGGGCCGTCGCCTCGCCGCCCTTGACCGTGATCGAGTCCAGGTTGGCGATCTCGGCGTAGCGCATGGGCGTGTAGTCGAAGCCGTAGAGGTCCTCGGTCCAGAAGCCGAGACCGCGCTCGGCGTACAGGCGGTCCTCCTGGATCGGGGTCAGCCCCAGGCGGATCCCCGAGGGGATCAGGACGCCGCCGGGCTTGAGGTGGCGCTCGGCGGCTCGGATCACGCTGGCGAACATCGCCTCGGTCAGTGCGAAGAGGCCCATCCACTCGGAGACGATCACGTCCACCTGGCTCGGGAGCTCGATCTCCTCGGCGTTGCCGTGGATGCACTCGACCACGCCCTCGAAGCCGTTCTGCGCGACCAGGTCCTCGGTGGCGTCCAGGATCTCGGACTGGTCCACGGCGTAGACCTTGGCGGCTCCCGCGCGGGCCGCGAAGAAGCTCAGGATGCCCGTGCCGGCCCCCACGTCGAGGACGGTCATGCCCGGCTTCACCACGGCCTCGATCGCCGCTCGGTAGGCCTCCGTGCGGACCCGGTCCGCCAGCATCATCCGGTGCACCTCGGCCCCGGAGTAGCTGTCGAAGTAGTCGGTATCCTCCGCCTGCTGGTGCTCGTCCATGGGCGAAGGAGAGGCCGAGGGTTCTCGAGGCGGAGCCGTGGCCCCTAGCGCTCGGCGATCGGCACGTAGGAGGCGTCGTGGAGGCCGGTGAAGATCTGGCCGGGACGGAAGATGCGGTTGTCCTGCATCTGCTCGTTCCAGTGGGCCAGCCAGCCCGCCACGCGAGCGATGGCGAAGATCGGCGTGAAGACGTCCGTCGGGATGCCCATCTTCTCGTAGACGATGCCGCTGTAGAAGTCGACGTTGGGGTGGATGCCCTTGTCTCCCAGAGCCGCCACGACGCCCTCTTCCAGCCTCAGGGCGATGTCGTAGATCGGCGTGCTGCCGCACTGGTCGAACATGTCCCGGGCCAGGCCCTGGAGGATCGTCGAGCGCGGGTCCTTCGTCTTGTAGACCCGGTGGCCGAAGCCCATGATCTTGCCCTTGGTCGCCAGGCGCTCGGCGAGCCAGCCCTCGACCGCCTCCACAGAGCCGATCTTGTTGAGCATGTTCAGCACGCGCTCGTTGGCGCCCCCGTGCAGGGGACCCTTGAGGGAGCCGATGGCCGAGCCGCAGACGCTGTAGGGGTCCGCCTCCGTCGACGCCACCACCCGCGCGGTGAAGGTCGAGGCGTTCATGGTGTGGTCCGCGTGCAGGATCAGAGCCACGTCGAGCACGCGCGCCACGAGCTCGGCCGGCTTCTCGCCGTTGAGCATCCACAGGAAGTTCGCGGCGGTCCCGAGGGAGGGATCCGAGGGCACGTACTCCTCGCCGCGGCGCGCTCGAGCGTAGGCCGCGACCAGGGAGGGCGTCGCCGCCACCAGGCGCGCGAAGGCCTCGCGGCGGTCCTCCTCGCTCGCCATGTCCACGGGCGGAGAGCTCATACCGAGGACCGCGTAGCCCGCCTGCAAGGCAGCCATCGGGTGCCCGTCCTTCGGGAGCACGGCCAGGGTGTCGATCACCGACTGGGGCAGGTCACGGTGGCCCGCGAGCCGCTCGCTGAAGCGGTCGAGCTCTGCCTGGGTCGGCAGGCTCCCGTGCAAGAGGAGCCAGGCGGTCTCCTCGAAGGTGCTGTGCTCCGCCAGGACCTCGATCGGGAAGCCGCGGTACTGCAGCAGCCCCACCTTGCCGTCGATGTAGCTGATCGCCGACTCCGCGGCGGGGATGCCGGCGAGCCCGGGCACGAGGGTAGGTTCCTTGACAGTCACGGCTTCGCTCGAGCCGGCGCCCGCGGTGGTGGGCGCCGCTCCGGTTCGAGTTGCACGGAAGGGGGAAGGGGGTCGAAAGAGGCCCCCGGAGTTCGCCAGGGGTCTTGCAGACCTAGTGAGAAAGATACTCGATCAGGAGCCGGGTTCCAACTCCGGTGCCCCCGCTCCCGCCGGTGTAGTCGCGGTTTCCCTGCCCCCAGGCGGTTCCGGCGATGTCGATGTGGCTCCACTCGATGCCGTCGCCCACGAAGTGGGACAGGAAGGCGGCCCCGGCGATGGAGCCGCCCCCCATGTTCGGGGTGCAGATGTTGCGCAGGTCGGCGGGGCCGCCGGCCATGTTCTCCTTGAAGGCGTCGTGGAGGGGCATCGGCCAGCAGAGCTCTCCGGTGGCCTCCCCGGCCGCCACCAGGGCGTCCCGCAGGCGGTCGGTGGTGGAGTACATGCCGCTCATCTCGTGCCCCAGGCCGACCACCACCGCGCCGGTCAGGGTCGCGAGGTCGATGATCGTGTCGGGCTTGACCTTGCTGGAGGTGTAGCAGAGGGCGTCGCCCAGGATCAGGCGCCCCTCGGCGTCGGTGTTGATGACCTCGACCGTCTTGCCGTTCATGGCCTTGTGCACGTCGCCGGGCTTGGTGGCCTTGGCGTCGGGCAGGTTCTCCGAGGAGGGCACGATGCCGTGCACCTCGTAGGGCACGTCGAGGCCGGTCAGGGCGTGGAAGGCCCCCAGGATCGCGGCGCTGCCGGACATGTCGTACCGCATCTCCTCCATGCGCGCCGAGGGCTTGAGGCTGATGCCGCCGGCGTCGAAGGTCAGGCCCTTGCCCACGATCGCCACCTTGCCCTTGGCCTTGCCCTTGGGCTTGTAGACCAGGTGGATCAGCTTGGCGGGCTCGACCGAGCCGGCGGAGACGCCGAGCAAGAGGCCCATGCCCATCTTCTTCATGCCCGCCTCGTCGATGACCTTGCAGGTCACCTTGGGGCTGCGGCGCGCGAGGCCGCGGGCCTTCTCCGCCAGCTTGCTGGGGGTCAGCTGGTTGCCCGCCAGGTTCTGCAGGTCGCGGGTGAAGAGGTTCGCTTCGCCGAGGGTCACGCCGCGGGCCACGCCCTTCTTGAAGGGCGCGCCGGCGCCCATCACCAGCACCTTCTTCAGGCTACGTGCCTCGGGCTTGCTCTTGCCCAGGTCGTAGCGGTAGTTGCCCATGCTGGCGCCCTCGGCCACGGCGGTGCCCACGGCGCCCGGGCCGCCGGCCAGCTTGGCCACGGCGTCGGAGATCCACACGATCGCGTCTCCGGCCTTCTCCTTCTCGGCACCCTGCACGCCGATGGCCGCGGCCCGCCGCAGGTCCTCGGCGCCGACCTCCTTGGCGGGGCCGAGCCCGACGAAGAGGACCCTCCGGGCGGCGCCGGCGCTGGCGTCGGTCAGGCGCGTCTTGCGCCTCTCGCCGCCGAAGTCCTGCAGGGCGGCCTTGGGCACCTGGACGCCTTTGGGCAGGGGGGCCTTCTTGCCCTCGGGGGCCAGGACGATCAGGAGCTCGGTCTTGGGGAGCTTGGCGGCGGGCGCCCGGTGGCTGGTCTTCATGCAGAGAGTCGAGGAGTCTGGGGGTTGGTTGCGAGCGGAGCTACGAGCTCACATGTCGATGTACTTGGGGCCGCCGCCACCCTCGGGGACGACCCACTGGATGACCTGGTAGGGATCCGCGATGTCGCAGGTCTTGCAGTGCACGCAGTTGCTGGCGTTGATCACGATTCCGCTGGCGTCGAGTCCTCCCTCGGGGACCTCGTAGACCGCCGCCGGGCAGAAGTGCTGGCAGGGGTTGCCGTACTCCGCGGTGCAGCGCTCCACGCAGACGGAGGGGTCCGTGACGAGCAGGTGGCTGGGCTGGTCCTCCTCGTGGATGGCCCCCGAGTGGTAGACATCGGTGAGCTTGTCCAGGGAGGTGGTGTCGTTGTACTTCGGCAGGCTCAGGCGCGACTGCGCCACGGGGCGCATGGTCGAGTGGTCGTCGTGCCCGCCGCGCCGGGCCACGAGTCCGCGGCCGGAGCTGATCATCTGCACGCCCGCGTCGATCATCCCGGCCAGCATCCCGCCGTCGAAGGCCTGGCGCCAGTTGCGCACACCGTGGAGCTCATCCCTCGCCCAGGAGGCCTCGAAGAGCTCCGTGTAGCGCGCCAGCTTGGCCCCCGAGGTGTCCTCCGCGGCCAGGGCGTCGGCGATGGCCTCGGCGGCCAGCATGCCGGACTTGATGGCCAGGTGGACCCCCTTCAAGGTGGCCGCGTTGAGGAAGCCGGCGCTGTCCCCCACCAGGCAGAAGCCGTCCCCCTGCAGGCGCGGCATGGCGAAGTAGCCGCCCTCGGGCACGGTCTTCGCGCCGTAGCGCACGACCTTGCCGCCGGCGATCAGGTCCGCCACGAAGGGGTGCTGCTTGAACTGCACGAACAGGGCGTGGGGATCCAGGCGCGCGTCGTGGTGGTCGAGGCCGACCACGTAGCCCACGCTGATCTGGGTGGGCGAGATGCCGTAGATCCAACCACCCCCGTAGCCGTCCCCGCCGAGGGGATAGCCGCCCGTGTGGAAGACCGAACCGAAGAGCTCCTCGGCTCGCTCACCGATGTCCCAGATCTCCTTGACGCCCGTGCCGTAGGTCTGGGGGTTCTTCCCCTCGTCGAGGGAGAGGCGCTCCACCAGGTCCTTGGTCAGGTGCCCGCGGGACCCCTCGCCCAGGACCGTCACCTGGGCCGTGACGTTCATGCCCGGCTCGAAGGTGCCCTTCTGGGTGCCGTCCTTGGCGATCCCGCTGTCGCGCGTCTGGACGCCGAGCACGCGCTCGCCGTCCATCAGGAGTTGCGCCGCGGCGAAGCCCGGGTAGATCTCGACCCCGGCCGCCTCGGCCTGCTCGGCCATCCAGCGCACGACCTTGTTGACCGAGACGATGAAGTTCCCGTGGTTCTTCATCTGGGGCGGGGTCAGCATCCCGTCGAAGCGGTGGTGCTTCCCTCCCCTGCGCAACCAGGCCAGGGCGTCGTAGGTGACCTCCTTCTCGACCGGGAAGCCCTGCTCGCGCCAGTCCGGGAAGAGCTCGGCGATCCCCTTGGGATTCATCACCGCCCCTGAGAGGGTGTGGTGGCCGATCTCCTCGGCCTTCTCGAGCACGAGGATCGTCTTGTCCTCGAGGCCGCGCTCGGCCAGCAGCCGCTGGAGCCGGATCGCCAGGGCCAGGTTGGCCGCTCCGGCGCCGATCAGGAGGACGTCGACCTCGAGCTCCTCGCGCTCGACGTCTCGCAGGTTGAGGGAGTAGTCCGTGCGGTCTCTCATCGGTCGGGAGCCCCGGAGGAAGCCCTCGGGGCACGAGAAGGGGGCAGGGAAGTTATCAGGCCCGGCTCCGGGGGATCAGACCATCCCTCGGAAACGGTCGGGGTCCAGGAGAAATGGATTCGTGCGGCGCTCGTGGCCGAAGGTCGACTCGGGTCCGTGACCGCAGAAGAAGTGCACGTCGTCTCCCAGGGGCAGGAGCCGCTCGGTGAGGGAGCGGATCAGGGTGTCGTAGTCCCCGCGCGGGAAGTCCGTGCGTCCGATGGAGCCCTGGAACAGGAGATCGCCCACCAGGGCCTGGCGGGACCCCGGGTCGAAGAAGGCCACGTGGCCCGGGGTGTGGCCGGGGCAGTGCAGGACCTCGAGCTCGACCTCACCGACCGTCAGGGTCTGCCCGTGCTCGAGCCACCTGTCCGGGGTGACCGGCTCAGCCTCCCCCAGGCCGAACATCTCCGCCTGGCGCGGCATGCCCTCGAGCCAGAAACGGTCCTCCTCCTGGGGTCCGACGATCGGAACGCCGAGGCGCTGCGCCAGCTGCCCCGCTCCGGCGGCGTGATCCAGGTGGCCGTGGGTCAGGAGCACCTGCTCCACCTCCACCTCGCGCCGCTCCACCTCCGCGAGCACCAGCTCCAGGTCGCCGCCGGGGTCCACCACCGCACCCTTGCCGGTGGCGGTGCAGCGCAGCACGGCGCAGTTCTGCTGGAAGGGCGTCACCGCCACGGTCGTGACCTCCATCACGAGCGGTCCCCGATCCAGTGGTGGCCGTCCGCGTAGACCTCCTTCTTCCAGACGGGCAGGCTCCGCTTGAGCTCGTCGATCAGGAAGCGGGCCGCCTCGAAGGCCAGATCCCGGTGCGGGCTGGCCACGGCGATCAGGACCGAGCAGGCGCCCACCTCGACCGTGCCCTCGCGGTGGACGCACAGCATGCGCAGGCGCCGCTGGGGGTCCTGGGGGTCACCGAAGCGCTCCCGGCAGCGCGCGAAGATGCGCTCCATCTCGGGGTTCGCCATCTTCGCGAAGGCCTCGTAGTCGATGCGCTGGACCTCCTCGCCGCGGTTCCTGTCGCGCACGTTGCCGCTGAAGGTGACCACCGCGCCGCAGCTCTGGTGCTCGACGCGCGCGCGGCAGGCCTCGGGGTCGATCCGGTCGCGGGCCAGCTCGAAGACGCCCCGCTCCAGGTCCCCGTCCTCCTCGCCTCCGGAGACCGGCGGCAGGAGGGCGACCTCCTGGCCGTCCGCGAGGGGCGTCGTGTCGGGCACGTAGCGCTCCTCCAGCACCCCGGCCACGTGCTCGAGGCTACCGAGCTCGGGGTGCCGCCGCTCGAGCTCACGCTTGAGGCCGGCCAGGTCGAGGCCCGGCTCGAGATCGCCACAGAGCAGCTCGCTCGCGCCGGCCCGCTCGCGCAGACCGGCGAAGAGGAGGACGCGCAGTTCCATGCTCCCGAGATCGGTGGAGGAAGGAGGCAGAGTGCGCTCCGTGGCCAAGGTGCCCCGACGCAGCACTCCGCGGCGCTCAGAAGGGGGTGTCGTCGACCTCCAGGTACTCCGGGGCCTGCTGGCCGCCGCCGCCGCCGCCGCCGTAGGCGCCCTGGGCCTGGCCGCCCTCGCGCGGGGCGTTGCCGCCCCCGCCGCCTCCGCCGCCGACGAACTCCCAGGTGTCGGCCACGACGTAGAGCTTGCTGCGCTTGTTGCCCTGCTGGTCCTCCCAGTTGTCCAGGCGCAGGGTGCCCTCGATGAAGGCCGGCTTGCCCTTGCCGTGGTACTTGGCGAAGGCCTCTCCACGCTTGCCGAAGATGGTGATGTCGACGAAGGTGGGCTCCTCGCGCCACTCGCCGGTCTGCCCGTCCTTGAAGCGCCGGTTCACCGCCAGCCCGAACTTGCAGATCGGCATGTTGTTCTGCGTGAAGCGCAGCTCGGGGTCCCGGGTCAGGTTGCCCATCAGGATGACTCTATTGAAGCTCGACATGCTCTCCTCGCTGCAGGCAGCCCTCGGCCCCGGGATGGCCGGGACGGTGTGGGCGGCGGTGACGTGGGCGGCGCGTCCCTGCGGTAACCCTGGAGCGAGCGCGGCGCCCCGGGTCACCGCCGGAGGGATCGCCCTCCGACGCGTCGCGAGGCTCCAGTTTAGCGCGGCGCCACGCGCAATACGACGGGGGACAGGCACGGACCGGAGGGGCCCCGACGGGCCGTGGACAGAACCCTCCCGCCTGGCTACAGTCAGCCATCCACTAGCGGCCCCAGGCCAAGGAATGCACCCCGAGATGCCGGCAGACCCCGCCCTTCCCACCACCCCCCGAGGCACCGGCCGCGAGCGCCGCCGCTGGCCCCGGGCCAAGGCCGACTGGCCCATCTCCCTGGAGCTGCCGGAGGGCCGCTACGAGGCCCGCGTGCGGGACATCAGCCAGGCGGGGGTGTGCTTCTTCCTGGACCGGCCCCTGAAGCTGATGACGACCCTCGCCATCGAGCTGGTCCTGCCCCACTCGGGGGAGAAGACCACCATCCGGGGCCAGGGCATCGTGGTGCGCTCCGAGGGCATCTCCGAGCGTCTCGACCACTACGAGATCGCGGTCTTCATGCCGGAGCTCTCGGAAGCGGAGCAGGGCGCGATCGCCCTCTTCGTCGAGAGCCACCCCGAGTTCCAACCCGAACCCGAGTGACCCCGCCCACCCGGGGACGACTCACCCAGGTCTCGGGCGGGTGAGCTCGAGGACCCGGGGGACGCGCTCGAGGTCCTCGTGGCAGGTGGCCTCGAGGCCCGCGCCGCGGGAGAGCTCGAGGGCCCGCTCGGACTGGCGGTGGCCCAGCTCCACCAGCATGGCCCCTCCCGGCGCGAGCCAGCGGTGCGCGCGGCCGGCGAGCTCGCGCACGAAGAAGTCCGGGTCCCCGTCCGGCGCGAAGAGGGCCAGTCCGGGCTCGAACTCACGCACCTCGGGGGCGAGCAGCTCGGCCTCGGCGGGCTGCACGTAGGGCGGGTTGGAGACCACCAGATCAAAGGGGGCGCGGCCCCCGAGGAGCTCGAGCCCCTCGCCCGCGAGCACCTCGAGCTCGGCCCCGAGGCGCTCGGCGTTGCGGCCCGTGGCCTCCACCGCCTCCGGCGCCAGGTCGACGGCCAGGACCCGCGCGCCCTCGAGCTCGAGGGCCAGGGTGACCGCGATGCAGCCGCTGCCGCAGCCGAGCTCCGCCACGCGCAGCTCGCCGCCCTCGCGCTCCGCCGCCCACTCGCGGGCGCGGTCCACCAGGAGCTCGGTCTCCGGCCGCGGGATCAGGACCCCCGGCCCCACCTCGAAGTCGCGGCCGTAGAACTCCCGGCGGCCGATCAGGTAGGCCACGGGCTCGCGCTTGCCACGCCGAGCGAAGAGCTCCCGGGCCCGCTCGACCTCGACCCCCTGCAGGGGCCGGTCGAGCTGCATGAAGAGCCCCAGCCGGTCGAGGCCGAGGACGTGGGCCACGAGCAGCTCCGCCTCCAGGCGCGCCTCCTCGCAGCCCTTGCGCTCCAGGAAGTCCCGCCCCAGGGCGAGCATCTGCCCCGCCGACTCGGGCGTCTTCGGCTCAGCGCCGCCGGCGCGGCCCGCCGGGCTCACGTCTTGCGGGCCGCCCGAGCCGCCTTGCGGGCCTCGGCCTGGGCCGCCTTCTTGGCCTCGCCGTGGGCCTTGGCCTCCTTCATGGCCACGTACATGGTGTAGGCGCTCATCCAGCCCGCGGCCCCCACCAGGATCGCCCCGAGGCCGCCGAGGATGTGGCCGAAGCCGATCGGGTCGGCGCTGAAGACCTTCAGCAGGGCCATCACGCCGGCGATGCCGGGCGCCAGGAACATGAGCGGGTACATCGGGTTGAAGCGCCCGCCGTGCTCGTAGTCGTAGATGTGGGTGATCGACAGGCCGGCCAGGATCAGGAAGCCCTTCTCGGCGAAGGGGCCGAAGGCACCCGAGTCCACGCCGCCGCCCTCGAGGAACAGGCTGCCGAAGGAGAAGGTGGGCAGGAAGCCGACGAGCAGGGACACGCCCGCCAGGACGAACAGGGGCAGGAACTGCTTGGCGCCGAGCTTGGCGATGAAGCCGGGCACCTTGGCGCCGTCGCGCAAGAGGTGCGCCTGGTGCCAGACGTAGAGACCGAAGAGCACCAGCAGCTTCTCGACGATGTTCTCCCACCAGGCGTCGGTCACACCGCCCCAGGGCAGGATGCAGCCGATGTACAGGCCGTAGGAGGCCTTGCGCAGGAGGGCCGGGGCCTGCTCCATCTCGCGCTTGGGCTTCTCCCCCGGACCGGGCCAGCGGTCCCAGGCCTTGACCTTGGGCTTGGCCTTGCGCGCCTCACGGTCCTTCTCCATGCGCTCCCGGCGGGAGCCGGTGGAGGCCTTGACCGCGCCGGGGCTGGGGGACGTCTCGGCCGGCGCGGCCTCGGGCTTGGCGGGAGCGCCGCCCTGGGCCGCCGGCGTGGTCGCGGGCACGGGCGCCGGCGCGGGCTTCGGAGCGGGGTCAGCCTTCGCCTCTGGCGCGGCCTGCTTGGCGGGCACAGGCTTCGGAGCGGGCTCCGGCTCGGCGGGCAGGGGCTCGAGCTCCTCGATCTCCGGCAAGGCGTCGAGCTCGACCACCTCCTCGGGCAGCTCCTGGAGCTCGGCCTCCGCCGGGAGGGGCTCGAGATCGTCGAACTCCATGGGTTGCTTGGGATCGTGGTCGGTCATGGGGCTGGGCTGTGCCGCTGGGCGGGGATCGTGGTGGGTAGTGGTTCGGAGGGAACGCGCCGGCCGGTTTCGAGTTCAGCGAGCCTACCGCCCCCGGCCCGAGGCGGCTACGCACGGATCGCGCCGGCTCAGAGGTTCTGGATGCGTTCCTCCCTGTCGAGCCTGATCAGGGCCTCCAGGAGGGGCTCGAGCCTGCCGTTGACGAACTGCTCGAGGGAGTGGTTCTTGTCCTCGTCCCCCAGCCGATGGTCCGTGATCCGGTTCTGGGGCCAGTTGTAGGTGCGCACCCGCGCGCTGCGGTCGCCGGTGCCCACCTGGCTCTTGCGGGCCTCGGCGCGCTCGGCGTGCAGCCGGTCCTGCTCCGCCTGGAGCAGGCGCGACTTGAGGATGCGCAGGGCCTTGGCCTTGTTCTTGTGCTGGGACTTCTCGTCCTGGCACTGGACGACAGTGTCCGTGGGCAGGTGCGTGATGCGCACCGCGGAGCTGGTCTTGTTGACCGACTGACCCCCGGGGCCGCCGGCGCGCATGGTGTCGATGCGCAGGTCCTCGTCCCTGACCTCGATCTCCGCCTCCTCGGCCTCGGGCAGCACGGCCACCGTCGCGGCGGAGGTGTGGATACGGCCCTGGGACTCGGTGCTCGGCACGCGCTGCACCCGGTGCCCGCCGGACTCGTAGCGCAGGAGCCGCCAGACCCCCTCGCCCTCGACCCCGAAGGTGATCTCCTTGAAGCCGCCGACCTCCGAGACGGTCGCGTCCATCTCCTCGACACGCCACTTCTTGGTCTCGAAGAAGCGCCGGTACATGCGGTTGAGGTCCGCCGCGAAGAGCGTCGCCTCGTCGCCCCCGGTGCCGGCCCGGATCTCCATGATGACCTTGGAGCGGAAGTCGTCCTGGTCGGTCACCAGGGCCCCCTTGACCTCCTCGTAGAGGCTCGCGGCCTCCTCCTCGACGGCCTCGAGGTCGGCCTTGGCCAGCTCGAGGAACTCCTCGTCGTCGCCGCCCTCGACCAGGATGCCCTGGGCCTCCTCCTCGCGCACGAGCAGGCCCTCCATCCGCTCGCAGAGTTCGCGGGACTCCTCGAGCTGGCCGCGCTCGCGGAACAGCTCCGCCGAGCGCTTGCCATCGGCGGCCACGTCCGGATCCATCACGAGCTCGGTCAGCTCGCGGTAGCGGGCCGCCCGCTCGCGCAGCTTCTCGACGATCCCGGGCGCGAAGTCCATGGCGGGCGGGGCTCAGGCGCGGCGCCGGAGGCCGGGCCCGGGAGCACTCACTTGTCGGTCTTCAGGCCGGTGCGACCGAACTTCTTCATGAAGCGGTCCACCCGGCCGGCCGCGTCGACGAACTTCTGCTTGCCCGAGTAGAACGGGTGGCACTGGCCGCAGATCTCGACGCGCATCTCCTTCACGGTCGCGCGGGTCACGAACTCGTTGCCGCAACCGCAGTGGACCTTGCATTCGACGTATTTGGGGTGCACGTCCGCTTTCATCGGAATCGGGTCGCCCGGGTCGGGCGAGCTGGAGGCATCTTGGAGGGAGGATCCGGGGCTCCTGACCCCCCGCGGGGGTCCCCTGGAGCCTCGGGGGCTGGTGGGCGAGCCGGGCAGAGTACTCGACCCCGGAGGCCCCTGCAAGGCTTCGGGAAGCTCAGGAGGGCTAGCCCGGCCTATTCATGAGGCTTTGACGCATTGGGGCCCAACTGCGTTCCTGGCGGTACTTTGGGTGTCGGACGAACCGGAGGCGACCTGGTGAGGTCGTCGAGGATCGGGCGACACCCAAAGTGCCGCCAGGGGCGGAGAGGCTGCCGAAGGCTGCCGGTTGGGTGCTAATGCGTTGAAGGCTCATGAATAGGCCGGGCTAGGGAGCTACAGCTCGACCCGCGACCCCTCACCCAGCGCCTCGAGCCCGCGGCGGGCCTCGTCCACCTCGTAGGTCGCCA
>CAZQAT010000014.1:0-11381 GCA_964591315.1 uncultured Planctomycetaceae bacterium
GAGTTGCGGAAGGCCCTGACGGCCTCTTGAGCGCCCTGCCGTCGCCGCCCTCGGCTGCCTCTCCGCCCCTGGCGGCACTTTGGGTGTCGCCCGATCCTCGACGACCTCACCAGGTCGCCTCCGGTTCGTCCGACACCCAAAGTACCGCCAGGAACGCAGTTGGGTCCCAATTCGTCAAAGCCTCATGAATAGGCCGTGCTAGCCTTGAGGACGGAGGTTTGACTCGATGAAAGGACTCCTCAACGCTCTCCTGCCCTTGGCTCTGGTCGGCGCCCTGGCCCCCGCTGCGACGGGGCAGGTGAGCGCTCTGGTGGCCCACTGGGACTTTGCCGAGACCTCCGGGACCACCCTGGCCGATGGCTCGGGCAACGGCCTCGACCTGACCCTCTCGGGGGGCGTCGTGCTCGGCAGCGCCGGGGCCCACGCCTCCACGGGGAGCGCGGCCGAGTTCGATGCGAACACCCAGGGGCTCGGCCGAGTCGCGAACCAGGTGCCCCTGTCGGGGATGCGGGACAACTTCAGCGTGGCGGCCTGGGTGCGCGTGGAGCCCGGCGGTCCCTCGGCCATCCGACGTATCTTCGGTTGCGGCGGGGCCGGCTGGTCCTGTGGTGTGACCGCCAACGGCTACCGCTTCACGACCAAGGGCATCCAGGACTTCGACCTGGGAGTGGCCTATCCCCAGTCGACCTGGTTCCACTACGCCGTGGTCTTCGACGGGGCCCACGACGCCCACTTCTACCTGGACGGCGCGCACGTGGGCACCGTGAACGGGGGAGGTCCCTCGAACGCCCCCAGCGGGGACTGGCTGCTCGGCTCCTGGAACGGCACGGTCGAGTTCTGGCACGGAGCCATGGACGACGTGCAGGTCTACGAGGGCTCTCTGACCGCGGCGGAGGTGGCCTTCCTGCACCAGAATCCAGGCAGCACCGTCTCGCCCGCCCAGGGCCAGATCTTCTGCGCCGGTGACGGCTCCGCCTCCTCCTGTCCGTGCGGGAACCTGGGGGCCTCGGACGAGGGCTGTGGAAACTCCACCGGGCTCGGCGGGCACCTGGGCGCCTTCGGGACCCTGAGCATGGCGGCGGGCAACCTGGAGCTCCTCGGCGAGCGCCTGCCGCCCGGTCAGACGGCGATCTTGTTCGGGGGCTTCAGCACCTTGAACAGCGGCAACGGGGTGCTGTTCGGGGACGGCCTGCGCTGCGCGGGTGACCCGGTCCAGCGCCTCGGAGTCCGCCCCATCGACGCCGCCGGCAGCGCCCGCTGGCTGGGCCCCGCGGTGGCGGCCATGGGAGGCTGGCAGGCCGGACAGACCTGGCGCCTGCAGGTCTGGTACAGCGACGTGCTGGGCTCCCCCTGCGGCCTGGGCTTCAACACGAGCCAGGGACTGGAGCTGGTCCTCACCCCGTAGCCTCCCTCGGGTTCGCTGCGAGCCCTTGCAGCAGGGCAATCCCCGGGGAGTCGGCGCGCCGAGTCATCGCAAAGCCCCGGGCACCGTGAGGTGCCCGGGGCTTCGCACGCCGGATTCAGGGGGAGGGTAGGAGAGAGCAATCCGGCGCTGATGAACTCCTCCCAGGGAGTTCGGTGGAGCCTGTTGGCGACGGGGGACCGTGGTCCGCGGTGGCCCCGTCCAGGCCTCGACCTTCATAGGCGGTGCAACTGGGGTTGTAACCCCTGCTTTCGGATTCTGATCCATGAACTCGTTCCTGACTGACCCCTGACCCTGTCCGAACGATGAATCCGCCAAGATTCCCAGAAACCGAGTCCGGTTCGGGGCTCTTTACGCCCTCTACAGTGTGGACCGATGACCTGTTCAGGCGCCCCGGCGCCAATCCCCGATTGAAGAGGACACGACTATGAGACTCCAGCAAGCCAGCCCCGAAGCGCTCGCCCGGATGTTCCCGCTGCTCCGCTCCATCGCCAAGGAAGTCGTCGAGCGCAGCTACACCATCGTCCAACTCGAGGACGAGACCCGCGCCCTCGAGGGCGCCCACGCCACCGGCTCGGTGGACGTCCTCGAGCTCGTGTCCCGCCTTGCCAACCACAAGCGCGAGCTACGCCACTCCGTCGAGGAGCTGCGCGAACTCGGTTGGGAGCGCGACCCCGAACAGCCCCTCCGCTTCCGCTCCAAGGGGGCCGGCGCAGGCGAGACCTTCACCTGGAGCCCCGAGGACTCCTTCTTCTACCGCTCCGCGCAGATCTGAGCACGGAGGGGCACCGGAGGCCCCCAAAAAGGGGCCTCGCCCTCCAGGCAGGCGAAGAGCCGCTCAGGCCACAAAGGTCGGGGCGGCTCTTCGTTCGTAGCAGGGGGCGTGGTCCCTACTCGCGGTAGAAGCTGCCCGGGTAGAAGGCCGACTCCGGCTCGACGTCCTGGTCGGGGGCGGCCTCATCGGCCACCGGCCGCACCTCCGCGGCGCAGACCTTGTACTCGGCGGTGCCGGTGACCTCGTCCCCCTCGTCGACGGTCAGGAGGTTTGCGCGGGCGTCACCGGAGAAGTGGAAGGGCATCCAGACACAGCCCTTCTGGACCTGCTTCGAGACCAGGGCCCGGCAGCGCACCGAACCGCGGCGGGTGACCAGGTCGACCCAGTCGCCGTCCTCGATCGAGCGCCGCCCCGCGTCCCGGGGGTGGAGCTCCACGTAGGCCTCGGGCTGCTTGGTGGAGAGGCCCGCGGCCCGGCGGGTCTGGGTGGCGCAGTTGTAGTGGTAGAGGGTGCGGCCGGTGGAGAGCACCAGGGGGTACTCGTCGTCCGCCAGTTCCTTCGAGGGGCGGTACTCAACCACCTGGAAGAGCCCCTTGCCGCGCAGGATGCCGCCCTCGTGCAGGTAGCGGGTGCCCCCGGAGGTCTCGTCCGCGCAGGGCCACTGGATACCGTGGCCGAGCTCGTCGATGCGCTCGTAGCTGATGCCCGCGAACTTCGGGGCGTGGCGGGCCATCTCGGCGAAGACCTCTCGCGGGTGATCGTAGTCGTAGGTCCCGCCAGCGGCGCGGGCCAGGTCGATCAGGATCTCCCAGTCGGCGCGGGCCTGCTCGGGGGGCTCGACGGCCTTGCGCACGCGCTGCATGCGGCGCTCCGAGTTGACGAAGACCCCGTCCTTCTCCGCGAAGCAGGCGGCGGGCAGCACGACGTCGGCGAAGCGCGTCGTCTCGTTGGGGAAGATGTCCTGCAGCACGAGGAACTCGACGTCGTTGAGCCCCTCCTCGAGGCGGCTGACGTTGGGCTCGGAGAGGACGATGTCCTCGCCCATGACGAACATGCCGCGGATCTGCTTCCCGGCCTCCTTCATCATCTCGTTCAGGTTCAGCCCGGGGTTCGGACAGAGGTCCACGCCCCAGGCGCCCTCGTACTTGGCCTGCACCTCGGGGTCGTCGACCCGCTGGTAGCCAGGGTAGAAGATCGGCGTGGCCCCCGTGTCGTTGGCGCCCTGGACGTTGTTCTGGCCCCGCAGCGGGTTCAGCCCGGCCGAGGCCTTGCCCAGGTGGCCGGTCATCAGCACCAGGTTCGAGAGGGCGTAGACGTTGTCCGTGCCGTGGCTGTGCTCGGTGATGCCGAGGGTGTAGCAGATGGCCGCCTTGGGCGTCTTGGCGTAGGCGATCGCCACCTCACGGATGTCGGCGGCGGGCACGCCGGTGACCTTCTCGGCCTCCTCGGGGGTGTACCTGGCCAGGACCTCGGGCAGGGCCTCGAAGCCGTCCGTGTTGGTCTCGACGAACTCTCGATCGACGAGGCCCTCCTCGAGGATCACGTGGGCCATGGCGTTCAGCAGCCAGACGTCCGTGCCCGGGGCGAGCTTGAGGTGCGTGTCGGCGATGGTCGTCAGCCAGATGGAGCGCGGGTCGGCCACGACGAGCTTCGCGCCGCGCCGCTTGGCCTGCTTCATCTCCATGCCGATGATCGGGTGCGCCTCGGTCGTGTTCGATCCGATCACGAAGAGCATGTCCACGTCCCGGATCTCTCCGATCGAGTTTGTCATCGCGCCCGCGCCGAAGGTGGTGACCAGACCGGCCACCGTGGGGGCGTGTCATGTCGCCGCGCACTGGTGGATGTTGTTCGTGCCGAACACCGCCCGGGCCATCTTCTGCACGAGGTAGTTCTCCTCGCCAGTGCAGCGGGAGGAGGAGACGAACCCCAGAGAGTCCTTGCCGTGGCGCTCCTGGACGCCGCGCAGGCCCCTGGCGGCCACCTCGATGGCCTCCTCCCAGGTGGTCTCGTGCAGCTCTCCGTCCTCGCGGCGCACGAGCGGTACCCGCAGGCGGTCGGGGTGGTCGATGAAGTCGTAGGCGAAGCGCCCCTTGACGCACAGGTTGCCGTCCGAGGGCAGGGTGCCTGGCGGAGGGCTCGTGACCTTGACCACCGCGCCCTGGCCGTCCTTGGCCTCGGCGTCCACGTTGAGGTCCATCTGGCAGCCGACGCCGCAGTAGTTGCAGGTGGTGCGGACCTTCTGCAGCTCCCGCTCCGGAGGCGCCTGCGCCGTGAGGGGCATCTTCTCCGCCATGGCGCCCGTGGGGCACACGGCGATGCAGCCGCCGCAGAGCTCGCAGGTGGTGTCGAAGAGCCCCGCCCGGTCGGCGGTCGAGATGGTGGTCTCGATCCCGCGGCCGGCGAGGGTGATCGCGTTGACACCCTCCACCTCGTCGCAGTAGCGCACGCAGCGGGCGCAGGCGATGCAGCGATCCTCCCGGAAGCGGATGTAGGGGTTCGGGTCGTCGGCGCGCCCGCCTCGAGCGAGGGGCAGCGCCGGCCAGTGCGCAGGGGCGTCGAACTCCGCCGCCATGGCGTGCAGCTCGCAGGGGGCGCCGTCCTCGCAGTCCGTGAGCTCCGCGGGGTGGTCGGTCAGGTAGAGGCCGAGCAGGAGCTTGCGGTGGCGCTCGATGCGCTCGCTCTCGGTGGTGATGCTCATGCCGGGAGCGGCCTTCGTGCTGCAGGCCGGAACCAGGCGCCGGGCGCCCTCGAGCTCGACCAGGCAGGTGCGGCAGGCCCCGGCGGGCTCCAGCCGGTCGTCGTGGCACAGGGTCGGCACCCGGCGTCCTTGACGTCGCGTGACGTCGAGCAGGGTCTCGCCGGGTGCGAAGGCCGCCGCCTTACCGTCGACCGTGATCTCTCCGTTGCCGCTCATCTCGCTCGCCTATTCGAAGTCTTCCGGGAAGTGCTGCATGGCGCTCTCGAGGGGCAGCGAGGCCGTCTGCCCCAGGCCGCAGATCGAGCCCTCGCGCATCTCCCAGCCCACGTCCTCCACGTGGGCGAGGGCCTCGTGCGCCCCCTCGGTCTCCCGAGCGCCGAGGTAGCCGTCGAGGCAGTGGCGCTGGTAGGCCGTGCCGATGCGGCAGGGGGAGCACT
Source organism: uncultured Planctomycetaceae bacterium (assembly GCA_964591315.1). Taxonomy (GTDB): domain Bacteria; phylum Planctomycetota; class UBA1135; order UBA1135; genus JABACD01. Next base: position 5,334 of record CAZQAT010000014.1, read on the forward strand.
GACCGCAGCTCTCGCGCTCGAAGAAGAGCAGCTGCTCCTGGGCGGCCCAGGCCATGTCGACGCTCTCGTTGAGGACCACCACGCCGGCCGAGCCGAGCATGGAGCCGGCCTCCATCAGGGCGGCGAAGTCCAGGGGCCGGTCGCGCTCCGTGGCGGGCAGGAAGCCCGAGCTGGCGCCGCCGGGGGAGAAGGCCTTGAGCTTGCCCACGTAGCCGCCCGCGGCCTCCACCAGCTCGTCGAGGGTCACGCCCAGGGGCAGCTCGTAGGTTCCCGGCCGCGCCACGTGGCCGCTGATGCAGTAGAGCTTCGAGCCTGGTTGGGTGCGGCCGAGGTCTTGGAACCACTCTCCGCCGCGCAAGAGGATCGCCGGTACGCAGGCGATGGTCTCCACGTTCTGGATCAGGGTCGGCTTGCCCCACAGGCCGACCTCGGTCGGATAGGGCGGCTTCTCACGGGGCATCCCGCGCTTGCCCTCGAGGGACTCGAGCAGGGCCGTCTCCTCGCCGCAGATGTAGGCGCCCTGGCCGGAGTGCACGTGGAAGTGCAGGTCCGGGTAGAGCCCCTGGGCCTGGGTGGACTCGATGGCCTCGGCCATCACCTGCTGGGGGATCTCGAACTCACCCCGCAGGTACAGGTAGATCTCGGTGGCCTCGACCACGCGGGCGGCGATGGCCAGGCCCTCGAGCACGAGGTCCGGGCGCTTCATCATCACCTCGCGGTCCTTGAAGGTGCCCGGCTCCGCCTCGTCGGCGTTGAGCACGACGTAGCGCTTCGTCTCAGCCTGGCCGCGCACGGACTTCCACTTGATGCCCGCCGGGAAGCCCGCGCCGCCGCGGCCCTGGAGGCCGGAGCGCTCGACCTCGGCGATGACCGCCTCGGGCCCGATCTCCTGGGCGCGCTTCGATGCGGCGCCGCTCCAGTCGCGGGCGCCGGCCAGGTTGACGGCGCAGGTGTCGGGGGAGTCCTCGGTGGGCCAGATGGCACCGCTCCACAGCTCGCTGGCGGGGACCTCGGCGGAGTCGAGGGCGCGCCAGTCGCCGGCGGCGCGCCGCACGTCCGCCTCGCTGACCTCCACCAAGGTGCGCCGGTCACGCAGGACCGCCGGGGCCCGGTCGCAGGCGGCGAGGCAGGAGCCGTCGGTCGCACCGAGCCCTGCCTCCTTGCAGGTCTCGAGCAGCTTCTCCGCGCCCTGCAGGCGGCAGCTCAGGCCCGTGCAGACCTTGACCTTCGCCTGCCGTTCGCCGAGCAGGTCGTAGAAGGTCTCGACCCCGTAGAGATCCGCCGCGGGAACGCCGGTGGCCTTCGCGACCACCTGGATAGCGTCCTGGCCCTCGTCCTCGGCCCGTTGAAGCTCGTCGGGGACGCCTGCCCGCTGTGCGTCGTCGGCCATGCGGGGGCGCTCCTCAGCTGACCGAAATCAGCTCGACGCGGAACACCAGGGTCTCGTTCGGTCCGATCGCCGGCGGTGCGCCGCGCGGGCCGTAGGCGAGGTCCGAGGGGATCACGAGCGTGTAGTCGGCGCCCTCGGCCATGAGCTGCAGGCCCTCGGTCCAGCCCTTGATGACGCCGTTGAGGGGGAAGCTGATGGGCTTGCCGCGGTCGTAGGAGGCGTCGAACTTCTTGCCGTTCAGGGTCCAGCCCGCGTAGTGGACGGTGACCTTGTCCGTTGGACCGGGGGGCGCGCCCTGTCCGTCCTTGTGGGCGAAGTACTTGAGGCCGCTCGAGGTGGTCGTGAGCTGTGCCTCGTCGGGGAGCTCGAACTGGGGGGTGTTCATCTTCTTGCCGAACAGGCGGCCGAACATGGCGGTGAGGGCGTCGGGGGTCTTGCGGTGCGCAGGGTGCGCGGGGTGCGCGGGCTCCCAGGATACTCGCCGCCGCGTTCCAGGCCCGAGACAATCGGCCCTCCCCGTGGCGCGAACCGGCGGGAGAGGCGGCCAGGGGCGGGAGAAGGAGATATCCCGACCCCCGGCCAGTTCCCGGGGACAGAGCGGACCTCGCGCGGTGGCGTGGGGCCCGACGGCTGTCGGGGACGGGAACTCTGATAGAACAAGGCTTCAACAGGCCTTCCCAGGGGCCGGGACCGGAAGGAACCGGTCTCTGGAGCCGTCCTGTCGACTGAACTCTTAGGACCTCGCCGCGCCCGCGGAAGGGGTCGAGCGAACGGAATTCGGAGCGCCCCGCCGGGGCGGGAACGACTGTTACATGGACCCTCTCCTGATCGGGATCGACGTCGGAACGACCGGCACGAAGGTGCTCCTCACGGACGGCCGCGGGAGGCTCGAGGCCGAGGCCCTGCACGAGTACCCCCTGCACACGCCGCGCCCGCTCTGGGCCGAGCAGGACCCGCGGGAGTGGTGGCAGGCCACGCAGCGCGGAATCGCACAGGTCCTCGAGGGGGTCCCCGACGGGAAGGAGCGCGTGGCCTGCATCGGCCTGACCGGACAGATGCACGGCCTGGTCCTGCTGGACGGCAAGGGAGCGCCGCGCCGTCCGGCAATCCTGTGGAATGACCAGCGCACGGGCCGGGAGTGCGCCGAGGTCACCGCCCGCGTGGGGGCGCAGCGCGTGCTCGAGCTGACCGGCAACCCGATCCTGCCCGGCTTCACGGCGCCCAAGATCGAGTGGGTGCGGCGCCACGAGCCGGAGGTGCTCGAGGGCGTCGAGCACGTGCTCTTGCCCAAGGACTACGTGCGCTACGAGCTGACGGGGGAGTTCCACTCGGACGTGGCGGACTCCTCGGGGACGTCCCTGTTCGACGTGGGGGCGCGCCGCTGGTCCGGGGAGATGCTCGCGGCCTTCGGGGTGCCGGAGTCCTGGATGCCCGAGGTGCACGAGGGTCCGGCGGTCTGCTGCGAGACGAAGGCGCTGCCCGGGTGCGGCCTGCCGGCCGGCATCCCCGTGGTGGCCGGCGCCGGAGACCAGGCGGCCCAGGGGGTCGGTGCGGGCATCGTCGACGAGGGCTCGATCTCGGCCACCTTCGGCACCTCGGGCGTGGTCTTCGCCGCCAGTGACGAGTACCGGGTCGACCCCCGCGGTCGCCTGCACGCCTTCTGCCACGCGGTGCCGGGCAAGTGGCACCTGATGGGCGTGGTGCTCTCCGCCGGGGGCAGCCTGCGCTGGCTGCGCGACACGGTCGGAGCGGACTGGGTCGAGGAGGCGGCGGCGCGCGGCGTCGATCCCTACGAGTTGATGATGGAGGCAGCGGCGGAGGTCGCGCCGGGGGCGGAGGGGCTGCTCTTCCTGCCCTACCTGACCGGCGAGCGCACGCCCCACCCCGACCCCCTGGCGCGCGGAGCCTTCGTGGGCCTGACCCTGCGGCACGGACGGCCCGAGCTGGTGCGGGCGGTGATGGAGGGGATCACCTACGCCATGCGGGACTCCCTGGAGCTCATGCGCGAGCTCGGCGTGGCTCCCGACGAGGTGCGCGCCTCCGGGGGCGGGGCCCGCAGCCCCCTCTGGCGGCAGGCCATGGCGGACGTCTTCGGCTGCGGCATCCGCACCTCGGAGGTGGCCCACGGGGCGGCTCACGGCGCGGTGCTCCTGGCGGCGGTGGGTGCGGGGCACTTCGGGAGCGTCGAGGAGGCTGCCCGCGAGGCCCTCGTCTGGTCCGATCCGACCCGCGCCGAGGCGGCCCGGGGGCCGGCCTACCAGGCCAGCTACGAGCGCTACCGGGCCCTCTACCCGGCCCTGAAGGCGGACTTCGCCGCCGCCGGGAACGGCTGAGTCACCGGGGAGCCGCCAGGGGACAGGCGCTCCGGGAGGCCCGCGCCCCCTCCGGTAGGAAGGAGGGGGCGTGGGCCCCCTGAACTTCCTGGGGAAAGTGTTCCAGCTCCGGGTGAGCCGCCATCTGGGGCGGGTGAGGGAGCGAACCGCTCGCCTCTCCCACGACTCGGGGATGGGGATCGCCGGACGCGGGAGCACACGAATCCAGAGAGAACTGAGGAACCATCACATGTTCAACGTCAAGAAACTCGCCCTGTCGCTGGCCATCGCCGGTACCGCCCTGACTTCGACCGCCACTGCGCAGGTAGAGAAGAAAGAGGGCGGCTACGCGGGCACCTACAACGAGGGTCACGACACCGTCGTCTACAACTTTCTGAGGCACTTCAACTTCGACCAGTACTACTGGTCGAAGGACTTCTGCTGGGAGTCCCACAACGACAGCTTCGTCGACGACATGGACATCGCGATCTTCGCGGGTCACGGCAGCAACTGGCACTTCGTCGGCACCGACAACAAGGGCGTCGACCTTCGCTATGTCTCCAACGGCGCCGACGACGGCTACGGCGACGACAACTGCGAGTTCGTGGCCTTCCAGTCCTGCGGCGTGGTGCCGAGCCCCCTGGACAGCAGCCAGTGGGCCTACAACTGGACGCGCTCCAGCGGTGCCTTCGAGGGTCTGCACCAGGCGATGGGCTTCCGCAACAGCTCCTACCAGTCCACTGACCAGGACGTCACCAACGTCTTTGGGGTCTTCACCAGGTTCGGTTACGGCGTCTGGCAGTCCTGGTTCCTCGGCATCAATCTCGAGGCCTACTCGTACGAGTTCGGCTGCGCCGTGATGTACCCGACCGCCGAGAACGACACCTACTACAGCTTCATCGCTGACCCGCCCGCCAACTCCTCGTGGCTCAAGTGCTGGTACCACTACTAGGAACCGCTGAGAGAAGCTCGCACCAACGCACACCAAAGAACACAAGACACACGCAAGGAACCAGAACAATGCAACTCAAGATCCAACTCACCGCCGCCGTCCTGACCACGACCCTGTTCGCCGCGAGCTCCCTCGCCGAGGGTCAGAGCATCTCCGAGATGCTCGAGGCCGCGACCACCTCCTACTCCGCCACCGACAACGTGGCCTTCACTCCCGAGGAGTCGAACTCCATCTCGAGCCGCCTCCTGGCCAAGAGCCAGCTGCCGATGATGGCCTCCCCGATGAGCATGGACGGTCAGGTCTTCTTCCGTCACGCCACGGACAACACCGCGATCCTGCACATCGACACCGCCGGTCGCACCGTCGTCTTCAACCGCGGTATCGCGGACATCAACGGCCCCGAGTCGACGCCGAACCTGCCCACCACCGAGGCCGCTCCGGCGATCGCCAAGAGCCTCCTCAACGAGCTCGAGTTCGCTCCCGAGCGCGGCGAAGAGATGGTCGTTGGCCACGTCGGCGGCATGAACATGGGCCTCCAGACCGAGGAAGGCGAGACCAAGAACTTCGAGAAGATCCGTACCGTGCACTTCGGTCGCCGCCTCGGTGGCCAGCGCGTCCTCGGCCGCGGCAGCCGGATCCAGGTCCAGCTCGGCGCCGACGGCGAGATGCGCGGCCTGATCCGTCGCTGGAACGAGGTCAAGTCGAACTCCATCGCTCCCGAGGCCAAGCACACGGTGGCCGAGGTCCGCGAGATGGTGGGCTTCCGCCTCCGCCACGGGGCGAGCCATGCCTCGAAGGCCGAGTTCAAGAAGGCCGAGCTGGTGCTCTTCGACGACGGCCAAGGCGTCATCGAGCCGGTTATCCACGTGGTCTTCGACCTCACCATCGAGAGCGAGACCCGCAACGAGGAGGGCCAGCCCGAGACCCGCGTCATCGTGAACCCCTTCGACTTCTTCGTCCCCGTGCTGCGCAACCCGCAAGTGGAACTGCCCTTCGAGCAGGACCGCCGCTACGCCAGCGAGACCCCCGAGGCCGCCAAGTAGAGCCGACCAGGACAGTTACTGATCCGCAGGGGCGGGGCCGAGAGGCCCCGCCCCGCTTCTTGTTCGAGGCCTCCATCCAACGATGGCGGTCCGAGGCTCGGCCCTCGGGTTGGGCTTGCCCTGGATCGTGGTGGGGCGAGCACAAGATCGTGCGCCTCGAGCCCCGCGACCCGGCGGAGATGGCCGGCTTCAAGGAGAAGTACCTGGAGAAGATCGACGTCATCCTCCAGGAGGCCGCCGCCGGAGACCTCCAGACCTACGAGATGGGGCACCAGGGGAACCGTCCCTGACGGTCGTACGTGTCCCGGGTGCACGTGCGCTCAGGCGACGGCTACGGCGGATGGCCCGAGC
>CAZQAT010000014.1:11481-16151 GCA_964591315.1 uncultured Planctomycetaceae bacterium
ACGCAGAGGGGCGAGGCACCGTCTCCGGCGCCCCGCCCCGTCTCCTGCCTCCGTGACCTGCGCGGTCAGGCGGCCGTGGGCTCGGTCTTCAGGGCTTCGACCGCGAATTCACCGCCCGCGAAGTCCACAAGCGCCCGGTCGCCGCGGCCGATGGTCCCCGACAGGATCGCGTCCGCGAGCGGGTTCTGGACGTGCTTCTGGATCGCCCGCTTCAGGGGCCGCGCGCCGAACTCGGGGTCGTAGCCGAGTTCCGCGAGCTGGTCCTTGGCGGCCTCGGTCAGCTCCAGGTCGATCTCCTGCTCCGCCAGGTGGGCGCGGATCAGGCGCAGCTGGACCTCGACGATGTCGCGGATCTGGTCCTTCCTCAGGGCCTCGAAGGTCAGGATCTCGTCCAGGCGGTTGATGAACTCGGGGCGGAAGAACTCCGCCACCTGGCCCTCCTGGCGCAGGTTGCTGGTCATCAGGATCAGCGTCTGGGTGAAGTCCACCGTGCGGCCCTTGCCGTCGGTCAGGCGACCGTCGTCCAGGAGCTGGAGCAGTACGTTGAACACGTCCGGGTGCGCCTTCTCGACCTCGTCGAGCAGCACCACCGAGTGGGGCTTGCGGCGCACGGCCTCGGTCAGGACGCCGCCCTCGTCGTAGCCGACGTAGCCGGGGGGCGCGCCGATCAGGCGGCTGACCGAGTGCTTCTCCATGAACTCGCTCATGTCGACCCGGGTCATGCTGCGCTCGTCGTCGAAGAGGAACTCCGCCAGGGCCTTGGCCAGCTCGGTCTTGCCGACCCCGGTGGGGCCGAGCAGCAGGAAGGAGCCCAGGGGGCGTGTGGTCTCCTGCAGCCCCGCCCGCGAGCGGCGCACGGCCTGGGCGATCGCGGCCACCGGCTGCTCCTGACCGATCAGGCGCTCGTGGATGCGGTCCTCCATGTGGAGCAGCTTGTTGCGCTCGGTCTCGAGCAGGCGCTGGGCCGGGATGCCGGTCCAGCGGCCGATGACCTGGGCGATCAGCTCCGCGTCGACGGCCTCGGGCAACAGGGCGCTCTCCGCCTGGACCTCGCCCAGCCGGGCGACGTTGGCCTCGACCTCGGCCTCGGTCTCGGGGATCTCGCCGAAACGGATCTGGGCCACGCGTTCGAGCTCGCCCTCGCGCTCCTTCTGTGCGGCCTCCTCGCGCAGGGACTCGATCAGGAGCTTGCCGGCCCGGATGGACTGGATCAGGCCCTTCTCGCTGTCCCAGCGGGCGCGCAGGGCGCTGACGCTCTCCTGCAGCTCCGCCAGCTCGGCGTCGATCTCGGTGATGCGCTTGCGGGACGAGGCCGAGTCGTCGCGCCCCATGGCGCTCTTCTCGATCTCGAGCTGGCGCACCTTGCGCTCCACCCGCTCGAGCTCCGGCGGCATGGAGTCGATCAGGATCCGCAGCTGAGAGGCCGCCTCGTCGATGCAGTCGATGGCCTTGTCGGGCATGAAGCGGTCCGAGATGTGGCGGTCCGCCAGGCGCGCGGCCGCGATCAGGGCCTCGTCCTCGATGCGCACCCCGTGGTGCACCTCGTAGCGGTCCCGCAGGCCGCGCAGGATGGCGATGGTGTCCTCCACGCCGGGCTCGCCGATCATGACCGGCATGAAGCGCCGCTCGAGGGCGGCGTCCTTCTCGATGTACTTGCGGTACTCGTCGAGGGTCGTGGCGCCGATGCAGCGCAACTCACCACGTGCCAGGGCGGGCTTGAGCATGTTGGCCGCGTCCACGGCGCCCTCGCTGCCACCGGCGCCGACCATGGTGTGCAGCTCGTCGATGAAGAGCACGACGTCGCCACCTGCCTCGGCGACCTCCTCGAGCACGGCCTTGAGCCGCTCCTCGAACTCGCCGCGGTACTTGGCGCCCGCGAGCAGGGAGCCGATGTCCAGGGCCATGACGCGCTTGCCCTTGAGGCTGTCGGGCACGTCCCCCTCGACGATGCGTAGGGCCAGGCCCTCGACGATGGCGGTCTTGCCAACGCCGGGGTCGCCCAGCAGCACCGGGTTGTTCTTGCGCCGGCGGGCGAGCACCTGGCTCGCGCGGCGGATCTCCTCGTCGCGGCCGATGACCGGGTCGAGCTTGCCGGCGGCCGCCTCGGCGGTCAGATCGCGGGCGTACTTCTCGAGGGCCTCGAAGGTGGCCTCGGGGTCGGGGGTGGTGACGCGCCGGCTTCCGCGCACCTCGCCCAGGGCGGTCTCGATCTTCTCCGGCGAGAGGTCGCGGGCGGCGAAGAGGCCCTGGACCTCCGGTCCGCCCTCCTTGGCCAGGGCCAGGAGCAGGTGCTCGGTGGAGACGAACTCGTCGCCCAGGGCCTGGGCCCGGGCGCCCGCCTCGTTCATGCAGGCCGCCAGCCGCTGGGACATTCCCAGCTGGCCGCCCTCGGCGCGGGGCAGCTTGTCGAGCTCCGTCTCGAGCTCTGCGGAGAGGGCCCTGGGCTCGACGCCCAGGCGCTGGAGGAGAGCGGAGGTGACCCCGGCCGCCTCGTCGAGCAGGCTGACGGCGAGGTGCAGGGGGGTGAGCTCCGGGTGGCCCGCCGCCATCGCCCGCTGCTGGGCGCTCTGGAGGGCCTCCTGGGTCCTGGTGGTGTACTGAGTCATGGTCTCGGGCTCCTGGTTCGGGTGGTGATGCGACTCCCAAGTGCAATGCCTATGCCAGGGTCCGGATCGGCCTTCTCGGGGTCGCCAGCAGGGGTTGTTGGGCCGGGGGCCCGCCAATCAGGCAGCCCCGGGTGCCAAATGGGCAGCTGGTCTCGGGGCGGGATCGGCGTGCTTCATGATGCACACTGTCGGCGCCCGATCCCGGACCCCCTGCCTCCCGACGCCTGTGTTCCTCCTGACCCTCCTGCAGAACTTCGAGCCGATGGACCCGGACTCGGGCGGCGGCCAGACGATCGAGATCGTCGCCAGGTCCGGCATCGGCCTCGGCTCGGCGCTGGCCATCGTCTGCTCCTGGGAGCGCAACAAGTCGATCCTGTGGGGGATCCTGGCCGGCCTCCTGGGCTGGCTCTACGTCATCTACTTCGGGCTGACGCGGGAGGAGGACGAGGTGAAGTGAGAGGCGGCCCTGGATGTGAGGTGCCCCGCTGCCGATCGGACCTGGAGCCTGCTAGGCTCGCCCCGCCCATGAGCGCTCCCCGCCCCGACATCCTCTTCGTGGTGCTCGACGCCGCCCGGGCCGAGAACTTCTCGATCTACGGCCACCCCCGGCCGACCACCCCGCAGCTCGAGCGCTGGGCTCCGCAGCTGGCCTTCTACGACCGCTGCATCTCGGCCGCCACCTGGACCCTGCCCTCCACGGCGAGCCTCTTCACGGGCACCTACAACTCGACCCACCGGCTGGTGATGGACGGGGATCGGCTGCCCAGGAGCTACGCCTCGCTGCCCGAGGTCCTGCAGCAGAACGGCTACCGCACCTCGAAGATCACGGGGGTCGTGCCCTACGTCTCCGACTTCAGCGGGCTCGACCGGGGCTTCGACGTGAACTGGGAGGCGCCGCCGCCCACCTGGCGCCGGTGGCTCGACAGGCTGCGCGGCAAGGGACGCGCCTCCCCGCCCCCCGAGCCGGCGGAGGCGGACGCGCCGGATCTCGCGCGTATCGACCACGGCATGAGCCTCGAGGCGGAGGCCCAGGCCCACCTGCACGCCCGCAGCACCTTGCGCGAGAGGCTCTCCTTCTGGTTCTCGGGTCACTACGACGACGGTGGCGGCGCCTGCTTCCGGAAGGTACGCGAGGTCTGGCGCGAGCGAGGCGACGAGCCGACCTTCGCCTACGTGCACCTGCAGGAGACCCATGGCGAGTACCGTCCGCCCCTCCGCTTCCGCAAGCGCTTCGTGCCGAAGGAGCTGCACGGGAAGAGCTGGGCGGCGATCAACCAGCGCCCGAACCTGCACGCCGTGGGCCTGGCGCCCATGGACGAGGAGGACTTTGCGGTCCTCGAGGGCCTCTACGACGGCTGTATCGCCTACATGGACGAGCAGCTCGGGTCGCTCCTCGATGACCTCTCCCGGCTCCCGCGCTGGGAGGAGACGCTCGTGATCGTCACCGCCGACCACGGGGACTGCATCGGTCGCCACGGCGTGCTCGGACACCAGTTCGTGTGCTACGAGGAGCTCGTGCGCATCCCGTGGATCGTGAAGTGGCCGAAGTCCCTGGGGATCACGGGCACCCAGTCACAGCTGATCCAGAACGCGGACCTCTTGCCGACGATCTGCGGCCTGCTCGGCCTCGAGATCCCCGCCGGGGTCGAGGCGATCGACCACCTGAACGCCACCCGCGAGTTTGCCATCGCGGAGCTGTTGAAGCCCTTCGGCGTCACGGCGGTCAAGCAAGGCCTGCACGAGCTCGCACCGCACTACCACCGGGCCGTGCTCGCCATGCAGGGGGAGCGCTACAAGTGGATCACCTACACGAACCACCAGCGCGATGAGCTCTACGACCTGCAGGCCGATCCGAGAGAGGCGAACAACCTCCTGGGCTACGGCAACGTCGGCGAGCTGGACGGCGAGGCCTCGCGCCTGAAGGAGGCCATCGAGGCCTGGACTCCGCGCTTCGAAGAGGCCGCGGCGGAGATCGACCGGCGCGTGCTGTCGGGCGATGCAAGCGAGATGTCCGCCGAGGTGGAGGAGAAGCTCCGGGCCCTCGGGTACCTGGACTGAGGGCCC
>CAZQAT010000014.1:16251-38093 GCA_964591315.1 uncultured Planctomycetaceae bacterium
CGTGGCCGGCAAGAGCGCCGGGGACCGCCTCGGCCACGCGGTCGCCGCGGTCGGCGACGTGGACGCGGACGGCCGCGTCGACTGGGTCCTCGGCTCACCCTACAGCGACCTATCTGGCTCACTCTCCGGCTCGGCCGTGGTCGTCTCGGGGGCCACGGGCTTCGAGCTCTTCGAGGTCAGCGGCGACACGCCTCACGACCTCTTCGGCTACGCGGTCACCGGCGGCGACCTGAACGGCGACGGGGTCGGCGACTTCGTCGTCGGCGCCTACGCTGACGACCCGGGCGGCGTCGACTCCGGCGCGGTCTTCGCCTACTCGGGCGTGGACGGCCGCCCGCTCTGGACTCGGGCCGGAGACGGGGCAGGCGACAACCTCGGCTTCTCGCTCGCCTGGGTGCCCGACACCGATGGTGACGGTCGCGGAGAGATCCTGGCCGGTGCCTGGGGCGCTGACGGGCGCTCCGCGATCAACAGGGGCGAGGCCCTGCTCCTCGACGGGGACGACGGCGCGCTGCTCCAGGTCTGGGGTGGCGAGGCGGCCTACGACTTCTTCGGTGCCGCCGTGGCCGGCGCGGAGGATCTCGACGGTGACGGTGCCGGCGACGTGATCGTGGGCGCCATCGGCAACGACATGAATGGCAACGGTGCCGGCTCGGCGCACGTCTTCTCCGGGGCGACCGGTGCGAGCCTCTTCACCCTGCGCGGTGACGTGGCGGGGGACGCCTTCGGTACCGCGCTTGCCGCTGCGGGCGACGTGGACGGAGACGGAACCACGGACTTCTTGGTGGGGGCGCCGGGCTCGGACCGTGGCGCTGCCAACTGCGGGCTCGCGCGCCTGTTCTCCGGCGTGAGCGGGCTCCCCTTGCAGAGCTGGAACGGCTCGAACGCAGGCGACAACCTGGGCATGGCCCTGGCGGGCGGCTTCGACGTGACGATGGACGGGACGCCGGACCTGGTCCTCGGCGTCCCGGCCGCCGATCAGGGCGGCACGAGCTCCGGTCAGGTGCGCGTGCAGTCGGGCGCAGACGGATCGCTCTTCACCACCCTCGATGGTCCGGCCGCCGGCGCGCGTTTCGGCGCCGCCCTGGCCAGTGCCGGAGACCAGAACGGCAGCGGCTACGAGGACCTGCTCGTCGGCGCTTGGGGGGAGAATCCCGGCGCGGGCTCCTTCGCCGGCGCCGCCCACGCGATCGCCTTCACGGAACCGGTCACCCATGTCTCGAACTACTGCGCGGCGACCCCGAACTCCCTGGGCGCGACGGCCCTGATCTCGAGCTTCGGCACCACCTCGGTGGCCTCGAACCTCTTCACCCTCGCCTGCGACGGCGCCCTGCCCGCGACCCCCGGCCTCTTCTTCTACGGTCCGAACGAGCAGCAGATCCCCTTCGGCGACGGTTTCCTGTGTGTCGACGGCGGCGTCTTCCGCCTGCCCGCCACCACCACCGACGCTTTCGGGCACGCTGAGGCGGCCCTCGACGTGACGGACCCGCCCGCCGAGGGCGGCGCGATCTTCCCCGGCTCCACCTGGAAGTTCCAGTACTGGTACCGCGATGTGAACTCGGAGACCGCGGCCTTCAACCTGTCGGACGGGTTGAGCGTGGACTTCCTGCCCTGAGTCTTCGCAGTAGAGCCACGCTCCACGGGCACCGGTGCGGCGGATCCGTGCCGCCTCCGAGGGGCCCGCGCCGGCCTCCCGCGCTCAGTCCTGTTCGACCGTCTCCGGTTCGGGGGTCGAGAAGGCCGGGCAGGCGGCGAGAGCGTCCTGGATCGAGCGCTGGGTCTCGCTGTCGGCCATGGCGAGAGGCAGGCGGACCTCCGGCTCGCACAGCTCGAGCTGGGCCAGGGCCGCCTTCAGGGGCACGGGGTTCGTGTCGAGCTGGAGGGCGGTGATCAACGGCGCGAGGTCCTCCTGAAGGTTGCGCGCCAGCTCCAGGTCGATCCCGCCCGTCACCGCGCGCACGATTGCGCTCACGTGGCCGGGGACCAAGTTACCCACGACGCTGACGGCGCCCACTGCACCGGCCGCGCAGTACTCGATGAGGCTGCCGTCGTCGCCGCACAGGACGGCGAGATCGGTGGTCTGCACCAGCTCGAGGACCCGCTCGATGTGCGGTGTCGTCTCCTTGATGGCGACGATGCTCTCGTGGCGCGCGGCCAGCTCCGCGGCGACAGCGGGCTCCAGGTCGATGCCGGTACGGGGCGGCACGTTGTAGAGCACCAGGGGCAGGTCCGTGGCGTCCGCGAGCTGACCGAAGTGCAGGAGCAATCCGCGCCGGCTCGGACGGTTGTAGTAAGGCGTGACCGCCATCAGCGCGTCGAACCCGCAGGTGGCGGCGTAGCGCGCCAGCTCCACTGAGCGCCGGGTGCAGTTCGTGCCGATGCCCGCCAGCAGGCTCAGGCGGCCGCGGTTGAACTCGACGGCCGCGTGCAGGAGGCTGCGGTGCTCGTACTCGTTGAGGGTCGGCACCTCGCCGGTGGTGCCCGCCACCAGGATGCCGTCGGCCCCCAGCTCGGCGACCCGATCGATGAGCACCTCGAGGCTTCCCAGGTCGAGGCGCCCACGGCGGAAGGGGGTGGGGAGCGCGACGGTGTGGCCTTGGACGGGGAATTGCATCTCTGGCGACCTTCGTTGCGTCAGGTGGCTACGTCGGGCGGGGGCGCAGCGCCGGCCAGGGCGGCCATGCGCGAGACTGCAGACTCCACCCCGGTGAAGAGGGCCTCGGCCACGATCGCGAAGCCGATGTTGAGCTCCTCGAGGTCCTCGATGGCGGCGACGGGGGCCACGTTGTCATAGTCGAGCCCGTGGCCGGCGTTGACCCGCAGGCCGAGCTCGCGGGCCAGGATGCTGGCATCCCGCAGGCGGGTCAGCTCCGCCTGGCGCTCGCTCCCGGCGGTGTTTGCGTAGCGGCCGGTGTGCAGCTCGACGAAGGGGGCTCCCAGGTCCGCGGCGGCCCGCAGCTGATCCGGATCAGGGTCGAGGAACAGACTCACCTCGCCCCCGCGCTCGCCGAGGGCCGGCACCGTCCCTTGCAGCCGCGCGAACTCCGCCCGGGCATCGAGGCCGCCTTCGGTGGTGACCTCTTCGCGACTCTCGGGTACCAGGCAGAAGGCGTCCGCGCCGCTCTCGAGGGCGAGGGCGACGATCTCCGGGGCAAGGCTGAGCTCGAGGTTGAGCCGCGTGGCGATCACCTCGCGCAGCCGAGAGACGTCCGCGTCCTGGATGTGGCGGCGGTCGAGCCGTAGGTGGCAGGTGATCCCCTGGGCGCCGGCGGCCTCCGCCCGCAAGGCCCACGCGACCGGGTCCGGGAAGGCCTCGCGACGCGCCTGCCGCACGGTTGCGACGTGGTCGATGTTGACGTGGAGGCGGGGCATGCGCGTTCTCGTGGAGGTCTTCGGAGCCGATTCTAGCTCCCCGCGGTGGGGCTTCCCAAGCGCCGTGCGCCCCCTTTGTTCCTGGTTCCACGGGGCGCGGGCCAGGGTTGGGCGACGGGATCCTGTAGGCTCCTGCGATGCGGATCATCTCCGGTGAGTACCGCGGTCGGAAGCTGGCGGCTCCGCCCGGCGCAGGCACGCGTCCCATGCTGGACCGCGTGCGGGAGGCCCTGTTCTCGACCCTCGGTCCCGGCATCGAGCAGGCCCTTGCCCTCGATCTGTACGCCGGCACCGGGAGCCTGGGCTTCGAGGCCCTCAGCCGCGGGGCAGCCCATGCGCGCTTCGTGGAGGAGGACCCGGCCGTGGTGCGCCTCCTGCGCCAGAACGCCGAGGGGCTGGACCTCGCGGAGCGCGTCGAGGTGGTGTGCGGCAGCGCCCTGGAGCCCTCGTCCTGGGCGGCGCCGGCGGGCGAGCCGTCGCGCTGGGCGGACGTGGTCTTCTTCGACCCGCCCTATCCGGCCCTGAGGGACGAGCGCCGCCCCGCCCTGTTCTCGGCCGCCGAGCACCTGGCCCGGGAGGTCCTGCGCCCTGGCGGGCTGCTCGTCTTCCATACCCCCAAGCGGGGTGTGGCCGAGCATGACTTCCCGCGGGACCTGGAGGTCGACCTGCGCACCTACGGCAGCTCGGCCCTGTGGTACTTGCGTGGCCCGGTGGTCGAGGCGGAGCCCGTCGCGGGCGAGGGCGAGGGGGCATGACTGAAGAAATCCTCGGACGCCTGTTCATCGACGGAGAGCTGAGCCCCGGCAAGCTCGAGATCGGGGACGGACAGATCGTCTCGATCGAGCTGGACAAGAGCCTCCGGTCCGAGGGCCCCATGCCGATCGTCGCGCCTGGGATGATCGACCTGCACGTACACGGCTTCGCGGGCTGTGAGCCCCTAGGGGACCTGGAGGGCATGGCCGGGGCCCTCGCGCGGACGGGGACGACCGCCTTCCTGCCGACCCTCTTCCCGGCCGCTCCCGAGCGGTTGGGGGGTCAGTGCCAGGAGTTCGAGGTCGCCCGCGACGCCCTGCCGCAGGGTGTCGCGACGCCCATCGGCCTGCACCTCGAGGGGCCATTCGTGAATCCCCTGGCCGCCGGGGCGCTCCCGGTGAGCGACCTGGCCGAGCCCTCGGTGCAGGCCCTGACGGCGATCCTCGGCCCGGCCACCGGCAGCGGTCGCGGCGTGGCGAACGTCACCCTGGCCCCCGAGCTTCCCGGCAGCCTCGCCTGCCTCGAGGAGCTGAAACGCCTCGGCATCCGGGCCTCCCTGGGCCACAGCCGGGCCGACCCGGCTGCCGCACGGCGCGGAGTCGACGCGGGCGCCGCCGGCGTGACGCATCTCTTCAATGCCATGAGCGGGGTGGCCCACCGCAGCATGGGCCTGGCGGGCTTCGCGCTGACCGAGGACACCCTCTACGCGGAGATCATCGGCGACCTTGTGCACGTGGAGCGCGAGGCCTTCGAGCTGGCATTGCGCGCCCGGGGGCCCGAGGGGCTGTGCCTGGTGAGCGACGCGCTGTCCGGGGCGGGGACGGGGTGCGAGGTCTTCCACCTGTACGGACGCGACCACGTCGTGGACGACGGCACGGCCTACTATCCGCCGACCCAGGAGCGGCCGGAGCGCCAGCTCGCGGGCTCGGTGATGAGCCAGCAGGAGATGGTCCGGCGCCTGGTGTCTCGCGGCGTGGTGAGCCTGCCCGAGGCGCTCACCATGGCGACCTCGACGCCGGCGCGAGCCATGGGCATCGAGAAGGAGTACGGTCACCTGCGCCCCGGCGCGCGGGCCGACCTGGTGATGATCGACGACACGGACCTCAGCGTGAAGCGGGTCTGGGTGGGGGGCCGGGAGCTGGACTTGGGCCTCCCGGAGTCATGGACACTGACTGAGTAGAACCAGACGATGCGAAAGGAAGTCGTGGTCTTGGAAGCGCGCTTCGACTCGAAGCTGCCGAGCTACTGGATGCTCACCGCCTTACTGGGGTGCGTCCTCACCTTCTTCGGGATCGTCTTGATCCCTCTCATCCTGATGTTCGGTCGGAGCTTCTTCCGCAAGCGCTACGAGGTGCTGCAGTGCACCCTGACCGAGCGCACCCTGCACGTGAAGCGCGGTGTGATCTTCAAGTCGGAGAAGAACATCCCCCTCGACAAGATCCAGGACATCGGGATGACCGAGGGGCCGCTGCTACGAAAGCTGGGCCTGGCCTCCCTCAAGATCGAGACCGCGGGCAGCTCGGGCGGCCAGGGGGTGGCGGACGCCCAGCTCGTGGGCATCGTCGATGCCCCGGCCTTCCGCGACGCGATCCTCGATCAGCGGGACCGGGTGGCGGGGGTCATCCCGGGGGCGCCGGCGCCTACCGCACCGCCCGACGAGGCCGGCCTGCGCGGCGTCCTGGTGGAGATCCGCGATTCCTTGCAGCGGATGGAGACCCTGCTGCGCGAGCGGACCTAGGCCTCGAACCTCTCGTAGAGCCCCTCGATCACGTCGGGCTCGCCGAACATGAGCAGGCGGTCCCCAGCCAGCAGGCGCGTGCTTCCGCGTGGCACCAGGGTCGCGCCCCCGCGACGGATGGCGGCCACCAGGCAGCCGTTCGGCAGGCCGATGGCCGCCAGCTCCTTTCCGGCCCACTCCCAGGCGGGGCGGTCCTTCTGGATGACGATCGAAACGTAGCGGTCGTCACGCAGGAAGACCTCCCGCAGCTGGAGCTCGCCCTCGGCCTCGAGCCAGTGCTCCATGAAGTCCTCCTGGTCGATGCGGGAGGCGAGCTGGGCCAGCATGCGCAGGTGCTGGGCCGGGTCGCCGGCGGAGCTGACCAGGAAGAAGGCGGCGTGGATGCCCTCGCTCATCGACTGCTCGCCGAAGACGTTGCCCGCCATGAAGTGCATCTCCTCCCGCAGGCGCACGAGCACGAGCAGCGGGTGCTCGAGTTCCGGCAGGTGCATGTGGGGCAGGGCGACGCCCTTGGCCACCGGGGTGGCGCCGGTGGAGGTGCCCTCGGTGAAGCCCGCCACGAAGGTCTCCTTGTCCGTCTCCGAGCGCTGGGCCAAGGCGCCGGAGACCGAGCCGATGACCTCGTCGAACTCGGGGCGGCCGTCGAGGTCCATGACGATGGCGTCGATCACCACCTCCTCGAAGGGGTCGTGGTCCCGCAGGCCCTTCTCCTTCAGGATCGTGCGCAGCTCCGTGTCCAGCTCCTCGTGGCGTGCCTCGCCGAGGCGGGCGAAGACGTGGAAGATCGCCCCGCGCCGCTCCACCCGCCTGCGGCCGTAGCTCTGGTACCAGCCGACGCCGCCCACGACCAGCCCGGCGCTGAACAGGGTCGGCAGCCAGCCCATCTGGAAGATCAGGCCGAAGGGGGCCATCAACCCGAACAGAGGCATCCACGGGTAGAGCGGAGTCTTGAAGCCCGGGTCGTAGGAGTCGAGCCCGCTCTCGCGCATCACGATCACCGCTCCGCACAGGAGGGCGAACATGAGGAGCTGGAAGGCGCTGGCGAGCTTCGCGATGCCGAGGGGGTCGAGGAAGATGACGATCACCAGGATGATGCCGGTGGTCAGGATGATCGACTTGAGGGGGACGCCCCGCTCGGACAGCTCTCCCAGGGGCTCGGGGGCCAGGCCGTCGCGGCTCATGGCGAGCGGGTAGCGCGAGGAGGCCAGGATCCCCGCGTTGCAGACCGAGAAGAAGGCCATGATCGCGGCCAGGGAGACGAGGCCCTTACCCACCGGGCCGGCGATGACCTTCGCGGCGTCGGCCATGGGGGTCACGCTGGCGGCCAGCTGCTCCCCGGGCAGGACACCGACCAGCACGGTCGTGCACAGGCCGTAGACGAGCAAGGACGCGACGAGCGAGAGCAGGATGCCCTTGGGCAGGTTGCGCTCGGGGTCTCGTACCTCCTCCGACACGCTCGCCACCTTCGTGACGCCCACATAAGAGATGTAGACCATCCCCGCCGTGGCCAGGATCGCGTCGCTGCCCGCGTCGAAGAAGCCCTCCATGCGAGTGCTCTCGACCTGGGGCAGGCCCATCAGCAGGAAGAACAGCAGCACGGTCAGAAGGCTCATGACCAGGATGCGCTGCAGTCCGCCCGTCTTCTTGGAGCCCAGGGCGTTCATCGTCCCGAAGACCAGGGCGAAGACGACCGCGATGGCCTTGATTGCCCACGGCTCGGGCTCGATGTAGAGGGCCACGTAGGCGCCCAGGCCCACCAGGGCGAAGCTCGTCTTGAGCACCAGGGCCAGCCAGGTCCCGATGCCGCCGACCGTGCCCACCAGCGGCCCGAGGCTGCGCTCGAGGAAGTAGTAGGCTCCCCCGGCCCGGGGCATGGCGGTCGACAGCTCGGTGATGCACAGCATGGCCGGCACCAGCGGGATGGCCGCCATCAGGTAGCACAGGATCACCGCCGGTCCCGCCTGGGCGTAGGCCGGACCGGGCAGGAGGAACAGGCCCGCCGAGAGGGTGGCCCCGGTGGCCAGGGCGAAGACATCGAAGAGCCGCAGCTCCTTCTTCAGTTTCGCTTCGGAGGACGGAGTGTCGGGCATGGACTCGGGCCGCGCGCCGCCAGGGCGGGGCGACGCGATCTCAGCGGATGGCCTGTGCCTGGACGAAGGAGTCGAAGACCCTGACGGACTCCCAGCTCCCCGCGAAGCGTTCGATCAGGCCGATAT
This sequence comes from uncultured Planctomycetaceae bacterium, assembly GCA_964591315.1. Classification (GTDB taxonomy): domain Bacteria; phylum Planctomycetota; class UBA1135; order UBA1135; genus JABACD01. Next base: position 24,331 of record CAZQAT010000014.1, read on the forward strand.
GCTTGGGGTGCGTCTGGTAGGCGTCGTGGGCAGCCTTGTCGACGAAGAAGATGTGCAGGGAGACGTCATAGCCCAGGTCGTTCACGCCCCCGTCGAGGCTCTCGACCCGGGTGCCCGAGGCGAAGAAGCGGATTCCGTCGAGGTCGGAGAGCTCCTGCCAGCAGGCCTCGACGAAGGCGTCGCAGGACTCCGCGGAGTCGTCCTTCAGATCGAAGTAGACGTCGTGGGCGAGCCAGGTGCCGCCCTCTCCTTCCGTGCCCCAGGTGCTCGCGCAGGAGGTGCAGAGGGTGAGGAGGACGGCGAGGAGCAGGGGGATCGATCGCGGGGTCATCAGCTCTTCTCGAGGGGGTGACGCCCGAGAACCCTAATCTCAAGGTGACTCTTCCGTGCCCCCCGAACCTGCAGTTTTGCATTCGGGACGCCTCGGGCGGCTAGGATGACGACATGCGCGCGCTCGCCCTGTTGGTCGCCTGCCTGGCTCTCCTCGCGGGCTCGGTCTGGCTCCTGTTTCAAGAGCAACCCAGTCCGGAAGGACTCGCGGGTCCGGCGCTCGAGCGCGAGGTCCCCGCTGCCCCGGCCGACACGCACTTGCCCTCCGTACCCGAGGCCCCGCCGGCGGAGGAGTCCGCCTCGCTGGAGTCCGACGTCGCCGAGGCGAGTGGGCGCGAGTCGGTGCGGTTGCTGGAGGAGGGAGCCGAGCCGACACAGCAACAGACCTTCAACCTCGTGGGGGCGCTGGTGCTTCCCGACCACAGCGAGGTCGAGGTGGGCTTCGTGCGCGCGGAGCTGCGCGAAGAGGGCGGCGAGGTTCACCTCTTCGAGGGAACGGACACGAGGACGATCTCGTTCCCGGGCGTTCAGTTCGGCCGCTCCGAGCTCCTGGTGGAGGCCCCCGGCTACCGACACGAGAGGTGTGACCTCGACCTGCATGCACATGACGTCGACATGCCAACCTCGAGCTCGGCCACGGCCTCGATCTCCGAGCACGTGATCCTGTGGCCCGAGACCTGGATCCCGGTCGTGGTCTTGACCCCCGACGGCAAGCCCTTTCGCAGCATCGCCGACGACCTGGGCTGGGAGGCCGAGAACCTCTTCATGCACGCCTTCGAGGCGCGCGCGAGCCGCACCCTCGCGGTCTCGGGCGACCCGCTCCCGCCCACCGACGAGGAGCTGGCAACCTGGCGTCCGGCGCCGGGCTACCACCACGGCGGCTACCAGAACATCGAGCTGCCGGGCAGCGTCGCGGGCTCCCTCGAGCTGCACGTGGACCCGCCCCTGTGGATCGGGTTGTGGGTTCACGGTCAGGTGCACGAGGGGCGTGTCTTGCGCGTGGGCGATCGGCGCGTGGCGTTCTCGGTCGACCTCGAGGCCCTCGAGCGCGGCATGGCGAGCCTGCAGTTCCAGCTCGTGGATCGCGAGTCAGGTGCGCCGGTCACGGACGCGGTCGCGACGTTGAGTGCTGACATCTTCGCGCACCGGCGTGCGGATCTGAGCGAGCAGGCGCCGGACGCGGAGGGCCGGATGCGCTTCGCGCGTGTGATCCCCGGGCAGTACGAGCTGACCATCCTGCGCGAGGGGCAGGCCGTCCAGCGCCGGTTCGAGCTCGAGTCCGGTGAGGTGAAGGACCTGGGCGTGATCCAGGTCGCTTCGGGTCCCGGCCTGCAGGTGCGCGTGGTCGACCGGGAGGGCGCCGATGCCTGGGCCTGGGTCGGGATCGGGCCATACCGACCGGGTGCCGACGTGGGCGTGCTCTACCCGCCGGACCTGGAACGCCCCACCGACGAAGACGGCCGCTACGAGCTGCCCGTCCCGGACCGCCAATCGATCCTGCGTGTGCGACGCTACGGGGGCTACCACAACACCGGCAGCCGCAACTACCTGATCGATCCCGAAGACCTCCCGGCCGAGCTGGTCGTGCTCGTCGAGGAGCGCGTGGGCATGCGCGTCGATCCGCGCACCCCCTGGGTCGCGGGCCAGCGGGTCGAGTTCGTGGACGACCTGGACCTGATCGTCGGCGTGGCCAGCGGCGAGGGGAACGAAGAGCTCGATGTGGACCTGGTCCCGGGTTCCTACTCGGCGCGCCGTTGGGCCGGCGAGACCCTGGTGGGGGAGCTGGCGGTGGAGGTCCTGGTGGGACAAGAAGTCGTCTCCTGCCCGTGAACGGGGTCGCGGTCGCCGGAGCGTAGGCCGTAAGCTCTGCCGCCATGGAGCGCACGCGCGGTGCCAAACGAGCTACGGCCACGACCCTGACCGTGGAAGGGCGCACCTTCCTGTCCTTCGCGGGGACCGGCTACCTCGGACTGGCCCACCATCCGGAGGTGGTCGAGGCCGCCCGTGAGGCGCTCTCGACCTGTGGCCTCTCTGCGGGGGCCTCGCGGGAGACGAGCGGCAGCTTCGTGCAGCACGAGCAGCTCGAAGAGGGGCTGGCCCGCTTCCTGGGGGTGGAGGCGGCCCTGGTCACCCCGAGCGGCTGGCTCGCGAACGGAGCTCTGCTGGCCAGCCCGCCCGAGCCGCGTCTCGCGTTCGTGGACGCGGAGGCACACCCGTCCCTCACCGCCTCCGCGGGTCAGGGGGGCGCGGAGGTGATGACCTACGAGGCGACCGACCTCGCGCCGGTCCGTCAGCGGCTGAGCGATGCTGTGGGGGAGGCGGTCGCGCTCTGCACGGACGGTCTCTTTCCCATGGCCCAGCGCGTGGCGGACGTGCCCGGGCTCCTGGAGCTCCTGCCCGGGGACGGGTTGCTCGTGCTGGACGACAGCCACGGGATCGGCGTCCTGGGAGAGGGGGGGCGCGGCACCGCCCGCCAGCTCGGTGTCACCGACGCGCGGGTTGCCATCACCGGGAGCCTGGCGAAGGCCCTGGGCGCCGCTGGTGGCCTGGTCGCCGGGAGTGCTGCGCTCGTGGAGCGGGTGCGCGCGGGTGGCGACTCCTACGCGGGGACCACGCCGATCCCGCCGGCGGTGGCCGCCGGCGCCTGCGCGGCCCTCGGGGTCCTGGAGCGTGAGCCCGCGCGCCACGGCCGCCTGCTCGAGAACGCCCGGCGGCTGGGGGAGCTCGGGGTGCGCCTCGGGCGCGCGCGGCATCCTCTGCCGATTCCCGTCCTGGCCGTGCCGGTTCCCGACGAAGATCGCGGCCGCGGGCTACAAGCCGCCCTCGAGGACGCTGGCCTGTTCGTGCCGTGGACCCGCTACGGCGGCGGCGGAGGGGACCTGCGCATCGCCGTGACGAGCGAGCACGGAGCCGAGGAGATCGAACGCCTGGCCGCGGTCCTCGAAGCGGAGCTCCGCCGACGATGATCGACGCCGCCACCCTCGAGGGGCTCGTCCGCGAGCACGGGACTCCCCTGTACGTCCTGGACCTCGACCGCGTCCGGAGCCAGGCGGCGCTGCTCGGCGGCTTCGACGTGGTGCGCTATGCCCAGAAGGCCCACTCGGGCCTCGAGCTGCTGCGAGCCCTGGCCCGGGACGGCTTGGCGGTGGATGCCACCAGCGCCCTCGAGCTGGGGCGCGCCCTGGAGGCGGGCTTTTCGCCCGAGCGCATCGAGATCGCCACCGATGTCCTCGACGCCGCCACCCTCGCGGCCACGGCCCGCGCCGGCGTGCGCGTGAACCTGGGCTCCGCCGATCTGATCGAGCCCTACGCCCGCGCCGGGGGGGCGCGGGACTGCACCCTGCGCTTCAACCCGGGTTTCGGGGAGGGCTACAGCCATCGGGTCACGACCGGCGGACCCCACAGCAAGCACGGCATCTGGCACGCGGACATGCCCGCCGTGATCGCCCGCGCGGAGGCGGCGGGCCTGGTGGTCTCCGGCCTGCACCTGCACATCGGCTCCGGGGTGGAGCTGGAGGGTCTCCAGGCGAGCATCGACGCCATGGAAGAGCAGCTGCGCCGGGCGCCGGCCTCGGTCCGGCGCATCTCCGCCGGGGGCGGGATGTCCGTTCCCTACCGGGATGGAGGCGCGCCCTTCCCCGTCGAGCGTTACACGGCGGCCTGGTGCGCGGCCCGCGACCGTTGGTCCCGCGAGCTCGGCCGTGAGCTCGAGCTGGAGGTCGAGCCCGGCCGCTTCCTCGTGGCCGAGGCGGGCCTGCTCCTGACCGAGGTGCGCGCAACGAAGTCCACGCCCGCCTGGGACTGGGTGCTGGTGGACGCGGGCTTTCAGACCCTGGCCCGCCCGATGCTGTACGGGGCCGAGCACCGCATCGAGCGACTCGCAGGTCGGGACGGCCCGACCCGTCCCCAGGTCGTGGCCGGGCCCCTGTGCGAGGCGGGGGACGTCCTGACCCAGGACGAGGGGGGCCAGCCGCGGCCGGTCGAGCTGCCCGAGCTCGCCCTGGGCGACCTGCTCGTCGTGCGCGACGTGGGCGCCTACGGCTTGAGCATGGCCAGCAACTACAACGGCTTTCCGCTGCCTCCGGAGGTCCTCTTCGAGGGCGGTGTCCCGCGTCTGGTGCGCCGGCGCCAGACGCTTGACGACCTGCTGGCTCCCGAACGAGGCTTGGCGCGATGATCACCCTCTGCTCAGCCCTCGTGCTCGCGGCCGCGAGCGACGTGCCGAAGTCCGGCCCCCTCGACCTGGAGGCGTTGCTCGCGGACGGCGGCGAGGCGCTCGCCGCGGTCCTCCAGCAGCACGAGGAGCACCGCCTGCAGATCAGCGTTGCGGAGGTCGTGGAGCGCGCGGACGGCAGCCTCGTCCTCGAACGTAGCACCCTCGGGGACCTGGACGTCTACTTCTACCCGGCGAGCAGCATCAAGACCGCCGCGGCGGTGGCGGCCCTCGAGCTGCTCAACGGGTGGAACAGCGCGGGCGGCACCTCGTTCGGGCTCGACACCGAGCTCGTGCTCGAGCCTCTCTTCGATGGGGAAGAGCGCGTGGCCGAGGACCCCTCGAACCTCGACGGAGGACGGATCACGGTCGGCCACGAGATCCGCAAGCTCTCGATCGTCTCGGGCAACGAGGCCTTCAACCGGCTCTACGAGCTGGTGGGTCAGGACCGCCTCGACGCGATCCTCGAGCGCGCGGGCTTCCCCTCCTTCCACCTGGTGCACCGCCTCAGCGAGCGGCGTACGCCCGGGGAGAACCGGCGCTTCCCCGCCTTCACCCTCCTCGGCCCGGCCGAGGGGGAGCGCCTGGAGCTGCCCGCCAGGACGAGCGAGCCCCTGCCCGCGCCGCCGTCGCGGCCGGGCCTGACGGCGGGGGCGCGTCACGTGGGCCCGGGCGGCGAGGTGGTGGACGCTCCCTTCGACTTCACCGCCAAGAACCGGGTCCAGCTGGTCGAGCTCCAGGACTTCCTGGTCGAGGTGGTGCGTCCCGAGATCGACACGGGCCGCCGGGGCTTCCCGGGCCTGAGCGTCGAGCAGCGCGCCTTCCTGCGCCGGGCGATGGCGGAGCTCCCCCGGGAGTCCCGCAACCCGAAGTACGACCCCGGGCACTACACCGACGACTACGTCAAGTTCCTCCTCCCCGGCCTGCGGCGCGTCCTCCCCGCGGAGCGCCTCCGGGTCTGGAACAAGGTGGGCCTCGCCTACGGCTTCACGGTCGAGAACGCCTACGTCGAGGACCGCGCCACCGGCCGCGGCTTCTTCGTCGCGGTCGTCCTGTACACGAACCCGAACGGCACCGTGAACGACGGGGTCTACGCCTACGACGACGTGGCCATGCCCTTCCACGCCCGGCTGGGCGAGGCCCTCGCCCGAAGGCTCCTGACCGGGGGCGAGGCGGGGGGCCGCTGACGCGGCGGGGCCGGGTCAGGACAGCAGGAGCTCGAGGTCTTCGCGCGTGAGGTCCCGCAGCAGCGCGTTGTCCCGGGCCAGGATCGCCCGCGCCAGCTCGCGTTTCTGCTCCTGGAGCGCGAGCACCTTCTCCTCCGCCGTGTCGCGGGAGATCAGGCGGTAGGCCATGACCTTCTTGGTCTGGCCGATGCGGTGGGTCCGGTCGATGGCCTGGGCCTCCGCAGCGGGGTTCCACCAGGGGTCGAGCAGGAAGACGTAGTCGGCCGCCGTCAGGTTCAGGCCGTGACCGCCGGCCTTGAGGCTGATCAGGAAGAAGGGGCAGTCGGGGTCTTCCTGGAAGCGGTCGATCTGGGCCTCGCGCTTGCGGGTGCGGCCGTCCAGGTAGGCGTAGGGGAGCTCGCGCGCGTCGAGGATGCGGCGCAGGGCGGCAAGGTGCTGGGTGAACTGGCTGAAGACGAGGGCCTTGTGCCCCTCCTCGTGCAGCTCCTCCAGCATGGGCATGAGCAGCTCGAACTTGGCCGAGGGCTCGTCCATTCGCTCGGCGTCCAGCAGGCCCGGGTGGCAGGAGGCCTGGCGCAGGCGCAGGAGTGCCTCGAGTACGTGGATTTTCGGCAGGGGCGAGGCAGCCTGGCGCGACTCGATCAACGAGGCCCGGTAGTAGTCGCGGATCTCGTCGTAGTCCTTGCGCTGGGGCTCGAGCAGGTCGCAGTAGATCGTCTGCTCGCTCTTCTCGGGCAGGTCCGTCAGCACCTCCTCCTTGGTGCGGCGCAGGATGAAGGGGCGCAGGGCGTGGGCGATGCGGGTGCGCTGCTCGTCGTCCAGCCGATCGGCGCGCTTGCCGGCGAACATGCGCTTGAACTGCGTCGAGCGGCCGAGCATACCCGGGTTGAGGAACTCGAAGATCGACCACAGCTCTCCGAGGTGGTTCTCGATCGGCGTGCCGCTGAGGGCCACCCGCTGGCTCGCGCGGAGGAGGCGTACGGCCTTGCTGATCTGGCTCGAGGAGTTCTTGATCGCCTGGGCCTCGTCGAGGATCGCGTAGTCGAACTCGATCTCCGCCAGCTCCTGCACGTCCCGCCGCAGGGTGCCGTAGGTGGTGATGACGATGTCCACCTCCGGGATGCGTCCGAGGAGCTCGGAGCGGTCGGGGCCGCCGTAGGTCAGGATGCGCATGTTCGGCGCGAAGCGCTCCGTCTCCCGGGCCCAGTTGAAGACCAGGGACTTGGGCGCCACCACGAGTGACGGACGGGTGACCTCAGGGTTCAGGCGTCGCTCCTCGAGCTCCGCCAGGACCTGCACCGTCTTGCCCAGGCCCATGTCGTCCGCCAGCACGCCGCACAGGCCGAGCTCGCGTAGGGCGGCCAGCCAGCCGAGGCCTTCGCGTTGGTATCCCCGCAGCTCGCCGGCGAAGCTCTCCGCCTCCTGGAGCGCGGGGGCCTCGACGAGCTCGTGCAGCCGCTCGCGCAGGTGCAGGAAGCCCTGGTCGACCTCGAGCTCGCCCTCACGGGCTGCGAGCAGGGCGTCCAGCAGCCAGCCCTGGTTCTTGGCGAAGCGGATCGAGTCGCCGCCGACGTCCCCGAGACGCTCGATCATGCGCCAGTTCTCGGCGTCGAACATCGACAGCACGCCGAGGCTGCCGTCCTTCAGCCGCACGAAGCTGTGGCCCTTGCGGGCCGCCTCGAGGATGTCGGGCATGGGCACCCGCTCTCCCGCGAAGTGCAGGTCACCCTGCACGTCGAACCAGTCGATGCCGCTCGAGATGCTGATGCTCGAGCTGTCGCTACGGCGCACCTCCTGGCCGGAGAGGCGCACCTGCCAGCCGGCGCTCGCCAGCTGCCCCGCGACGCCGTGCAGCCTCGCAACGGGGATACGCGGCTTCGGTTCGTCGTGCTCCGACTCCTGGTCGAGCTCGCCGCCGGCTTCGAGGAAGCGGCTCAGGGCGAGGCGTTCGAACTCGCGCGCGCGCCGCCGCGGTCGTCCATCAGCTCCAGGGGGCAGGACGCGGGCGGGGTCCTCTGCAGCGACCACGTGGCCGTCGTAGTCGAACTCGATGCGGCAGTCGTGACCCTCGACGCCCTCCTCGTCGATGGTCACGTCCAGGCCCACGGTCGGCTCAGACGCCGCAGACAGGTCGAGGGCGGAGCGCTGGAGCTGCTCCTCTCCCGAGAAGAAGGCCGTGGCCTCGTAGAGCCGCGCCTCCTCCTTGGCCGGCGCCTCGATCGGGCCGCCGAGCAGCACCGACTCGAGCACGTGACCCGGGGGCGCGTCCTCCACCTGCAGGAAGCCCTCGCCCGTGAACAGCACCGCGTCCCCGTGCTGGGCACCGCCGCCGATCAGGAACATGTCCACCTTGAGCTCCAGTTCGGCCTCGCCGCGGCGCAGGACGTAGTCGAAGACGAGCCGCTCGCCGTCGCGCGCGAAGCGCGGCACCACCTTCCAGGGGCCGCCCTCGTCCCAGGTCAGGTGCTGGGGCTGGATGCGTCCCTGGCGTGTGGCGAAGACCCTGCCGGTGGGGCAGATCAGGCTCATGACGGCCTGGACCGCCGCGATCGGCAGGCGCGAGCGCCCCTGGCGCCGGGCCGCGGGGAACTCCGGAGACTCGGGCACGTCGAAGGGCTTGAGCAGCATGGCAGCCCTGCGGTCCGTCTCGTCCCCCAGACGTATGCGGGTGAAGTGGTCGTTCGCCAGGCGCTTGGCCTGGGTCCAGCTGCCGTTGCGGCCCCGCTTCTGCCACTCGGAGACCAGGTGCAGGTGCTCGTCCTGCATCGAGAGGTTGGCGTCGAAGAGGTAGCGCACCCGGGCCTGGGCCTCGCCGACCTCGAGCCAGGGGTTGACCTCGCACTTGCGCCCGGCGCGCTCGAGCTCCTCGATCCGGCTGCGCCAGAGGGCGCTCGGTACGTACTCCTGCCGCATGCGGCGCAGCAGCCCTTCCTTCTGGCAGTGCTCGATCAGGGCCCACTGGTGGTGGCAGGGACCCTTGACGTCCGTCCCGTCGCAGCTGCACTGGCTTGTGAGCTGAGGCTCCTCGAGGAAGGGGTCGTCCTCGAAGAAGAGCTCCACCCGTGCCGTGGGCTGGTGGGCTTCGCGGCCGACGACCTCGCCCGTCACGTGACCGTGGTCGATGCTCACGTCGCGGATCAGGCCCAGCTCGAAGTCCTCGCGTCCCTGTTCTCGTACGGAGTATCTGAAGCGCTTGAGGAGCTGCTTTCTCATGGGCGGGTTGCCCCGGGCTCCTATCCGGCCTGCCGGGGGGGGCTCGGCGCGGGAGCGCTGGCCAGCCCGACAGGATAAGCCCTGTCGGTGGCGGATCACCCCTCGCCGTGAGGAATTCGAGGGCCCGCGCGTCGCCGGGCGGTCGCCGCTTCGGTGGAGCGGATCACGGGCCGGATCGAATAGGCTGCACAGCCTGTCGTAAGCCACGCGCTCCCCGACCCCCCCGCGAGTCCTTGATCTTCGAGATCCTCAACAGCCTGGCACTACTGGTTCCCGATTGGCAGGCGGGAGGGGGCGGCCGCTTCGGCTTGGGGGGCGGCGGAGGCGGCGGAGACGGTGGAGACGGGCTCTTCTGGATCTTCTACTTCCTGATCGAGCTGGCGATCGAGGCGCCGCTGATCGGGGTCCCGCTCCTGATCCTGGCGGTCTTCGTCTTCTTCCAGGGCTCGCGCAGAGGCTGGTTCAAGCACCAGGAGCGGACCATCCGCAAGCGGGCCCCGCGGGTCCGCCGCAGGACCTCCCGGCGGAGCGCTCAGGACCTCTCCCGCAAGGACCCGGACTTCGACGAGGCCCGCTTCCTGGCCCGGGTCCGCGAGGCCTTCACCAGGGCCCAGCGGAGCTGGTGCGCCCAGGACCTGGAGCCCCTGCGGCACTTCGTCACCGACGGGGTCTTCGAGCGCTTCTCGATGCAGGTCGCCGAGCAGCAGGAGGACGGCTGGCGCCAGGGCATGGTCGGCCTGCGGGTCCACCAGCTCTCGATCCTGCACGTCCACTCCGGGCGGCACTTCGACACCCTGACGGTCCACGTCCCCTTCGAGGCGGACATCCACCGGGTCGACCTCGAGAGCGGTGCGCGGATCCGTGGCTCGAAGATCCCGCGTACCCAATTCTCCGAGTGCTGGAGCTTCGTGCGCCGTAGCGGGGCCCGGACGAGGGGTGAGGACGGCCTGTTCGAGGGCCAGTGCCCCAACTGCGGAGCGCCCCTGCGCATGAACCAGTCGGCCCAGTGCGGCAGCTGCGAGGCCTTCGTGCGCAGCGGCCAGTACGACTGGGTCCTGGCGGAGATCACCCAGGGCAGCGAGTGGCGTCCCGAGGCCGAGGAGGAGCTCCCCGGCTTCGCGGCCCACGCTGCGTCGGATCCGGGCCTCAGCGTCCAGCTCCTCGAGGACCGCGCATCGGTGGCCTTCTGGCGCAAGGCGGCTGCGGACCGGCGGGGGGAGGTCGAGCCCCTGGCACGGGTGGCGGACGACGAGTTCTGCGAGGCCTACGCCGCGGCCCTGCGCACGCCGCAGGACCGAGCCCGGGTCTACCTGGCGGAGAACGCGGTGGGCTCCGTGCGCACGGTCGGCCTGCTCGCGGGAGCGAAGTTCGACCGGGCCGTGGTCGAGGTCGTCTGGGACGGCTGCCGGGCCCGGGTCGGGGCGGACGGCAGGCGCATGGTCGAGTCCGACCGCCGGATGCAGAGGGCTCTCTTCGTCTTCCGCCGCAAGGCGGGCGTCGCGACCAGGATCGAGGAGAGCTTCTCGACCACCTTCTGTCGCAACTGCGGCGCTCACGACCTGGGTGGGCTCGACCCGCGTTGCCCCTACTGCGAGGCTCCGCGCAGCGGCCCGGCCTGGAGCTGGCTCCTGAACGAGGTGGTGCCCGACCGCACCGCCCGGGCGCTGGAGCTGCGCCGGGAGCTGGCCGGCGCCGAGCGGGAGACGCGGCGCGAGGATCCGGATCCCGCCGCTGCGGCCCCCGTCGTGGCGCCCCTCGCCGCCGCCTCCTCCGCCGACCTGCTGGCCTGGGCCGCGGGCCTGGCGCGGGAGGACGGGCAGCTCGACGCGCGGGAGGCGCAGGCCCTGCGCCGGCTCGCGGAGCGCCTGCAGGTCGGTCCCGCGCGCCTCGAGGCCCTGCTCTCCGAGCCCGAGGCCGGAGCGCCGCCCAGCCCCCGCGACACCTTCGAGGCCCGCCAGTGGCTCAAGGCCCTGACAGGCGTCGCCCTGGCGGACGGCTCCCTGTCCAGGGGCGAGAGGCGGTGGCTGCGCCAGGCCGCGGAGGGGCTGGGGGTCCGTAGGGGGGAGTTCGAGCGCCTCCTGGGCAAGGTGCGCGGGGAGCTCTTCCGGGAGGCCCGGGCCGCCCGCCGGGACTGAGGGGGCTCCGGCCGGGGTGCGGACTCCAGGGTCGGCCCCTCCGCGGTCGATCCAGGTCCCATGGTCACCCCCGATCCGCGTCGCTGGCTCTTGCCCCTCCTGGCCCTGGGCCTGACCTGGGGTGCGGGGCTCCCCGGCGCCGGTCAGGAGCCCGAACTCACCCTGCCCGAGAGTCCGGAGGCGGCGACCGAGCCGCTCGAGGTGAAGGCCGGAGAGGTCTGGGAGCGCCCTTCCAGCTTCCCGGGCCGGACGGTCGTGATGCGGGTCCAGGTCCAGCGCCGCCTCGAGAGCTGGAACCCCTTCACGACCCGCTTCGGGGACGGCGAGTACGCCGCCTGGCAGGCCTGGAGCGATGAGCAGTTCCCCTGGGTCGAGGAGGACTTCCGGGCCCCCCGCGTGCGCCTCTTCGCCCGCCTCGGCGGCTCCGCCGAGCGGGCTCTGGGGAAGGCCGCGACCCACGCGCGCCTCGAGCTGACAGGGGTCGTGCGCTCGGTCTTCGCCGGCCGCCCCTGGTTCGAGGTCCTGTCGGCCAGGCCCCTGGTGCGGCAGATCGGCGAGGGCTGCGTGCTGCACGCCTCCCGGGGCCTGGAGCTGATGGAGCAGGAGCAGTGGGTCGGCGCCCTGGCCGAGCTGGAGCGCGCCGCGAGCGAGGGCCTGCCGGCCCACGCCCGGGTCGAGCTGGAGCGGCTCCAGGAGGAGTGCCGGGCCGCCATCGCACGCGCGCCCCACGCCCCCCCGGGGGGCTGAAGCGACGGCCCACCGGGGTCGATCACCACGGAGACCGTGATTGGATTGAAACGGTCACGGGCAACGTGCCATCTTTCAGTGGCATGTTGATCGAGCTGACACTCCGTGACCTGGCCCTCTTCGACCGCGCCGAGCTCGAGCTGGGCCCGGGCTTGAACGTGCTGACCGGGGAGACCGGGGCGGGCAAGAGCCTGTGCCTCGGGGCCCTCGAGCTGCTCCTGGGGCAGCGGCCGAAGACGCCGATGGTGCGCGCCGGCGCCGACGCGGCCCGGGTCGAGGGGCGCTTCGTCTTCGAGGCCGCCGTGGTGCCCCCGCGGCTCGTGGAGCTCCTGGAAGAGGCCGCCCCCGACGTGCTCGAGGACGCCCGCGGCGACGGAGAGCTCGAGCTGGTCCTGGGCCGCACCATCGGCAGCGACGGGCGCACCAAGGCCTACCTGAACCAGCGGCCCGTGACCCAGCGCCTGCTGCGGGACCTGGCCGGCCTGCTGGTGGAGATCCACGGCCAGAACGACCACCAGCGGCTCCTGGAGCCCGCCGAGCAGCGCCACCTGCTCGACGCCTACGGTCAGCTCGGCCCCAAGCTCGCGGCCTACGCCGCGGCCCGCACGGCGTGGATCGAGGCTGGGGTGCGGCGCTTCCAGTCGGCCGAGGAAGCAGCCGCCCGCCGCGACCGATCGGAGCTCCTGCGCTTCCAGGTGCGGGAGCTCGAGGAAGCCGGGCTCGACCCGGCCGAGGAGGCGGAGCTGCGCCGCGAGCGTGAGCGGCTGCGCCACGCCGAGGAGCTGCTCTCGCAGCTCGGCGGGGTGCTCCGCTCGGTCGACGAAGGGGAGGCGCCGGCCCTCGATGTCCTGCGCCACGCGGAGACCGTGACGGAGCGCTGGGAAGAGCGCGTCAGCGACCTGGGCCCCATCGCCGGGGAGCTGCGCGAGGCCACGGCCCACCTGGAGGCGGCGGCCCTGGAGCTGAGGCGCTTCCTCGACGGCGTCGAGTACTCCCCCGCGCGCCTCGCGGAGGTGGAGGAGCGCCTGTCGGAGCTCGAGCGCCTGGAGCGCAAGTACCGCTGTGACGTGGCCGCGCTGCTGGAGCTGCTGCCACGTCTGCGGGAGGAGCTGGAACAGCTCGGAGCCGAGGAGCAGGCTGGCGAGGAGCGTGAGCGCCAGTGGCGCGCGGCGCGGTCCGCGCTCGAGTCGGAGGCGGAAGCTCTGAGTCGAGCCCGGCGTCGCCTGCGCTCGCGGCTCGCGAAGACCGTGGCCGCGAGCCTGGCGGACCTGGGCCTGGAGCGGGCGCGCTTCGAGGTGCGGGTCGAGCCTCGCCAGGCGGAGGCGCTCGCCTCCCCGAACGCCGACGAGGAGCGAGCAGCCTTCGAGGCGGACCGGCGCCGCTTCGCCGCCGATGGGGCGGACGAGGTGGAGTTCCGCCTGGCAGCCAACCCCGGCGAGGGTTTTGCGCCCCTGCGCAAGGTGGCCTCCGGGGGGGAGGCCGCGCGCATCATGCTCGCCCTGCGCGGCGCCCTTGCAGCCCAGCAGACGATCCCCACATTGGTCTTCGACGAGGTGGATGCGGGAGTCGGGGGCCGCCTGGCCCCCAAGGTCGGGCGGCACCTGCGGGGCCTCGGCAGGCACTACCAGATCCTCTGCATCACCCACCTTCCCGCCGTGGCGGCCCAGGCGGACCTGCACCTCGAGGTGGAGAAGGCGGTCCACAAGGGCCGCACGACCACCGCGATCCGTCGCCTCGAGGGAGATGGCCGGGTGGCCGTGATCGCCGAGATGATCGCCGGCGGTGGGGACCAGGACACGGCCCTGGCCGAGGCGGAGCGGCTGCTGGCCGCCACGGACTGAGGGGACTGCCGGACGCAGAAGGGCGGGCCCCCCGGGGGTGACCCCGCCCCCCCCCCCCAAAAAAAAAAACCCCCCCCCCCCCCCCCCCCCCCCCCAC
>CAZQAT010000014.1:38103-65609 GCA_964591315.1 uncultured Planctomycetaceae bacterium
GGGGGGGCCCGCCCGGTCGGGTGGGGCGGGCGGCCCGCTTTGGGGGGGCGGGGGGGGGGCCCGGGGGGCCCCCCCGACTCTGAACAGTTCCGCGGCGCTCGCCGGAGGCGGCGCCTACAGTCCGCCCTTCTCCTGCTCGATCCTCTCGATCAGCTTGTCGAGGAACTCGGCGCGCTTGGGGTCCGGGGGCCCGATGGCCTTGGCCTTGTCGGCGTAGCCCGCGGCCAGGGCCGGGTCGCTCATGGGGCCCGCGGCCCAGCCGGCGGCGGTGAAGTTCAGCTCGAAGCCGAGGGCCGAGTCCTTGAAGCCGAGCTCGTTGAGGGCGTCCAGCTCGGCGATGGCGGCCTTGGCGGCGTCGCCGTCGCGCACCTTCTGAAACTGGGCCTGGACCAGGATCTCGAGCGCGCCGTGGGTGTTCTTGCCGTCGACCTCCTTCGCGGCCTGGGCCAGCTCGGCGTCCCACTGGCCGGCCTTGGCGAGGCCGTGGACGGCCTTCAGCTTGAGGCCCTTCTCGTTCTTGGGGTCGATCTCGAAGGCCGAGCGAGCGTGGTCGAAGAGCATCGCCGCCAGGCTCGAGCCCGCATCCATGGCGACCAGGGTGTCCAAGAGGCCCTCGAGGGCCGCGGTCTTCTGCTCGGCGGAGGCCTGCTCGTAGGCCGCGACCGCCTTCTCGACCACCTCCAGCTTCTCCCGGTTCTTGCGCAGCTCGGCGATGTGCTTGACGTACTCCTCGGGACCGCCGGGCTGGTAGCCGGTCTGGGCGTAGGCGACGCCCGCGCTGTTCATCAGCATGATGGTCGGGAAGCCCCGCACACCGTACTTCTGCTGAAGCTCGCGGTTGCGGGTCATGTTCGGCACCTTCGCGATGTTCTCCTCCTTGCGGGGGAAGTCGAGGTACACGAGCACGTAGTCCTTCTTGATGGCGGTGCTGAACTCCTCGTGCTGGAAGACCTCGTCGTGCAGCTTGATGCACCAGCCGCACCAGTCGGAGCCCGTGAAGTCCACGAAGAGGTCCTTGTTCTCGGCCTTGGCGATCTTCACCGCCTCGTCGAAGTCCTCGATCCAGCCCTCGCCGGCCGTGGCGGGGGAGGAGAGCAGGAGCAGGCTTCCGACGGTCAGTGCAGCGATGTTCTTCTTCACGGGGTAGGTCTCGAGGGTCCTCGGTTGATGGCGGAGGGCGCAGGGGGCGCCGGGCCGCTGGAGGCGACCACCATCGGCTCTATCGATAGCCGAGCGCAACAGGATCGCATCTACGCCGCCGGGATGGGCCCCGGGACCCCGTTTCTTGGATCCTCGAGTCTCGAATCGAGGCCCGAAAGTGGCGATTCCTGCGAACGGGGCGAGGCTCACAGGCTCTTTACGAGGGAACCCGCCAACCCCTGCCAGGAAGAGCCATGAGAGCCTCAAACCGTCCCGCCAGCCGCCTCAGTCGCCGGATCCAGGCCACGATCCTCCTCCTGGGCCTCCTGGCACCCTCCTGCAAGTCGCACCACGATAGCTTCTATATGACGCGGACCGTGTACGGGAGCGGAGGAGGGGCCCATGGGGCCAGCGGGTCCTCGGTGCATCTCGACCTCGGGTGCGGGGACGAGGCCATGGCAGCAGGGGTGGTCTTCCTGGTGCTCCTGGCCCTGCCCGTGGCGATCGACCTGGTCCTCCTCCCGGTCACCCTCACCAACGACCTCTGCAGCTGAGGTCTCTGCTCCCGAGACGGCGGACGGCGGTCGAAACTTCTCCGGGGTGCTAGTCTAGACCTCCTGTTCGACGTGGAGGACCCGACCGCCATGCAACTCACTGTCTTGCTCGTGGGAGCGCTCGCCCTCGGGGCGGGCCTCCCGACTCCGCAGGCAAGCGACGCGCCTCTCACACCCCGTGAGCGCGCCGTGCACCTGCTCTCGCGCTTCAGCTTCGGGCACCGTCCCGGGGAGGTGGCGCGCGTCCTCGAGATCGGGGAGGAGGCCTGGATCGAGGAACAGCTCGAGCGCGGGCCCGTGGGCCCCGCCGCGCTCTCGAAGGCCCTGGCGCGCCTCGAGACCCTGGAGATGACTCCCTCCCAGGTGCAGCGTCACGTCGAGCTGGAGCTGCCCGCCGACCCGACCCGTGAGCAACGGGCCGAGCGCAACCGGCGGCGGGCGGTCCCGAAGTACGAGCTGATGGCCGCCGTGCTGCTGCGCGCCGTCTACGCCGATCGTCAGCTCGAAGAGGTGATGTGCGACTTCTGGCGCAATCACTTCAACGTCAGCTACACGAAGACCTACCCGGCGGAGCTCTACATCACCGAGTACGAGCGGGTGGTGATCCAGGAGCACGCGCTGGGGGAGTTTTCGGCCATGCTGAGTGCCTCCGCCCACCACCCGGCGATGATGCACTACCTGGACAACCACCTCTCCACTCGGCCGCCCTCGAGCAGCCAGCTGGCGGAGATCGAGCGGCGTGTGCGCCAGGAGACGGGTTCGAGGGAGCGCGGTGAGGAGGCCGCCGCGATCGCCGCCCAGCGCGGCCTGAACGAGAACTACGCCCGGGAGCTGCTCGAGCTGCACACCCTCGGCGTCGACCGCACCTATCGCCAGAAGGACGTCGTCGCCGTGGCGGAGGCCCTGACCGGCTGGGGCATCTCCCAGCAGCGCGGGCGGGGTCTGGGCTTCTACTTCGACCCCAACCGCCACATCGAGGGGGACAAGAAGTTCATCGGCTACGTGCTGCGGCGCGACAAGAGCGGGGGGCCCGGCCAGGGCGAGCGCATCCTCGAGATCCTCTGCCGCCACAATGACACCGCCGACTTCATCGCCACCAAGCTCGTGCGCTACCTCGTGCACGACGAGCCGCCGGCTGGGCTCGTGAAGGACGTGGCGCAGGTCTTCAAGAAGACCGAGGGCGAAGTGCGCGCGCTCGTGCGGGAGGTCCTCGAGAGTGACGAGTTCTGGGAGCGGGAGAACTACCGCGCGAAGTTCAAGACGCCCCACGAGTTCCTGATGAGCGCCCTGCGGGCGACCGGGGCTGAGGTCACGGACATGGGCGGCCTGCTCAAGGCCCTGCACGCCATGGGCCAGCCCGTCTACCACTGCGACGACCCCACGGGCTGGTACGACACGGCGGACGCCTGGCTCGACCCGGGCGTGATGGCCAAGCGCTGGGAGATCGCCCTGCTGCTCGCCGCCAACAAGCTGGAGGGTGTGGAGATTCCCGCCAGCTTCTACGGAGAGATCAGCGAGGAGGTCACGCCCCTGCAGTGGATGCGAGGCATGGTGGACAAGGTCCTGCCCGGGGGCGCGAGTACCCGCACCCTGGCCATGCTCCACGAGGTCGTCCGCGAGAACACCGGCAAGGGCGACCGCCCCGACCTACGCAAGCTGGGCCCGGAGGTGCTCGGCTTGCTCCTCGGTTCCCCGGAGTTCCAAGAGCAATGAAGCACGAACTGACGAGACGCAGCATTCTGCGCGGCGCCACGACCCTCGGCCTGGCGGCCCCGGCCGCCGCCTTGGGCTGGCCCCTCTTCCAGGACGATCGAGCGAAGCTGCCCCGCTCCCTGGTGGTGATCTACCTGCGCGGTGGCGCCGACTTCCTGAACATGGTCGTGCCCCGTCAGGAGCGCGTGTACGAGCTGACCCGGCCGGGGATCGCCATCACCGAGGAGCAGGCCGTGCCCCTCGACAGCCACTGGGCCCTGCATCCCGCCCTGGCGCCGCTGAAGCCCCTGTTCGAGGAGGAGGTCTTCGTGCCCGTGGTCTGCACCGGCTCGCCGCACGCCACCCGCAGCCACTTCGACGCCCAGGACTTCATGAACTACGCCGCGCCCGGCGATCGCACGGTGCACGACGGCTGGGTGAACCGCTTCCTGACGGCCACCGCCGGCGAGGGCGACCAGGAGTTCCGCGCGGTCGGCATGCAGGGCCTCCTGCCCACGGCCTTGCGGGGCGAGTTCCCCGTGCTCGCGGTGCCCGACAACTTCGAGAGCCGACGCTCCGACCGGGTCCTGGACCACTTCGAGAAGTTCTACGGGGCCGACGGCAAGCGTCGCCGGGACGAGGAGGAGGACGGCGAGTCGGGCGAGATGGGTGGCTCCATGGACCGCGAGCCGGAAGAAGGCATCGACGTCGTCCAGTCCGGCAAGGTCACGATCGAGACCCTGCGGCGCTTCAAGGAGATCGTCACGCGCGCCGGCGACGACGACCACGGCTACCCCAACACGCGCCTGGGCAAGGGCCTGCGGCGCATCGCCCAGGTCCTCCTCTCGGGGGAGGGCCTGGAGGTGGCCGGTATCGACGTGGGGGGCTGGGACCACCACGCCAACCAGGGGGGCGTCCAGGGGGCCCACGCGATCCTCCTACGGAACGTCGCAACCTCCCTTGCGGCCTTCCGCAAGCACATGGGCGCGGCCTTCTCGAGCACCCAGGTGATGGTCATGACCGAGTTCGGGCGGACCGTGCTCGAGAACGGCAGCGGCGGCACGGACCACGGCCACGGTAGCGGGATGTTCCTCCTGGGCGGCGGCCTGAAGGGCGGTGAGGTCCATGGGGACTGGACAGGCCTGAGGACCGACAGGCTCTACCAGGGCCGCGACCTGCCGGTCCACTGGGACTTCCGCGACGTGTTCTACACGGTCCTGCGGGAGCACCTGGACTTCAAGGCGCCCAAGGGCTTCTTCCCCGACCACAGGCCGAAGCGCCTCAAGCTCTTCGCCTGAGGGGCTCGGCCTCCTCGCCCTGAGCCGGGCCTCTAGAAGGACGCGCCGAAGGAGACCAGGATCCCCTCGACGTCGCCGCCCATGGCGCGGATGCGGCCGAAGAGGGGGAACTCGTCGTGCTTGTACTCGAGCTGCAGGAAGCCGCCCGAGTTCGAGCCGTCGAAGTCCGTCTCCGGGTTGGTGATGTGGTCCTCCACCTCGATCCTGCCCGCGAGGCTGGAGGCGTAGAAACCAACGGAGGGCTGTACGCCGTGGAAGTAGCCTCCGAAGCCGATCTCCCCCTCGAACTCGATGTAGCCGATGTTCTCTTCGATCACACCGAGGTCCTCCTCGCCGCCGGCGAAGTTGAGGCCGAGGCGGTAGGGGAGGATCAGCCGCACCTGGTCCCCGAACTCGTGCACGGTGGGCTTGCCGGCCACGCCGCCGCCGATGCCGAGGATCTCGTCGAACTGGTGCAAGCTGGAGCGGAGCTCCTCGCCAAAGATGTGCACGTAGCCGCGCGCATTGGGTGAGCCGAAGGCCGCCCGCAGGCCCGCACGCTTGCGGTCCACGTCAGGCAGCGAGAAGTCCGCCGCGTCCTCGGGCTCGTACTCGATCTCGCCCAGCTCGATGTCCTGGCGGAAGACCTCGAGCCGAACGAGCTCCTTGCGGCGGCCGCTCCAGGAGAGGGAGGGCTGCAGGAGTACTCGGTCGACGGGGGCGGTGGTGGGCTCGACGGCGGTGACGGTGTTGGGCGTGGCCGCGGAGGGCCGGGGGTCCGCGAGGGGCTGCTCGGAGGAGGTGACGACGAAGCTGGAGGGCGGGCTCGGGTTGGTGGTCGCGCAGGCGACCGTCACGGCCAGGAGCGGGAGGAGGAGGAAAGATCTCATCGTGATCGTCGGGAGAGTCGGGGACGGGACCGGGGAGCCCGAGGTGCCCGTTCTCGGCGGGAACATCCACAAGGCGACCTTGGAGTGCTCGATCGGGGCGTCCTGTTCGCAATTCCCTGGGAGATTCCCCGGAGATGCGATCCGGCGACCTCCGCGAGCCCAGGGCGTATAGTGCGCAGCCCTGACCGACCCGCCCGTGCCCCTCGAACCATGAACTCGACCCTCGCCGGCGCCTGCCTCCTCTCCCTCCTGCCCATGTCTCCCGAGCCCGCGCCCCAGGACGTGACCTGGGTCAACCACCCGGCCCGTGAGGGCCCTGGCGCGAGCAAGCACATCGTGCTCGTGGCCGGAGACGAGGAGTACCGCTCCGAGGAGGCCCTGCCCCAGCTGGCGAAGATCCTCACCAAGCACCACGGCTTCCGGACCACGGTGCTCTTCTCCACCAACGAGGCGGGAGAGATCGACCCGGATGCGCGCGGTCGCATCCTCGGCCTCGAGCAGCTGAAGGAGGCCGACATGATGGTCCTCTTCACCCGCTTCCGGCGCCTGCCGGACGAGGACATGAAGCACATCGTCGACTTCGTGGAGAGCGGCAGGCCCCTGCTCGGGATCCGCACGGCGACCCACGCCTTCAACTACGAGGAGGGCTCCGAGAGCCCCTACGCCCACTGGAGCTGGCGCAGCAGCGAGTGGGCCGGTGGCTTCGGCAAGCAGGTCCTGGGCGAGACCTGGGTCAGCCACCACGGCCACCACGGGCGGGAGAGTACCGCCGGTATCACCGCCGTGGCCGCCCGCGCGCACCCGATCATGCGCGGCGTGAAGGACGTCTGGGGTCCCACCGACGTCTACGGCATTCGGGACCTGCCCGAGGACGCATTCGTGCTGCTGGAGGGTTCGGTGCTGGCGGGCATGACCCCGGATGCGCCCGCCGTGGACGGTCCGAAGAACAGCCCGCGTCACCCGATCGCCTGGCTGCGCAACCGGCCGCTGGAGGACGGAACCCGCCAGCGCGTCGTGTGCACGACCATCGGTGCGGCCAGCGACTTCGACAGCGCCGGCATGCGCCGCTTCTTCGTGAACTCCTGCTACTGGCTCGTGGGCCTCGAGGACCAGATCCCCGCGGAGTCCAAGGTGGACGTGGTCGGGAAGTTCGAGCCGACCATGTTCGGCTTCGGGACCTTCGTGAAGGGGATCCGCCCGGCGGACCACGCCACGATCGACTAGCCGGGTGCGTTCGAGGGACGGCGAGCGCCGGCAGCCGGGCTAGTCGTCCTCCCCGTCCTCGCCGTCCTCGCCGGCCACGTAGCCGAGGGCCTTCAAGCGCGCCAGGTGCTCCGCGCTCGGCCCGCGGGAGGGGCCCGTGCCGGACTCGGCCTGCTGCATGGATTGCATGAACTCCGCCATGCCCTGCAGCATGCGCTGGCTGCGGGCGTCCTCGGGGTGGAAGAGATCGTTCGTCTCCTCGGGATCCCGTTCGAGGTCGTAGAGCTCGTAGTCCCCGTTGCTCGAGCCGATCAGCTTCAGGGGGCCGTCCCGATACGCCACCAGGGTGCGGTCCCAGGGAGTGGGGTCGAAGTCGGGGTAGCTGTTCTTCAGCACCCCGAAGGGCTCGCTGAAGGTGGAGGGCAGCTCCGCGAGCAGCACCCGCTCCTGGCGCGGCGCGAGCAGGCTCACCGCGCTGCTCTCGAGCTCCGCCGGGGGCGCCACGTCCACCAATTCGAGCAGGGTCGGGAAGAGGTCGTAGTTCGAGACCGGCGCACCGCTGCGGCCGGGCTCCACGCGGCCCGGAGCCCACAGCACGAGCGGCACGCGGATCAGCCCGTCGTAGAGGGTGAACTGGTGGTCCATCATGTGGTGCTCCCCCAGGTGTTCGCCGTGGTCGGAGGTCAGCACGATGACCGTGTCCTCCAGGTGTCCGGCCGCCTCGAGGGAGGCGACGAGGGAGCGCAAGAGGTCGTCCAGCTCCGCGATCGTCGCGTCGTAGGTGCCCGCCATGATCTCGAGCTCGTCCGGCGCGTACTCGTGGAGGCCGAAGCAGTAGGCCCACATGGGCAGCCAGGAGCGGTCGACCAGGTAGGAGCGGTCCACGTCCTCGGGGCTCATCATCCGCTCGCGGTAGGAGCGCGGCGGGATCATCGGCCGGTGGGCCTCCATGTAGTTGAGGAAGGCGAAGAAGGGGGCGTCGTCCTCGCGCTTGCCGAGCCAGCGTAGGAGCCGCCGCTCCGCCAGCTCGCCCGCGGCCTTGAGCATCCACTGGTTGCCGCGGCCGCTCTCGAGCTTGGCGGGCAGCTCGGAGCTCTGGTCTCCCTGGACCTTCTCGCGCACGATGCGCACGGCCTCCTGCAGGGTGGCCCGGTCCCAGGGGTGCTGGACCACGTCGAAGCCCTGGGCAAAGTTCTCTTCCTTCGAGACGTGAGGATTCGCGGCCCACAGGTAGGTGTCGTAGCCGACGCCCTTCAGCACCTCCGCCACCGTGACGTGGCGGTCGTCGAGCCAGGAGTTCCCGAAGCGCGTGCCGTGCTCGCTGGGCAGCTTGCCCGTGAACATGCCCGCGTGGGAGGGGACCGTCGAGCAGGCGGTGGAGCTGCAGTCCTCGAAGACCATGGCCTCCCGGGCCCACTCGTCGAGGAAGGGGGTCGTGTCGCGCTCGTGGCCGTAGAGCCCCATGCGGTCCGCCCGCACCGTGTCCCAGACGATCCAGATCACGTTCGGGCCCTCGCGGGCGGGCTCCTCCGTGCCGCAGCTGGCACCAGCCGCCATGAGTCCGACGAGGAGGAGGCGGAGGGTGCGGGAGGGGTGGTGGACCATGGTGGAGGAGGTACGGTGCTCCGGCGCGGATGATAGCCTGCGCCCAGCGCTGCCGGCCCTCCGAACCGCCGCCCAGCCTGCGATGCCTGCCAGCCCATGAGCGAGAGCCCCGATCCCGAGCCCGCGCGTATCCACCGGCCACGGGTGGTCTGGCTCCTGGCCGTGGGGCTGACCCTGGCGGCCACGGCCCTGGTGCTGAGCCAGACCCGTTCCTTCGGGATGCTGGGCTTCGACTCCTGGCCGCTGGTGTTGTCCTCGCGTATCCAGGACCTCGGTGACCTGGTCGGGACCTTTTCCGAGGAGCTGGCGGACGGGCTCTACGGCGGGGACTACTACCGGCCCTTGCTCAACGTCAGCTTCGCCCTCGACCACTCCCTGTGGGGACTGGACCCCTTGGGCTATCAGCTGACGAACGCCCTGCTCTACGGGGCCACGGGGCTGGCCCTGTTCGCCCTCGTCCGGCGGGCCTGCGGGGGCGCCGGCGGGGGGGCGCTCGCGGCGCTCCTCTTCTTCTTGCTGCACGACGCCCAGTTCGAGGTCCTGCCCGTGCCCGCGCGGCGGCCCGAGCTCCTGTGTGCCCTCTTCGGCTGCCTCGCCCTGTGGAGCCAGCTCGCAGCGCGGCACCTGGAGGCGCGCTGGCCCGTGGTGCCGGCCCTCTGGATGCTCGGCGCGGCCCTGTCCAAGGAGGTCGGCTACGCCCTGCCGGCGGTGGCCGTGCTGGCGGTCGCGCTCTACGGCCCGGCCCGGAGTGCCGGCGAGCGGGGCCGCGCGGCCCTGCGGGTGGCCCTCGTGCACGGGGCGGTGATCGGGGCCTTGCTCCTCACACGCGTCGCCGTGCTGGGAGGCCTGGGGGGGCCGTCGGCGGCCCAGCGCGCCTCGGAGCTCGGGCTCCCGGGACGCATCGGTCGGCTCCTCACGAACGTCTTCGCCCCCCAGAACTTCGGCGCCTGGAGGCTGGAGCTGCAGCTCCTGGCCGGCGCGCTGGTGTTCGGGCTCGCGCTCGTCGCGCTCTCCTCCCGAGGCGCGCCGGAGGCGGGCGTGGACCGCGCCCGAGCGCCGCGCCGCGCCCTGGCCTTGGCCGGCCTCTGGATCGCCGTGGTCGCGACCCTGCACGGCATGTCGCGCATGGTCGAGCAGTGGTACGTCTTCCTGCCCGTGGTCGGGGTGGCCTTCGGGGTCGGCGCCGGCGTGGAGCTCCTGCGCAGCGCCTGGCAGCGCGGCACCCGCTGGCGCGTGCCCGTGGCGGTGACTGGCCTACTGCTGGCGGCCTTCTCCTTCTTCCAGATCCGCTACTCGCCCCTCCTGCACGGCTACAACGAGTGGACCCGGGCCACGCGGGTCGCGGACGAGTTCCTCGAGGAGCTCGCCGCGCGCATCGAGGCTGCTCCCGCCGGGCAGCCGGTGGACGCGCCGCCCCTACCGCGCTGGCTGCCCGCGCGCGTCGACGGACCCGCCCTGCGCGGCACGGCGATCCTCGACGTGTACTCCGTCCAGGCCTGGGCCGAGCTGCACTTCCCCGAGCGGGAGCTGCTCGTGCTCGCCAAGCCTCCGGCCTCGCCGCCCGGCTCCGGAGTGACGATCGTGCGCATCCTGCGCGCACGGCGCTTCTGAGTCCGGTCCGACGGTGCCGCCCCTGGAGCTCCGTGGGCGGCTCGGCGCCGCTCGATCGTCCGGCATGTACAGGCCGTCGTGTAAGCCCAGGGTACGAGGGACGGCTGCAGGGGGGCTGACCGGATCGACTTGACAGGTCGTCGAGGGAGGCCGTAGCGTCTTGCCCCGGAATGAAGACGAAGCGCCCCCTCTGGATCGTCGCCCTGCTGGCCTTGGGCCTGCTGTTCGGCGGCGCGATCCACTCCGCGGTTCACCACCACGCGGAGGAGCTCCACCACGAGGTGGAGGAAGGGGAGGACTGCCACTTCTGTTCCCTGACTCCCGTCCTGCTGGTCGGAGAGGTGCCCACCGTCCATGCGGCGGTCCTGTGCGAGCAGGCGGCGCTCCCGGTCCGAGAGCGGGTGGTCGTGGTGGAGCGGCCACACCAGGCCGCCCCGCGGGCGCCGCCGGTCTAGGTCTCTCCAGACCGCCGTACCTCGGCGCCCCCGCCGCACGCTCGTCTCTGGTAGGCCCCCCGTCTGCCAGGGCGTGCGCACCATGCGATGACGCTCCCGCACGACGCGGGAGGTCTGCCCCGACCATCCTGGACAACTGGAGTCCACCCCCATGAACCTTCAAGGGATCACCCTGTCGCGCAAGGCGACTGCCTACGCTCTATCTTCCCTGGCTCTCGTCACCCTCGGCTCGGACGCCCTCGCCCAACGCGCCGGCGCCACCTCCCCCGGTGCCCCCAGTGGCGGCGGTGTCGGCCAGACCACCCGCTTCGACAACGAGTTCAACCCCGCGATCAGCCTGACCGCGGACGTGATCGTCGACAACACCGAGGTCAAGGGCAGCAGCGATGACGGGCTGAACATCCGCCTGCGCCGCTCGGACCTGCTCCTCGCCGACTGGATCGATCCCAGCGCCTACGCCTGGGCCACCATCGCCTACGAGGCCGAGGCCGACGGCGAGAGCGAGTTCGGCGTCGAGGAAGTCGCCATCGAGTACGTGGCTCTGCCGGGCAACTTCACGGCCCGTGGCGGCCGCTTCTTCGTCGACTTCGGCAAGCAGATGCAGGCCCACATCGAGGAACTGCGCACCATCGACCGGCCCCTCGTGCTGCGCGAGTACCTGGGCGAGGAGCTCGGAGCCGACGGCCTGCAGCTCGACCACTGGACCGCCCTCGGGGACAAGACCCTGATGCGTTGGTCCCTGGGAGCCTTCAACAGCCTCGCCGGCGGCCACCACCACCACGGCGAAGAAGAAGAGGGAGAGACCGAGATCCACGTCGCTCCGCGCAAGAACGCCGACGACCTGAGCTTCACCGGCCGCCTGACTGCCATGACCGAGGTCGGCTCGAACAGCGACCTTCAGGTCGGAGTCTCCGCCCGCTTGCTGAGCGACTTCGCCTTCGAGGGTGAGGGTAAGGACGGAGCCGACAATGAGCTCGATCTCGAGCTCGAGGGCCAGAGCAACATCGTCTACGGCCTCGACCTGACCTACGGTTGGGTCAACGACGAGGGCACCAAGAGCTTCACCGTCGGCGGCGAGTACCTGATCTTCGACGGGGACCTCTCCGCCGAGGTCATCGACCCCCCTGATGTCGGTAGCGACGACTTCATCGAGGTCTTCGACGACTCCGTCTCGGGTTACTACGCCTACCTGGACCACGGCTTCACCAAGCAGGACTCCGCGGGCATCCAGTACTCGATGATCGACGAGCCCGAGGAGGGCAAGGCCGGCGTGAGCGAACTGGACGTCTACTACACCCGCTACCTCTCGGAGTTCCTCCGGCTGCGCGTGGGTGCTACCTTCGTGGACAGCGATGAGGGCGAGGACTCGACTCGCCTGGCGGTCCAGCTGACCGGCTTCATCGGTCCCCACGGCCACGGCCTCAACTGGTAGGATCCCTCGAGAGATATGACTTCCAGATCACTGGCGCGGCGAGGGCTCTTGGCCCTCGCCTTGGCCCTGATCGCCCTCCCCGCGGGCGCTGGTCCCCCGGACCGGCTGCGGGTGGTGGCGACCATCCCCGACCTGGGGACCCTCGCCGAGGAGATCGGCGGGGAGCACGTCCAGGTGCGTTCCCTCTCGAAGGGGACGGAGAATCTGCACTCGGTGCACGTGCGTCCGAGCATGCTGATCGCCCTCTCGAGGGCGGAGCTGTTCCTCGAGATGGGGCTCTCCATGGAGGCCGCCTGGCTTCCGGAGCTCATGATCAAGGCCAAGAACCGGCGCATCCAGCCGGGTGAGCCGGGCTTCCAGAACTGCTCGGTCGGCTGGGAAGCGATCGGTGTGCCGAAGGTGCTCTCCCGCAAGGAGGGCGACGTGCACCCCGAGGGCAACCCGCACTTCAACCTCGACCCCGCCGGTGGTCCGCACCTCGCGGCCAAGGTCCACGGCGCCCTCGTGCGCGTGGATCCCGCCAATCGCGAGGCCTACGACCGCAACTACGAGGCCTGGAAGAAGCGGCTGGCGGAGTACCAGAAGCGTTGGAAGCCCATCGCCGAGGCCCTGGCTGGCAAGAAGATGGTGGTCTACCACACCGAGTACGACTACCTGGCCCGGCGCCTGGGGATGGAGGTGACCGCCTCCATCGAGCCCAAGCCGGGGATCCCCCCGAGCCCCGGAGACGTGGCGCGGGTGGTCAAGAAGATGAAGGCCGAGGGCGCGAAGGTGATCCTGACCGCCGCCTGGTCCAACAACCGGCAGATCGCCGACATCGCGCGCAAGACCGGTGCGCGAGTGGTCGAGCTGCCGAACCAGGTGAAGGGCGCCAGCTGGGCCACCGACTGGATCTCCCTGATGGACGGGCTCTATGGGCGCCTGGCCGAGGCCTTCGAGCTCGAGCTGAATTGAGCGCCGCCGCCGGAACCGAACCCCTGCTGCGCGCCGAGGGCGCGTGCTTTGGGTACGGCGGCAAGACCGTGATCGCCGGGGTGGACCTCGAGGTTCACCCCGGCGAGCTACTTGGCATCGTCGGGCCCAACGGGTCTGGTAAGACGACCCTCTTCCGCGGCCTGCTTGGCTTGATCCCGCCCCTTGCCGGGCGCCTCAGGCGGAGCCGCGCCGCCGTGGGCTATGTGCCCCAGCGTGAGGAGCTCGACGCGGTCTACCCCCTCACCGTGCAGGAGATCGTGCACATGGGCGGCTACGGCCGCCTGGAGGGTTGGCGCCGCTTCTGGCGCGCGCCCGGCCGAGAGGAGCGTGCGCGAGTGAGCCGCTGCCTCGAGGCGGTGGGGATGGCCTTCGCCGCGAAGTCACCCTTCGCGGCCCTCTCGGGCGGCCAGCGTCAGCGGGTGCTGATCGCCCGCGCCCTGATGACGGAGCCCAGGCTCCTCGTGCTCGACGAGCCCACCGCGGGCGTCGATCGCGTCGCCGCCCGCGAGGTGCTCGAGCTGATCGGCGCGATGAACCGCGAGCGCGGCATCGCCGTGCTGATCGTGGCTCACCAGCTCGACCAGATCCGTGACTTCGTCCCCGAGGTGCTGCTCGTCATGGACGGGCGCGTGCGGCGCGGACCCTCGCAGGAGCTGCTGGCTCCCGAGCGTCTGGACGACCTGTATGGCGTGGCAAGGCCGCTGGTGGGGGGCTGAGGTTTGGACGGGCTCACCTGGGGCGAGGTCTTCGACTTCTTCGGCTTCGCGATTGCAGCGACCCTGATCGCCGGGATCGTGTGTCCCCTGGTCGGGACCTTCCTGCTCGTGCGCCGCACGGGCTTCTATGGAATCGCCCTGCCGCAGTTCGCCGCCACGGGCGTGGCCTTCGGGTTCGCGATCCTGCCCTGGTGGCAGGAGACCATCGGGCTCGGCATCGAGAGCTCGGACCTGGCGGCGGGGGAGCACATCGGGCTCAACTACCACCTCTTCTGGGCCAGCCTGTTCACCTTCGGCGCCTTGGCTGCCTTGTTGCTCGGGCGTGGAAGGGGCACGGAGACCGCGCGGGTGGCCGCCGGCTTCGCCGTGGCGAGCGCGCTCACGATCCTGTTCGCTCACAGCTCGCCGGTGGGGGATGTCTTCGTGCACGAGCTCCTGCGTGGCGAGATCCTCGCCATCGGTCTGCACGAGTTCGACACCCTCGCGGTGGTGCTAGGAGTCGTGCTGCTGGCGGTGGTCGTCGCGCACCGGGACCTCGTGCTCGTGAGCTACGACCGCGAGTCGGCCGTGGTGCTCGGCAAGCGCGTGTGGGCCTGGGAGCTGCTGCTGCAGGTGATCACCGGCGCCTCGATCGCGACGGGGGTGATGACCGTCGGGCCGGTCTTGCTCTTCGGCCTCTTGGTGATCCCGCCCTTCGCGGCCCGCAGCCTGGCACGCTCGATGACGGGCTTGTTCGTGCTCGCCTCGGCCCTGGGGGTCCTGGCGGCTCTGGGCGGGCTGGCGATCTCCTTCGAGCTCGACTGGCCCCTGGGACCGGCCGTCGTGCTGGCGGGCGCGCTGCTCCTCGTCCCTGCACGGGTCATCGGGCGCCTCTGCAAGAGTCACTGAGCCTGCGGCGGAACTCACTCGCCGCTGGCTTCGCGCCGCGGGTCAGGGAATACTGACTCCCTCGGTCGACGACCATGGGACGCCTCTGCGCGCCCGGTTCAGGGCGTCCCCGCTCAGCATGATCAGCACCCCCGTCGAGCACCGCACGGCCCTCGAGAGCCGCGCCCAGGAGCGCTACTGCGCGGCGTCGGACGGCGCCGAGCTGCGGGTGCTCGACTTCGATGCGGCAGGCCCCGACGCAGGGCCGACGATCCTGCTGGTCCCCGGCTTCGCCACCGTCTTCCCGAGCTGGGAGACTGTCGTGAGCCTGCTCGTGCCGCGCCACCGGGTGCTCTACTTCGAGTCCCGTGAGAAGGGCAGCTGCCGGATGCCCGACCGGCGAACCGAGCGTGCCGTGGACTTGCACCGCATGGCCCGCGACCTGGCCGAGATCGTGCCGGGGCTCCTTCGGGACGGGGAGGAGTACTGGGTGCTCTCCTCTTCCACCGGCGGCACCATCTTGGCCGAGGCCCTCAGCGAGGGCTGGCTCGAGCCCGGCGCGGCGGTCTTCGTGGGCCCCGCCATCGAGCACCGCCTGAGCCGCTGGGCGGCCTTCGGCACGTCGATGCTGCCCTCGGCTCTGCGCTTCGTCGCAATGCCTCTGTACCGCCACTACCTGCGACGCGTGCACGTGGACCGCGGGCGGCACCCGGAGCAGTACGCCAAGTACTCGAGGGCGGCCGAGGAGGTGCGCCTGCCGCGCATCCGGCGGCTCCTGTGGGAGATGACCCGGCACCAGTGCTGGGATCTGCTGCCGCGCATCTCCACCCCCAGCCTGGTCGTGGGGGCGGCGGACGACGGCATGCACGCTGCGGAGGACGGGCGCCGGGTCCAGCGGCTCCTCGTGGACGCGGCCTATGTGGAGCTCGAGAACAACCAGGCGACCCACTCGCTCGCCCTGGTGCGTTGCCTCGAGGAGTTCGGGCGCGGGTTGGACGCGCGCAAGGTCTCCGGTGTGAAGGGTGTACGGCTGGCGGCCGCGGTGGGCGGATGAGGGTCGAGAGCGCAGGCCCCGCAGTCTCACGGCCCGCTGCGGCGACCTCGGCCGGGATGCCCGTCCTGCCCCTCGAGCTGGGCGGCGCCGAGGACCCCTGTCTCCCTTGGCCGGTGCACTCGCCCCTGAGGCGTGCGACCACCTTCCTGGTGGAGCGTCTGTGGCTCGCCGGCGTGCGGGGGCTCGAGCACCTGCCCGCAGAGGGTGGCTTCGTGCTGGCCGCGCCGCACGCCAGCTACCTCGACTTCTTCGTGGTCTCGACCCTCTTCGACCGCCGCCTCGGGCGGACGATGCGCTTCTGGGCCAAGTCGCGGGTCATGCAGCACACCTTCCTGGCCCCCTTCAGTCGTGCCGCCGGTTGTCTGGAGGTGGCCGAGCGCGCCTTCCACGGCCGCCTGTGGCGGCACTCGATGGAGTGCCTGGTCGAGCGTGGCGAACCGCTGTGCATCTTCCCGGAGGGCAGGCGGACGACCACCGGCGAGCCGGGCAAGTTCAGTCTGGGCTACCTGAAGCTGGCCGCCGAGGCCGGCGTGCCCGTGGTGCCCCTGCGAATCGCGAACACCTTCCGCATCTGGCCGCCGCACCGCCGCCTGCCGCGCCGCGGAGCGGTGGAGCTGGAGGTCTTCCAGCCCCTGTCGGTCGAGCGCGGGGCGTCGGGGGAGACCCTGCGGCGGCTCAATCGTCAGGTGCGCAGTGCCTGCTTTGGCCTCCCGCGCTGAGGGGGCTTCCAGGACCGTGTGGTTCCGCCTGCGCCTCGACGTTCGCCTCGGTGATCTGCTACGGGCAGCCGCGCTGGGGCTGACGAGGCGCGACCGGGAGGCGGAGGAGCGCGGGGTGCTCGAGGCCTGGCACGGTCCGCGTCCGGCCGGCGTGTTCTTGTCCGTGCGCTCGGCTCTCGATCTCCTGCTCGAGGCCCTCGCCCTCCCGGCTGGGAGCGAGGTTCTCATGTCGGCCCTGACCATTCCGGACATGGTCGAGCTGGTGCGCGCCCACGGGCTGCAGCCGGTGCCCATCGACCTCGATCCGGCGACCGGGCGGGTGGACCCCGGGAGCCTGGCCTCGGCGATCGGCTCGCGCACTCGCGTCCTGCTCGTCGCCCAGCTCTTCGGCGACCTGGCGCCACTCGACGAGCTGCGGGACGCGATCGGTGAGCGAGACGTCTTGCTCGTGGAGGACTGTGCCCAGTCCTTCGGCGGTCCGGCGGGGTACGCGGGCAGTCCCCTGGCTGACGTCTGTCTCTTCAGCTTCGGCATGATCAAGACGGCCTCGGCCCTGGGGGGCTCCATCGCCGGTGTGCGCGACGGGGCGCTACTCGATCGCATGAAGGACATCGAGGCCCAACGTCCGGTCCAGTCCAGGCGCAGCTTCCTTCGCCGTGTCGCCGTCGCGGCGGGCCTGCGCCTGGCCACGGGACCCCGGGCGTACCCGTTCCTTTGCGGGGTGGCGCGGGCCCTGGGCGTGGACTTCGAAGCGCGCCTCGTGGACTTCTCCCGGGGGTTCGCCGTGAGCGGTTGGCTGGAGCGCACTCGGCTGCGGCCTTCTTGCGCCCTGCTCGCCTTTCTCCGCCGGCGATTGGACGGCTTCGACCGCGCGGCCCTGGAGCGGCGGCGCGCGAACGGACGCGGGCTGGCACGACGCCTGTCCCAGGCGGTGGTCTCACCGGGTGCCGAGGAGGCCCACGAGTTCTGGCTGTTCCCCGTGCGCACGGCGGACCCCGCGCACCTGCGCGGTGCCTTGCGCGCCGCGGGATTCGACAGCTCGGCGGGGCACAGCCTGGCGGTCGTGCCGGCCTGCGACGAGCGGGGCAATGAGGGCGCGCGGGAACTCCTCGAGGGACTCGTCTTCCTACCGGCCTACGCGGCGGTTCCGGAGGCCGAGCTCGAGCGGCTGGCGCAGGTCGTCGGGCGCGAAGCGGGCGCCCCCGTGGGCACCGCCGGGTGTGCGATGTAGAACGTGGCGGGGGCGAAACGGGAGGTGGGGGCCCCCCTCTGGTGTGCGGTGGTGCAGCAGTCGTGCGGGGCGTCTCCACGAAACTGCGTTCCTTACTCAGTAGACAGCTCCACGATTCCGCACAGGGACTAGGATCGACTCATGAGAGCGGTCCATCAAACGCTCCTTCGCCGCCGTCTTTCCGCCAACTGGACACTCATGCTGCACTTCCGTTCCGTCCTGACCGCCTTTGCTGGTGCCCTCTTCTGTGGCGCCGCCCTGGCGCAGAAGCAGGCCCCGCCCACCGCCAACATGGTCTACGAGTACGACTCAGGGCTGGTGTCCAACGACCGCTCCACCGCCCAGGTCGTGATCTCCCACCCGATCGTGCTCGAGGGCGCGGAGTGGATGAGGCTCTACTTCGAGGATGTGCAGCTCTCCGGCGACCTTCTGGCCGGGACGGGCGCGATCTTGCGCATGACGGCCCTGGAGGACGGAGCGATCCAGGAGATGGACGCGCGCCACCTGGTGCAGTGGCAGAACTCGAGCGCCTACTTCAACGGCGATACGGTGCTGGTGGAGGTCCTTGCCCAGCCCGGCACCGGCGAGAGCCGGCTGGTGATGCGCTCGGTCGATTACGGCTTCGTCTCGGAGGTCGAGGAGTCCATCTGCGGCGCCAACGACGACCGGGTGCTCTCGAGCGACCCCCGCTCGGCCCGCGTGCTGCCCATCGGCTGCACCGGTTGGCTGATCGACGATTGCCGGCAGTGCTTCCTGACCGCGGGCCACTGCTCGAGCGGCACCAGCACGATCCAGTTCAACGTGCCCCTGTCCGACGGGAACGGCTCGATCAACCACCCCGGGCCCCAGGACCAGTACGCCGTGGACTCGGCCTCGATGCAGAGCAATGGCGGACAGGGTGTGGGCAATGACTGGGCCTACTTCGGGACCTTTCCGAACACGAACACCGGCCTGACGGCTGGCCAGGCACAGGGCCAGGCCTTCTCCCTGACCAGCCCGCCGAACCCGAACGGCAACAACATCCGCATCACGGGTTACGGCACGGACTCCTCGCCCTCGAGCCACAATCAGGTCCAGCAGACCCACGCAGGACCGATGGTGACGGGCACGTCGACGACCGTGCAGTACGCAACGGACACGACCGGGGGCAACTCCGGCTCTCCGGTGATCTGGGAGCAGACCGGCCAGGCGGTGGGCATCCACACCCACGGCGGCTGCAGCTCCAGCGGGGGCCAGAACTCGGGCACCTCCAGCAGCCACCCGGGCCTGCAGGGCGCCCTCGCCAACCCGATCGGCATCTGCGCCGCGGGCTTCAACATCCCCCAGCCCTTCCCGACCCTCGTGCCTCCCGGTGTGCCGATCGACCTGCAGATCGAGATCGTCGGTGCGGGCAGTTCCGTGACGCTGCACTGGCGCCTCCAGGGCGGGGCGTTCAACGCGCAACCGATGACCAGCCAGGGGGGCGGCTCCTACTCGGGCCAGATCCCCCCGCCCTCCTGCGGTGACCAGGCGGAGTTCTACTTCAGCTACCAGGAAGGCTCCTGCGGTCTCCTGACCAGCCCGAATGACGCCCCGGCGAGCTTCTACTCGGCGGCGGTCGGGACCGCCAGCGTGGCCTTCGCGGACGACTTCCAGGCCGACCTGGGCTGGAACACCACGGTCCAGGGGGCCAGCACCGGCCAGTGGCAGAGGGGTGTCCCGGTCAACGACCCGAACTGGACCTATGACCCCCAGTCGGACTCGGACGGCAGCGGGAGCTGCTACCTGACCCAGAACCAGGTCGGCAACACCGACGTCGACGGCGGCTCGGTCAGCCTGATCTCCCCGGTCATCGACATCACCGGGGTCGGCACCTTCGTCAGCTACGACTACTACCTGTACCTGACCCAGGAGGATGGTGTCGACCGTCTGCTGGTGGAGGCGCGCAACGGCAATGGCCCCTGGGCCCAGGTCGCCCTGCACACCACCAGCGGCGGCACCTCCTGGCGCACCCACGTCGTGGCCCAGGGCGACTTCAGCTCGGCCGGGATCGCAATCTCGAACGACGTGCAGATGCGCTTCACAGCCAACGACTCCGATCCCCAGTCGATCAACGAGTCCGGTCTCGACGCCTTCTTCGTGGGCAAGATCGACTGTGGTGACTCGGTGGGCACGAACTACTGCGCCTCCGGGGGCGCAGGCGCGGTGATCTCGGCCACGGGTTCGAACAGCATCGCTGCCAATGACCTGGTGCTCCAGGGAACGGGGGCCCTGCCGAACGTGAGCGCGCTCTTCTTCTACGGCGACCTGCAGACCCTGGCGCCCCTCGGCAACGGACTCCTGTGCGTTGCCGGGACGAACGGGATCTTCCGCCTGAACCCGGTGCAGTCCACCAGCGGCGGCGGTTCGATCTCCCACGCGGTGGACAACACGAACCCGCCCAATGCCCTGGGACTCCTGACCCCCGGCTCCACCTGGAACTTCCAGCTCTGGTTCCGCGACGGGCCCACCTCCGACCTGACGGACGCGATCACGATCATCTTCGCGCCCTGAGGTCGACCCTCACCCGACTTGCGGCCCCGCCCCCGGCTCGACCGGAGGCGGGGCCGCCTGCTGTGGAGCTTGCTACACTCGGCCCATGAGCCACCCCGACCCCCAGGAGGTCCGAGCTGCCCTGGCCGACTTCGACGCCCGTCACCAGAAGATCGTCGCGGCCTTGTTCGGGGCGATGGCTCAGAACCCGGGCCAGGCAGCCGACCGCGAGTGGGTCAGCCAGCGCCTGACCGAGGTCACCCTGATGGCCGGCGAGTTCGAGGCCGACACGCCGGACGAGGGGGTCCAGGTCGTGCAGGCCTTCCTCCAGGAGCACGCCGAGGAGCTCCTGCGGGCGACCTACCTGGTGTTCCAGCGGGTGGCGATCGACCTGGCGCCCCGCGCGGCCGAGGGCTTCGGCCTCGACGACGCCATGCGCCAGTGTCTCGAGTACATGCCCTCCTGAGGGGCCCGGGGCTCAGGGTTCTTGGCCGAAGTGCTCGGGCTTCGACTCCCGCCGCGGGATCAGCCCGCGCTTGTGGTGCCGGACTTCGTTCGAGTCCGGGGCGGGCCTCTCAGATCCCGTAGATCGGCCGGATCTTCCCCTCGAGGTGGCGCATCATCGGGTCCGCCGAGAGCGGGGCGCCGGTGGCGCGCTCGCAGATCTCGGCCGCCCGCAGGCGGCGACCGTGGGCGTGGACGTGCTCGTTGAGCCAGCCCCTGAGGTCCGCGTATTCGCCGCGCTCGACGGTCGGTGCGAACTCGCCCAGGTCGCGCTCGGCGGCCTCCCAGAGCTGACTGGCGTAGAGGTTGCCGAGGCAGTAGGTGGAGAAGTAGCCGAAGAGGCCGAAGCTCCAGTGCACGTCCTGCAGGCAGCCCTGGGCGTCGTCGGGCACCTCGAGGCCCAGGTACTCGCGGGCCTTGTCGTTCCAGGCTCCGGGCACGTCTGCGGCGGACAGGTCGCCGCGGATCATGGCGCGCTCGATCTCGAAGCGCAGCATGACGTGCAGGTTGTAGGTGGACTCGTCCGCCTCGACGCGGATGAAGCTGGGCTTGGCGGTGTTCACGGCGCGGTAGAGGTCCTCGGGGCCGTAGCCGTCCAGGGCGCCGTCGAAGATGCGCTGGGCGTGGGGCAGGGCCCAGATCCAGAAGGCGCGGCTGCGGCCGACCAGGTTCTCCCACAGGCGCGACTGGCTCTCGTGCATGCCGAGGCTGGTCGCCTCGCTGACCGGCAGGCCGTGGAAGCGGGCCTTGGGCAGGCCCTGCTCGTAGATGCCGTGGCCGCCCTCGTGCATCGTGCCGTAGAGGGCGTCCGTGAAGCGGTCCTCGTCGTAGCGCGTGGTCAGGCGCGTATCGCCGGCGGCCACCCCCTGGCAGAAGGGGTGCGTCGTCGTGTCGAGCCGCCCCGCGTCCAGGTCGAAGCCCAGGGCCTCGAGCACGAAGAGGCCGAACTCGTGCTGGCGGGCGGCGGGGATCACCACGTCGAGGGGGGCCTCGTCCGGCGGTGTACCGCGCTCGGCGACCTCGGCGATCAGCCCCGCCAGGCGCTGGCGTAGGGGCTCGAAGATCGCCTCGATACCCGCGGAGGTCGCGCCCGGCTCGTACTCGTCGAGCAGATGGTCGTAGAGCTCCCCGTCTCCGGCGTCGCCGTAGCACTCCGCCTTGCGGCGCACGAGCACGAGCAACTCCTCGAGGTGCGGCCGGAAGAGCCCGAAGTCCTTCCCTGTCCGTGCCTCCTTCCAGGCCTGCTGGCTCTGGCTGCCGACCCTCGCCAGCTCGGTCACGAGGTCGGCCGGGAGCTTGGTGGCCAGGTCGTAGTCCCGGCGCACCTCGCGCAGGTCGGCCGCGGCCTCGTCGTCGCTGGTCAGCTCGCCGTCTTCCTCACAGGCGGAGATCAGGGCGCCGAGCTCGTCGCTGGTGCGGCGTTCGTGCATCAAGCCCGCCAGGAGGGCCAGCTGCTCCGCCCGCGCGTCGCCGCCGGCCTGGGGCATCTTCGTCTCCTGGTCCCAGGAGACCAGGCCGTTGACCTCGCCCAGGGTGGCGGTCTTGGTCAGGTGATCGCGGAGCTCGTCGAAGGCGCTGATGGTCGTCGTCATGGGGGTCCTCCTCGGGGGTCGAGCAGCCTAGCGCCGGTGCGGATGATGCGCATGGGGGAAGGGGGTCGCTCTCTGTACACTCTGCGGCCATGGCTCTCCTGCCCCTCGCCCTGACCCTCCTGGCCGCCCTGCACCCGGGCTCCATCAGCGGTTCGCGCATCAGCGTGGACGGCTCCGAGGTGCAGCACCGCCTGCGCTTTCAGGCCCTGACCCTGGTCGAGGAGCTGTCGGTCGACACCAATGGCGACCTCCTGCTCGATGAGGCCGAGTTCGCGGCAGCCGAGGAGCGGATCGAGACCTACTTGCTCGACCACTACCGCATCTTCGAGGGCGGCCTCGGCGGGACCCGCCTGTCGGGCGAGGTGGCCGAGCTGAAGCTCTTCCTCGACGGCCCGCCGGAGCTCCCCCTCAGCCACTGGCTCGAGGCGAGCCTGGTCTACGGCGGTGGAGCGGAGGTCGAGCGCCTGGGCGTCGAGGAGCTGCTGTTCGAGGAGTCGAACCCCCTGCACGTCGAGTACCTCTCGGTGACCTTCGGGGAGGAGATCGAGCAGCACCACATCTTTCACCCCGGTGACCAGGACCACGACTTCGAGTCCAGTGGCGAGTTCCCGGACAGCCGCCTGGCCTCCTTCTTCAAGCTCGGGATGGACCACATCCTCGAGGGCTACGATCACCTGCTGTTCCTCGCGGCCCTGCTGGTCGCGGTGCGCGGCTTGCGGTCGCTGGCGTGGGTGGTGACGGCCTTCACCCTGGCTCACTCGGTGACCTTGGCCCTGGCGGCCCTCGAGCTGGTCGAGCTGCCCGGCCGTTTCGTGGAGCTGGCCATCGCCCTCTCGATCGTCTACGTGGCGGCGGAGAACGTGATGGGGGTCGAGAGGCGCAGCGTGTGGGTCGAGGCCTTCCTGTTCGGCCTGCTGCACGGCCTGGGCTTCGCCGGCTTCCTGGGAGACGCCCTGCGGTGGGAGGAAGAGCTCGTGATCCCCTTGCTGGGCTTCAACCTGGGCGTGGAAGCTGGGCAGCTCCTGGCGGTGGTGCCCGTGGCCTTGGTGCTGGCGGGAGCGCGTCGCGTGATGAACAAGGGCGATGAGACGGAGGGGCCAGAGCTCCTCGTGCCGCGCCTCCTGGGGCGGATCATCTCCGCCGGGATCGTGGTCGTCGGCCTCTACTGGTTCGCAGAACGCGCCGGCTTCATCGGCTGAGACAGCCGCGGGGCCTCAATCGGCGGGGAAGGGCGCGGGGATGAGGGCTCGGTCCCGCAGCCCCTCGTAGGCGACCTTCGGGTCGGGGGTTGTCTCCGAGACGCTGGCGCCGTGTCTGGCGGCGGTCTCGTTCATCGGGTAGTTGAGCCCCTGCTTCTCCCCGAGTCGGCTGCCCATCATCAGGATCGCGCAGGGCCCGTCTCCCGCGCCCACGAAGACGTGCTCGACCCCCGGCGGGCAGTGGAAGAAGTCCCAGGCACGCAGGGGGCGCTCCTGACCGTCGACGATCAAGAGGCACTCGCCCGAGAGCACGAGGAAGGCCTCCTGGCTGCTCTCCCGGTGGTACTTGCAGGACGGCTGGCCGGGCCGCAGAACGTGGATGTTGACCCCCAACTGGTCGAAGGGCACATCGCCCTCGAAGCTGAGGAACTGGCCGAAGTGGGGGCTCTCGACCCACTCGGCGTCCTTGGCATTCAGGACGTACCAGCCCTCGCCGCGGGGCTTCAGGCCTTGCTCTCCCTGGATCAACTCGGCTTCGGGCATGCCTCTCTCCTCCTCTCTGTTCAGGGCGACGGGAGCAACGGCCGGTAGGTCGCTTCACTCCAGGTCTCGACGTGTGGTGTGGCGAATGATCGAGCGCAGGGGCCGGATACGGTAACCCAGCTCTGCGGTGGCCTTGCCCGCATCGTACCAGGCGTAGGTACCGTAGCCGCGGTAGAGGTCCGGCGTCCACGGCGGGCGAGTCAATCGCAGGGTGTCCTTGATCGCCGCGACGCCGCGAAGCCACTTCAGCCGCTTTGGTCCTAGCTTGAGCGTCGGTACGCGCCCGTCCGCGTGCTCCGCGATCGTCGCGTACAGTTGCTCCCAAGTCAGGTTGTGGCCGGTCAGGAGGTAGCGCTCTCCGGGTCGGCCCGTGCGCAGGGCGCGTACCACGGCAGCGGCCACGTCGCTCACGTCCGTCACGGACACGCCACCGGGGGGCACCCAGGGCAACTGTCCGTGCATGATGCCGGTGATCAGGGGCGAGGGGGGCCGTCCGTCGAGGCGTGGGCCGAGCAGCGTCGAGGGGTTGACCACCACCGCGGGCAGGCCGCCCCAGCTCGCGGCCAGGACGCGCTCCTCGGCCCGACGCTTGGTGCGCACGTAGTCGATGCGCTCGTTGCTCAGCTCCCAGAAGGCCTGCTCGTCGAGGATCTCGCCTCGCCGGCTGGAGCCCACGGTTGCGGCGCTGGAGACGTGCACCATGCGTCTCACCCCGGCGGCGTGGGCTGCCCGCAGGAGGTTCATGGTGCCCTCCACGTTGACCCGCTCTAGCTCCTGGCGGTGCCGTGACCAGTAGCTGAGCAGGGCGGCCGTGTGCACGACGGCATCCACTCCCACGCAGGCGCTCTCCAGGCCGTCAGCGTCGAGCAGGTCGCCCTCGACCCAGCCCACACCCAGCTTGCGGATGTGGTTGCGCGGGCCCCCGGGGCGCACCAGGGCGCGCACCTCGTCGCCCTGGCGCAGGAGCGCGTGGACCACGTGGGCGCCTAGGAATCCTGGGGCTCCGGTGACGAGGACGAGCATCTGGTAAGGAGTTCGAGAAATCGCGGATCTCGTAGACTATTTCATCGGAGGGGGGGTAGGCGGGCCTGGGAGCTTCTTCCGGCTCCTTTTCCGAGCTTCCTCTGGCCCCTACACAGTCATGCCTGAGTACGCATCACCCTATTGCTTGCACTGTTACGCACCCCTGGAGCGCTCCAAGGGAGCGAGCTACGAGTGTCCCGCCTGCGGCCTGTCCAGTCTGCAGGTGGACTTCGGGCGCCTGTGGACCCGTGAGCGCGGGCTCCAAAGGCTGGAGCGCCTGGCCAAGGCCGTGATCCTGACCACCATGGTCTGCCTGACCGCACTGATCCTCCTCAATCCGGGGGTCGGCATCAGCAAGGGGCACGGCATGGTGATCGGCGCTCCGCTGCTGATCGGTGTGCTGCTCTGGGACCTGGCTTCGATCACCCGCAGCGAGAGCCAGTTCCGGGGCGACATCGTCTGGCCCATCGTGGGCTGGGGGCTGGGGCCGATCGTCGGCTATGTGCTGTTTGGCCTCTGGACCCAGAGCGGGAATCCGTTGCTCCTGGGGCTCTTCGCCCTGTGCTGCGCCGTGACCCTTCCGGCGGTCTTCTCGCCGCTCATCCGTCGCTGGTGGCGCTCCTGGCGGGTGCGCCACGTTCTCCGGGCGCAGGGCGCGCTCGGGAGACCCCTGGAGGTCGGCTAACCCGGCCTATTCATGAGCCTTCAACGCATTAGCACTCAACCGGGATCCCCTTCCAAGAGGTCCACTGGACCCCTTGGATCCGCTTCGCGGACCGGGGCTTACCCCTTCGGCTGCCTCTCCGCCCCTGGCGGCACTTTGGGTGTCGCCCGATCCTCGACGACCTCACCAGGTCGCCTCCGGTTCGTCCGACACCCAAAGTACCGCCAGGAACGGAGTTGGGTCCCAATGCGTCAAAGCCTCATGAATAGGCCGGGCTAGCGCTCTCGCCGCCGGGGCCGGGCCTGTCGGAGGATCGTGACCGGCGGCCCGGGAGACCCCTGGCGCGCGGGGATGCACGACGCGGCTCGGAGGCACTTCTCGCTTCCGGGCCGCCGAGTCGTTCACTAGAGTGCTGCGCGGCCGGGCGCGGCCCTTCTCTGCGTGCCCGCACCCGAAGAGGAGGACGGGACCATGGCAGGCGGCGGCGCGAATCCGATCAAGGCCATCATGTACGCCTTCTGGGCGAACTCGGGCATCGCTATTGCGAAGCTCGTGGCCGCGATCTTCACGGGCTCCAGCTCGATGATGGCGGAGGCGATCCACTCGGGCGCCGACGCGGGTAACCAGCTCCTCCTGCTGCTCGGGCTCAGGCGCTCGAAGTTGCCGGCCAGCGAGGAACACCCCCTGGGCTTCGGCAAGGCGACCTTCTTCTGGAGCTTCCTGGTCGCGATCATCCTCTTCAGCCTCGGCGGGCTGTACTCCCTCTACGAGGGCTTCCACAAGCTCGACGCCGGAGGCGAGCTCGACCACGCCTGGGTCGGCCTGGTGGTTCTGGGGCTCGGCATCCTGCTGGAGGGGGGCAGCCTGCTCGGCTGTCTGCGAGAGATCCGCAAGCTGCGCGGAGAGCGCGGGCTCTGGCGCTGGGTGCACGAGTCCCGCAATGCGGAGCTGGTGGTCGTCCTGGGTGAGGACCTGGGAGCCCTGCTCGGCATGGCCCTGGCCTTCGTCTTCCTGTCGGTGGCCGCGGTCACCGGCGACCCGGTCTGGGACGCTTACGGATCGATGTCCATCGGCGTGGTGTTGCTCGTGATCGCCGTCTTCGTGGCGGTGCGGGTCCACAAGCTGCTGATCGGCCGTAGCGCCGATCCGGCCGTGGACCAGGCCATCGAGGAGTTCATCGCGGACTCCCCCGCGGTGGAGCAGGTGTTCAACGTCATCACCCTGCAGCTCGGACCCGAGGTGCTGCTGGCGGCCAAGGTGCGCATCGCCGGCAATCCGCCGGTCGCGGATGCTTGCGCGGCGGTCAACGATCTCGAGCGTCGCATGAAGGAGCGCTTCCCCGAGCTGCGCTGGAGCTTCATCGAGCCCGACGTTGCGGACTGAGGTGCGCGCGGTGGATGGCGGGCTGCTCTATCTGACCGGCTTCGGCGCCTTCGTCGATGTGGACGAGAACCCCAGCGGTCTCCTGACGGAGCGGCTCGCTGGCCGCGCGCTGGGAGGACTCGCGGTACACGGCCGCGTCTTGCCGGTCACCTTCGACGGGGTGGGGCCCGCCTACGCCGAGGGCCTCGCGGAGATGCCGGCGCCGCCGGCAGCCTTGCTCTCCCTCGGCGTGCACCGCGGCGCCTCCTTCCGTCTGGAGTCCCGGGCACGGCCGGAGCTCTCCTCCGCCAAGGTCGACAACGCCGGCCGGCGTGCGGCAGAGGTCGCTCCTTTGGGGCCGACGGAGCTGTCCACGGGGCTCGACCTGGAGGCCCTGGCCGCCGCCCTCGAGGGGGGCGGCGCCGGGCAGGTGCTGAGGTCGGACGATGCGGGGGGCTTCGTCTGCGAGCGCTGCTACTGGGAGGTCCTGAGCAGTGCCGCCCGCCTCGGCGTTCCTGGACTCTTCCTGCACGTGCCGCCGATCGCGGCAGTGTCCGTCACGGACCAGCTGCCGGTCGTGGAGGCCCTGGTTGCCGAGCTCGCGCGCCAGGCCCTGGGGCAGTAGCCCGCGCGCGGCCTAGCCCGGCCTATTCATGAGCCTTCAACGCATTAGCACCCAACCGGCAG
>CAZQAT010000015.1:0-59118 GCA_964591315.1 uncultured Planctomycetaceae bacterium
GCTGCCGGTTGGGTGCTAATGCGTTGAAGGCTCATGAATAGGCCGGGCTAGCGGGCCGGAGACCGCCGTCGCGGAGCGGGGCCGGAATCCCGCGCGCTGCTGCTACTCGGGGGGCGGCTCGGAGCCGTAGGAGTGGTAGTCCATGTCCTCGAACACCGTCGCCACGTAGCCCTCCTGGCGCGAGGCCGCCAGCTCCCGGTGGTAGGCAGCCAGGATGGCCTCCTGGAACTG
Source organism: uncultured Planctomycetaceae bacterium (assembly GCA_964591315.1). GTDB lineage: Bacteria > Planctomycetota > UBA1135 > UBA1135 > JABACD01. Next base: position 232 of record CAZQAT010000015.1, read on the forward strand.
GTCCCGGGCCCGCTGGTGGATGGGGTGGGCGATGTCCGAGTAGAGCCGCGGGCGCCCGCGCTCGTCCAGGCCCGCGCGGTCCCTGCCGAGCCGCTCGCCGCAGTCGTTGCAGTGCCGGGCCCGGACGTAGTTCTTGCCGCCGCAGTGGGGACAACGATCACAGAGCTTGCGGCTCGGCATGGCCACGAAGAGGCTCTCCTGACCCGCGATGATCTTGATGTCACGGATGACGATCGCGTGGTCGAGGGTGATGCTGGCGAACGCGCAGAGCTTGTCGCGGTTCCCGTGCACCAATTTGACGCGGATCTCGGTGATGTTCAGCAAGTCTGTTCCCCGGGTAGCGGTGGAACTCCGAGAGAAGCGTTAGGCCCTGGGTCGAGGAATGGAAGCGTGTTCCCAGATGTGACATGCTTCTTTCGGTGCTACCCCCGGGCGACGCCCATGTCACCGACAGTCGCCGGTCGGGCGACGCGCGCGTCCCGAAAACGAAGTTCCTTCGCCTCGGCATCAGACTGCAGGTGCGCGAGGCTCCGCGCGGCGGCCTCGGGATCGTCGAAGAGCCCGAAGAAGGCGGAGCCCGAACCGGTGAGGCGGAAGTGCCCCGCCCCGGCCCGGTCGAGCCACTCTCGCCAGGGGCGCAGCTCCGGCACGGCGGCCAGGGCCGCGGCCTCCAGGTCCGTGTGCAGCTGCGCGCGTAGCTCGTCCACCTTCGAGTGAGTGAACAGGACCGAGAGCTCGCGTTCCGTGCGCTCCTCGACCTCCCCCGCCGCGAGGGCCTCGAACACCCGGCCGGTCGGGCAGACCGGCTCCGGTACCAGGACCGCGAGCCCCCACCCGGGGGCCGCGCCGGACCAGGGGCGGACCCGCTCGCCGATGCCCGTGCAGTGGGCCAGGGCCGAGGGCCCGACTTCGAGGAAGAAGCTGCAGTCGGCCCCGAGCTCGGCGCACAGCCTCCGCTTCCAGGCCAGGCCGAGGTCCCCGCCGACGAGCTCCTCCACGCCGAGCAGGGCAGCCACCGCGTCCGAGCTGCCGCCCCCGAGGCCCGCCCGGCTCGGCACCTCCTTGTGGAGCCTGAGCGCGAGGCCCGCGGGCGCGGCGAGCCCCAGCTCCCGGGCCCGCTCGAGGGCCGCGCCCGCCGCGCGCACCACGAGGTTCGAGGCGTCCGCCGGGACGTCCGCCGAGGCGGCCGGGCCGCCCAGCTCGAGTTCGATCCCCGCCCGCGGCGCACGCCGTAGCTCGAGGCTGTCGCCCCAGTCCAGGGCCAGCATCCAGGTCGACAGCTCGTGGTAGCCGTCCGACCGGCGGCCGTGGACGTCCAGGCTCAGGTTGACCTTGGCCGGCGCGTGGCGGCGCACCTCCTCCGGTGCGGCGCTCACGGGACCCGCGAGGGCCCCGCCGCCAGGGGGGCCGGCTGGTCCAGTTCGTGGTTGTCGATCAGGCGCACGTCGCCGAAGCGGGCGGCCACGACGGCCACGGGTCGGCCCAGGGGCTCGGCCGGCGGACCCTCCGTCCAGGCCCGGGCGTCCCGCACCGCGGCGTACTCCAGCTCGACGCCGTCGATCTGGAGCGGAGCCCGCAGGAGCGCCTCGAGCACGTCCAGGCGCCGCTCGCCGGACTGCCAGGCCTCCGCGGCGGCGGAGAGACCGCGGGCCAGACAGGCCGCCCGCCGGCGGACCTCGGGGGACAGGCGCTCGTTGCGCGACGAGCGCGCCAGCCCGTGGTCCTCCCGGGCCGTGGGACAGACGACGACCTCTGGCTCGCCCGCGCGGCGCGCCAGCTCGCGCACAACGAGGGTCTGCTGGAAGTCCTTCTGCCCGAAGTAGGCGCGGGTCGGGCCCACGAGCTCGAAGAGGCGCTGCACGATCGTCGCGACGCCCTCGAAGTGTCCCGTGCGGCAGGCGCCCTCGAGGCCCGCGGCCCCGGGGCCCGGGTCGACCCAGCTCTCCGGCTCCAGGGCCCCCGCGGCGTCGAGGCGCCCGGGGAAGAACTCGGCCAGGGCGCCGGTGAAGGCCATCGCGCAGCCGACGCCCTCGAGCAGGTGCGCGTCGCCCTCCAGGTCGCGGGGGTAGCTCTCCAGGTCGGAGGCCTCGTCGAACTGCAGGGGGTTGACGAAGACGCTCACGCAGGCGAGGTCGTTCTCGGCCACGGCGCGCCGCACCAGGGACAGGTGCCCGTCGTGCAGGGCGCCCATGGTCGGCACGAAGCCGAGGGTCTTGCCCGCCGCGCGCTGCTCGGCGCACCAGCGCTCGGCGGCGTTGGGATCCCGCAAGAGCTCGAGCCTCACCGCTCCGCCTCCCCCGTCGTCACGGAGGGTCCGGCTAGGCGGCCCAAGGCCTCGACGACGGCGAGCCCCGAACCTGGCAGACACAACTCGGGCAGGAGCTCCGCCAGGGGCTCGAGCACGAAGGCGCGCTCCTCGAGCCGCGGGTGGGGCAGGCTCAGGCGCGGGTCGTCGAGCACCAGGTCCTCGTAGAGCAGGAGGTCCAGGTCGAGGGTGCGCGGTCCCCAGCGCACCTCCGCCGCGCGCTCCCGGCCGAAGCCGAGCTCGACCTGCTGCAGGAGGTCGAGCAGCGCCAGGGGCTCGAGCTCGGTCTCCAGCACGACGACCCCGTTGAGGAAGTCCGCCTGTCCGGGCGGCCCCCCCACCGGCGCGGTGCGGCGCCAGGTCGAGCGGGAGACGACGCGCACGCCGTGCGCCTCAGCGAGGACCGCCAGGGCCCCCTCGAAGGTGGCGGGCCCGTCACCCCGGTTGCTACCCAGGGCCACGCAGGCGCGCGCCATCAGCCGTTCCCCTCCGCCTTGCTCTCCCGGGTCCGCGCGCCGCGCAGGGCCTCCGCGAGGCGGCGCGCAACGCCGTGGAGCAGGAAGCCGTTGAAGGCCAGGAAGACCATCGGCGCCGGCGCCAGGTAGAGGCCGATGGCCACGAAGACGACCGCCACCAGGGTCAGGAAGGTGCTCCGGTCACGGGTGATCCAGGAGGCCATGTGCACGTAACGAACGCGGCTCACCATGAGCAGCCCGATCACCGGCAGGCTGATCGCCAGGTAGTGGGGCATCCAGGACAGGAGCGGCGTCCAGTCCCGGGTCCCGAGGACGCCCACCAGCTTGCCCACCGGCGTGATCGTCCCGTCGGCCGTCTCGATGGTCGGGGTGCGCAGGATCAGGTACATCAGGAGCGTCGAGGCCACCGCCCCCGCCGCCGCCGGGCTGGGCAGGCCGCGGAACTCCTGGTGCGCCGAGGCCTCGTGCTCGTTCTCCAGGTTGAAGCGCGCCAGGCGCAGGACTCCCATCAGGGCGAAGCAGGCGGCCGCCGCGAAGTGCAGGCGCGGCGTGCCGTCGTAGCCGAGCAGCGGGCCCTCGTGCTCGATCAGGATCTTGGCCAGGATCGCCGGCGCGGCGCAGAAGGTGATCGCGTCCGCGAAGGAGTCGAGCTGGGCCCCGAAGTCACTGAAGCTCTTGGTCAGCCGCGCCACCTTGCCGTCGAGCACGTCGAAGACCATGCCGAGGAAGATCAGCGAGCAAGCGGTCTCCATCTTCAGGTAGAAGAGCAGCTCGTCCTCACCCGTGTAGGCCAGCGCGTCGATGCCCTTGGAGATCGCCAGGAGACCGCAGGCGCAGTTGGCCAGGGTCAGGAGGTTCGGGAGCATCGAGACGGGCTTCACGGGCGGACTCCGGGGCAGGGAGAGGTCGATTGTGGCAGCTGGACGCCCGCGCGGCCAGCCGCGCCCTCAGCGGTTGACCCGGAAGGACACCACCGCGCTCCCGTTGATCCACACCGGGCCCGTGCGCTGGGTCGGGAAGTCCACCAGGAGCCAGCCCCCCTGCACGTCCTGCACCGTCACCGGGGTGGTCTTGCCGAGCCCCTCCAGGGGCTTGCCCGAGCTCTGCAGCACGCTCAGGCCGAAGACCGTGCGGCCCTTGGCGAGGCTGGCCGGTAGCTGCGGCGACGCGGCGGCCGCGGGGGCGGGGGCGGGGGCGGCGGCGGAGAGGAGCCAGCTGGCCGCGAGGGCCAGGCCGGCGCCGGCGAGGAGGGAGGTGGCGTGTTTCATGGGTGTGCTCCAGGGGGTTTGCTCGGGGACCCGGCTCGGGGTCGCCGGCCGGGGTCGGGATCGTCGCTCCAGCGTAGTTCGGCCGCCCGGGACCCGGTAGGATCGACGCCGCCATGAACGAGATCGTCAGCATCCACGGGCGGGAGATCATCGACTCCCGCGGAAATCCCACCGTCGAGGTCGAGGTCGAGCTGGCGGGCGGCGCCCACGGGCGGGCCGCCGTGCCCTCCGGCGCCAGCACCGGAGCCCACGAGGCCTGTGAGCTGCGTGACGGTGAGGAGCGCTACGGCGGCAAGGGTACCCTCAAGGCCGTGGCGGCGGTCAACGAGGAGATCTTCGAGGAGCTGATCGGCATGGAGGCCACCGACCAGGCCGCCGTCGACCAGGCGATGATCGACCTGGACGGCACCGAGAACAAGAGCCGCCTGGGGGCCAACGCGATCCTCGGCGTGTCCCTGGCGACGGCCAAGGCCGCGGCCCAGGAGGCCGGCCTGCCCCTCTGGCGCTACGTCGGCGGCGCGGGCGCCCACCTCCTGCCGGTGCCGATGATGAACATCCTCAACGGCGGCGAGCACGCCGACAACAACGTGGACCTGCAGGAGTTCATGATCATGCCCTTCGGCGCGCCGACCTTCCGCGAGGGGCTGCGCATGGGCATCGAGGTCTTCCACGCCCTCAAGGCCGTCTGCCGCGAGCAGGGCCTGAACACCGCCGTGGGTGACGAGGGCGGCTTCGCCCCGAACCTGGAGTCCAACGAGGCGGCCATCACCCTGATCCTGACCGCCATCGAGACCGCCGGCCTTCGCCCGGGGGAAGACGTGCGCATCGCCATCGACGCGGCCTCCTCCGAGTTCCACGACGAGGGACAGTACTACATGGAGGGCAGGCACCTCTCCGCCGCGGAGCTCTCCGCCTACTACGCCACCCTCTGCGACAAGTACCCGGTCTACTCGATCGAGGACGGCCTCGACGAGGACGACTGGGAGGGCTGGAACAAGCTCACCACCACCATTGGAAGCGGGGTCCAGCTCGTGGGCGACGACCTCTTCGTGACCAACGAGAAGCGCCTGGCCCGAGGCATCGAGCAGGACGTGGCCAACTCGATCCTGATCAAGGTCAACCAGATCGGCACCCTGACCGAGACCCTGCGCACCATCGCCCTGGCCCACCGCAACAACTACACCTGCGTGATGAGCCACCGCTCGGGCGAGACCGAGGACACCACCATCGCCGACCTGGCCGTCGCCACCTCCTGCGGCCAGATCAAGACCGGCGCGCCCTGCCGCACGGACCGGGTCGCCAAGTACAACCAGCTCCTGCGCATCGAGGAGGAGCTGGGAACCAGCGCGGTCTACGGGGCCGCCTTCCTGTAGCTCCGCCCGCCCCCCGCGCCGGGCCGCCGGCGCGGGAGGCGCGCGGCGACCCGAAGCGAGGGGCATGGCCAAGGGGCGCAAGAGAACGGCAGACGAGAGCCGCGCCGCGGAGCGCGAGGGACTCTTCGTCGAGAAGCCCAAGGCGCCCCACGCCGAGGGACGGGCCTTCACCCGTCGCTACCTCCTGCGCTCCCTCGAGGTGTCCCTGTACTGGATGCCGGTCTGGGTGCCCCTGATCCTCCTGGCCCAGCTCGGCACCCGCGGTCTGAAGCCCGCCATGGCCGAGGAGGAGCGCCTGCTCGGTGAGGAGGCGGAGCTCCTGGAGCGGCACGAGGAGGACGAGGTCGAGGCCCGCGAGCTGTCGGACAGGCTCGACGCCCTGGACGACCCGATCTACCTGGAGCGCCTGCGCCGCGAGCGCCAGGCCCGGCAGCGGGCCGAGGTCGAGGCCCGCGGTCTCGCGCCGCGCACCACCTCCGAGACCGACGACGCCTCCCGCTGACTCGATGCTCGCGTCGCGCTCGATGAGGTCGCCCTCCCGGGGGTCGCGCGCCCTGCGGCCCGCGGTCTGGCTCACGCTCCTGCTGCTCTCGAGCCCGGCCTCGGCCCAGCTGTCCCCGCAGCCCCTGCCCACCACCCGGGGGGTGCAACTCCCGCTGCGGGAAGAGGCCGCGGAGGCCCTCGTGCGCGGGGACCGGGCCTGCCTCCTCGCCCTCGAGGGCGGACCGGCGGCGGAGGGTCGCTGGACCGAGGCCTTCGAGGCCTGGCACTCCGCCCTGGTCGAGAGCGCGCCGGGGGACGCCGTGCCGGTGGGGCCGCGGCTGCCGCAGGGCGAACGGAACAGGGAGCCGCTGCTCGAGCGCGCCGCCGCCCTCTGGCCCGACCGGGACCACAGCTTCGCCCGCCGCACCGAGGCGGTCGAGGTCGCCGTCCTGCGCCGCCTCGCGGGCCTCGAGCCCGAGCGGCGCGCGCCCTGGACGCGCCGCTTCGAGGGCCTCGCCGCCGAGCGCCTGGGCGAGGGGCGGGCGACCCTCGAGGCCGGCCAGGGCCCCGCGCGCTGGGCGCGGGTCGAGCGCCTCTTCCCCGCCACCCGCGCGGCCCTGGCCGCGGCGGTGGCGCGCTTCGAGCTCGACTTCGAGGCGGGCCGCCCGCGCCAGGCCGCGGCCTGGCTGGAGCGCGCCGAACGCCACGGCGCACTCCTGGGCCTGGCGCCCGAGGACCCCTGGACCCGAGGCCTGGAGGGCCGACGCGCGGTGCTCGATCGGGAGCTCCTCGCCCCCACCCGCTCCGCGCCGCCCTGGACGCGCGCGTCGCTCTTCCGGCCGGAGCCCGACGGGGGGCACACCCTGACGCGCCCCGGCTTCGCGAAGCCCCGCGCCCTCGCGCGGGTCGAGGGGCAGCCGGGGCTGTGCTTCCTCGACGACGAGCGCGTGGCGGTGCAGACCACCGGCACGGTCTGGGTGCTCGACCCCCGGGACGAGCACCGCATCTTCGAGCCCTGGCGCCTGGCGGAGGAGCTCGGCCAGCCGATCGCCAGCAGCCTGAGTCGCACGGGCCGCGGCTGGCCCTTCTTCCCCACCGGCAGGGGCGACGACCTGTTCCTGGTCAGCGGCCGGGCCGACCGCGAGGCCGGCAACCTGCTGCAGCGCGTGCGGACCCCGCGCCACATCGAGCTGCCCGTGGCGGTCTGGAGCCTGGGGGGCGCGGGGCTCGTCCAGCGTGACCCGCTCACGGACGAGGTGCGCCGGCTGCCCCTGGAGGAGGTGCTCGAGGCGGGCCTGTGGGAGTTCCAGCCGGGGCCCCTGCTGGTGGAGGACCTGCTGCTGGTCCAGGCCCGCCAGTGGTCCCTGCTCGAGCGCGACGGGCGCCGGGAGGTCGGCTCCCCGGGCGAGGCGCGGGTCTGGCTGCTCGCCCTGGAGGCCGCCAGCGGCGCGCCGCGCTGGAAGCGCCTCCTGTGCCGCGGCAGCGACCTGGTGGACGACTTCGGCTTCGGGCTGCCCCGGGCGACCCTGGTCGAGACCCCGGGCGAGGCCCTCGAGGCCACCAGGGGCGGCGTCTTCGTCGGCACCAACCTGGGGGCCGGGCTGCTGCTCGACCTGGCGGACGGCCGCCTGCGCTGGGCCCTGCAGAACCGGCGGCGGGATCCCAGCGAGCCGGGGGCGCGCGCCGGGGGACGGCCGGGGACGCGGGTCTCCAGCAGCGCCCAGGGGGAGCAGCTCCTGTGGGCACCGGCGGACTCCCGTCGGCTGTACGCCCTCTCCACCGCCCTCGACTTCGCCCCCACCGGGGCCCCCGCGCCGCCGCCCCTGGTGCCCTGGCCGCCGGTCGACCTGGAGGGCGGCGAGCTGCTCCTGGGCGGCCGGCCCGGGGAGGCGCTGGTGCTCGGTGCCGCCGGCGCGCGCCGCACCCTCTCGGCCCACGACCTGACCCGCGGCCGGCGCTACGACTCCATCTACCTGGCCCGTGGGGAGGGCTGGCTGCCCGGGGCCCTGCTAACGGATGGGAAGGTGCTCTTCGCCGCCGAGGGCGGGCTGTACCGCCTGGACCGTCAGCGGGAGCTCTACCTCGAGAGCTTCCAACCCCTGGCGGTGGCCTCGGACTTCGCCGCCGGGGGCCTCTGGGCCCGGGGGGAGCACCTCTACTTGCTCGCCATGGGGGCGCTGCTGCACTTCCGGACACCCTGATGCGCTTGGAAGGGCGTTCCTTCCGCGGACCGCGGGCGGCGCCCTCTGGGGTGTCAGAATTGAGTTCTAGGCCTCGTCCGCGCCCCGGAGGGCCGTAATCTGGGTCCGACAGACGCCCCGCGGGGGCCGTGGCGTCCGCGGACTCGCTTCCTACTCAGGGAGGAGTCCACGGTTCTCCCCTCGTCCACGGGGCAGAAACACCCGAAAGATATAGAGAGGGCCGCCGCCCGGGCGGCCCCCGCGCGTCCGAAGCGCCCCCCTCCACGAAGTCCCGGGAGCTCGCCTCCCCCCGCCCCTCACCGCCGCATGTCCGAAGCCAGTCTGGAGCGCCTCCGCGAAGTCCACGCTCACATGAAGGAGGAGCTCCACCGCGTGATCGTCGGTCAGGACGAGGTCCTCGACCAGCTCCTGATCGCCGTCGTGACCCGGGGTCACTGCCTGCTCGTGGGTGTGCCCGGCCTGGCCAAGACGCTGATGATCTCGAGCCTGGCCAAGACCCTCGACCTGGACTTCAACCGCATCCAGTTCACGCCGGACATGATGCCCAGCGACATCACCGGCACGGAGCTCCTGCACATCGACCCCGAGTCCGGCGCGCGGAACTTCCGCTTCGAGCCCGGACCGCTGTTCGCCAACGTGGTCCTGGCGGACGAGATCAACCGCACGCCGCCCAAGACCCAGGCCGCCCTGCTCGAGGCGATGGTCGAGCGCCAGGTGACGTCGGCCGGCAAGCGCCACGAGCTGCCCAACCCCTTCTTCGTGCTGGCCACCCAGAACCCCATCGAGCAGGAGGGCACCTACCCGCTGCCCGAGGCCCAGCTCGACCGCTTCATGTTCGAGGTGCACGTGGGCTACCCCAGCCTCGAGGAGGAGCGCGAGATCCTGCGCCGCACCACCGGCGGCGAGACGGCCGAGCCCTCGCGCGTGCTCGGCTCCGAGGAGCTGCTCGACATCCAGAAGGCGATCCGCTCGATCCCCGTGGCCGAGCACGTCTTCGACTACTGCCTCGCCTTGACCCGCGGCACCCGCGTGCGCTCGGACGACCCGCTGCCCTTCCTGGTCGAGTGGGTCACCTGGGGCGCCGGCCCGCGGGCCAGCCAGTTCCTGATCCTGGGCGCCAAGGCCAAGGCCGCCCTGGCGGGCCGCAGCCACGTGTCCATCGAGGACGTCAGGGCCGTCGCCCACCCGGTGCTGCGGCACCGCATCGTGACCAACTTCTCGGCCGCCGCCGAGGGCATCACCTCCGACCACCTGATCGACCGCCTGCTCGACGAGGTCCAGGCCGACGAGGGCGTGGGCGCCGGCATGCCGGGCGTCAGCGAGGGCACCCACTGAGCCCTGACGGCGTGAGTCCGAGCTCCAACGCATCCCTGGACCCGGCCGTCCTCGACCGCCTGAGCCACCTCTCCCTGGTGGCCCGCACGGTCGTCGAGGGCTTCCAGGCCGGCCAGCACCGCTCCCCCCACCGCGGTGCCTCGGTGGAGTTCCAGCAGCACCGCGAGTACGTCCCCGGGGACGAGCTCAAGCGCATCGACTGGAAGGTCTTCGCCAAGTCCGACCGCCTGGTGGTCAAGGAGTTCGTGGAGGAGACCAATCTGGCCCTGCACCTCTTGCTGGACGCCAGCGAGTCCATGGGCTACGGCTCACAGCGCTGGAGCAAGTTCGACTACGCCCGCTGGTGCGCCGCCGCCATGGCGCACCTGACCCTGGCCCAGCGGGACACCGCGGGGCTGGTGATCTTCGACGAGAGCCACCGCTCCAAGGTGCCGCCGGCCAACGGCGCCCGCCAGCGAGCCGCGATCCTCTCGACCCTCGAGGAGGCCGAGCCCACGGGGCCGACGCGCATCGGCGCCGTGCTGCAGTGGCTCGCCACGCGCCTCTCGCGGCGCGGCATCGTGGCGATCTTCTCCGACTTCTTCGACGAGCCCGAGGCGATCCTCGAGGGCGTGCGACGCCTCTCCTTCGCCGGCCACGAGCCGATCCTGTTCCAGGTCCTCGATCCCCAGGAGCTGGAGTTCGACTTCGACCGCCTGACGCGCTTCATCGGGCTGGAAGAGGCCGGCATCCACAAGATCGACCCCAAGGCGATCCGCGAGGCCTACCGCGAGGAGATCCGCGCCCACAACCAGAAGCTCGCGCGCCAGGCGCGGGCCCTGTCGGTCGACTGCGTGCAGGTCACCACCGACCAGAGCCTCGACGCCGTGCTCTCCGCCTACCTGAGCCAGCGGGTCGCCCAGTCCAGAGGAGGCAGCTGAGGTGTTCGAGGGCTTCGTCAACCCGGCCCTGGCCGCGGGGGTGCTGCTGGCCGCGGTGCCGCTCATCATCCACCTGCTCAACCGGCAGCGGCACAAGCCCATGCCCTGGGCGGCGATGCGCTTCGTGCTGGCCGCCTACAAGCAGACCCGCCGGCGGGTGCGCCTCGAGAACCTGCTGCTGTTGCTCCTGCGCATGGCCGCCATCTCCGCCCTGGCCCTGGCGGTGGCGCGACCCTTCACGGGCTCCGAGGGCCCCCTCGGCGGCCTGACCGAGAGCCGGCGCGACATCGCGGTGGTGATCGACGCCTCCGCCTCCACCGGCTACCAGGGGGAGATCAACACCGTCTTCGAGCGCATCCTCGACCGCGCCCGGTCGCTGATCGACGAGCTCGACGGGGGCCGCGGCGACCGGGTCCACCTGGTGCTCGGCGGCGCCTGGCCGCGGCTCGTCTCCTGGGGCGACCCCTCCGGAGCCAAGGCCGCCCTGGACGCCATGCAGGAGCCCACCGACGAGGAGCTCGACCTGGCCGCGGCCCTGGGCGAGGTGCTCGACTTCGCCCGTGAGGAGGCCGCCAGCACCCAGGAGAGCCGCGTCGAGGTCTACCTGCTGACCGACCTGCAGCGCAACGTCTTCACCCGCGACGCCCTGCGCGAGGCCGCCGCGGAGGCCACCGCGGAGACCACCCCGGACGAGGGCGAGGGAGAGGGCCCCGTGGCCAGCCAGAGCCTGTTCGACGTGCTCGACGAGCTCGAGGGCCTGGGCCTCACCGTGCGCGTCGAGGACCTGGCCCAGACGCCGGCCCGGCCCGCCAACCTCTCCATCTCCTCGGTCCAGGTGGTGGGCCCCTACCTCGGCCAGGGCACCCCGGTCGAGGTGCGCGTGAGCGTCGAGAACCACGGTGCGGAGCCCAAGTCCGGCGTGCGCGTGGCGCTCGAGATCGACGGCGTGCGGCGGCCGAGCCAGGTGGTCGACCTGGACGGCCTGGGCCGTGCGGACGCCCTCTTCCCGGTGGTCTTCGACCGCGCCGGCGAGCACGTGCTGACGGCCCTGCTCGAGGGCGACCGCCTGTCCGTGGACGACCGCCGCACGCGGGTGGTCGCGGTGCCCGAGCCCGTGCGCGTCCTGGTGGTCAACGGCTCCCCCTCGCCGGACTTCGAGAAGGACGCCGCCGCGCGCCTGATGGTGGTGCTCGAGCCCCTGCTCGACGCCGACGACCTGGGCACGGCCCGCTCCCCCTTCGCCCCCATCGAGGCCCGGCCGCGGGACCTCGAGAGCGGCGACGTCGAGCTGGAGGGGGTCGACCTGATCTGGCTGGTGGAGGTCAAGAGCCTCTCCTCCGGGGTCGTCGCACGCCTCGAGGAGCACGTGGCCGGCGGCGCGGCCCTGATGATCAGCCTCGGGGACGGGGTGCAGCTCGAGAGCTTCAACGAGCGCCTGTTCCGGGCCGACGGCAGCGGCCTGGCGCCGGCCGAGCTCGAGCGGCGCGTCTCGGTCGCCAGCCGGCGCCAGGGCTACTGGCGCATCCACGAGTTCGACCAGGAGCACCAGGCCCTGGCGCTCTTCGCCGAGGAGCGCTGGCGCTCGCTCCTGTCCGAGGCGCCCTTCTACGAGTTCGTCGCGGCGCGGCCCCACGAGAACGCGACCGTGCTCGCGCGCCTGGACGACGGCGCTCGCTCGCCGCTCTTCCTCGAGCGCCCCTACGACCGCGGCCGGGTCTTCCTGTGGACCAGCTCCTTCGAGGAGGCCTGGACCGGCTTCCCCACCTGGGGCCCGGCCCTGGTGCCCTTCATCTACGACTTCGTGCGCTACGCCGGCACGCCGCCCGCGCCGGCGCGCGCGCTCCAGCCCGGCGGCAGCTTCGTGGCGGAGGTGGCCTCCTTCCCGCGCCGGGTGGAGCTCGTGCTGCCGGGGGACACGCGCCGCCGCATCGACGCCGAGGCGGTCGAGGTCTCCGGCAACCGCTGGCGGCTGCCCGCCATCGAGGGCGCCGACACCGCGCGGGCGGGGCTCTACCGCCTCGAGACCGAGGGGGCCGGCGAGCTGGCCTTCGCGGTCCAGGTGGTGCCCGAGGAGAGCCGCCTCGAACGCCTGGCCCCCGGGGAGCTCGACGGCCTGCACGGCGCCTTGAAGAGCTTCGACCCCCAACGTGAGAGCGGCGGCGAGGACGGCCTGCCCCCGCGCCGCGGCGAGCTGTGGCGCGGCCTGGCCCTGGCGGCGCTCCTGTTCCTGGTGGGCGAGTCCCTCTGGTCGGCCTGGCTCGGACGCAAGAGGACGATCGCATGAAGCCCTTCTGTCTCGGACTGCTGCAGGCCGCCGTCGACGAGGCCGACATCGGCGTGCGCGAGAGCTTCCGCCTGCTCGACCTGCCCGAGCTGTGGATCGTGGTGCTGGTGCTCGTGCCCCTGGCCGCGCTGGTGGCCTGGGCCGGCTACGCCCGCGAGTCCCTCCCGGGGGGCGCGCGCCTGGTGCTCGGAGGCCTGCGCCTGACGGCCATCTTGCTGCTGCTCCTGGTCCTCTCCCGGCCGGTGCTCGTCCAGCGCAGCGAGGAGGTGCGCCCGGCCGAGGTGCTGGTGCTCGTGGACGACTCCGCCTCCATGCGCCGCCAGGACGCCTACCTCGGAGACGAGGCCGTGCGCCAGGCCCTGCGCGGCTACGCCCCCGGCCGGCTCGAGGAGTCCTCGCGCCTGGACCTGGCCACCGGCGCGGTGGTCGGCGAGCTCCTGCCGAAGCTCGAGGAGCAGGGCTACGAGGCGCGCCTGATGCGCTTCGCGGAGGACGCTGCGGCCGTCGGAGACACCGCCAACCTGAGCGGCCGCGGGCGCGGCACCTACATCGGTGACGCCATCCGCCAGTCCCTGGCCACCAGCCGCGGCCGGCACCTGACGGACATCGTGCTGGTCACGGACGGACGCTCGAACGGGGGCGCCTCGCCCCTGGACGCCGCCCGCAGCGCCGGCGCCGCGGGCGTCCCGATCCACACGGTGGTCGTGGGCGACACGCGCCGGGAGCGCAACGTCTTCGTCGAGCTGGCCGAGGTGCCCACCGATGTCCTCGAGGGGGACGAGATCGCCATCGGGGTGCGGGTCGCCGGTCGCGGCACCGAGGACGGCACGCGCACCACGGTCCTGCTCGAGGAGCTGACCGGCACGGGCTCGCCGCGGCTCGTGACCGAGGAAGAAGTCGAGCCCGACGAGACCGGCCAGCGGGTCGGCTTCCTGGCCCCCGCCGAGGCCCCCCGACCCGGCCAGCGGGTGCGGCGCTTCCGGGTCACGGTCACCCCCATCCCCGAGGAGACCCTGCTCGACGACAACAGCGTCGAGTTCTCCGTGCGCGTCAGCCCGGCCGAGGTGCGCGTGCTCTACGTGGACGGCTACCCGCGCTGGGAGTACCGCTTCCTGAAGGAGCTGCTCAAGCGCGCGGACCAGAACATCTCCCTGCAGGTCTACCTCCTGTCCGCCACACCGGACTTCCTGCAGGAGCACTCGCCCGGCCTACGCCCCCTGACCGAGGTGCCGACGGACCGCCGCGAGCTGCTCGAGAACTACGACGTGGTCATCCTGGGCGACGTCAACCCGGACGCGATCTCCCCCGACCCGGCCCGCTGCGAGGAGTTCCAGGCATCCCTGCTCGAGTTCGTCGAGCGCGGCGGCGGGGTGCTGTTCCTCGCCGGTGAGTACGAGAACCCCCGCAGCTACCTGGACACGCCCCTCGAGGAGCTGATGCCGATCGTGCTCGACTCCACCTCGGGCCTGCCCTATCAGGGCGACACGACGATCGAGTTCAAGCCGACCCTCGAGAACCCGGCCCAGCCCCACCAGGTGGTGCGCCTGTTCCCGGACGTGGAGCAGAACCGCATCCTGTGGGAGGAGGTCGAGGGCCTGCGGGGGCACTACTGGTACTCGGTGGTCACCCGCGCCAAGCCCGGCAGCCAGGTGCTCCTGCGCCACCCGACCGAGAGCGGACCCTACGGACGGCACCCGCTCCTGGTCGTGGGCTACTACCCCTCCGGCCGTACCCTGTGGCTGGCCCTCGACTCCACCTGGATGTGGCGCTACCGCTACGGCGACCGCTACCACGGGCGCTTCTGGCGCAACGCCATCCGCTGGCTGGCCCTCGGCCGCCTGAAGAGCGGCGACCGGCGCTTCCACCTGGACAGCCTGCGCTCGAGCTACAGCCTCGACGAGCGCGTGACGCTCGAGGCGCGGGTGCTCGACGAGGACTTCCGGCCCTCGGACCGCCCCGTGCAGGAGCTCGTGCTGGCGGGCGCCGACGGGGACGAGCGCGAGATCACCGCCGCTCTGGTCCAGGGCCGCGAGGGGGTCTACCGCACGACCCTCGACCTCGGCCGCCCGGGCCTCTACCGGGCCTGGATCGAGGTCGGCGGGGAGGAGATCGCCACCACCGAGTTCGAGGTGCTGCTGCCCTCGCGCGAGAGCGCCGACCCCTCCCCCGACCCCGAGACGCTGGCGGCCATGGCCCAGCTCTCGGGCGGCCGCGCCACCAGCCTCTCGGCCCTGGGGGTCCTGTGGGACGAGCTCCCCGGGGGCGAGGAGCGTCGCGAGCCCATCTCCTCGCGCCTGGAGGACGCCTGGGACAACTGGGCCACCCTGCTGACCATCCTGACCCTGCTCTCCGTGGAGTGGGTCCTGCGCAAGCGCTTCCAGCTCGTCTGAAGACTCGACGTCGAAGCCCAGATCCACCGGTGCGAACGAGAGCATGAGACCCCGAGCCCAAGACCCCGCCGCCTCCCCCCGGAGCCGCGGGCGACTGCACGCCTTGGGTGCGGGCTGGGCCCTCGCGGCCCTGCTGCTGCCCGGCGCGGCCGCCCAGGACCCTGGGGACGTGGACCTGGAGGACGCGGAGATCCGGGGCTTCTCGATCCCCAGCACGCGCTCGGCCCAGGCCCGCCGCCTGCGGGCCATGGAACACCTGACCGCCGCGCGCTGGAACGAGGCCATCGAGGACCTGCAGGTGCTGGTCGAGGAGCACGGGGACGAGCTGGTCCCGGACATGAGCTCCTCCGTGGACGGCCCGCCGGTGCACCGCGGCGCGGGCCGCTGGGCATCGGACGAACTCCTGGTCCTGCCCGAGGAGGCCGCCGCCCTCTACCGGCGCCGCTTCGAGGAGCGCGCCCGGGCCGGCCTCGAGCTGGCCCGATCGGCGAGCGACCGCCAGGCGATCGTCGAGGTGGCCGAGCGCTGGCCCGCAACCGACAGCGCCGTGGCCGCCTGGTGGAGCCTCGGCGACCTGGAGCTCGAGCTCGGCAACCTGGAGCAAGCCCGCCAGGGCTGGGGGCGCGCCGTCGCCCGCCGCCTCGGCCGAGCGCGCGGCCAGCTCCTGCAGCTCGACGGCGACCGCCGCGACGACTGGGAGCGCGCCCTGCGCCAGCTCGAGAAGCTGGACGTGGAGCTGAGCGAGGGCGAGCTGCGCCGGGCGCAGCTGGCCCTGGCGACCCTGGCCGATGAGAACCCCCTGGCCGAGGCCAGCCGCCTGCGCCGCACCCCCCACGGCAGCCTGCGCCTGGCCGGTCCCGGCGAGGGCGCCCAGGGCCCCCCCGGCCCCGATGCCAGCACCTGGCCGCGACCCTTCGCCATCCCCCACCCGCACCCCTTCGCCCCGGGCAACTCCGGCAACCTCTTCCCGGTGCGGGTCGGCGACCGCGTGTTCGTCTCGAACTCCCTCGAGCTGTTCGCCATCAACGCCTACTCCGGCGCCCTCCTGTGGGCCAGCGGCGAGGCACCCGGCTGGGACCTCCTGACCCCCCAGAAGAAGGCGGACTTCTTCGAGGGCATCTCCCACCAGGACACGATGATCGCCCCCGCGGCCTCGGAGCGGATCGTGGTGGCGGCCCTGCAGGTCCCCGTGTCGGACCTGCGCAACGCGACCTTCCGCAACATCGCGATCACCACCATCATCCCCGACCGCAGGCTCTACGCCTTCGACGTCGAGACCGGCCGGGAGCTCTGGAACCACCACCCGCCCGACGACTGGGACGGGGAGTCCGGCAGCTTCACCGACCGGGTCAGCGTGGCGGGCCCGCCGGTGGTGGCGGCCTCGCGGGTGATCGTGCCCGTGCACCGCATGTACGGGCGCATCGAGTTCTACGTGGCCTGCTTCGACCTGGTCACCGGCGAGGCCCTGTGGACCAGCCAGCTCGTCAGCGGCCAGCGAGAGCTCAACATGTTCGCCCGGGCCGAGGAGGAGTTCAGCGCCCCGCCCGTGCGGGTCGAGGGCGACCGGGTCGTGGTGCTGACCCAGCTCGGCGCGATCGCCGTGCTCGACCTCTTCTCCGGGTCGATCCTGTGGGAGACCCTCTACGACCAGATCACGCCCCCCTCGCGCAACAGCTTCAGCGCCGCGCGGCTGAAGAACTACTGGCGCAACGCCCCGCCGGTGGTGGCCGACGGAGTTGTTGTGGCGACCCCCTTCGACAGCAAGCACCTGATCGGCCTCGACTTCGAGACCGGCGAGACCCTGTGGAAGATCCCCCACGCGACCCTCGACCACCTCGCGGGGCAGCGGCAGCGGGACGACATCGACCTGTTGGTGGGCGCCGACGAGCGCACGGTCTTCCTGGGCGGCTGGCCGGTGATGGCCCTGCGCTCCTCCGGAGGGCTCTCGCGCGAGGCGCCGCGGGAGCTCGCCTGGCGCTACCCCCCCGGCGAGGTGGAGGCCAACGAGTCCACCGCGGCCCGGGCCCTGCTCCTGGCCGACCGGGTCATCATCCCGACCAGCAGCGAGCGCATCGAGGTGGACCGCTTCGGCGGCGGCCGGCGCCACAAGGCCGTGCCCTGGAAGGGCGGGCGCAGCGGCAACCTGCTCGTGGAGGACGGCACCCTCTACACCCTCACCTCCCAGTACCTGGACGGCTACTTCGAGTGGGACATGCTGCTCGAGCGCGGACGCCGGGCCTACGACGAGGCCGGGGGCGACCTGGACTCCTCGTCGTACCTGGCCAGCCTGATCGTCGAGCGCAGCCGCACGGAGCTCGAGGCGGGCCACACCCAGAGCGCCCGGGACTGGCTGATCGAGGCGGAGGAGCTCCTCCTGCCCTTCACCGGGGCAGGCGACACGCCCGAGCTCATCGGCCGCCAGCTGCACTCCCTGCTGCGCACCCGCGGCCGGGTCTTCATCGACCTGGCCGACGGCCCGGCGGCCCTCGAGGCCCTGCACCGGGCGCGGCAGTACGCCCCCGACCCGGAGGCCCTGCGCGACACGCTGGTCGAGGAGTACGTCTTCGTCCAGGGCGTCGACCGCGAGGCGCAGCTCGAGATCCTCGACACCCTGGCCGAACGCTGCGGCCGACAGCGCCTCGCCGCGCACGAGGTCGAGGAGCAGGACCACCCCTACGGCTGGCGCTTCGAGCCCTTCGTGCCCGAGCCCGACGAGCGCGACTTCGCCGAGAAGATCCCCGTCGACCTGTGGACCCTGCTCGAGAGCGCGGGACTGGCAGCACACGACGAGGACCTGCAGGCAGAGCTCGTGGCGCTCCACCTGCTGCTCGAGGAGTGGCCGCGGGCGGAGGTCCCGGCCGCCCCGAGCGGCGTGGAGAGCGTGCGGGACTTCGCCCTGCGGCGCATGGGCCTGGTGCTCGAGGTCCACGGGCGCACGGCCTACGCCCCCTTCGAGCAGGCCGCGGAGGAGCTCCTGGCCGAGGCCCGCAAGCGGCGCGACCGCGCCATGCTCGAGCTGGTCAACTCCCTCTACCCCTACTCCCTCGCGGCCCGTGAGGCCAACGACCAGCTGCTCGAGTGGGCCACCGCCGCCGGGGCCGTGGAGGAGGTCGCCAAGATCGCCCTCTCCGAGCTCCCCGAGCGCTGGGCGCCGGAGCTCGCGGACGAGCGCAGCCTGGAGCTGATGCTGCACCTGGGCGCCGCGGTCGAGACCGCCGGCAACCGGGACTACGCCGGGGCCCTCTACCGCTCCCTGGTCCAGGTGCCCGGCGCGGCGCAGCGCACCTCCAAGAGCCACGACGGCCGCACGCTGGAGCAGCTCGTCGAGGAGCACCCGCCGGCCGCGGACCCCGCCCCCCCGCTCCCGGCCGAGTTCTCCACGGACCTCGCTCGGGACCTGGTCAAGCAAGGCGGCCACCGCTTCCTGGGTGAGATCCCACCCGGCCAGAGCTCCGACCGAGGACGCGTGCTCCTGTTCACGCGCACCCAGGGCCGCCGGGGCAGCGACATGAGCTTCGTCGCCTACTCCGCCTCCAGCCTGGCGGGCACGCAGCCCCAGCCCCTCTGGGTCTACGACATCCCCACCCGGGACCTGCCCCAGCGCTGGGAGGACCGCGTGGCCTTCATCCCCGGAGCGCTGGTGGCCTCCAGCCCCGACGGGGTCTACGCCCTCGGGCGCGAGGGCGGCGAGTGGATCTGGACCCTGGAGTGGAACGCGCCCCCCGGCGCGGAGGTCGACTCCCTCGTCGCGGACCAGGGGCTGGTGCTCGTGACCGTCCGCAGCCGCAGCAGCGTGGCGCGCCTGGTGGCCCTCGAGTGGTCCGACGGGCGCGAGCTGTGGAGCACCGAGTTCGACGCCGTGCGCTTCAGCCGCGAGCCGCTGGTGGGCGGCGACCGGGTGGTCGTCATGCCGCGCCGCTCACAGCTCATGGGCCAGATCCTCGACCTCTTCACGGGCCGGCCCGTGGCGGACTTCGAGCTGCCCGTGCGCATCCACCAGACGGCCCACGAGGCGGCCTGGATCCAGGACGGGCTCCTGATCGTGCCCTGGTTCATCAACGGGCGCTTCAAGAACCGCAACCGCATCGTCGCCGTCGACCTGTGGGACGGCAGCCAGCGCTGGAACGCGGACCTCTCGAGCGTCGCCGGCGGCCGCCGCGAGCTGCGCTCGATCGTGCAGGCCGGGGGCCGCACCTACCTGGCCCTGAAGCCGAACCTGGGGGCCGAGAAGGAGGGCGTGCACGCCATCTTCGTCGAGCTCGACACGCGCCTGGGGGCCATGGCCCGGGTGGGCTCCTTCGAGCGCGAGCACGACCTGCGCCTGGTGGGCATCCGCCCCGAGAAGCGCGTCGAGCTCGAGAGCCCGCGGGTCTACCTGTTCGACTTCGCCGAGGGCACCGGCACCCTGCGCCTGGCGGCCTTCGACCTGGCGCGGCGCCTCGAGCTCTGGACCACGGGCTTCGACCTGACCCGCGACGAGCTCTACAGCACCGTGCTCCAGCGACCCGCCGAAGGGCTGGGCGCCCTGGCCCTGGTGCTCAGCCAGCGGGAGTCGAAGTTCGGCACGCCGCTCTCGACCCTGTACCTGCTCGACGACCGCAACGGAGCGCACCTGCGTCAGCTCGCCCTGGACAGCGACCTGGGCACCAGCATCGACATCGAGCCGCGCGCCCTGGGACGGTCCCTGATCCTCGCGGGAGAGGATATGCTCGAAGTCTTGAGATGATGCCGGCTGGAACCACGATGAGAGCTATCGACATGAAATCGAACAGCCCCCTGCTGCGCCGCCTGCGCCGGACCCTCTTGGGCGCCGCCGCGGCCGGATGCCTGGCCCTCGCGGCCCCGGCGCAGTCCCTGGACCGCCTGCCGCCCCTGCCCGGGGGCGCGCCGGTGGTGGTCACTCCCGAGCAGCGCAAGGCGGTCGAGGACGGCCTGCGCTGGCTGGCGACGAACCAGAACGAGGACGGCAGCTGGACCGCCAAGATCGGCTACAAGCTCAACAACGACTACAACTTCACCTCCAAGACCCACGGCCACGTGGGGGTCACGGCCCTGGCCTGCATGGCCTTCCTGGCGGGCGGCAACCTGCCCGGCCGCGGGCCCTACGGAGCGAACATCGAGCGCGGCCTCGAGTTCATCCTGTCCAGCGTGCAGGAGGACGGCTACATCACGCGCCACCGCACGCGCATGTACAGCCACGCCTTCGCGACCCTCTTCCTGGCGGAGGTCTACGGCACCACCCACCGCGAGGACGTGAAGCACAAGCTGCAGAAGGCGGTGGACTTCATCGTCAAGTCCCAGAACCGCGAGGGCGGCTGGCGCTACGAGCCCTACGCGATCGAGTCGGACATGTCGATCGTCGTGTGCCAGGTGCTCGCCCTGCGCGCCGCGCGCAACATCGGCATCCGGGTGCCCCGCAGCACGGTCGACCGGGCCGCGCGCTACGTGGTCGACTCGGCCGTCACCGGCGACACGGCCCGTCGCTCCTTCGGACGCTCCTTCGGGCGCGGCGCCGAGGTGGGCACCTTCCACTACCAGAAGGACGTCTACTCGCGCTCCTCCTTCGCCCTGACCTCCGCCGGTGTCACCGCCCTGCACGGCCTGGGTATCTACTCCGACGCGGCCATCGAGCGCGGCATCGAGTTCCTCAACCGCGAGCTGCCGAGCTTCAACCACCGCCAGGGAAAGCGCGGCCGCGGGCACTACTTCTTCTGGTACGGCCACTACTACGGAGTGCAGGCCATGTACACGGTGGGCGACCCCTACTGGAAGCCCTACTTCGAGGAGGTGCGCGAGCTGCTCGTCGAGCTGCAGAACGAGGACGGCTCCTGGCCCAACCGCACCGGCCCCGGCCTCGCCTTCGGTACCGCCCTGGGCGTCCTGATCCTCGAGATCCCCTACCGTTTCCTCCCCATCTTCCAGCGCTAGCCCGGCCTATTCATGAGCCTTCAACGCATTAGCACCCAACCGGGATCCCCTTCCAAGAGGTCCACTGGACCCCTTGGATCCGCTTCGCGGACCGGGGCTTACCCCTTCGGCAGCCTCTCCGCCCCTGGCGGCACTTTGGGTGTCGCCCGATCCTCGACGACCTCACCAGGTCGCCTCCGGTTCGTCCGACACCCAAAGTACCGCCAGGAACGGAGTTGGGTCCCAATGCGTCAAAGCCTCATGAATAGGCCGGGCTAGAGCCTCCGTGACCTCGACCAGCCAAAGCACCGCGGCCCGAACGCCCGCCCTCGACGCCCTGCTCGGGCGCCTGCGCGGGCGGCTCCTGCGTCAGGTCTGGTGGTTCGGCCTGGGGCGCGCCCTGCTCGTGCTGTCGGTCTGGCTGCTGTTCGCCTTCCTGGTGGACTGGACCCTACACGTGCCCGCTGGGGTGCGGGTCCTGCACTTCGCGGTGCTCCTCGGCCTACCCGTCCTGGTTCTCTGGCGGGACCTCGTGCGGCGGCTGCGGCAGGTGCCGGACACCCCGGGCCTGGCCCTGCTGGTGGAGCGCGCCCACCCGGAGCTGCACCAGCTCCTGGTCAGCGCGGTCCAGCTGCGCGACGACGCGCCGCTCCCCGAGAGCGAGATCGACCCGGCCCTGGTGGCGCGGGTCATCGAGGAGGCCGAGGCCCGCGCGCGGGAGCTCGACCTCTCCGCCACCGCCGACCCGCGCCCCTCGCGCACGGCCTTCGTGCTGGGCGGCCTGGCCGCCGTGCTGGCGGCGGCCACCCTGACCCTGCAGGAGGACGCGGCGCGCATCTTCTTCGCCCGCATCGCCGGCGGCTCGACCCCCTGGCCCCAGAACACGCACCTGCTGGTGGAGATCCCCCTCGAGGGTGAGCTGCACCGCTCGCGCGAGCTGCTCGAGCTGGCCGTCGCGCGCGGCAGCGACCTGCCGGTCGTGGTGCGCGCCGAGGGCCAGGTCCCCGACGAGGTGCGCCTGGCCTTCGCAGGCGGACAGGAGGCCCTGCTCGGCAGCGCCGGGCGGGACGTCTTCCGCACCCTGCTGCGCTCGGTCCAGGAGGACCTGGAGTTCCACGTGGAGGGCGGCGACGACCGCGACGGCACGCCCCTGGTGAGGATCCGCGTGCTGCAGCCGCCGGATGTCTCCAGCATCGCCGTGCGCATCGTGCCCCCGAAGTACAGCGGCCTCGCCGAGCGCGTCGAGTTCGACCGGGACGTGCAGGTGCTGGCGGACTCCAGGCTCCGCATCCACGTGCTGCCCGACCCCGCCGACGCCCGCGGCGTGGCGCGCCTCCTGCCCCGGGACGAGGTGCTCGAGCTGACGACGGAGGCCTTCCCCTCCCCCGCCGACGCGGTGCAGGGGACCCCGGCGGCCCAGGGCCTGGCCTTCGAGCTCGTGGCCCGCGAGAGCCTGCGCTACCGCTTCGAGCTCCAGGACTCCACGGGACTCTCGAACCCCGACCCGGGTCTGTTCGGCATCGAGGTGGTCGACGACCGCGCCCCGGACGTCGACGTCCTGGCCCCCGCCCGGGGGGAGGTCGAGAGCGTCGTCGGCGGCGCCCTGCCCCTCAAGCTGATCGCCTCGGACGACTTCGGCCTGGGGCCCCTGAGCTGGCGCTCGATCACCACCAGCAGCGCCGACGCCGAGCCCTACGAGCGAGTGCTCCAACCCGAGCCCCTGCCCCGCCAGGAGACCGAGCCCCGGGGCCGTGCAAGCCGTTCCGGGCGCGCCGCGGTCTTCGCCCGGGACCGCATCGAGGTCGACGCCCTGTTCGGCGCCGGCCCGCCGGTGGAGGGCGAGGTGTTCCAGATCGACGTGGCCGCCGCGGACAACCGCGAGCCCGTCGCCCAGGAGACTCGCTCGGCTCCCCTGCGCCTGCGGGTCGTCTCCGCGGACGAGTTCCTGCGCCGCATCCAGGACCGCCTGTCCCGCGTGCGCGGCAAGGTCGAGGCCCTGGCCACCCTGCTGGCGGACAAGCAGGCCTACACCCGCGACCTGCTCGCCAGCCTCGAGAGCGACGAGCCCGGCCGCGCCGACTCCAGCGGCCTGCACACGGCGCTCGTCGGCGCACGCCGCGTGGAGGGCGACGCCCAGGCCCTGACCCGCGAGGTGGCCTCGATCGCCGAGGCCCTCCTGTACTCACGCCTCGACGAGCGGGCCGAGCCCCTCCTGCTCGAGCTCGAGCGCGGGAGCGCCGCCATCACCGACCGCAACTTCCACCCCGAGCCCTGGCAGAGCCTGTGCGCCCTGCAACGCGAGGGGCGCCTGGGCAAGGCCGACTTCGCCGACCGCCTGGTGGAGATCGTCGGCGAGGCCCTCGAGATCAGCGAGGTCGACGCACCGGCGGCCACGGTCGACCTGCGTCGCGCCCAGGACCTGATGGACATCTCCGCCCAGCACGGCTCGCTGCTCGAGGTCCTCGAGCGCCAGTCCTCGGCCCGGGCTCACACCGAGCGGCTCCTGGCCCTGCTCTCGGAGTGGGACTCCTACCAGTCCCTCCTGAGCGCCACGCGCGACATCCTGACGCGCCAGAAGAACCTGCTCGACCGCACCCGGCAGTACTACAAGGACAACTGACATGACGGCGCTCCCTCGCACCCTGTCGACCGCTCGCCTGACCGGCGCCTTGCTCCTCGGCACGCTGCTCTCCGCTCCGGCGCTCGCGGCGACGGCCCAGTCGGGCGGCGCGCCCCAGAGCCGCGAGCAGGCGGCCCTGGTCGAGGAGCAGGACCTCCTGGCCCGCAAGCTGGCCCGGGTCGTGGCCTCCATGAATCGCCTCGCCGAGCGCTTCGAGGCCGAGGGCCGCGTGCACGCAGCCAACCTCCTGCGGGACGGCCTGCGCCACATCTCCGAGCGCCACGAGGGCAGCGACGGCCTGACCCTGGAGGAGCGCATGACGGGCTCCCACGAGAAGCTGCGCACGGGCCAGAGCATGCAGTCGATCGAGACCCAGCAGCGGATCATCGGTGAGCTCGAGGCCCTGATCGCGATCCTGATGGACCGCCCGGACCTGGAGCAGCTCGAGACCGAGATCGAGAAGCTCCAGCGCCAGCGCCAGGAGCTCGACGCCCTGGCGAGCGCCGAGGAGAAGCTGCGCGAGGAGACCGAGGCCCTGCGCCAGGACGCCTCGAACGAGGCCCAAGAGGCCCTCGAGGCGGGCATCGAGCAGGCGCGCCAGCAGCAGCGGGAGCTCCTGGCCCAGAACGAGAAGCACGGCCGCCAGAGCGGCGCCCTGGACCTGGAGCGCCTGGAGCAGGCCCTCGAGGCCCTGGCCAGGGACCAGGGCACCGACGCCGCGGTGCTCGAGGACTGGGACCCCACGGCCACCGGCTCCCTGGAGGAGGCCGCCGCCCGCCTGGCGCAGGCGCGCCGGGCCGCGGAGCAGCAGGAGCGCCTGCAGGAGGCGGCGCGCGCACTGCGGGGCGCCGCCGAGGCGAGCGCCGAGGACACCCCCGAGCGCTCCCTCGAGGAGCGCGCGGAGGCCGCCCGGCGTGCGGCCCGCGCCTCGGGCGACGAGGGGGCCGAGCGCGCCGCGGAGGCCCTGCGCGAGGCCGCCGAGAGCCTGCGCCAGGCCGGCGAGGACGAAGAGGCCCGGGCCGCGGCGAGCGCGCGCGTGGGCGAGCTGGCCGACGAGCTCGAGGCCGGCGCCCAGGCGGCCGGCCGCCAGGCCTCCGCCGAGCGGGAGGAGGCCGGCCGGGCCCTCGAGTCCCTCGAGGACTCCCCCTCCGGCTCCACCCGCGACATGGCCCGCGAGCTGGGCGAGGCCCTCGAGAGCGCGGAGCCCGCGGGCGCGCCCCCGGACTCACGCGAGGCCGCCCAAGAGAACTCCGAGGCCGCCCGCGCCACCGAGGAGGCCCTGCGCGCCGTGCGCGACGCCCTGGAGCAGAACCGCTTCCTGGGCCAGGCCCTCTCCGCCAGCCAGGAGGAGAACGCCGAGCGCGCCGAGAGGCTGCGCGAGGGCGTCGAGCGCCTGCCCCAGGACCTGGGCGCAGAAGGCGAGCGCGCCGAGCAGGCCCTGAACGAGGCCCGCGAGGCCATGGCGCGCGCCTCGCAACAAGCCGAAGGCGGCCAGTCGACCGAGAGCGCGCGCTCCGCTCGCCAGGCGGAGGAGGCCCTGCGCGAGGCCAGCGAGGCCCTGGCCAGGGGTCGCGAGAACCAGGCAGCCCAGGAGGGCTCCTCCCCCTCGGCCGAGATGGCCGAGGCCCAGGAGGAGCTCGCGCGGCAGGTGGACGAGCTGAACCGGCTGACCGACCAGGGCTCCCTCGGCGAGGAGGCCCAGGACGCGGTGCGCGATGCCCTGCAGCAGGCCTCGGAGGCCATGCAACAGGCGTCCCAGGAGATGAGCCGAGGCCAGAACGCCAGCGCCGCCCAGACCCAGCGCCAGGCCGGCGAGTCGTTGCGCGAGGCGGCCGAGCAGGCCCGCGACGGCGTCGAGCCCCAGACCGCCGAGGAGCGCGCCCGGGCCGAGGAGCTGGCCCAGGAGCAGGAGCGCATCGAGAAGGAGCTCTACGAGTTCCAGCAGCGCTACGAGGAAGAGAGCGACGAGAGCTCGCCCGAGCTCCCCTCCCTGGACCAGGCCCAGCAGTCCGCCGCGGAGGCGCGCCAGTCCCTGGAGCAGGGCGACCTGGACCGCGCCCAGGAGCAGGAGCAACAGGCCCAGGAGCAGATCCAGCAGGCCATGAACCAGCTGCAGCGGGAGGAGGAGCAGTACCAGAAGCTGCGCGAGGAGGAGCTCCTGTTCCAGATCGCCGAGGAGGTGGCCTCGATCCTCGAGGCCCACGAGGCGGCGATGGCGGAGACCCGCGAGGTGGACGCCGGCCGCGAGCCCGGCAAGCGCGCCAGCCGCGGCCAGAAGCTGCGCCTGCGCAAGATCTCGCGCAACGAGGCGGCCCTGGCCGAGCGCACCCGGGAGATCGGCGCGGCCATCCGCGAGGAGGGCAGCCTGGTCTTCGGCGAGCTGATCGAGCGCATCGAGCGCGACCTCGACTCGGTGGCGCGCCACCTCTCGGACCAGGGTGGCTACCGCTCGGACGAGCGGGTGCAGGCCCTGCAGGCGGACGTCTCCCACTACCTCGGCTGGCTCGCCGAGGCCCTCGAGGAGGAGCGCGAGCGCCGGGAGGAAGAGCAGCAACAGCAGCAAGAGGGACAGCCCAACGAGCAGCCCCAGGACGGCGAGAACCGCCTGGTGCCGGACGTGGCCGAGCTCAAGCTCCTCTCGCGCATGGAGGTCGACGTGCTCGACGGCATCGAGGAGCTGCTCGTGCTCTACCCCGAGCTCGAGCAGGGCGGCGAGATCGAACCGCTGCTCTTGGAGGAGATCCAGCGCCTGGCCTACCGCCACGAGCGCTCGACCGAGCTGTTCCGCGAGTTCCGCAAGCGCCTCGGCATCGAGGCGCCCCTGATCGAGGTCGACCAGGGCGGCGGCTCGCAGGCGG
This sequence comes from uncultured Planctomycetaceae bacterium, assembly GCA_964591315.1. Classification (GTDB taxonomy): domain Bacteria; phylum Planctomycetota; class UBA1135; order UBA1135; genus JABACD01. The sequence goes on from CAZQAT010000015.1 coordinate 26,652, forward strand.
GAGACGACGACGGAGACACGGAGGAGTGATGATGACCACCAGGCGAACCTCGCGGCGCGGCCTCTTCGCCGCCTGCACCTTGTCCCTCCTGGCCCTGAGCGCCCCGGCCCAGGACCAGGGCGAGCCGGACTTCCCCACCATGGAGGAGCTCCTCGGCGAAGGCCCCACGGGCGTCCAGGAGACGGCGGAGCAGCGCATGCGGCGCCTGTTCGGCGAGGTGGAGACCAAGCTCGTGCAGGTCGACGTGCTCCTGACGGACGCGGCCGCCGGCGACACCGGGGGGCTGACCGAGGCCGCCGAGTCCGGCATCTCCGAGCTCCTCAAGAGCTCCCTCGAGCGCGGCCGCTCGGCCCAGAAGGACATCGACGAGATCCTCGAGATCGCTCGCCAGCTCTCCGCCCAGCAGCAGCAACAGAGCAGCGGCGGCGGTCAGCCCCAGAGCCCGGGCGAGGGCCAGTCCAAGGACCAGAGCTCGCCCCTCGACCGGGGCAACAACCAGAGCCAGCGGCCCGAGACCACCCCCGAGCTGCCGGGCGAGGGGCAGGACGGCCAGGAGCCCCAGGGCCAGCAACAGGGGGGCCAGGACCCCCAGCAGCAAGGCCAGGAGCCGGACCAGCCGGGTGAGGAGGGCCAGGATCCCCAGCAGCAGGGAGGCCAGGACCCCTCGAACCCCGCTGGGGACCCCAACGCCCCCGGGGACAACCGGGACGGCAGCGAGCAGAACTCCGGGGCGGCCGGCGATGCGGCCAGCGGTGCCGGCGACGAGGGCTGGGGCAACCTGCCCGCCCACGTGCGCGACACCTTCCGCTCCGAGGGCCGCTCGGAGCTGCCGGCGCGCTACCGGGACTGGATCGACGCCTACTACAAGAAGCTGAACCAGCGCGGCTCCCGCCGCTGAGGGACGCGCGTCGACCGTGGTCCCTCCGCTCTCCGCCCGGGCCCTTCCGCTCTGCGCCCTGTGCGTGGTCGCCGCGCCCCTCGCGGCGGACCGCGGGGTCGAGCACGGGGGCGCGGCGGGCGAGGTCGAGCGCGGAGCACCACCCCCGCCGCGAACGGTCGTCGCGACCCAGGAGCCCGGACTCCCGCCCCTGCGCGAACCGGACCCCGCCGTGCGGGCGGCCATCGAGCGCGGCCTGGCCTACCTCAGCGCCCAGCAGGCCACCAGCACCGACGGCTCCCTGCCCTCGGTGGGCCGCACGGGCGCGCGCCTGGCGGTCACCTCCCTGGGGGCCCTGGCCTGGATGGCCGGCGGCAGCGTGCCCGGCCGCGGCCGCCACGGGCGCGAGGTGGGGCGCGCGGTGGACTACCTCGCGGCTCGGGTCGAGCGCGACCCGAGCTCGCGCAGCCTCGGCTACATCGCCGACCCCGGCGACCCCCACTCCCGCATGCACGGCCACGGCTTCGCCACCTGGGCCCTGGCGGAGGCCTACGCCATCTCCCCGCGCGCCGCCCGCGGGGCGCGGGTGACCGAGGCCCTCGAGCTGGCGCTGCGCTGCATCGAGGGCAGCCAGAGCGTCGAGGGCGGCTGGGACTACAAGCCCGTGCGCGGCCTCGAGCACGAGGGCTCGATCACCATCTGCCTGGTGCAGGCCATGCGCTCCGCCAAGAGCGCGGGCCTGCGGGTCGATCCGCAGGTGATCCGCAAGGCCGAGGACTACGTGCACCGCTCCCAGGCGGACAACGGCGGCTTCCGCTACGCCCTGGGCAACGAGCAGATCACCGTCGCCCTGACCGCCGCCGCCATCTCGACCCTGAACGCCGCCGGTCGCTACCACGGTCCGGAGATCCGCCAGGGCTACGACTACATCGAGCGCGAGCTGCGCGCCCGGGCCGAGGGGGTCCTGACCGGCGAGCAGCACCTCCTGCGCCCGGACGGGACGCCCGAGTTCCCCTACTACGAGCGCCTCTACCTGGCCCAGGCCCTGTGGCAGGACCCGGACCGCTCACGCTTCGAGACCTGGTTCGCGGAGGAGCGCGAGGAGGTGCTCAAGACCCAGGAGGAGGACGGCTCCTGGGGCGACCCGCGCTTCGGCGCCACCTACGGCACGGCCATGAACGTGCTGGTGCTGGCCCTGCCGGACCAGCTCCTGCCGGCCTTCCAGCGCTGAGCCGCGCGCGCCCTCCGGCTACATCCAGGTCAACGTCCAGGCGTTGGCGAAGTTGAAGTTGCTGTGGCAGGTGGCGCTCGGGTCCCGGTACCACCACTGATAGTGCATCGTCGTCCCCGGCAGGACCGCGGGGTGGCTGCCCAGGCCCGGCCCGTGGTCCACCCAGCCGTTGAGGGAGGCGAGCTTCGCCGGCCAGCGGTAGTCGGAGCTGACGCAGATGACGCCGTTGCCGAGCTGGAGGCCCATGCCCCCCGCGAGGGTGGTGGTGCCCTGGAACAGGAGGCCGAAGGTGTTGGGGTACGACTCCCGCACGTGCAGCCTGAGGCTGTCGTTGGAGGTGTCGGGCAGCCCGGTGGCGAAGAGCCGCGCTCCGCCGTAGATCCCGTTCGAGCAGCCGGCGCCGTGGTAGCCCACGGCGCAGGGGCAGCTGGTCACGCTGCCGTCTCCGAAGCACCAGCCCTGGCCCGGCAGGACCACCCCCGGGCAGAGGGTGGCCTCGACGTTGGGCCCGGCGAGGGGCGCGGCCAGGGGAGTGAAGACCTGCACGTCGGAGTCACGCACCTGCGGACCGAAGTCGGCCACGACCGAGCTGGCGACGGAGACCCCGGCGAAGGTCTCGGTCAGCTCGTCGCAGCTCTCCAGGCTACCGTCGCGCCGGATGCGAGCCGTGAGCATGGCCTGGTGGCCCTGACCGTCCCAGGTCGTGCCGACGACGGCGAGGTGCTCGACGCCCGAAGCCACCACGTCGGTCAGGGACTCGAGGCCCAGACCGCCGAGGATCTGCTGCCAGAGGAGCTGACCGTCCGCGCCGATGCGCAGGAGCCAGCCCTTGTCGCCGGAGATCGCGTCCGTGCTGGAGCGGCCCGCCACGACGTAGCCGCCGGAGGCCATGCGGGAGATCGCACGGCCCTCCTCCCAGAGCCCGCTGCCGTAGGTACGCTCCCACCGGACGTTCCCGACGGCGTCGAGCTCCGCGACCCAGAGGTCGTCCTGGTCGAATCCCAGCAGGGCCGAGGAGCCGGTCACGATGACCCCGCCGTCCCTGGTGGTCGCCAGGCCACGCACCCGCTGGATGCTGTGGGGCCCCGCGGTCCCGTAGGTCTTGGACCAGACGACCTGCCCGGCCGGGTCCAGCTCGAACACCCACGCGTCCTCGTTGCCGCCCGAAGCGGGAACGGACCAGGTCGCTCCGCCGACCACGCAGCCTCCCGAGGCTGTCGCGCGGAGGCGCCAGACGAACTCCTCGTCGGCACCTCCGAAGATCTTGGCCCACAGGAGCTGGCCGTCGGGCGCGATGCGGACCACCTGGACGTCGCCGGTGGAGTTGTGAGTCCGGCGCAGGGAACCGGCGAGCAAGAAGTCGCCGTTGAGAGCCTCGCTGACGTGGGAGTAGACCTCCTGCCAGATGTCGAGGGCCCGGTACCTGCGCTGCCAGGTCACGGAGCCTCCAGCGTCGAGCTTCACCACCCAGGGTTCGCCCGCCTCGCTGCCCGCCAGCACGAACCCGCCGTCGCTCGTGGGCCGCACCTCTCCGACGCCCTGACTCACGGAGGAGGTCCCCAGGATCTGCTGCCACTCGAGGGAGCCGTCTGGCTTCAGCTTGCGGATCGTGGCGTGGCCCGCCCACGACGGGCTGGAGAGGTAGCTCGTCCTGCCGCCGACGACGAGGCCGCCGTCGGGCGTCGGCGCCACCGAGGCCCCGCTGTCCGTCATGGCCGACCCCACCTCGAAGGTCTTCAGCCACGTGTCCTGACCCACGGCCCGCGCGGAGAGTGTCAGGCAGAGCGCGAGGCAGGCGAGGACGGGTCTGTTCCGGTTCGCGTCGGGCTTCATGCTCATCTTCCTGGCCGCGCGGCGGGTGACGATCTGGTCGGGTGTGGGGTCGCGCGGACGAGGGGTCCGTCCGCTCGAGGGCGAGGATCCGCCGGCTGCCATGCTCGGGGTGCTGGCGCGAGGCGGGCGCCGCCGACGGAGCGCCGGGAGGCCGGTGCCCCCCCCAGGACACAAGCTCGGCCATGAAGCCGGGGCCTTCCACCGGAAAACACGGGCGCAGAGCGTGGTCGGGCTCGTGAGCAGGTACGACCAAGGGAGAGACACGCGCGGGAGGGGGCTCCCGGGCCGCACCTCCGGCCGCAAGTCGCCTCGGCGGTGATCGGCGGCCCTCCACCGCCTACAATTGGGGCCTCCCATGGTCCTCCGCGATGATCTGCTCGAGCTCCGTCCGGGCGGCGCCGCGCACCGGCGCTCCCGTCCGAGGCCCTCGCTGTGGACGGGCGCCGCCCTCGGTACCGCGCTCTTCGCCGCCGGTTGCGCCGCGCCGCCGAGCAAGGAACTCGAACCGGCCCTCGGCCCCGCGCGGGCGGAGGCCTCACCCGCCGAGGCCCCGTCCCCGGCGATCGACGCGAGCGCACGGGACGCCCGGCGCCGGGAGCTCGTGGCGCGGGTCGCGGCGGAGCCTGACTGGAACCTCTACGACACCGGCGCGCACTTCGTCGCCACGCCGGTGGACGATCCCTGGCTCGTGGAGCGCGCCCGCGAGCGGCTCGAGGCGACGGCGGCCTGGCTCGCGGAGCACTTCGCACCCCCGCCGCCGGATCCTACGCGCGACCCCTTGGTGCGAGTCTTCGCCGACCGCGAGACCTACCGCGCCTCCGGGGGCGCCCCCGGCACGACCGGCTTCTGGTCCTCCACCGAGCGCAGCCTGGTGATCTTCGACGCAGGCGACGCCGCGGACCGCGCGGAGGTCACCTGGCCGGCCCTGCAGCACGTGTCCGTGCACGCGTTCCTGGACGACCGGGTCGGCCTCGACGCCGTGCCTCCCTGGCTGCTGTTCGGCCTCGCGGGCCACGTCGAGGGCCTCGAGCCCGACGGCGACGGCGTGCTCGCCCCGCCCCTGGAGGGAGACCGCTGGACGCACCTGCGCCAGGTCACCGCAGCGGAGGGGCCGCCGCCCCTGGGTCGCCTGTTCGCCTTCGACGAGCGCGAGTTCCGCGGAGAGAACGAGCTGGGCTCGGGCGGCTGGCGCAACCTGGTCCTGTCCGCCTCTCTCATCGCCTACCTGCTCGAGGAGCAGCCGCAGGAGAGCGCCCAGGGCGCCTTGCCCCAGGCCCTGCTGGAGGCCCTGCACCGGGGGCACGACGCCTCCGCATCCCTCGAGGCTCTCCTGCCGGAGCCGGACCTGCAGCGGCTCGAGGCCGACTGGCGGGCCTGGATCGAGACCCGCATCGGGCGCGGGCTCTGAGCCCCTTCCCGACCGCTCTCGACGGCCCGGAAGAAATTTCCCCACCGGCGCGGGTGGAGGGCCCGGTTGCGGTGTTCGAGGAGGTCTTGGAGCCTCTCCTCGGAGCTCCGACTACCGGAGGCGGGGCCCTGGCGGGTCTTTACGACCGTCTTTCCCATTCGGGGTAGACTCAGGTGGACGCTACACCGCGGCGTCCGTCGGGTCGCCCTGGCGAGGGGTGGCCTCGAAATCGCCCGTGCTCGATTCGATCTGCAATGATTCTTCCTCTCCTTCTGACGTTGACGGCGGCGCCGACGTCCCAGGCCACCGCCCTCCCGCCCAGCGCCTCCGGCGCGCAGCAGGCCGCCTTCCGCCAGCTCCTGGGCCAGGGCCAGGGTAGCCAGGGCTTGACCCTCGGCGGGACGCCCACCGTCGGCGCAGCCGGCTCGGCCCTGCGGGCCCACCGCACCCTGGTGCCCGGCGTGTGGCAGGTCTTCCTCGACGACCCCGGCACGGGCTGGCAGGAGAGCTTCCTGCTCGGCATCCCCCAGCAGACGGAGTCCCTGCAGCCGCCGCTCCTGGTCATGTTCCACGGAGCGAACATCAGCGAGTGGGACTGCTACGTGAACACGACCCTGTTCCAGGACGCCCTCGACCGCGGCTGGTACGTGGTGGCTCCCCTGGGTGCTCAGCAGGTGAACTACGGCATCCCCTACGCCCAGACGAACATCGCCTACGCCCTCGACTTCGTCACCAACGTGATCCCCTACGACCCCGACCGGGTCTACGGGATCGGCTTCTCCATGGGCGGCGGAACGCTGATGAGCTACGCGGCGCGCCACCTGGACCCGGACCACCCGCGCTTCGCCGCGGTCATCAACCACACCGGGACGGTCTCGGTGGCCCACACCTACTACAGCGTGAGTGACACGTCGAACTTCGACAACGAGCTGAGCTTCGGCGGCTCCCCGGCCGAGTTCCCGTTCCTGTACTCGCGCTCCTCGGTGGTCGACGTCGACTCCACCACCAGCCAGGTGGACCCGAACACGGACCTGGTGCGCAACCTGACCCACGTGGCGGTCCTCAACCAGCACGCGGACTTCGACCCCCTGACCTACATCATCACCCAGACCCAGGTGGTCTACGCCTGGCTGAGCGCGATGGTGGGCTCGGAGACCTACCTCCTGACGCCGCCCTTCGCCAGCCACGCCTGGAGCACCATCGACGAGCCGACGGCCCTCAACTTCCTCTACTCGAAGAGCCTGCACGTGCCCACCGAGGGCACCCACCGCATCCTGGCCGACCGCGACGCGGTCTGGCACCACTTCCGGGTCACCCAGGACGTCCCCGGCGCCTTCACCCCCTTCCGCTGGACCCTGCAGGGGAACCTGAACCGACTGACCCTCGACCAGACCGAGAACCTGGCGAGCGTGATCGTCGACACCGAGTCCGCCGGGCTGAACACGGCCGTCAACCTCGAGCTCGTGCTCGGCACCGGCGACGGCACGGCGGAGGAGGTCACCCTGACGAACTACCCCCTCCAGCCCCAGGAGGTGCTGCGCGACGGCGTGGTGATGGTCCTCGGCGTCGACTGGGAGTGGCACCCGACGGCCAAGACCGTGACGGTCCACGAGGCGGACGCCTCGGGCGGGCCGGTGTGGAAGGTGCGGCCCTAGCCCAGGAACCCGAGCGACGGGAGGAGTCGCATGCCGCCGCGCCTGTTCGACGCGGGGGCCCGGCTGATAGGATCAGCCCATGTGGTCAGCCGCCCTCATCGCGCTCCTCTTCGTCCAGGAAGTCGCGCCGCCCGCCGAGGATCCGCCTCCCCCGCCGCCCTCGCGGGTGGCGGTGATCGGCGCCAGCCTCTCCGGCGGCTTCGGGCTGCGCAGCGAGCTCGGGGCGGACTACGACCTGGCCCGGGCCCTCGAGCAGGCCTGGCCGGAGAGTGGACAGGAGTTCCACGACTTCGGGAACAACCTGTTCGTCAGCGATGCGGAGACCCTCGGAGCGGGGCAGGTGCAGCGAGCGCGGGCCCTCGAGCCGGAGCTCGTGATCGCCCTCGACTTCCTGTTCTGGTTCGCCTACGGCTACCGGGGTGACTGCGCCGCGCGGACGCGCAGCTTCGAGGTGGGGCTGGAGCTGCTCGAGACCTTTGAAGGAGACCTGCTGGTGGGCGACCTGCTCGACGCGCGCCCGGCCCTGCGCGGGGGCACGGCCTTCAACGGTGGGAGGCCCGTCATCCGGCAGCGGCAGATCCCGGAGGTGGAGTGCCTGGCCCGGCTCAACGAACGCCTGACCGCCTGGGCCGCGGAGCGGGAGCGGGTGCACGTCTACGCCCTCTCGCGCTTCTACGCGGAGTCCTTCACCGAGGAGCCCCTCGAGCTGCGCGGCAACCGCTACGAGCTGGAGCGCAAGAACGGCCTGCTGCAACCCGACCTCCTGCACCCCACCTACAAGGGGCTGGCGGGGGTGACCCTGTCCGCTCTGGACCGCCTGTCGCAGACGGGACTGTTGGACGAGGAGGACGTGGACTGGGACGTCGGCGCCCTGGAGCGGGCCATCTGGGCCGCCACGCAGGAGGAGCGCGAGGCGCGCGCACGGCGCAAGGCCGAGCGCGAGCGCAAGAGGGCCGAGCGCGAGGAGCGGCGCCGGCGCGAGGAAGAGGAGCCCCGCTCCGACCCCTTGCTGCTGCACCGATGAGCCGCTTCGAGCTCCTCGACTGGTACGACACGCCGCGCTACTACGACCTCGTCTTCGACGAGGACACCGGGCGCGAGGCGGACTTCCTCGAGGCCGCCAGCGCGCGCTACGGACGACCTCGCGGCCGGCGTGTGCTCGAGCCCGCCTGCGGCAGCGGACGGCTGGTGGTGGAGCTGGCCCGGCGCGGCTGGGACGTGACGGGCTTCGACCTCTCCGAGCCGATGCTCGACTACGCCGAGCAGCGCCTCGCGCGCCGCGGGCTGGAGGCGCGCCTGGAGGTCGGTCGCCTGGAGGCCATGAAGCACGGCCCGCGCTTCGACCTGGTCCACTGCCTGGTCAGCACCTTCAAGTACGTGCCCGACGAGGCCGGCGCGCGGACCCACCTCGAGGGGGTGGCGCGCGCCCTGCGCCCGGGGGGCATCTACGTGCTCGGGTTCCACCTCTCCGAGTACGACAACTCCTCCCGCGTGCGCGAGCGCTGGGTGGTGGAGCGCGGCCGCACCAAGGTCGTGTGCAACATCCAGTCCTGGCCCCCCGACCGCCGGCAGCGGGCGGAGCGCGTGCGCTCCCGCCTGGTCGTGAACGAGCGCGGCCGGGAGAAGCGCTCGGAGACCGAGTGGACCTTCCGCACCTACGACGCGCGCCAGGTGCGGCGACTCTTCCGCTCCGTCCCGGCCCTCGAGCTGGTGGCCGTGCACGACATGGTCTACGACATCGACTGGACCCGGGAGCTGGACGACACGCAGCTCGACTGCGTCTTCGTCCTGCGCCGCAAGCGCGACTGAGTCAGAGCCGGGCCAGGAGCAGCTCGCACTCGAGAGCCCCGTTCAGGAGCGGTAGGCGCTGCTCGAAGTCGAGGCCGAGCTCCGCGGCGAGCTCGGTGTTGCCCGAGAAGAGCGCCAGGCCATAGCCCGCGCAGGCCTCCCGCAGGCGCTCGCCGAAGGCCCGGTAGGTCGCTCCGAGCTCCTCCGCCTCGCCGAGGCGCTCGCCGTAGGGCGGGTTCGTCAGCACCTGGGCGTTCCAGCCCCGGCGCGGCGCGAAGTCCTCGGCTCGCGCCACCTCGAGCCGTACCGCATCGGCCAGGCCGGCGGCCTCCAAGTTGCGCCGGGCGCCGGCCACCACCTCCGGGTCCGCGTCCGAGCCGAGCAGCTGCAGCTTCTTCGGCAGCCGCACCCGCTCGCGGGCCGCCGCGCGCAACCGCTCCCAGGCCGCGGCCTCGTGGTCCGCGAAGCCCTCGAAGGCGAAGCGCTCCCGGGAGAGCCCCGGCGCCCGGTCGGCCGCCAGGTGCGCGGCCTCCACCAGGAGCGTGCCCGAACCGCAGAAGGGGTCCACCAGGGGCGCGCGCCGGTCCCAGCCCGAGTGCAGCACGAGCCCCGCGGCCAGGGTCTCGGCCAGGGGCGCGCCCCCCTGGAACACCCGCCAGCCGCGCTTGTGCAGGGAGTCACCGGAGGTGTCCACCGAGAGGGTGCAGCGGTCCCGGAACAGGTGCACGTCGACGCGCAGGTCGGGGTCCGACCTGTCCACAGTCGGGCGCTCGCCGCGGACCTCGCGCAGGGCGTCGCAGACACCGTCCTTGACCCGCTGCTCGACGAACAGGCTGTGGTCGAGGGCCGAGTCGCGGGTGCGCGCCGCCACCAGGAGGGTCCCGCCGGGTCGCAGGTAGGGCGCCCAGTCCACCGCCCGCACGCCTTCGTAGAGGGCGCCCTCGGAGGCCGCCGGGAAGCGCGTCAGGCGCCGCAGGACGCGCACCGCCACGCGCGACTCCAGGTTCACGCGCATGGCGTCGCGGGCGGCGCCTTCGAAGTAGACGCCCCCCACCTGGCGCTCGAGGCGCGCGAGCTTCAGGGCCTTGAGCTCGGCGTGCAGCAGGGGCTCGAAGCCCGGGGCACAGGTGACGAAGTGCGGGTGAGCGGCGACCGCGGCCCCCGCTCTCCTCGAGCGGGGACCGGAGCGTTCTCGTCGCGCCTGGGGATCGGGCCGGGGTCGCATGGCGGTGCGACCCCGGCGCGCGGCTCAGGGCCTGTCGAGGAAGCCCGTGCCGTCGCCACTCATGAGGGTCGCGGTCATCGCAGTGTAGTTCATCCGGTTGATGAAGCCCGCGTTCCAGGGCAGCGATTCGTCCTCGCAGGCGATGCCCAGGGCCTGCGCCGCGCTGGTGCGCAGGCTCGTGGACTTCTGCGGGTCCCCCAGTATCTCGAGCAGCGGCTCCACCGTCCGCACGTCCCCCACGAATCCGATGGCAGAGACCACCCCCACGCGCACGGCGTTCGACCTGCTCTCCTCCAGGATCGCGAGCAGATCGGAGGTCATCCCACGGGAGCCGAGCAGGGCCAGTGCCACCGCCGCGTCCCGCAGGAGGGACGGGTGGTAGCGCGACTCGCGCACGATCTCCTGCAGGGGCTCGATGGCCTCCCGCGCGCCGCTCAGGCCGAGGGCCATGGCGACTCGCCCGCGCTGCACGTCGTCGCGGGTCGACTCCAGGCGCTCGAGCAGGGCCGGGACGGCCTCGGAGTCCCGCCGCAGGCCCAGGGCCAGGCAGAGGGCGTTGGCGTCCGCCGACGAACGGGTGCGCTCGAGCGTCCGACGCAGGGCCACGTTGGTGGAGTCGTAGTGAGCGACATCCTCTTCCAGGGCGTGGTAGCCGTGCAGGCCGAGAGCCAGCGCGGCCCAGGGACGCATGCGGCTCTGGCCCTGGGCGAATTGCTTGAGCAGGAAGCTCTCCTCGCTGCGCAGGCCCCCGAGAGGCTCACCGTCTCCACTCCCAGGTCGCGTGGCGACGTAGGCCACCGACAGGAGCGCCAGGTTCCGGCCGAAGGCGTCCCCGTCGCGCACCACGCCTCGCAGGGCCCGGCGCAGCTCCACGTCGACGGGGTCCCCGTCGGAGTCGCCCAGCCGGCCCAGGGCCTCGACCACGCCGTAGCGCACCAGGCGCTTCTCGCGCTTGCGAGCTCCGAGCATGTCGAGCAGCCCATGCTTGACCTCGTCGCGCAAGTCCTCGGAGGCGTCCTCGGCCAAGAGGCCCAGGGCCTTCGGCACGTGGGCGCGCACGAACTCCTGACGCTCGCGGTCCTCGAGCACGTCCAGGAGGAAGCGCACCTGCCCGGCCCGCGAGGAGGACGGGCGCAGGCTGCGCCCACGACCGGAGGAGGCCTCCAGCGCGGCACGCTCGGCCAGGGGCGAGAGCCCCATGCTCGTCAGACAGGCGATGTGCAGGTCCGGCGCGGCCACCCGCTCGTCGAGCAAGAGCGACAGCCGGTGCACCACGTAGCGCCGGACCTCCTCGCGCTCCGTGCGCGCGCCGACCAGGCCGGCAGCCAGGGCGGCGTGGACGCGGAAGACCTCGGGCACGCTCGTGCGGCCCAGGAGCTGCGCGACGCTCTCTTCATCGGCGGCCAGGTCGCACAGGACACGGGCGGCATCCGGTTCGGCGATCAGGCCGAGGGCCAGTATCGCCGCCTGGGACACGCTTCGGTTCCGGTCGGCCAGGGCGGCCAGGGGCCGCGCGGTGGGCGTGCCCTCCTCGGGCGTCCAGGTCGGGTGCAGCTTCGCCAGTGCGATCAAGGTCGCTGCCCGCAGCCCGGCCGCGGTGGACTCGTCGAAGGCGCGCTCCAGGGCGGGGGCGATCGACGAGCCGATCAGCTCCGGACCGGGGAAGCGCTCGACACGCTGGGCCCGCGTGCCCTGGCCGAGGAAGAAGTCGTCCGAGTCCGTGAGCACCTCCGCGCTGCGCAGCCTGCGCTTCAGGTCCACGTAGGGGTCCTCGTTGAAGGTCCACCACCAGCTCCAGTCGCTGAGGTCGGGGCCGGTGGTGAGGGGCGTGGCCGGGCCGGGGGCCTTCGGCGCCGTGGGCCCCGCGGGGCCCGGGGCGCCCGGGGCGCTCGGTCCGCTCGGTGCCGGGCTGCTCGGCCCGCCTCGGCTCGGTCCCGAAGGGCGGGGCGCCGTAGGTCTGGTGGGCCGACCGGTTCTCGGTCCGCCGCCGCCCCCGTTCGTCCCGCCGCCAGGGGGAGTCAGTGGCCTGGGGCGATCGGGACGGACAGGAGGCCGGGTGGGTGGCGGCGGCGGCGGGAAGATCCCGCCGTGGGCCAGGAGCAGGTCAGGGGTGAACAGGAGCGCGCTCAATGCGAGGCACGGCTTGAGGCGTCGGAACTCGATCATCGTCAGTATCAGGTCTCCTCAGGGGGCGCGACGCGGCTGCGGAGGAAGGTCAGGGGAGCACCCCTGCCTCGCCACCCGGCGTCCGGTCTTCGGTCTCTTTCGGCGAGTCACTATCCTGCGGCCAGCCCCTCAGGGACCCCTCTCGAGTGAGATGGTCCGCCGGGCCTAGGCGCACGAAGTGCCCGCACTCTGCAATTCCCGTGCTCGGGCAGAGGGGCACCTACGGCCACCGCCCACCGGTCTCGAGCGGTCCCGATACGGCGAGTCCGCACACAGTGTGCGGGTCCGCCCTCCCGATCAGCTCAGCGCAAGGCGGGCGGCAGGTACACGCCCAGCTCGAGCTCCTCGAAGCCGTGCTCGCGCAGGACCCGGCCCAGGGCCACCCGCTCGTCGCGGGCCCGCGAGAGCTCCGCCTCCCCCACCTCCACCAGGGCTCGCCGGCCGTGGTGGCGCACCCGCAGGACCTCGTAGCCCCGGGCGTGCAGCTCGGCCTCGGCCCGCTCGATCGTCGCCAGCCGCTCGGCGGTCACCGGCACCCCGCGCGGCACCCGCGAGGCCAGGCAGGCGGAGGCGGGCTTGTGGGCCACCTCGAGCCCCGCCTCGGCGGCGTAGCGGCGCACGTCCTCCTTCGAGAAGCCCGCCTCCCGCAGGGGCGCGCGCACGCGGAACTCCGCCGCGGCCCGGGCGCCGGGGCGGTCGTCCGACAGGTCGTCGGTGATCTCGCCGAAGGCCAGGCTGGAGAATCCCTCCTCGCGCGCCCAGGCGCTCATGCGCTCGAAGAGCTCGGCCTTGCAGAAGTAGCAGCGGTCCCCGGCGTTCCGGACGTAGCGCGGGTCCTCGAGCTCGGCCGTCGCGAGCTCGATGAGCCGCGCGCCGACCGCCGCGGCCACGCGCCGCGCACCCGCCAGCTCGGCCCGCGGCAGGGAGGGCGAGTCGGCCACCACCGCCACGCAGCCGTCCCCGAGCACCTCGACCCCCGCGTGCAGGAGCACGCTCGAGTCGACGCCTCCGGAGAAGGCCACCGCCAGGCGCTCCAGGGGGCGCAGCAGCGCGAGGAGCGCCGCGCGGCGCTCCGCGTAGGCCGTGCCCTCGGCCACCGTCACTCCTCCAGGTACTCGCGCACCGCTCGCACGTAGCCCGCGGCGCTGCGCGCCAGGTCCGCGGTCTGCTCCTCGGTCACCTGGCGGATCACCCGCCCCGGCAGGCCGACCACCAACGAGCGCGGCGGCACGACGAAGTTCTCCTTGACCACCGTGCCCGCGCCGATGATCGAGCCCTCGCCGATCACCGACCCCGCGAGCAGCACCGCCCCCATGCCGATCAGGCAGCGGTCCTCGATGCGCGCCCCGTGCAGCACGCAGTGGTGGCCGATGGTGCACTCCTCGCCGATCACGTTCGGCACCCCCGGGTCCGCGTGGACCATGGTCAGGTCCTGGATGTTCGTGCGCGCGCCGATGGTGATCGGGGCGTCGTCGCCGCGGATGACGCAGCCGAACCAGACGTTGGCGTCCTCGCCGAAGTGGATCTCGCCGGTCAGGACCGCGTCGTCCGCGGCCCAGGCACCGCCGGGGACCGGGCGCATGCGACCGCGCATGGGGAAGTGAGTCATGGCAGGAACGTGAGGGGCAGGAGTGCCTCCTGGATCTCCACCAGCTCGCGGGCGGCGGGCAGCTGCAGGAGGGCCCAGATCACCAGGCCGTTGTGCAGGGCGTGGACGGCCCAGCAGGCCACGAAGCGCTGGGTGCGCAGCATCACGCCGCCCATGATCAGGCTCAGCACGAAGACCGGCAAGAAGGCCCCCGCACCGTGCAGGGAGGCGAAGACCAGGGAGGTCACGGCCACGCCCCCCACCTCGCGGAAGTTCTGCACCAGCAGGGGCTGCAGGAAGGAGCGGAACAGGAGCTCCTCGAAGAAGGGCAGCACCACCACCGCGAGCAGCAGCGCGGCCCAGGGGGTGCCGTCGCTCGACTCGAGGAAGGCCACCACCGAGTCCTGGGGTCGGGCCTCGCCGCCCAGGAACTCGAGCAGGAAGGGCCACAGGATCATCACGCCCAGCAGCGCGGGCAGCAGCAGGGCGTAGCTGGCGAGACCGAAGCAGAAGGCCCGCAGGCTGCCCGGGGCGCGGAAGCCCAGGCAGCGCAGCCCGTCCGGGTCCAGGCGTCGGGCACAGTGCAGGACGTAGCAGGCCGGAGCGCTCAGCACGAGGCCCATCACGAGCAGGCTCTCCAGGAGGTCGAGCTCCGCCCCACGCAGCTGGATCCACAGGCTGGGCACGACCAGGAAGGCGACCAGGAAGACGAGCAGCAACACCGCCAGGTGGGTGAAGCCCCAGCGGGCGAAGAACTGGTTGCGCTCGGGGATCCAGCGCCTGCCAAGATCGACCACCATCGGCGCCACGGCCAGGCCCACACCCGCCAGGACGGCGCCCGTCAGCACCGTCGCGGCGAGGTCGGGGCCGCCGCTGGCGGGGTCTTCGAGGAGCACGGGGGGAGGCTCGCTGAGGTGGCTAGGCGGGCCCTGCGCCCTCGATGGTGCCCTCGAGGGGCGAGGAGGCGTTGGCGTAGAGCTTGCGCGGGATGCGTCCGGCGAGGTACGCGTGGCGTCCGGCCTGGCAGGCCCACTTCATGGCCTCGGCCATGCGCAGGGGCTCGCGGGCGGAGGCGACGGCCGTGTTGAGCAGCACCCCGTCGACGCCCAGCTCCATGGCGGCGGCCACGTCCGAGGCCGTGCCGACCCCGGCGTCGACGATCACCGGCAGCTCGACGAGCTCCTGGATGATGCGGATCGCATTGGGGTTGAGCACACCCTGGCCCGAGCCGATGGGCGAGCCCGCGGGCATCACGCTGGTCACCCCGGCCTCGGCCAGGTGCACGCACATGCGCGGGTCGTCGGAGCAGTAGACGAGCACGTCGAACTCCTGGGCCACCAGCTCGCGGGCCGCCTCGAGGGTGCCCACAGGATCCGGCAGGAGGGTCCGCTCGTCCCCCAGCACCTCGAGCTTCACCAGCGGCGTGTCGAGCACGTCCCGGGCCAGGACCGCCGTGCGGATCGCGCTCTCGGCGTCGAAGCAGCCGGCGGTGTTGGGCAGCACGTGGTAGCGGCGGCGGTCGATGTGGTCGAGCAACGAGGGCCCCTTCGAGGCGTCCAGGTTGACGCGCCTGACGGCGACGGTGACGCAGTCGGTGCCCGAGAGCTCGAGGGCCCTCGCGGTCTCCTCGAAGCTGGCGTACTTGCCGGTGCCCACGAGCAGCCGCGAGCGCAGGCGCGCGCTGCCCAGCACCAGCTCCCCGTCCTGGAGGTGTTCGTTCGATTCGGTCTGCATGTTCATCTTCGGCCCTCCGGAGGCGCGCTCAGCCGCCCCCCACCAGGGTCACGAGCTCGATCTCGTCCCCCGCCGCGAGCACCCGCTCGCCACGCCGCGCCCGGGCCACGAGCTCGCGGTTCACCTCCACCGCGACCTGCTCGGGGCGCAGGCCGAGCTCCTTCACGAGTTCGGCCACGCTGGTCCCCGCGGACACGCCGCGGAGCTCGCCGTTGAGGCGGATGGAGGTGGTCTCGGACATGATCGGGGAGGCCGCCGCTGCGGGCGGGCCGCCATCCTCGCAAACCCCTGCGTCGGGGGCTACGGCAGGCGCAGGAAAGCGCACTTCAGGTAGTTCGACTCGGGCAGGGCGAGCAGGGCCGGGTGGTCCGGGGCCGCGCCGCGCAGCTCCTCCAGCCAGGCGTCCCGCTCCGCCAGCCTGGTGGCCGCGGCCAGGAAGCGCACGAAGTCCGCCGAGCGCACGTTGTAGGAGCAGGAGGCGCTCACCAGGCAGCCGCCCTCCACCACCATGCCGGCGGCGCGCCGACCGAGCTCCACGTAGCCGCGCTCGGCCCCCTGGACCTCGCGCCGGTTGCGGGCGAAGGCCGGCGGGTCGACCACCACCAGGTCGTAGCGCTCGCCCGCCTCCAGGCGGTTGCGCAGCTCCTGCATGCAGTTGGCCTTCACGAAGCGCACCTTGTCGGCCACGCCGTTGCGCTCGGCGTTGCGCAGCAGGCGCTCGCCGGCGGGGGCCGACTGGTCGAGGCAGACGACCTCCTTCGCACCGGCCAGGGCGGCGCGGATGCCGAACAGGCCGTCGTAGCAGAAGGCGTCGAGCACGCGCCCGCCGCCGGAGCGCAGGGCGGCCTGCTTGCGGTTCTCGCGCTGGTCCAGATAGTGGCCGGTCTTGTGGCCACCGAGCACGTCGACCTCGTAGGCCAGGTCCTCCTCCTGAACGACGACCGGGCCCTCGACCTCGCCCTGCAAGACCTCGACGCGCTCGTCCAGGTCCTCGAAGCGCCGCACCGAGCTGTCGGAGCGGTCCACCACGGTGGTGAGCTCGAAGGGCAGGGCCTCGTGCAGGAGCTCCACCAGGAAGTCGCGCATGCGGTCGGTGGCCTGGATCGAGCTCTGCACCACCGCCGTCGTGCCGTAGAGGTCGACGAGCCAGCCCGGCAGGCCGTCCGCGTCCGCGGCGATCAGGCGGCAGGCGCCCTCGGGATTCAGGTAGCCCAGGCGCTCCCGGGCGCGCACGGCGCGGCCCACCTTTTCCGTCCAGAACTCGCGCTTGGGCTGGGCCGCCTCGCGGCTCACCAGCCGCACGGCGATCTTGGAGCTCGAGCTGAAGAGCCCCCAGCCGATGGAGTTGCCGCCCGGGTCCTCCACCGGCAGCAGCTCGCCGGGCTCGGCCTCACCGCCCGCGATGTCGTCCCGATAGATCCAGGGGTGCCCACCGAGCACCCAGCGCCGGCCCTTGCCGGTCAGGGTCACCTTACCCATGACTGTCGTCCTGTCGTCGTCCTCGGGAGGCCCCCGCGCGGGCGCTCCGGCTCACGCCCCCCTCGCGGTCGCGGCCGCGCAGGGTCGGGGGGCTCGAATGCGGCCGAACACGATAGCGCGGAGCGCCCACGCCTGCTCACGAAACGCTCCTTTCAGTGGCGATCGGCGGCGCGGCGCCCGGGCCCGCGGCGCGAGCTAGCCCGGCCTATTCATGAGGCTTTGACGCATTAGCACCCAACCGGCAGCCGAAGGCTGCCGGTTGGGTGCTAATGCGTTGAAGGCTCATGAATAGGCCGGGCTAGCGCTGGACCTCCGGCGGCGGCGCCGGCGCCGTCAGGAGCTGGAAGCGCGGGTCCTCGCGCAGGGAGGCCAGGTCCGGGTCCCCGCGGGCCCACTCCTTCTGCTTCTCCAGGGCCGCCTCGCTGGTGCGGTTCTCGCTGAAGTCCCGCTCCAGGTAGTCGAGGGCCTCCTGGGTGTCGCCCAGCAGTGCATGAGTGCAGGCCAGGTTGTAGTAGGCCCCCGGCGAGGCGGGCACCTGCACCAGGAGCTCGCGGGCCTCCTCCTCGCGCCCGGAGCGGGCCCGGTAGCAGGCGAGCAGGACGCGCATGAAGTCGTCCTGGCGCAGCTCGTAGGCGCGCTCGAAGTACTCCCGCGCGCGCTCGGGGTCCCCGGCCTTGACGTTGGCGTTGACCGCGAGGGAGACCAGCGCCTCCGCGATCTCGTCGTCCACCGCCGCCACCCGCCGGAGGTCACGGCGCTCCTCGAACTCGCTGCGCAGACCCTCGAGCAGCGCCAGCGCCTCGAGCAGGTGCTCCTCGGCCTTCGCGGGCCTCCCCTCGTCGCTCCAGCTGCCGCCGATCACGAGCTGCGCATGGGCCGCGGGCACGGCCATCGTACCCACCAGCTGCAGCGCGCGCAGGTCCTCGGCGAAGCGCGTCGCCAGCTCGCGGCAGGCGGCGGTCCGCCCCTCGCGGCGCATCCGCTCGGCCACGTCCAGGGCGTGGGCCGAGGGCGTCCGCAGGTCGAGGTAGCGCTCGTCCAGGGTGCGGCCCCCGAGGTCCATGGCCACGCGGCTCAGGACGCGCAGGGTCAGCTCGATCTCGCGCTCGAGGGCGGGGTCGGCCTTCATCGCCCGCAGCTCCCGCAGGCGCAGCTCCTCGTAGCGGCGCCGCAGGGCCTCGAGCTCCGCCCGGGCGATGCCCATCAGGACCAGGGCGCGGCGCCCGTCGAGCACGGGATCGAAGAGCTCCGCCGGCACGTCCGGATAGGGCTCGAAGCCCGGCAGCTCGCGCCCGAGCACGCTCGCCAGGGCGCGGCCCATCTCCCGCTGCAGGCGGATCTGCCGCTCCGGGGGCCAGGCGGCGTGGGGCACGCGGGCGAGGACCAGCCGGTAGGGACTGAGGGCCAGCTCGAAGAAGGGGTCCGGTCCGCTGGACGTCGCGAGGTCGTGGCCCACCGCCACCTCCTGGGCGGTCAGCTGCAGGGCGTGGGCCCGGCGCAGGCGCCCGAGCAGGTCCGGGTCGTCCCCCGGTGTGCCCGCGGCCAGGCGCCGGAAGGCCTCGCTGAACTCCACCAGCGCGCGCTCCTGGTAGAGGTCCCTGTGCGTGTCCGCGCCCAGGGGCCCGGCCCGGTCGATGCGCCGCGCGAGCAGGCCGTCGTAGAGGTCCGCGGCGCGGCCGAACGCCTCTTGGGCCCCGTCGAGGCGCTCGAAGGCGAGCAGGGCGACCCCCTCGAGCAGCACCGCCCGGGCGCGCCAGTGGCCCTCCGCCGCGGACTCGCCGCCGCCGCCGGCGGCCCGCAGACGGCGGATGCTGGCCAGGATCGCCCCGTGATCGGTGCCCCCCTGTTCCAGGTCGCCGAGCACCCGCAGGTAGGTCAGGGGTCGGGTCGGCACGCCGTCCGCGGCCAGACGCGCGATGGCCCGGTCCGCGCGGTCGAACTGGCCCAGCTGCCGCAGGCGTGCGAGGAAGAGCTCCAGGGCCCGCGCGCCGGCACCGCGCACCGCCGGGCTCGGGTGCCGCGCGCCGAGCACGAAGGGTGCCCGCTCCCGGGGCAGGTCGCCGCCCCCCGCGCGCTCCGCCAGGCGCCGGCCGTAGCTCGGGAGCAGCACCGCCAGGGCGTCCCCGGGCAGGCCGTCCTCGCGCTCACCGAAGGACCCGAGCACCGCAGCCTCGAGGACCTCCCGAGCCGCACGGGAGAGGGGGCCCGCCACCTCCGCCAGCTGGCGCGCGGCGCGCCGGCGCTCGACCGGCGGCAGCTCTCGGGCCAGCTGCACCAGGACCTCCGCCGCACGCGCGCCGCCCAGGGCGCCCAGGCCCTCGAGGGACCGGCGCCGCAGCTCCGCGTCGGGGTCGATCGTGGCCCGCTGGCGCAGGGCCGCGACGCGCGCCTCGCGATCCTCGGGCGACTCGAGCTCGACCTGCGACAGGTAGTCGAGGGCCGCGGCCCGGGCGGCGTCGTCCTCGTCGACGGCGAGGGCCAGGGCACGCTCGAGCCGGGTCGGGTCGAGCTCCGCGGCCAGGGCCGACGCCTCATGACGCGGGCCGTCCTGGCGCGCCGGAAGCGCCGTGGCCGGGGCGGCCAGGGCGAGGATCAGGAGCACGGCCTTCACGACGACGGCTCTCCCTCCTCGCCCGACTCCCGTCGCCGCCAGCGGTACTCCAGTGCGCGGCGGGTCAGGCCGACGCGCCGGGCGGCGGCGCTCAGGTTGCCCTCGGCCTCCTCCATCGCCACCTCGATCATCGCCCCGCTCAGCTCCTCGATGGCGAGCCCCTCCTCGAGGGCTCGACGCGCCAGGCGCAGGGCGCCGGACTCGCCCGGGTCACCGAGGAAGTCGAGCTCCCCGGAAGCCACGGCCCCCTCGCGAGCGGCGCCGAGCACGAGCACGCGCTCGACGCAGTTCTCCAGCTCGCGCAGGTTGCCGGGCCAGGGGTGCCGCGCCAGACGCTCGAGGGCCTCGGGCCCGAAGGGGCGGGCGGCGACGCGGGCACGCTCGGCCACGCCCTGGGCCAGGGACTCGACCAGGAGCGGCAGGTCCTCGAGCCGCCGCCGCAGGGGCGGCACCTCGAGTTGCACCACCGCCAGCCGGTAGTAGAGGTCCTCGCGGAACTCGCCGCGCTCGACGGCCGCCTGCAGGTCGACGGAGGTGGTGGCCACCACGCGCACGTCGACCGCCACGAGGTCACCGCCGAGGGGCTCGATCTCCCGCTCCTGGAGCACCCGCAAGAGCTTGACCTGCACCTCCGGTGCGAGGTCCTCGACCCCGTCCAGGACCAGGGTGCCTCCCTCCGCCCTTCGGAAGCGTCCGGGACGTGCGCGGTCCGCGCCGGTGTAGGCCCCGGCCTCGTGGCCGAAGAGCTCCGCCTCCAGGATCCCGCTGGCGAGGGCGGAGACCTGCGTCTCCACCCGGGGTGCGGCGGCTCGCGGGCCGAGGGCGTGCAGGCGGGCCGCGGCGCGGCTCTTGCCGCTGCCGCTCTCCCCGACCAGGAGCACGGTCGCCTCGCTGTCGGCGACCCGCAGCAGGCGCTCCTCGAGCTCGGCCGCCACGCCGGATTTCCCCGCCACGTAGGGCGACTCGTGCCGGCTGCGCCCCGCGGCGGAGGCGACTCCAGGCGGATCTTGGGAGGCGGGCTCGCTCAAGCGGTAGGAGGTCGTGACTCGGAGGTCGTGGGAGGGGGGTCGATTCCCCGGCGGATCCTAGGAACTCGGAGTCCACGGGGCGAAAAACGCCCGAATGGGCCCCCTAGGAGTCCCCTTTGGTTGACTCGACAGTGAGGATATACCAAACTGATAGATCGACCGTGACTTCTGAAAGCGTGGACGAGACCGTCCACCCCCAACGAAGCCCGTTCTTTCGCCGGCAGTCGCAGGCGGGGGAAGTGGGCTTGACCCTTTTCTTCTGCGACCCTTTCTCCACCCGCCTCGCCCCCCGCACCTCTCGCGCCCACCCTCCGCCGCACACGAGAAGCCTTCATGGATACCAGTAGCCTGCTCCGGATGATCGATGCCATCCACCGGGACAAGGACATCCCCAAGGAGGTCCTGTTCCTGGGGCTGGAAGAGGCTCTGGCCCTGGGCATCCGCAAGCGCCTGGGCGTGGGTGAGGACCTGGTGGTCGCCATCGACCGGACGACCGGCGAGGTGACCATGGAGGACGACGAGGAGGAGTACGAGTTCGACCTGGAGGTGCTCGGACGCATCGTCGCCCAGGCGGTCAAGCAGGGCTTCAATCAGAAGGTGCGCGAGGCGGAGCGCGACGTGCTCTACGAGGACTACGAGGGCCGCGTGGGTCAGATCCTCAACGGCGTGGTGCAGCGCTTCGAGGGTGACTACGTCGTGATCAACCTGGGCCGGGTCGAGGCCCTGCTCGGCAAGGAGGACCGCGTGCGCGGGGAGACCTACTCCCCCGGCGATCGGGTGCGAGGCCTGCTCGTCGAGGTCCGCAAGGACGGCTCGCGGGTCAAGCTCTTCGTCAGCCGTACGCACCCGGACCTGGTGCGCCGCCTGTTCGACCTGGAGGTGCCCGAGATCGCCGACGGCATCATCGAGATCAAGCGCGTCGTCCGCGAGCCGGGCTACCGCACCAAGATGGCGGTCCAGTCCATCGACCCGCGCATCGACTGCATCGGCGCCTGCGTCGGCGTCCGAGGCTCCCGCATCAAGGCCGTCATCGACGAGCTGCGGGGCGAGCGCATCGACATCATCCGCTGGAGCGATTCGCTCGAGACCCTGATCATGAACGGCCTCAAGCCGGCCGTGATCCACATCGACAACATCTTCCCGGACATCGACAACCGGCGGGCGGTGGTCATCGTCGACGAGGACCAGCAGTCCCTGGCGATCGGCAAGAAGGGCCAGAACGTGCGCCTGGCGAGCAAGCTCTGCGGCTGGGAGATCGACATCCAGACCCGCGAGCAGTTCGATGCCGCCACCCAGGGCACGGAGCTCGAGGGCGCCCTGGACGCGACCGCGACCGACGCGCAGCCGATCGAGGTCGGCGACCGCGGCGAGGTGACCCCCGCCGTGGCAGCCGAGGCCCCCACCGACGACGGAGACGAGGGGCCTTCCCTCTCGCAGGAAGAGCCGACCGACCTCTCCGCCTCCGAGGCCCCGCCGGAGGCCCCGACGACGGACATCGAGGGATCCGGCGTCGACGACTCCGACATCGAACGCAGCCCGGCCAGCGCCGCCGAGGCCCCCGGGGAGGGCTGACCAGCGGCCCCGAAGAGAAGCCCCACGACCGCCCAGGGACGCACCGACCGCGAACACACCCCACGACACGTTGAGCAAGAAGCGAATTCACGAACTGGCCAAGGAATACGGCATGTCCGGCAAGGAGATGGCCGGCAAGCTGCGCGACCTGGGCTTCACGCACATCAAGAGCCACATGACGGCTCTCGATGAATTCGAGGAATTGCAGGTCGAGGGGGTCCTGGGGGCACACGGCTACAAGCGCAGCGAGGCCGAGGTTGGCAGCCTCGAGAGCGAGCTGGGCAGCGGACTCATCCGCCGCAAGAAGAAGAAGAAGGGCGCCATCGAGGCCGGGAGCGAGGCCCCCCCCGAGGCCGGCACCACCACCGAGGTCGCCGAGCCCGAGGTCCCCACTACCGAGCCCAGCCCCGAGGCCGTCGAGCCGACGGTCGACGCCACGCCGTCGATCGAGTCCGAGGCGCCGGAGGCCGGACCGCTCGCGGAGCCCGACGCGATCGAGGCCGAGCCCGCCCCCGCAGAGCCCGTGGCGGAGGAGACTGCCGCCGTCGAGCCGGAGCCCGCCGTGGAGGAGCCCGCCGTGGAGGAAGCCTCGGTCGCGGCCGCCGCGCCCGAGGAGGAGGCCCCGAAGGAGGTCGCCCCCACCACCGAGGCGGAGGTCACCGCCTCCGTCGAGACCCCCGAGGCCCAGGCCGAAGAGGAGTCGCCGGGCGAGGAGGCCGCGGGCGAAGAGGCCAGTGAGGAAGACAAGGCCTCCGGCCCGGCCGGCAAGGTGGTCGGCTTCATCGACCTCTCGAAGATCCAGACCACCCCGAAGAAGACCGAGTCGCGCCGCCTGCGCTCCCGGGACGACGTGCTGCCCGACGTGCGGCCGACCCTTCGCCACGACTCGCGCGGCTCGATGCCGCGCGGAGACCGGGGCTCGCGGAACTCCCTCACGGCCGCTCAGCTCCGTGAGCGCGAGGCGGGTCGTTACAAGCGTCAGATGCGCGGAGGCGGCGGCGGCGGCCGCGGTCGCGACAAGGGCTCCCCGGGCCGCGCCCCGCGCCCGGTCTTCGAGGGCTCCCCCTACGCCGGCCAGACGATAAAGATCGAGAAGCCGGTCACGATCAAGAAGCTGGCCGAGGCCATGGCCATCAAGGGCAACGAGCTGCTCAAGATCGCCTTCAAGGAGCTCGGCTTCGGCGCGGTGACGATCACCAGCGCCATCGACGAAGACACCGCCACCCTGCTGGCCCAAGAGCTCCAGGTGGAACTCGAGTTCATCCAGGAGGTCGAGGCCGAGGAGGCCCTGATCGAGGGGCTCAAGGCCCAGCGCGACGCCGTCGAGGACGAGCACCTCCAGCGCCGCAACCCCACCGTCGCCTTCCTGGGCCACGTGGACCACGGCAAGACGACCCTGATCGACAAGATCCGCGACTCCGCCGTGGCCGACGGCGAGTCCGGGGGCATCACCCAGCACATCGGCGCCTACCGGGTCAGCACGGACCAGGGGCACCACGTCACGATCATCGACACCCCCGGCCACGCCGCCTTCACCGGTATGCGCGCCCGCGGCGCGAGCGCCGTGGACGTGGTCGTGCTGGTGGTCGCCGCCGACGCGGGCGTCCAACCCCAGACCCAGGAAGCCCTGGCCCACGCCCAGGCCGCCAAGGTCCCGGTGGTGGTCGCCATGAACAAGATCGACCGGGCCGAGGCCAACCCCGAGAAGGTCCTCGGCCAGCTGGCCGAGATCGGCGTCACCCCCGAGGAGTGGGGAGGCGAGACCGCCGTCATGCGCGTGAGCGGCATGACCGGAGAGGGCCTGCAGGACCTGCTCGAGCGGATCTTCCTCGAGAGCGAGATCCTCGAGCTCGAGTGCCACCCCGAAGGCCCTGCCTCCGGCGTCGTGCTCGAGGCCGAGGTGCAGCAGGGCAAGGGCATCGTGGCCCACCTGCTCGTGCAGGACGGCACACTGGAGCGCAGCAACGTGATCCTGGCCGGCGAGGGCTACGGCAAGGTGCGCTCGATCCACGACGACTTCGCGCGCGAGATCGAGACGGCCGGCCCGTCCGTGCCGATCGAGGTCTCCGGCCTCTCGGCCCTGCCCGGCATCGGAGAGCCCTTCCACGTGGTGGACAAGCTCGACGACGCCAAGAAGGTGGCCGAGGAGCGCGCCCGCAAGAACCGCGCGGCCACCATGGCCGAGAAGCGCAAGCTCGATAACGCAGCCCTCCTGCAGTCCGTGGCCGGCCCGGCCGTGGAGGAGGTCAACGTCATCGTGCGCGCCGACGTGCAGGGCACCGTCGAGGTGCTCAAGTCGCAGATCGTCGAGCCGATCCACTCGGAGGTCGAGGCCAAGGTGCTGCAGGCCGGTGTGGGCGCGGTGACCGAGAACGACGTGCTGCTGGCCTCCGCCTCGAACGCCCTGATCGTGGCCTTCAACGTGGCCACCGGCTCCAAGGCGCGCCAGGCGGCCGAGCGAGAGGGCGTCGAGATCCGCAACTACAACGTGCTGTACGACGTGATCGACACGATCCACGGCATGATGGAGGGCCGCCTCGCTCCCGAGGTCAGCGAGGAGGTCTCGGGCCACGTGGAGATCCGCCGGATCTTCCGCTCCTCGAAGGTGGGCAACATCGCGGGCTGCTACGTGCTCGACGGCACGATCAGCCGCGACAACCGCGTGCGCCTGATGCGCGACGACCAGGTGATCTTCACCGGCAGCCTGGCCTCCCTGCGCCGCGAGGCGGACGACGCCAAGGAGGTCCGCGAGGGCTTCGAGTGCGGCATCGTGATCCGCAACTACAACGACATCCGCGAGGGCGACGTGATCGAGTCCTACAAGGTCATCGAGACCAAGCGGACCCTCGAGTCGCCGCCGCGTAGCACGACCTGAGCGGGCGCCCCTCCCCCGCCGGGAGGGACGCGCCGCCCGCGGCCTGGACCATGGTCAACCCCCGCACCCTCGCCCGCCTCGAGTCGCGGATCCAGGAGCGCGCGGCCTACTGCCTGCAGTTCGAGGTCAAGGACCCGCGCAGCTCCTTCGTCACCATCACCAAGGTCGAGCTGGAGCCCGACCTGCGGTCTGGCAAGATCTACTACTCCTGCCTGGGCAGCGAGGGCGACCGCCACAAGACCGAGAAGATGCTCGAGGGCGCGGCAGGCTTCATCCAGCGCCAGGTGGCCCGGGTGCTCGAGACGAGGACTGTGCCGCACCTGAAGTGGGTGTTCGACGACTCCATCGAGAAGGCAGCCAAGATCGACGAGCTGATCTCGGAGGCGCGCAAGAGGGACGAGGCGACGCGGCCGGAAGGTGAGGGCGGCTCCGATAGCTGACGCGGCCCGAGAGCCTCGGGTCTCAGCCTCAGCTCGAGCTCAAGCGCCTCGTCGCCTGAGGCAGCCGCGCGCGCTCACTTGCGCCGCCAGACCGTCTTGCCGCCCTTGTCCTCGAGCAGGATGCCCTGCTCCAGGAGCTCGTCGCGGATGGCGTCGGAGCGCGCCCAGTCCTTGGCCTGGCGGGCCTCGAGGCGCTCGGCGATCTTGGCCTCGATCTCGGCGTCGAGGGAGTCCTCCTCGAGCTTGAGGAAGCCCACGGCGCCCTCGACCTTCTCGAGGAAGGCCAGGGCCTCCGCCGCGGTCTCCGAGCCGAGGCGCTCCTGGACCGCGTGGTCTCGGAGGGTGTGCAGGGTGGCGAAGGCGCGCGGGGTGTTCAGGTCGTCGTTCATCCCCGCGACGAACTCCGCCCGCACCGCCTCGAGCTCGGCGGCGCCGGCCGCGGGCTCGGGAGCCCCCTCCTCCCCCGCCGCGATGCGGCGCAGGCGCAGGACCAGGTCGTCGAGCTTCTCGAGGGCCTTGGCGGAGTCCGCCAGGATGTCCCAGGTGAAGTTCAGGGGCTGGTTGTACTGCCCGCGCAGGAGGGTGTAGCGCAGGGCCCGGGGCTCGAAGCCGCGGGCCTCCACGTCGTCGAGGGTGTACACGTTCCCGAGCGACTTGGACATCTTGCCCCCGTCGATCTGCAGGAACTTGGCGTGCATCCAGTAGGTCGCGAAGGGCTCACCGGTGAAGGCCTCGCTCTGGGCGATCTCACACTCGTGGTGCGGGAAGACGTTGTCCTCCCCACCCGTGTGGATGTCGATCCTGTCCCCCAGGTGCTTGCGCGCCATGGCCGAGCACTCGATGTGCCAGCCCGGGAAGCCGTGCGGACCGTAGTGGCTGTCCCACTTCATCAGGTGGTGCGGGTCGCTCTTCCACAGGGCGAAGTCGGCCGGGGAGCGCTTCTCGTCCAGCACCTCGATGCGCGCGCCGGCGTCCAGGTCCTCGACCTTGTTGCCGGACAGGCGGCCGTAGTCCGCGAACTTCGACACCTCGAAGTAGACGTTCTCGCCGGCGCGGTAGGCGTAGCCCTTGTCCACCAGGGCGTCCACGATCTCGAGCATCTCGGGGATGTGGTCCGTGGCCCGCGGGTAGACCTGGGCCGGACGGAAGTTGAGCCTCTCGAGGTCCTGCATGAAGAGCTCGGTCTGCTCGCGGCTGATCTGCCAGGGGTCGCGCCCCTCCTTCCGCGCCTGGGCCTGGAGCTTGTCCTCACCCTCGTCCGCGTCGTCCACGAGGTGCCCCACGTCGGTGATGTTCATCACCTGGGCCACCTCGTAGCCCTCGTGCTCGAGCCAGCGGCGCAAGAGGTCCGCGAACAGGAAGGAGCGCAGGTTGCCGATGTGCACGCGGCTGTAGACCGTCGGGCCGCAGTTGTACATGCGCACCTTCCCCGGCTCGAGGGGCTCGAAGGTCTCCTTGCGCTTCGTGAGGGTGCTGTAGAGCTGGAAGGCCATGGGGTCGGTCGCTGGGACGGCAGGAGCCTAGCTCCGGGGGGGGCACCCCGCTAGCGGGAAGAGCGGCGCCCCGGCGGCATCTTCACCCTTCCCCCACCGGGAATGAGGCTCGGGGTCTCGGAACTCTCACGGCTTTGTGCCATCTTGCGATCCCCCCCGCGCCGGGGCCCCCGGCCACCGAGACCCAGCGCACCGTGACCCGCGACCCGTCCCCCCCCGATCGCCCGGCCGGCTCCGCCGGCGGCGTGCCCCGCCTCGAGGTCCTCGAGCAGCTCGGCGCGGGCGCCACGGGCAGCGTCCACCGCGCGCGGCTGACCGCCCCCTGGGGCGAGCTCCCCGCGGGGACGGAGGTCGCTCTCAAGCGCCTGCACGCCGACGCCGCCCGGGACCCCCTGCTGGCGGAGGCCTTCGAGCGGGAGGGACGCCTCGCGTGCGAGCTCGCGGTCCCCGGCCTGGTGCGCGGCCTGGCGACAGGCCGGGACGACGGGGGCCCCTGGCTCCTGCTCGAGCTCCTGCCGGGGCCGACCCTGCGGGAGCGGCTGGAGGAGCACGGTCACCTCCAGGAGGACGAGCTGCGAGAGGTCGGCGCCCGGCTGGCCCGGGCACTGGACGCCCTGCACGGCGCGGGTCACCTGCACGGGGACCTCAAGCCGGAGAACGTGCGGCTCGACGGCGCCGGTCGCGCCGTGCTGCTGGACCTCGGCTACGCCCTGCCCCTCGACGAGGAGCCGACGCGGGAGACCGGCAGCCTGGCCTACCTCGCGCCCGAGGAGCTGCGCGGCGGCCCCAAGCAGCGGGCCAGTGAGGTCTGGTCCCTGGGTGTCCTGCTCTACGAGCTGGCCACCGGCCAGCACCCCTTCGCGCGCCCGGGGTCGCGTGGCGATGGACCGGACGTGGTCGGCACCCTCCTGAGCGCTCCCCTCGAGCTGCCCTCCCTGCGGGTCCCGGTGCTGTCCCCCTTCCTCGACGACCTCCTGGCCTGGGCCCTCCAGCGCGCACCCGACGAGCGACCGACCCCGGCGACCCTGGCGGAGCTCCTGAACGACGGCGAGGCGCACCCCTGGTGGCGGTCGCGGCTGGCGGCCGGTGCGCCCCCGGCGCCGGACGGACCGCTGCCCTTCCGCGAGGAGCAAGCCCTGCCCCTGGTGGGCCGCGAACAGGAGCTCGGCGACCTCCTGGTCTGGGCCCACCGCGCCCTCGAGGGCGACCCGCCGCCGGGGGGCGCGGCCTGGCTGGTCGGCCCCGCCGGCAGCGGCAAGTCGCGCCTGGTGCGCGAGTTCGCGACCCGCGTGCGGAGGAGCGAGCGGCCGCCGCTCTACCTGCGCGGGCGCTCCTCGCGCTTCGAGGACCAGCGGCCCTGCCAGCCGATCCTGACCCTCCTCGGCCACTACCTGGAGCTGGCCCCGGGGACGCGCCCCGGGGAGCGGGCCCGGGCGCGGCTCGAAGGCCTCCTGCCGACCCACGAACGCGATGCCCTGCTCGAGGTGCTCGACCCCGAGTTCGACCGCGTCACCCCGGCGGCGATCCCCGCGGCCCTCTGCACCTGGCTCCTGGCTCTGGCGCGCCGGCGCCCGCTGGTGATCTTCCTGGACGACCTGGGCTTCGCGGACGAGGGCACCCTCGACGTCCTGCACCGCCTGCTGCGCCAGCTGGCGGAGCTGCCCCTGTTCCTGATCCTGGGGCGCGACGCCGAGGAGCAGCCGCGCCGGCCGGAGGCCTTCGCCCTCCTGAGCCAGCGCCTCTTCGCGCTTGCGGTCTACGAGGAGCTCGAGCTCGCGCCCCTCTCCCCCGCCGCCGTGGAGGAGCTGACCCGACGCCTGTTCACGCGCTCGAGCCCCCAGCTGCGGCTGGCGCGCGTCCTGCGCGAGCGCAGCGCGGGCAACCCGGGGCTCCTGACCGAGCTCGTGCGCGGGCTCGTCGAGCGCGGAGAGGCGCGGCCGACCCCCGCGGGACTCGAGCTCGGCATCCACCCGGACGACCTGCCCCTGCCCCACTCCCTGCGAGCGGAGATCCTGCGGGCCTACAACCGCCTCGACGACACGGACCGCGCCTGGCTCGAGCGCCTGGCGGTGGCCGGCGGTCGCATCGAGCCCACCTTCCTGCAGAGGGCCTGGCCCACGGAGTCAGCGGAGTCCGTGGAGCGCGCCCTGGAGCACCTGCTGAAGAGCGGCTGGCTGCGCGCCCAGGGCGAGCGCTACCGCTTCCGCCGGCCGGCCCTGCGCTCCGCGATCTACCGCCGCCTCGACCCACAGACCCGCCGCGCCGGCCACGCCGCCGTGGCCGCCGCCCTGCGCCGACCGAGGGGCGAGCGGCTGCCGGTGACGGACGCCTTCCAGCGCGCCTTCCACCTGCGAGCCGCGGGGCAGTACGAGGAACTCCTGCGCCTGCTGGGGCCGCTGCTACGCCGCCTCGAGGACCGCGGCCAGCCGGCACGGGTGCACTCCCTCGGGCTCTGGGGCCTCGAAGCCCTCGAGCACCTGCCACCGGAGCAGAACACCCCCCAGCGCGCCCTCGAGCTCCTGTGGGCGGCCGCGGACGCGGCCGACCGGCTCGGCTACCGGGAGCGCCAGCGGGACCTGCTCGACCGCATGACCGAGCTCGAGCTCGATCCGGAGGCGGACCCCGAGAGCGCCGGGCGCATCTACCTGATGCACGGGCGCTTCTCCATCAGCGTCGGCCAGTACGGTCCGGCCCGGGGCCTGTTGCGCAACGCCCTGGCGGCCTTCGAGGCCGCGGGCGACCACGCCCTGGCGAGCGACAGCCTGCGCCGCCTGGCCTCGGTCCAGGCCCACACCGGCGAGCTGGCCCAGGCGCGGCGCTCGGCGCGCGATGCCCGCGAGCGGGCCCCCGACGACTTCCTGGTGGCGCGCGCGGAGCACACCCTCGGCACCATCGACCTGCTCGAGGGCCGGGTCGAGTCCGCCCTGCGCCGCACGGACCGCTGCCTGCTCCTGCTGCGCAAGGTCGAGCGCTTCGAGGTGCTCTCGGTGCGCGCCCTGGCCCACTCGCTGCGAGCACGGGTCTACCGCGGTGCCGGTCGCCCGCGGCGCGCCCTGGTCTCCGCCCGCCACGCCCTGCGCTTCGCCCAGCGCGCCGGTGACCGCCGGAGCGAGATCGAGCTCCAGGCGCGTCTCGGTGTGCACCTGGTCGACGTGGAGCGGGTCGAGGAGGGAGAGAAGCTCCTGCGCGACGCACGGCTGGCGGCGAGCGAGATCGAGGATCGCCGCGGCCGGGCCACCGCCTGCCTGTTCCTCGGCATCCTGCTCGCGGAGCAGGACGACCCCGAGGGGGCGCGGGTGCTGGAGGAGTGCGTGCGGCTGGCGCGAGACATGGGACTGTCGCGCATCGAGGCCGTCTGCACGGCGATCCGTGCGCGGATCGCCTTCCAGCGCGACCCGCACACGGCCCTGGCCCTCTCGACCCAGGCCGTGACCCTCCTGGCCCGAGCCGGCGCGGAGCTGATCGACCGCATCGTCATCAGCGGCACCCACGCCATGGTGCTCGAGGCCCTCGGCCGGAGCGCGGAAGCGGAGCAGCAGCTGGAGCGCTTGCGGCGGCGCATGCGCACGGCCACGGGCCGCATCGAGTCGCCCCTGCTGCAGCGTCGCCAGCGACTGGCCACCGGCCAGCTCCTGCGGGCGGCCCTCTCCCCCGCAGGCCCCGTGTACCGGCGGGTGCGCCTCGAGGGGACCTAGCCCGGGTTATTCATGAACACGCACACCAGACTTCGCAACCGACCGTCTTCGACGGCCTCTCGGCCCCTGGCGGCGCTTTTCGGAACCTGGCTTCCTCGACGACCCTTCAGGGTCGCCTGCGTCGGCAGAACCCGCAAAGCACCACCAGGAACCGAGTTGCTGTGTCTGGTGCACGTCTTCATGAACAATCCGGGCTAGGCCGCCCTCCGGGCCCGGGACGAGGCCCCGCCCGCAAAAGAGACGGGCGCGTCTATTTTTTTGGGGAATGTGAGCTTCAGCGCATTGACTTTGAGACGCGATCTCAATAGAACAGGGTCTGGCGACACCGAGAAGCCCGATGCAGCCCCTCCTCTCCCTCCCGATCGCTCTCCTGACCTTCCCCTCCGGGGACGGCCCGGGGACCGCCCCGAGCCTCCTCGAGCGAGAGGTGGCGGCCATGGGAACGACCCTGGTCCTGGAGCTGGAAGCCCCCTCGCGGGCCGAGGCCCTGGCCGCCAGCGAGGCCGCGGTGCGGGCGGTGGAGAGCGTGGAGGCGCGCCTCTCGAGCTGGCGCCCCGACTCGGAACTCTCGCGCCTGTCCCGCGCCCCGCTGAACCAGCCCGTCGAGCTCTCCGCGTCCTTCGCCCCCGAGCTCGAGCGCGCCTGGAACTGGCGCGCGCGCACGGGCGGCGCCTTCGACCCGGCCATCGCCCCCCTGGTCGCCGCCTGGGACCTGCGCGGCGCGGGGCGGCGTCCCTCCCCCGCCGAGCTGGAGGCCGCCCGCCGGGCCGTGGGCTCCGACGGCTTCCGACGCGAGGCCCCCGGGACCTGGGTGCGTCTGCGCGAGGGCGCCGGCCTCGACGCCGGCGGCTTCGGCAAGGGTGCAGCCCTCGACGCGGCCTTGGCCGTCCTGGCCGAGGCCGGCCTGACCGGGGCCCGCCTCGACTTCGGCGGCCAGGTGGCGATCCTGCCCACCGACGGCGGCCACGAGATCGGCGTCGTACACCCCGACGAACGCGACCGGCCCCTCCTGCGCCTGCGGTTCGACTCCGGCTCCGTGGCCACCTCCGGCAACAGCGAGCGGCGGCGCGCGCTGGACGGGCTCGAGCTCGGCCACCTGCTCGACCCGCGCACCGGCCAGCCCGCACTCGACTTCGGCAGCGTCAGCGTCTGGTGCCCCTCGGCCTTCGACGCGGACTGCCTCTCCACGGCCCTCTTCAGCCTCGGCCCCGACGCGGGTCTCGCCCTGGCGGCGGAGCTGGAGGGAGTCGAGGCCCTCTTCCTCGAGCGCACCGGGGACGGCCTGCGCGCCCGCGCCACCCGCGGGCTCGAGGGTCGCCTGCACACGCTCGATCCGCAGCTCGCGATCGAGTGGCTCTCCCCTCCCGTACCCGCGCGCTGAGCCGCGCGAAAGGAAACCCATGCAACCCCTCCCGCTCCTGCTGGCGACCCTGCTCCTGGGTGGCCCGACGACGAACCTGCTCGCTCAGGATGGCCAGGCCCCGGACTCCGACGTCCAGGAGCGTCTGGAGCGAATCGAACGCGAGAACGCCGAGATGCGGGCCCAGATCGAGGCCCTCTCGACGGGGCTCGAGTCGGTCGAGTTCCGCGACATCATCCCGCCGGTCGGCGACAGCGTCTTCGGCATGGGCCCGGCGGCCTCGAAGGTCTACGCCAAGGAGAACGGCCTCTCCATCGGCGGCTACGGCGAGATGATCTACACCGCCTACGCCGGCGACACCCTCGACAGGGCCGACTTCCTGCGCAACATCCTCTACGTGGGCTACAAG
>CAZQAT010000015.1:59218-61521 GCA_964591315.1 uncultured Planctomycetaceae bacterium
CGACACCCTCGACAGGGCCGACTTCCTGCGCAACATCCTCTACGTGGGCTACAAGTTCGACGAGAAGTGGGTGTTCAACTCGGAGATCGAGGTGGAGCACGCGGACGAGGTCTTCCTCGAGTTCGCCTACCTCGAGTACCTGGCCCACGAGGCCATCAACGTGCGCGCCGGCATGCTGCTGGTCCCCATGGGCCACGTGAACGAGATGCACGAGCCGACCACCTTCCGCGGACCGTCGCGCCCCGTGGTCGAGAGCCGCATCATCCCCAGCACCTGGCGCGAGAACGGCGCCGGGGTGATCGGGGACCTGGGCCCCCTCAGCTACAAGCTCTACGTCGTCAACGGCCTCGAGGGCCAGGGCTTCGACGCCGCCGGCCTGCGCGGCGGGCGCCAGAAGGGCAGCAAGGCCCTGGCGGACGACCTGGCCGTCGTGGCGCGGGTCGACTGGAGCTCCGACTTCGGCCTCGACCTGGGCGTCTCCGGCTACCAGGGTGACTCGGGCCAGGGTGCGGCCGACCTGGGCGACATGGGCACGACCGTGCTGGACGTCCACGCCCAGTACGAGGTGGCGGGCCTGCGGCTGCGCGGTCTGTACGCCGCGGCCGAGGTGGACGACACCCTGTCGCTGTTCGACGCCACGGGCGGCGCGCCAAACGGCACGGTCGTCGGCCAGGAGATGGAGGGCTGGTACCTGGAGGCCGGCTACGACGTGGCCAGCGCCATCGCTCCGGAGTGCGGCCACCAGGTCATTCCCTACGCGCGCTACTCGCAGGTGGACACCCAGGCCGAGATCGACCCCGCGATCCTCGCCGCCGACGGCCTGGCGGACCCCGCCCAGGACGAGACCATCACCACCATCGGCATCGACTGGCTCCCCATCCCGAACATCGTCTTCAAGGCCGCCTACCTGGACTTCGACCAGGCCAAGGACCGCCTGCAGCTCAGCCTCGGCTATGTCTTCTAGTTCAAGCGCTCGCCGCCGCTGCCTCGCGGGGCTCGCGGCCCTCCTGCTCGTCGCCCCGGCCGCCCGGGGCGCGCGGGCGACCGTCGCCCCCTCTCCGGAGCCCGCGGCCTGCAGCCCCGCCGGGAAGGTGCTGATGAACCGCGAGGAGGCCCTCGCCCTGGCCTTCGGCACGAAGGCCAAGGTCACCCGCGGCACGGCCTACCTCGAGCCGAAGCAGGTCGCGGCCGTCGCCAAGGCCGCCAAGGTGCCCTTCGAGAAGACCGTCGTGTATCCCTACCGGGCCACGGACGCGAAGGGCAAGTGGATCGGCACGGCCTACTTCGACACCCACCGGGTGCGCGCCCTGCGCGAGACCCTGATGGTGGTCGTCAGGCCCGACGGCAGCCTGGACCGGGTCGAGGTGCTGTCCTTCGCCGAGCCCCACGAGTACCTGCCCCGCGCCGCCTTCTACGATCAGTTCAAGGGCCGCAAGCTCGACGCGGACCTCAACCTCAAGCGGAAGATCCGCAACGTGACCGGCGCCAGCCTGACCTCCAAGGCCACGACCCACTGCGCGCGCCGGGTGCTCGCCCTGCACGAGCACCTCGAGCGCGAGCGCCGGCGGGAGGAAGAGGAGCGCAAGAAGCGCGCGAAGCGCAAGGGCCCCGAAGGCGTCGCCAGCGACGGGCGCCCGTGAACCGCGTCCAGACCTGGGTCGTGCACGCCTCGAACCTCGCGGTCGGGGGCACGGGCCTGGTCTACGGCTGGATGCGCTACTTCGCGGAGTCCGACGACCCCTTCGCCGTCGCCAACCACCCCTGGCAGCCCCACCTCCAGCACGGCCACCTGCTGAGCGCGCCCCTGCTGGTCTTCGCCGGCGGGCTCATCTTCACCAGCCACGTCCTGCACCACTACGGCAACGGTACCCGGCGCGGCCGCCACACGGGGATCACCCTGGCGGCGCTCTTCGTGCCGATGGTGGTCTCGGGCTACGCCCTGCAGGTCAGCGTCGAGGAGCTGTGGCGGGACGTCTGGATCGGTCTGCACCTGGCCACGTCGCTCATCTGGCTGCTGATGGCGGCGGTGCACCCCTTCCTGAAGGCGCCGGCGCCGGCCGAGCGCGGCGCGACCTAGAGTCTCCGGAAGGACCCCTCGGGGGGCGCAGGGCCACGCCTCCCTAGCCCGGCCTATTCATGAGGCTTTGACGCATTGGGACCCAACTCCGTTCCTGGCGGTACTTTGGGTGTCGGACGAACCGGAGGCGACCTGGTGAGGTCGTCGAGGATCGGGCGACACCCAAAGTGCCGCCAGGGGCGGAGAGGCAGCCGAAGGCTGCCGGTTGGGTGCTAATGCGTCAAAG
>CAZQAT010000016.1:0-15780 GCA_964591315.1 uncultured Planctomycetaceae bacterium
GGCACGAACAGGCGCGTGGCGCAGTAGGCGGCGACGATCCCCGTCAGGGCCGTGATCCCGATGCTGTGCAGCACCGGGTGGTCCGCCAGCACGAGCACGCCGAAACCGACACAGGTCGTCGCGGCGCACAGGAGCACCGACGCGTCGGTCTCCGCCAGGTCCTCGGGCTCGCCCCGCGCCGCGGCCAGGCGCGCCTGGGTCATGAAGATCGCGTAGTCCACCGCGATGCCGAACAGAAAGGCCGCGAAGACCGAGTTGGCCAGATTGATCGGGACCCCGAGCCAGCCCAGGGCACCAAGGGTCCAGACACCGGACAGGGCGAGCGGCACGAGCACCAGCGCCGCCTGCCGTGCCGAGCGCAACCACAGGAGCACGAGCAAGGCCACGGCTGCGAAGGCCACGCTCCCCAGCTTCCAGAGCTCGCCGCCGACCAGGGCCGCGAGTTGCCGGCTCATGGCCTCGTTGTTGAGCACCGTAGCCCTGGACACCTCCTCGGAGAGGCGAGCTTGCAGGGCCTCCACCTGCTCCCAGGAGTCGACGAAGACCGGCGTGGCGATCAGCACGCCGCCGGGCACCTCGAGGATGCGCTCGCCCACCAACGAACTCAGAGGGTCCCCCGGCTGGTAGACGAGGGGCTCGACCGCGCGCTCGAGGCTGGCGAAGAACGGTTCGAAGGCCCCCGCATCGAAACCCTGGGTCTCGCAAGCGACCGCCAGGTCGAGGCGCAACCTCCCGACGCGCTCGGCGCTCCAGAACTCGCGCCAGGCGCGCTCGTGCGCCTCTTGCCGTGCCCGGCTTGGCAGCAGGCCGGCGATGGAGGCGAAGTCCCGCACGCCGCCCTCCTCCTTCTCGGCGGCGAGGACCGCGGCCACCCGGTCGTTCTGCTCGAGCGCCCCCTCGAGCTCCGGGGCCTGCACGACCACCTGGGTGGTGCGGAAGGCCGCGCCCCAGTTCGCGAGGATCGCCTGCTCGTCGTCGGCCGCCGCGGGCGACAGGTGGCTGAGGTGCCGCACCTCTCCGTCCAGCTCGAGCCGGAAGGCGCCGACCAAGAGCAGGGGCGTCGCGACCAGGGCGACCAGCAGCGCAGCCCGCGAGCCGCCCTCACCGGCGCCGCGGGCCAGCAGCCCCCGCAGGTCGAAGCGCGGCCGGCGCCCGGTGGGCGGTGTCCCCGCCAGGGCCGGCAGGACAACCACCGCGAAGACCGCCGCGGCCACGATTCCCAGGGCCCCGAGCCCGCCCACCTCACGCAGGGCCGGCAGGGAGGAGATGCCCAGGGCCAGGAAGGCGCAGGCGGTGGTGGTCGCTCCCATGAAGAGGGCCCGCACCGGCAGGCGCGCCCCCGGCCCCGCGTTCAGGCGGTAGAGCACGTGGATCGCGTAGTCGACGCTGATCCCGAGCAGCGCCACGCCGAAGCCGAGCACGGGGGTGGCCACCGAGTCGCGGAAGAAGGCGACCGTACCCAGGGCGATGGCGCCGCCGAACAACGCAGGCGTCAGGGCCAGCAGCCCCCACCAGACGCGCGCCAGGGTGAAGATCGCGATCAGCGCCACGAAGAGGGCGCCGAGGGTGGAGGTCAGCGCCACATCCGCGGCGATCTGCTCCTGGTTGTCGAGCGTCGAGCGGTGGGCCCCGAGATGCCGCACGACGAGACCTTCCAGCCGCGGGTCCTGACGCACGACCTCCACCGCCGCGGCCAGGTCCGCGAGCAGGTCGCGGGCTCCGTCGGTGTCCGTGGCGGGCACGGACGGCTCGACGAACAGCAGCACGTGTCCACCGTCCCGGGTCGCGAGGGTGCCGTCCACCAGGCGCACGCCTTCGAAGCCGGCGAGCTGGCCCTCCAGGGGCGCGAGCACGAAGCCCGCCAGGCCGAAGGGATCGCGCCGCGCCTGCTGCAGGAGCCAGCCAGCGTCCGGCTCGTGGGCGCGCCGGCGCAGGCCGGCCAGGGCGTCCTCCAGGGCCGCGGGCTCCAGGCGCTGCTCGAGCTCGGCGTGGTGGCGCGGCTCGAGGAGGAGCGGCGCCGCCTCCAGCAGCAGCTCCGTCGCGTCCAACGCCTCGGTGTCCACCAGCCGCGCCCGCACCCGCGCCACCCGCGGCGAGGCCTCCAGCCACTCCGCCAGGCTCCCGGCGGCACCGACCAGGCGCTCGAGGCGGTCCTCGCCCCCCTCCGGTAGGGAGAGCTCGACCACCGTGCGCTGCATGACGCTGCGCAGCACCGCCGACGCCTGACGCAGGGTCGGGTCGCGGTCCGGCAGGAGCCGCCCGATGTCTCCGTCGAGGTGCACGCGGCTGCCGGAGAGCACGCCCAGCCCGAGGAGCGCGAGCCCGAGGGCGATGCGTAGGGCGCGGCTCATCACGGGTTGCTCGACCTCATGCGGGCGCCCGCCGCCGCAGGCGGCGCGCGGAGGAGACCAGGCCGTAGACCGCGAGCCCCCCCACGAGCCCGGTCGCCGCCGCCAGACTGAAGCTCCCCAGCAACCAGGCCGGCAGGTCCCGGGGCGCCACCTCCAGGCTCGTCGGCGCCTCGCCCGGCTCCTGGCCGAGCATCACGCGCCCGATCACGAGAGAACCGTAGATGATGAAGGGCACGAAGGGCGGCAGGGAGATGTGGGCCGAGAGCAGGGCCACCGTCTTCGAGAGCCGCAGCTTGTGGCTGGCGAGGATCGTGACGAGGACCTGGTAGCCCCAGATCGGCGCGAGCCCGATGAAGAAGCCCATGCCCGCGGAGAGCCCGATGCGCCCGGATGAACCCGGCTCGCGCACCAAGAGCTCCTGGAAGGACTCGCGGATGCGCTGCACGCGCGGGAGCTCCGCGAACTGCCGCCGGGTCGCCAGCTCGAGGTAGGGCGTCGGCAACCAGATGCGCGCGAACACCAGCCGCGTGTTGAGCTTTCCGATGCGCAGGAAGTCCCGCACCGGCCGCATGTGGGACACACGTCCCTCGAAGTAGCGCACCGGAATCGGGATCGAGTGCACCGGTGTCCCCGCCCAGGCCAACTTGACGATGACCTCGATCTCGAAGTCGAAGCCGGTGCACACGAAGTGGCGCTCCGCGAGCGCCCGCAGGGGGTAGCAGCGAAAGCCGGTCTGTGTGTCCGGCAGACGCAGGCCGGTCTCGACCCAGGTCCAGAAGTTCGAGTTGCGCCGGCCCCACAGGCTGCCGGGACCGGCGCCGCCGGCCTCCATGTCGCGGTTGCCGAGGACCAGCCGTCGCGGGTCCTCGCGCACGGCCTCGACGAGGTCGACCACCCGTGCGGGGTCGTGCTGTCCATCGGAGTCGAGGGTCACCGCGTGGCTGAAGCCCTCCTGCACGGCGTGTTCGAAGCCCGTGCGCAGGGCGGCCCCCTTGCCGCGGTTCTCGGGATGCTCGAGGACGGTGATGCCCTCGATCGCGCGCACCAGCTCGGCGGTGCCGTCGGTGGGCCCGTCGAGGACGACGATCACCGGCAGGCCAACCTCCATGGCCCCCTCGACGACCTCGACCACCGTGCGCGCGTTGTCGTAGGTGGGGATCAGGACGCAGGGGCGCACCGGCGCCTTCGCTCGCTCCTGGGCCCCCTCGTTCGACTCCGGTTCCACCACGCGTCTCCCGCGGGATCCGCGTCCCGACGGGCGTAGTTTGGGTCGGGGGCGCGCCCCTTGCAACGGCGGCCGGACCGAACGCGGCCCCCGCCCTCTCCTGCCCCTGGGAAATCCGGGCGCCCGCAGGGCAGGGATCCCTGCGTGGGGCCACTCCGGGCCTGATTGCTCAGCTCGAACGGTCGATAGGTCGGGGACCGGATAGGCTCGGCCGCCCCGCCGCGTACCCCGCTGCGCAGGATTCCACCACCGAGCGCGACAGCCATGATCGAAGCCCGCCCCCTGCTCTCCCTCCTCGCCCTGCCGCTCCTGGCCCTGCCCCTCCTCGCGGGAGACGGCCTCGACCCGGAGCAGCTCTCAGCCCTCCAGGCCCGCTCGATCGGCCCCGCCGGGATGAGCGGCCGGGTCGCCTCGGTCTGCGCGGTCGAGTCCGACCCGAACGTGATCTACGTCGGCGCAGCCACCGGCGGCGTCTGGAAGTCGGTGAACGGCGGCCTCTCCTGGGAGCCGATCTTCGACGAGGAGCCCGTGGCCTCCATCGGCGCGGTGCAGGTCTTCCAGGCCGCGCCGGAGATCGTCTGGGTCGGCACCGGCGAGGGCAACCCGCGCAACTCGACCTCCGTCGGCAAGGGCATCTGGAAGTCCCTCGACGGGGGCGCCACCTGGGAACACCTGGGCCTCGAGGCGAGCGAGAAGGTCCACCGCATCGTGCTGCACCCCACGGATCCGAACGTG
Source organism: uncultured Planctomycetaceae bacterium (assembly GCA_964591315.1). GTDB lineage: Bacteria > Planctomycetota > UBA1135 > UBA1135 > JABACD01. Next base: position 4,312 of record CAZQAT010000016.1, read on the forward strand.
GTCTGGGTCGGCGTGCTCGGGCCCACCTGGAGCGACGGGGAGCAGCGCGGCGTCTACAGGACCACCGACGGGGGCGCCAGCTGGGAGCGCGTGCTCTTCGTGGACCAGCGCACCGGCTGCGCGGACCTCGTGGCCGACCCGCGCAACCCGAACAAGATGTTCGCCGCCATGTGGTCCCACCGGCGCGAGCCCTGGACCTTCACCTCCGGCGGCGCGGGCTCCGGCCTCTACGTGACCCGCGACGGCGGCACGAGCTGGGAGCGCCTCGGCTCGGACGCCGGTCTGCCCGACGGCGAGCTGGGCCGTATCGGCCTCGCCATCGCCCCCTCGCAGCCGGACACGGTCTACGCCCTGATCGAGGCCGAGCAGAACTCCCTGCGCCGCTCCGACGACGGCGGCCGGAGCTGGCGCACCATGAACAGCGACAACGACGTCGCCCAGCGCCCCTTCTACTACGCCGACATCCGCGTGGACGCGGCGGACCCGGACCGGGTCTACAACATGGCCTCCACGGTGCGCGTCTCCCACGACGCGGGCCGCACCTGGCAGCCCTTCATCCCCTGGAGCCTGATCCACCCGGACCACCACGCCCTGTGGATCCACCCGGAGCGCCCGGAGCTGATGATGGACGGCAACGACGGAGGCGTGGCGATCTCCACCGACCGGGGGGCGACCTGGCGCTTCTGCCGGGCCCTGCCCCTGGCGCAGTTCTATCACCTGGCCGTGGACGACGACGTGCCCTACCACGTGTACGGCGGCATGCAGGACAACGGCTCCTGGCGCGGCCCGAACGACGTCTGGGAGAACGGCGGCATCCGCAACCACCACTGGCAGGAGGTGGGCTTCGGGGACGGCTTCGCGACGATCCCGCTGCCCCAGGACTCCACCAAGGGCTACGCCATGAGCCAGGGCGGGTCCCTCTTCCGCTGGGACGCGGTGACCGGCGAGCGGCGCATGATCCGGCCGGTGGGCCCGGAGGACGTCGAGCTGCGCTTCAACTGGAACGCGGCCATCGCCCTCGACCCGACCGACCCGGAGAACGGCGTCTACTACGGCAGCCAGTTCGTGCACCGCTCCGGCGACCAGGGTGCGAGCTGGGAGACCATCAGCCCGGATCTGACCACGGACAACCCCGAGTGGCAGAAACAGGACGAGAGCGGCGGGCTCACCCCGGACGTGACCGCGGCGGAGAACTACTGCTCGATCCTGACCATCGCGCCGAGCTCCCTCGACGGGCGCGTGATCTGGGCCGGGACGGACGACGGACGCCTGCACGTCACCCGCGACGGCGGCGAGAGCTGGGCCCGCGTGGACGAGAACGTGATCGGCGTCACGCCGGGCACCTGGATCCCCCACGTGGAGGCCTCCAAGTACGACGCGGGCACGGCCTTCGCCGTCTTCGACGACCACCGGCGTGGCGACTGGACGACCCACGTCTACCGCACGACCGACTACGGCCAGAGCTGGACGAGCCTCGCCGGCGAAGAGGTCGACGGCTACGCCCACTGCATCGAGCAGGACCCGGTGGACGAGGACCTGCTGTTCCTCGGCACCGAGTTCGGCCTGTGGGTCTCCACCGACGGGGGCCGCGGCTGGTTCAAGTGGACCCACGGCCTGCCGACCGTCGCCGTGCGCGCCCTGGTCGTCCAGGAGCGCGAGAGCGACCTGGCGATCGGCACCCACGGCCGAGCCGCCTACGTGATCGACGACATCTCGCCCTTGAGGGACCTCTCCGACGAGGTCCGCTCGACGGCCCTGCACCTCTTCCCGCTCCAGCCGGGTCAGCAGCACCGCACCATGCAGACCGGCGCCTCGCGCTTCCCCGGCACGGAGGAGTTCCGCGGCGAGACGACCGACTACGGCGCGGCGATCAGCTTCTGGATGCACCTCGACACAGAAGAGGACGAAGAGCAGGGCTCCGAAGCGGAGGAGTCGGGCTCCGAGGACGACGGGGCCGAGACCCCCGAGGCGGAGTCCGACAGTGAAGCGGAAGGAGAGGAAGAGGTAGAGGACGACGAGCCCGAGCTCGAGATCGACGTCCTCGACGCCGCCGGCGAACGCCTGCGCACCCTGCGGCCCTCCCCCCGCGACGGCCTCAACCGGGTCACCTGGGACCTGCGCCGCAACGGCTTCCGCCAGCCGGGCAGTCCCCGCAGCTGGGACGAGGAGCCCCGGGGCCCCGAGGTCCCGCCCGGCACCTACCGCGTCGTCCTGCGCCACGGCGAGCACACGACCGAGGGCCAGCTCGAGGTCCTCGCCGATCCCCGCGCCGCCATGTCCCCCGAGGGCTACGCAGCCCGCTGGGAGGCCCTGCAGCGCCTGGGCGAGATTCAGGAGCGGGTCGCCGAGGCCGTGGACGCCATCGACCGCACCCAGGACGACATCGGGACCGTGGTCGCCAAGCTGAAGGAGGACCGCGACCCGGACGCGGACCACCCGCAGCAGGAACTCCTCGACCGGGCCGAGGACCTCGAGGAAGCCCTCGACGAGGTCCGCGCGAGCTTCGTCGGCCCCCAGGACACGAAGGGCATCAACCGCCGCTCGGACACGGTCATGGGCAAGCTGGGCACGGCCAACTGGGGGCTGGCCTCCTCCTGGGAGGCCCCCTCCCCCGCCCACCTGCGCCGCCTGGCGGACGCGGAGCAGGCCTTCGCCGAGGCGATCCCGGAGTACAACCGGGTCATGGGCGAGGAGCTCGAGGCCCTGCGCGAGGCCGTGGACGCCGCGGGCGTACGCCTCCTGCCGGCTCGCCCCGCCCTCGCGGCGGACTGAGGGAAAGAACGGACACTCCCGCCAAGATCGGGGGCTCGTCATCCGTCAGGACGGCGACCCCTCGATACGATCCCATGATGCGCACCGCCACCCTCATCCTCCTGCTCGCCGTCACCGCCTGCTGCACCCAGGAGCCTAGCTCCGGACACGAACAGTCCATCCCCACTGCCGCCCTGCCCCACGCCCCCACGCCCCCTTCTTCGAGCACGCCCGCCCCGGGCCCGGTCCCCCTGCGGGACGTGGAGCAGCTCCACGCCTACCTGTGCTCGGCGGAGTTCGCCAAGGGGGGTGACTCCTGGACCTTCTCCGAGGACGGCACCTACAGCTCTCGCCTCGGCGGCGTGGAGTCAGGTGGTCACTGGACGACGACGGCCGAGGGGCTCTGGCTCTCGCGCCAGGGGAACGAGGAGGCCACGACCCTGCCCCTGCGCTGGCTCGACGGGAAGTACCGCATCGAGATCGACGGCGTGCAGTACATGCGCGACTGGGACATCTTCCGCGATCGCCCACGGCAGCCCTGACCCGGCCCGAAGCCGGCGGGGTCCGGTCCTGGCCGCGAAGAGAGTGGGCCCCTAGCCCGGCCTATTCATGAGGCTTTGACGCATTGGGACCCAACTGCGTTCCTGGCGGTACTTTGGGTGTCGGACGAACCGGAGGCGACCTGGTGAGGTCGTCGAGGATCGGGCGACACCCAAAGTGCCGCCAGGGGCGGAGAGGCTGCCGGTTGGGTGCTAATGCGTCAAAGGCTCATGAATAGGCCGGGCTAGTCGCCGGCCTTGAGCTGGTCGGTCTCGGCGTACTTGCGCCAGCGCTCCTCGAGGGTGCGGAAGGCGTTGCCCGGATCGACCCCGAGGATCTCCGCCGCCGCGGCCCGCCAGTTCTTGATGAAGCTCGAGCGGGCGCCGGAGTGCTGGCCCGCGGCGCGCAGCCACTCCTGACCTTCCTTGCCCTCCTTGCGGGCGATGTAGTCGTAGAAGCTCCAGCTCTTCGCCAGGTCCGCGTCCGCCAGCTCGTAGAGCTTCTTCAGGGCGATCTGGTCGATGTTGCTGCCCTGGGCGAGGGCCAGCTCGTTGTAGACCGCCCGACGACCGACGCCGATGGTCTTCTCCCCGGGCTTGGGGACCTCGCGCTTGAGATAGGTGGGCTTCTCGCGCAGGCCCAGGCAGGTGACCGTGTTGCGGCCCAGGATCTCGTAGGCGGCGTGGTAGGCGCAGGCCTCGGTCAGCCAGGGCAGGTCGAGGATCACGCGCCCCTGGCCGTAGTGGCGCGAGGCGAGAGAGTGCCCCAGCCCGTGGCAGATGATGCCCTCCTCGTCCCGGTCGCCCACCTTCCACAGGTTGTGCTGGTGGCGCGGCATGCCGCCCACCGCACCGGTCCCGGGGAGCTTCAGGCGCTCCTCGACCCTGTCTCCCGACCACGTCACGCCGAAGACCTCGTTGGTGTAGCGCTTCCAGCTGGGAACGTCGTCGGGCAGGAAGACGAAGGTGTGCAGGGCGCCGTCGGGAATGTGGTCCTTGTAGCCCTCCTCGATGTAGGGATCGACGAACTCCGCCCGGAAGCCCTCGATCACCTGCTCGCCGAGCTTGAGGAGGTCCTTGGCCTGGGAGTCGGAGATGTAGTCGGCCTCGGAGCTGCCGCCCTTGACGAGGTAGTACAGGCGCAGGTGCTGGCTCTTGGCGCCGCGGAACTCGTGCTTGCCTCCGAGCTCCTCGGCCATGGCCACCAGGTTCTCGGGCGGATCGCACAGCTCGACGGACTCCTCCGCCTTCTGAGCGCGGGCCTTGATCGCCCCCTCGCGCACCTGCTTCTTCTCCTTCTTGATCACCTTGTCGAGCTTCTTGACCACCCCCGGGAAGCCCACGTTCTTCAGCCACTCCCGCAGCCTCTCCATCGAGGTCACGAGGCGGTGGTGCGAGCCCATCCAGGCCGCGCTGGTCTTGTCGAGGGCGTCGCGCTGGGCCCGGTAGTCGTCGATCTGCCGCGTGCGGATCAGGTACTCGCGCGTGAGCCCGGGCAGGGTCTCGTCGCGCATGACCATCGAGACCTTGCGGATGTGGGAGCCGCTGATGTTGAGCCGGTTCTTCCTGGAGGCCTCCTCCTTCTTCCCGTCGACCATGAAGTAGGCGAAGGCCTCGGGCTTCTTCGGATCCACCACGAAGAGCTGGTTCGTACTCTGGGGGTCGTACTGGATCGTGTTCTTCTCCTCCAGGTACTTGATGCCCACCTTGGGCTCGCCGATCACGACCATCTCGCCCTTGTACTCCACGAGGTGGTTCTTGTACTTCTTGGCGGCCTTGGCGTCCTTGAAGTGGACGGCGACGATCTGGGCCGGGGCGGCCGAGGCGAGCGCCACGAGGGCGCAGAGGGCGAGGAGGAAGAGGCGCATGGCTGGGCGGATGGGGGCCGGATGGGCCCCACAGGGTAATCCGTAGCAGGAGCGCCGTGACCGACTCTTCTGATCGGGATGGAGCCCACGCGGAGATCAGGGCCCCGAGATGCGCGAGACCCGCCCGGGAGGGAGGCGGGCGCCTACTTCACCTCGAAGGGCACGACCAGCTCCATACCCTCCATTCCGCCGCCACGCACACCACCCACGATCAGCTCGTGGCGCCCCGGAGTCGGGCCGGCGATGCCGAGGTCCCGGTGGTGGAAGCCGTACTTCTTGGTCTTGACCTGGCTCGGCAAGAGGTCGATGTCGCTCTCGAGGGACGACAGGAAGGGCCTGGCCGGGAGCCGGGTCCCGTTCACCTTCACGAGGACCTGGCTCAGCTGGAAGCTGACGGCCTCGGTTCCGTTGTTCTGAAAGACCACCTGCAGCCACAGCTTGTTCTCGTTCCACTCGCCGCGGATGATCTCGGCGGTCAGGGAGTCGGGTCCCTTCAGCTCGATGCGCTCACTCCGGATCTCGGAGGAGGAGGCCCCGCCGCCAGTGCCCTTGCAGGAGAGCGGGAGAACGGCGACGAGCGCGAGCAGGAGGAGGTTGAGGAGCTTCATGGCGGCGGCCGGTCGGACGGCGGAGGTCGAGGATCTCGAAGGACCGGATCCTAGCCCGCCAGTCGCCGGTGAACTAGTTCCCCAGCAACTCGCCCAGGGGCGCGACTCGCAGGCCGCGCTCCGCCAGGCCGTCGAGCACGGCCCGGGTCGCCTCCACCACCAGCTCCGGCTCGCGGCCCCCGTCGTGGAGCAGCACCACGTCCCCGGGACCGACGCGCCCCAGGACGCGCCGGGCCACCTGGGCCGGGTCGCGCCCCGGCAGGTCCATGCCGCGCACCCGCCAGCCGACCAGCTCGAGGTCCGCGGCCTTGAGCACCCCGGCGGTGGCGTGATTCACGAGGCCGAAGGGCGGCCGGAAGAAGCGCGGCCGCGCCCCGCTCAGCTCCTGCGCCGTGCGCTGGCAGGCATCGACCTCGCGGCCCAGGCGCGCGGCGGAGAAGAAGTTCGTCCAGACCGAGTGGCTGTCCCCGTGGTTGCCGAGCTCGTGCCCCTCGGCCACCAGGCGCCGCACGAGCTCGGGCTGCGCGCGCATGCGCTCGCCGACGCAGAAGAAGGCGGCCCGCACGCCGCGCTCGGCCAGCAGGTCGAGCAGGGGCGGCGTCGAGTCCGGGTCGGGACCGTCGTCGTAGGTCAGGGCCACGGCTCCGGAGCTCCGCGCGCCCCCGCAGGTCGCCCGGCCCCAGATCCCCGTGCGCATGTCGACGGCGCCCCACAGGCCGAAGGCGAAGACCGCACCCGCCACGGCGATCACGATCGTGACGCCGCTCCCGGGCCAGAGGAGCACGAGGATCAGCGCCAGGAAGGCGGCCAGGGCCAGGTACAGCAGGGCCTTCACGAGCGCGGCGCCTCGACGGTGATCCAGCTCCACTCGCCGAGGCGAGAGGCCGCGACGAGCGCGATGCGCCGCGGCCCCGGCTCGCCGCAGTCCGCCGCGGCGAGGGCCAGCCCCAGGGCCGGAGCCGCCGGAGAGTCCCCGAAGACCTCGCGCAAGGACCGGAACGAGGCCGCGCCCGAGGAGCCCGTGAAGGCTCCCCCATCGGAGGCGGCTCCGAGCCCGTAGATCATGTCCACGGGCTCCCGCCGGGAGCACCAGTCCCGCGCATCGCGGGGGCGTCCGATGGCCAGCTCCGTCAGGCGCGGACACTGTCCCGCACCGGAGCCGGGCCGCGCCAGATGGAAGAAGGCCCCGCCCTCGGCGGGGGTCCCCTCGTCACCACATGCGGCCCGACCCCGAGCCACGTAGGGCGTCCACTCGTCCAGGGCCCCCACCAGCCAGTCGCCCGTGAGCCCGCGCACCCGCGCGCGCTCCGCGGCGAAGAGGGCGGCGGCCAGGGAGCTCTCCCCCTGGACGAAGGTCTGGCACTCGCCGCGGGCCCCGAGCTTGCGGGCCACCTCCGAGGCGATCGCGTTGTGCACCGAGGCGGTGAAGGCCCGCGGCTTCGGCGCGGCGCCGTCCTGCTCGAACAGGTTCTCGACGAACGCCGCGGTCTCGGTCAGGCAGCCGAGGGCGGTACCCACCAGCACCGAGCCCTCCGCTCCGACCTCGCCCTCTCCGAGGGCGCGCCGGGCGAGCTCGACCGCGAGGCCCGGCAAGCGTGCCTTGCGGCCGCGGAAGCGGGGCTCGGGCAGCTCGACGCGCCGATCAGCAGGCAGCCCTCCGACCTCGATCCCGGCGAAGGCGAGGCCGCGCAGCTCGAGGTCGACCTTCATCCGTCCACCCCCTCGAAGCACAGCACCGTGTTGTTGCCTCCGAAGCCGAAGGAGCTGGAGAGCACGCGCCGCACCGTGGCGTCGGTCGTCTCCCGCAGCGGCTCGAGGCCGATCTCGGGGTCCGCCTCGGCGAAGCCCGGGTTGCCCGGCAGGAGACCATCCCGGAGCGCCAGGACACTCACCACGGCCTCGATCGCCCCGGCCGCCGCCAGGGTGTGGCCGAAGGCCCGCTTGGTGGACGAGAAGGGCGGCACCCCTCCGGCGAAGACGCGCCGCAGGGCGTGCCCCTCCGCCAGGTCGTTGTCGCGGGTGCCCGTGCCGTGGGCGTTGACGTAGTCCACGCTCTCCGGCGCCCAGCCGGCGCGCTCCAGGGCCAGCGCCATGGCTCGCTGCGCCCCCTCGCCCTCCGGGTGGGGAGCCGTCGGGTGGTGGGCGTCGCAGGTGTTGGCGAAGCCCGCCAGCGCCGCCAGGGGCCGCGCGCCCCGGGCGAGCGCGTCCTCCTCGCGCTCGAGCACGCAGAAGGCGGCGCCCTCGCCCAGGCTCATGCCCGCGCGCCTCGTGTCGAAGGGCCGGCAGCCCTCCGGGTCCATGGCGAGCAGCGACGCGAAGCCGTGCAGGGTCAGGCGGCAGATGGCGTCGACCCCACCGGCCAGGGCCATCCGCGCCTCGCCGGCCGCGAGCAGGTCCGCCGCCGCGGCCAGGGCCTGGGCACTCGAAGAGCAGGCGGTCGAGAGGGTCAGGCTCGGACCCTCGAGGCCCAGCTCCCGCGCCAGGTACGCGGTCGTCGCCCCGCACTCGTGCCGCCCCCAGACGCCCTCGTCTCGCGCGTCGGTCTCCTCTCCGGCAACGAGCTTGCCCAGCACCTCCTCGGTCTCGGGCATGCCCCCCACGCAGGTGCCGAGGCAGAGGGCCGTCTCGGCCCGGTCCCCGTCCCCGAGCCCCGCCTGGGCCCAGGCGTCGTGCAAGGTCGGCAGGGCCAGGGCCACGGTGCGCGACCGCGCCTGCGCAAGCTCCTCTCCCGCCCGCACCTCCCCTACCGGGAAGTGCCCGCAGCGGGTCGAGTCGAAGAGCGTCAGCGACCCCAACCCCGAGCGCCCCTCGCGCAGGGTCGCGCGGGTCGCGTCGAGCCCGCGGCCCGCGGCGCTCAGGATGCCGAGGCCGGTGATCACGATGCGCTCGCTCACGACGCCGCGACCTCCTCGCGCACGACCGCCAGGAGCGCCGCGAGCCGCGGGTCACCGCCGTCGAGCTCGGGCACCTCCGGTCCGCCGGCCACCAGCACCACGCTGGCCACGCCGATCCGCTCGGGCAGGTCGACCTGCGCGCCGCGTTCGGCCGTCAGGCAGTCCCCGATGCACACCACCGCCGCCCGCGCCTCGCCGCGCTCGAGCAGGCGGCGCGCTTCCCGCAGGCCACTCTTGCGCGTCGCCTGCAGGGAGTCGTCGCCGCGCATCAGGCACAGGAGCGGCCCCTGCAGGCGGTGGCGGATCGCCAGCTCGCCGAGGCAGGTGCTCGGGAGGGTGTAGGGGAAGACCGCCGGGCTGACCCGCTCCCCCGGCGCCAGGCCTGCGGCGAAGTGCAGGTCCGACTCCAGGCAACCGTGGCGGGTGGCGAGCACCAGGGCCGTGTCGCGCCGCAGCTCGTCGGCGAGGGCGCGCCCGATGCCCGCGGCCTCGCTGGCGATGCACACGCAGCGCCCGAAGAGGTCCAGGTGTCGGTAGGCGGGGTTCGGCAGCGGGAAGAGGCTCTTCCAGCGGGCCTTCGCGATCCCGCCCTGCTCGAAGGAGCGCGCCTCGCAGGCGGTGCCCACGAGCCCCCCCTCGTCCACGAGCCCCAGACCTGCGATGCGGATCGAGGCGCTCATCGGGCGAAGACCAGGGCCGCGTTGATGCCGCCGAAGCCGGCGGCGAGCTTGAGGACGTGGCGCGCGTCGGGGAGCTCCGTCGTCTCGCGCAGGAGGTTCAAGCCCCCGGAGACGCCGGGCTCCTCCAGCCCGTGATTGCCCGGCGCGCGGCCGGTGAGCAGGGCCTCGATCGCCACCAGGCTCTCGATCAACCCCGCGGCCCCCAGGGTGTGGCCCGTCTGAGCCTTGGTACCGGAGGCGGGCATGGTCGGTCCGCCACACAGGCGCAGGAGGGCCTTGGCCTCCATCTCGTCGTTGTAGACGGTGCCCGTGCCGTGCAAGTGGGCGTAGGCGATGTCGGTGGGGTCGAGCCCGGCCCGGCCAAGGGCCCGCTGAGCGGCGAGGCAGAGGCCCTCCCCGTCGCGGCTCGGGCCGGTGATGTGGTTCGCGTCGTTGCTCTCCCCGAAACCGGCCAGGTACACCCCGATCGAGCGAGCGGGGTCGCCGCTCAGCACGAGCGCCCCACCGGCCTCTCCCAGGTTGAGCCCCTTGCGCTCCCTGTCGAAGGGCCGGCAGGGACCGGAGTCGAGGGCCAGGAGGGAGCTGAAGCCCCCCAGCACGAAGGGCGACAGGCCGTCGGTGCCCACCACGAGCACCTCGTCGAGCTCGCCGTCCTCGATCCAGCGCGCCGCCATGGCCACCGCCGACAGACCCGAGGCGCAGGCACAGGAGACCGCCAGCGCCGGACCGCCGAGCTCGAGGGTCCGCGCCATGTGCACCGCCAGGCGCCCGGGGTCTCCGAGGCCTCGCCCCTCGCCCCAGATCCCGGACAGGTCCCCCTTCGTGGTCGCGAGCACGAGCCCCACACGCTCGCGCTCGGGCTCCCCGGCCTCCGCCAGGGCCTCGCGCGCGGCCACCAGGCCCAGGTGCGCCGGCAGTTCGCTCTCGCCCCCGGCAGCTGCCAGGGTGGCGGCCGAGATCTCCGCCGCCACCCGCGTCAGGCAGTCCGTGCCCGCCAGGCGAGCGAGGGGCTCCACGGCGCTACGGCCCTCGAAGACAGCCTCCAGGAAGGCAGCACGGTCCGCGCCCAGGGGGGAGACAGCGCCCCGGCCCGTGATGTGGGCCCGGCGCGTCACCGTCCCGAGACCTCCACCCGGTGATCGCTGTTGCGGTCGAGGAAGTCCGCGAAGAACTGGGGCTGGGTCAGGGACAGCTCGCCCTCGAGGTCGGTGAACACCTGCACGGAGAAGCCCGTGCAGAGGAGCTGGTCCTGTCCACCCAGAATCCGGTAGGTGAAGGGCACCGTCGCCGTGTCCGCCTCGTGCAGGCGGGTCTGGATCGTGATCACGTCGTCCATGCGCGCCGGGGCGTGGAAGTCCAGCTCCACGTGCACGAGGGGCGCCGCGTAGCCCGCGTCGAGCATGTCCTGGTAGCCGAGACCGTACTCGCGACCGAAGGCCACGCGCCCCTCCTCGAAGTAGGTCAGGTAGTGGCCGTGCCAGACCACGCGCAGGGCGTCCACCTCCTGAAAGCGCACCCACACCTCGGTGGTGTTCTCGAGGTAGGGAGTGTCGGGGACGAGCCAGGGCCGACGCTTCACGCCTGCTCCTCCCCGGCCGGTCCGGCGTCCCAGTAGAACTTCAGCTCTCCCGAAGCCAGGACCTCCTCGCCGCAGCGGGCGACTCCGTCCACGAGCAGGTAGGGCCCCAGGCGCTTGACGATGTCCACGCGCCAGGTGACCTGCTCACCGACCGTCGGCCGGCGCCGCACGGCGAACCTCCGCACGCCCACCAGCATGCCGACACCCTCCAGGCGCTGGCCGTCGGGAGCGGCGCAGGACTGCAGCACGGCGGAGGACTGGGCCAGCCCCTCCACCAGAGCGGGCTCCCAGAGCGAGCCGTCCACCACCTGCGCTCCCTCGCGCACGTCGAGCTCGCAGACGGCGTGGTCCTCGCTCGCCTCGACGATGCGGTCGACGCAGAGGATCGGCGCCCGGTGGCGGATCGGCGAGGCGGGGTCGGGCGGGTTCGGCAGCTCCATGGGCAGGGGGCCTCCCTCGGGAGCGCGACCGGCGGGGGCTCGAATTGCGATCAGGCCTTGGCCAGACCGCTCTCGACGCGCTCGTAGATGTCCCCCATGGTCCGGATCGA
>CAZQAT010000016.1:15880-54435 GCA_964591315.1 uncultured Planctomycetaceae bacterium
GGGCGCGCGGCGAGAGCCGAACGGTAGGCATCGAGGGCCGCCTCCGGTTGGCCGAGGAGCTCGTGGGCCTCGCCGCACAGGCGCAGGAGGTCCGGGTCGTTCGGCACGTGCTCGAGGGCGGAGCTGGCCGAGCGCAGCACCCTCTCGGCGCTGACGCCGGCGGTCTGCGCGAGCTGGCGCGTGGTCGTCAGCAGCTCACGCCCCAGGAGCAGGTCCTGGTAGGTCCCGTCCACGAGGGCCGCATCACCGGGAAGGGACGGCCCCACGGCCCCGAAGTCCGCGATCGTGTAGCGGTCGAAGGGCCCGAGCTGGTGGGGCCCGCGGGAGACCCAGAGCTCGCCGCGGGTCACGTTGGCCACCACCGCGTGGGTGGCGATCATGGCGTTGAGCGCGCCGCGGTTGCCGGCACACAAGGGAGCGCCCCCCGGCGCGGCGCGGTCGCGCAGGATCTCCACCGCCGCCGCCACGTCGAGGGCGCCCCGTTCGGCGAGGACCAGCTCCTCCATGCGGTCGTAGCGGGAGCGCGAGGTGCCGATCCGCAGGTACTCCTGGTTGCCCGCGTCCGGGGCCAGCTCCTCGGTCAGGAAGTGGTTGGCCTGCAACAGCAGCTCACCCTCCATGGGGCGAACGGCCGTGCGGGCCGGGGTCTTCTCCACCACCGCGCCCGTCCCGGTCTCCCCGTCGACGATCAGGTAGGAGTCGGAGACGAACACCTCCGCCCGGCGCACGATCTCGATGGCCTGCTCGAGACTCTCCGCGTACTGCAACACCTCGCGCACCACGAGGGAGACCGGCGTGCCGATGCGGCCCCTGTCCTCGGAGTGTGCGCCGTTGATCGAGCAGAAGATCCGCTCGGCGTTGAGGCCGGTCACCGCGCCCGTCATGCCGGGCCAGGCCACCGAGAGGAAGGGCAGCCCCTCCTCCGGCCGGTAGAGGCCGATGATCTTGTGCTCGTCGAAGAGGCGGCTGGCCTCGAAGTCGAAGTTGCGCCCCACGAGGAGGTCGCCACTCGCGGTCCACGCCCCGCCGGCGGCGAAGGCGGTACAGCCGACGACGGGCTTGTCCCAGACCCAGTGGGAGATGTCGTGGGCCGCGTGGTAGTTGAGCAGCCGGTGGTAGCGCGGCCCGAGGTGCGGGAAGGGGTCGCTGCTGCCGTCCGCCAGGCCGCGGATCTCGAGCTGGTACTCGGGGGTGACGAAGTCCGGCAGGCTGCGGTTGTTGACGAGCACGAGCAGGGTCACGCCCCAGAACTCGAGCTCCCCCGGCAGGAAGCCGCGCACGGTCTCCATCAACCCCTCCTCCTGCTGGCGGATCCAGTCGTCGGTCAGGCGCGCGTTGGCCAGGCCGATGGCGTAGGGGTCGCCCTCGAGATACAGCAGCGAGTGCCCAGGCCGCTCCTCGAACCAGGAGGGGCCGCAGCGGCGCCGCCCGGAGGGGGCCGCGGCCACCTCGGCGGCGAGGACCTCGCGCCCACCGGGGAGCTCAGGGGGCTCGGCGAAGCAGGTGAGCCAGACCCAGCCCAGGAAGCCGACGAGGAGCAGCAGGGAGATACCCGCTCCGAAGACCCCCAGCCGCAGCAGGCGAGCCGGGAGGGAGCGCCGGGGTACGAGGCCCTCGGCGGTCTCGAACACGGGGCGTTGCTCGTGGGCCTTGCTCATCGGCCCGGCAGGGTATCAAAAGCCCCCCGGCCCCGTCGGCCGCATAAGAACGGTAGGCTGTCGGGCCATGTCCATCGCGACCCCCTCTGCCCCTGAAGTGAGCGCCGCCCTGCCCGTGGCGGACTTCGAGCGGGCCGTCGAGAAAGCGTCGCGGGCCTTCGCCGGGCACGCGCGCTTCGCATGGAAGTACTCCCGGGCCAAGCTCCGCCACGACCCAGTCTACCGCCAGCTCGCCGAACGCGCCCCCTTCCAGGAGCCCGTCGTCGATCTGGGCTGCGGGCGCGGACAGACCGAGCTCCTGTTCGCGGTCCTGTTCGGGCAGCTCGAGATGCACGGCTTCGACTGGGACGAGACCAAGGTGACCGTCGCGCGGGAGGCCGCGGCGCGACTCCCGGAAGGCGCTCGCCTGCGCTTCGACGTCGGCGACCTGCGCAGCATGGACTACCCCGAGGCGGGCACGCTCCTGATGCTGGACGTGCTGCACTACAACCCCCTGGAGACGCAGGACGTGATGCTGCGCAGGGCCGCCCGTTCTCTGCGGCCCGGGGGTCGGCTGTTCCTGCGCGAGGTCGACGCGGACGGCGGCCTGCGCGCGCGGGTCAACGTCTGGCAGGAGCGGCTGGCCTGCCTGGTGGGGCTCAACCGTGGTGCGACCTTGCGCTTCCGGCGAGCGGACTCGATCGAGGCGGTGCTGCGCGAGGAGGGGCTCGAGGTCCGGCGCAGCGCGAGCTGGATGGGCACGCCCCTCGCAAACGTGCTGATCGAGGCCCGCAAGGCCGGCGCATAGCACAGGAAGGAGCGACGCCGCCCTCAGGCGGGCGCTCCTCCACGCCACGCGCTTGAAGGGAGCCCCGGCGTAGTGCAGCCTCGGCGGTCCGCCACCGACGACCACCACGACCGCACCCACACGCGCATGAAGCCGCTCCTCCCGCTCGCCCTCCTCGCCCTGGCCGCAGGCTGCTCCGCCCCCACCCTCGACGTCATGCCGCGGGTCGGCTCCTTCGACCTGGACGGACACTTCGGGATCACCGCTGACCCGGCGGGAGCGATCCCCGTGGCGGACATGGGCACGGCCGGGATCGGCAAGGACGACGCCTACGTGGGGTTGAGGGCGGACATCGACGTGGGGTCGCCCGTCTGGTACCTCTCCGCTCAGAGGACGAGCCACGGGGGCTCCGGCAACCTGGCGACGACCCTGAGCTCCGGCGCTGACGAGGTCGGCCCGGGCCCGGTCACCTCCGACGTGGACATCGGCCTCTACCAGGCCGGCGTGACCTTCGACATGGTCCCGATCGACATGGTGGACGTCGGCCTGGGTCTCGGGATCACCACCGTCGACCTCGACGCGGTCATGACCGATGGCAATGACGGCGACTCCATCAGCGTCGACCGCACCCTCCCGGTGCCCGTGATCGCCCTGCGCGGAGGCCTCGAGCTGGGAGACTTCGAGGTCACGGCGCTCCTCTCCGGCTTCGAGATCAGCCTCGACGGGAACGAGGTGTCCTTCTTCGACCTGGATGCCCTGGCGACCTACCAGCTGTTCGGACTCGACGACCGCCTGGCCGGCTCGCTCGGCCTCGGCTACCGCAAGACGAACCTCGGCGTCGAGTACGAGGACGACGACGATCGCGTCGACGCGGACTTCCGCTTCGACGGGCCGTACCTGACCTTCGTGCTGTCCCTCTGAGGGCGGCGCGCCCTCCGGGGCTCACTCGACGTCCCGGAACTCCCTGTGGCCTGACTTCTCGAGGGCGCTCATGGCCTTGTAGCCGGCCTCGAGGGCGGCGGCGTCCTTCTCGAGGACGGCCGCGTGCATGACGAGCACCTGCTCGAGGGTCTCGGTCATGCGGCGCTTGAAGCCCACCTTCAAGAGGGCCGCACGCTCGGCGTCGATCCCTTCGGGCAGGGGCAGCTCGGCGGGGATGGCCTGCAGGCAGGCGCCCTCCATCGAGGTCAGGTGCTGCAGGATCACCGCTCGGTTGGCGGCCAGGTCAGCCTTGGCCTTCTTCAGGCCCCGCTTGCCCTTCTTGAGGGCGCCCATGGCGAGCTGGAGGGGCGTGTCCTCTGCCTGGGTGATGGGCTGCCCGGCGGGATCGGCGGACTCGCTGGTGGCGGGCAGGGCCCAGGAGGCGGCCAGGAACAGGGGCAGGGCGAAGAGAGCGGATCGCTTCATCAGGGGGTCGTCCTCGTCAATCGGGAGGGGTTCGTCGTCTCCGGGGATCCTAACCCCTGGCGCCCCGGGAGGCAGGGAAAGGTAACACCGGCCCCATGACGGGCTAAGGTAGACGCGAGGTCGAAGCCCCCGGCTAGACTCGACCCGCCCTCGGTTCCATGAGTCCCCTCCGCGCGCTCATCCCGCTGCTCGTCCTGGGCCCCCTCTCGAGCGGGGCCCTCGCCCAGCGCGTGGACGGCAAGTACCGTCCGCTGCCGACCCTGGGCTTCGAGTTCAGACCCCTCGCGGGCTTTCGCGACGTGCCGGTCAGCGACTCCCTGGCGAAGGACGGGCTCGTCGCGCAGCTCGAGGCGAAGCGACCGGCCCAGGTGAAGCTGGTGGGCGGCGGGCGATCCGAGCACGCGCCGAGTCTGAAGATCCTGCGGCTGGCGGGCGTCGGTGAGCCGACCGAGCTCGTGGAGCTCCACTTCGAGGTGCCCTCTCCGGAGCTGGAGGCCGAGATCTCCGACGTCGGCTCCCCGAAGACCGTCGCGGGTCGGCGCACGCAGCTCCTGGGGACGCAGCGGGTCGAGGGCGGCCAGCTCGAGACTCTCTTCGACGCCTACGCCTACGAGACCGACGCGGGCAGGCTGGTCTTCCTGTGGGCCTACCCGGCGGAGACGAAGCTGCGCAGGAAGTGGAGTGCGGCGGTGCTGAAGTCCATGAGGAGCCTACGCCCCTCGAAGGGAGGCGCCGCCGGGACGGAGCCGGTCGACCCGGCCGCGAGCTACGACGCGCTACTCGAGCACCACCGCGCGGACGTGGCGAGGACTCCCGGCTGGGAGCTGCTCGAGACCCCCTCGAAGCAGTACCTCGTCAAGACCAACAGCAAGCAGAAGGGCAACATCAAGAAGGTCATCGCGCGCCTCGAGGCCTCGCGTGCCCTGTACGAGCGGGACTTCCCCTCCACCCGGCCGATCACGGCTGTCTCGGTCGTCCGGCTCTGCGCCACCCGCGAGGAATTCAACCTCTACGGCCAGACCGGCGGCAGCGTGGCGGGCTACTTCAACCCCAAGAGCGGAGAGCTGGTGCTCTTCCTGGGAGAGGGCACCCCCACCAAGGCCCTGGCGGTGATGGCCCACGAGGCCTTCCACCAGTACTGCCACCACCTCCTCGGCCGCGCCCAGGCCCACCGCTGGTTCGACGAGGGCCACGGTGACTACTACGGCGCCTTCCAGCTCAAGGGCAAGAAGCTCGTCCCCAAGCGCGACATGAAG
Source organism: uncultured Planctomycetaceae bacterium (assembly GCA_964591315.1). Classification (GTDB taxonomy): domain Bacteria; phylum Planctomycetota; class UBA1135; order UBA1135; genus JABACD01. The sequence continues at coordinate 20,968 of CAZQAT010000016.1, forward strand.
GAGGGCCTGGCGCGCATCCCGGAGATGCGGGAGATGCTGCGCGACGGCAAGGTGCGCCCCCTGGCCGAGCACGTGCGCTACGGGAACGCCGCCTGGGAGGCCCAGGGCCCGACGGACATCTCCTGCTACGCCCAGTCCTTCGCCCTGGTCACCTTCCTGCGCGACGGGACCGCGGGGGAGGTCAAGCGCAAGTACTGGAAGCCCGAGTACGCGGAGATCCTGCCCAACTACACGAAGGCCCTACGCGAGGGTTACGCCGCCATCTTCGAGGAGATCCGCGGCCTGGCCCGGAAGGTCCTCGACGAGCAGCTGGCCAAGGACCCCGCCGAGCGGGACGCGGCCCTCGTGGCCGAGGCCGAGGACCGCATCGCCCACCCCTGGAACTACGACGACGTCGCCCGCCGGGAGATCTGGGACGCGGCGACGGCTGCCTCCTGGGGGAAGATCGACGAGGGGGAGTTCGAGGAGCGCTGGCTGGCGTGGGCGGAGAAGGAGCTCTGAGCCCCAGCTCCCCTCACTCGTATCCCACGATCGGCGTCAGGACCACGTTGCGGAAGTGGATCTCCGCGCCCTCCGACTGCAGGCAGATGTGCCCCGCCAGCTCCTCGCACCAGCGCGCGGTGTTCTGCACGTCGCCGTTGATCTCGAGGGTGAGGTCCCCCCGGTCCATCGTGATCCGGTAGCGGTTCCACTCCCCCAGCGGCTTCTCGTTGCAGGGCGCCGCCTTCTTCGTGCGCCGGCCGGAGGTGCGTGACTCGTCCACGACCATCGGGAACTTGTCGATGTTCCAGATGTCCCCGGCATTGCGGCTGTGGAGCTGGGCCTCGATCGACTTCGGCCAGACCTTGTCGGGGCCCACCCGCCGCAGGAGCACGCCGGAGTTGCCCGCGCCCTTCTCCGGGTCGAAGCGCCACTCCAGCTCGAGGACGAAGTTCTCGAACTCCTCCTTCGTGCGCAGGTAGCCGATCGGCTTGCCCTTGCAGCGCAGGACTCCGCCCTCCTCGATCGACCACACGTCGTCCATGGCCGCGCCCTCCCCCCGCAGGTGGAAGGTCCAGGCGTCCAAGCTCGTGCCGTCGAAGAGCACCACCGGCTCGCCGTGGACGGGCTCCCGGTCGCGGTCCTCGAGCAGGAAGGCGCAGAGGTCCGCCAGGCCCTGGGCGCCGAGGCCCAGGGCGACACCCTCGGGCATCAGGGACACGGTCTGCCGCTCCCGGTGGCGGATGTCCTCGGAGGCGACAACGCGGCGCACGCCGGCGGAGTCCTTGATGACCACGTCCTCGCCGTCGGCCAGCAGGAAGCCGGTCAGGTAGCCCTCGCCCTCCACGTCGAGCAGCCAGGAGTCGTAGCCGAAGGCGATGCCCGCCGAGGGGTTGAGGATCGAGTCCATCAGCTCCGCCCGCCCGTACTTGCTGCGGATGGCCGTCAGGTCCGGGCCGATGTCACGGCCCAGGCCGTCGAAGGTGTGGCAGGTGGAGCAGAGGGCCTCCTCGCCCATGTAGACCTGCCGGCCGCGCACCGGGTCGCCCTCGAGGGCGAGCAGCTCCTCCATGGGAGGCAGGGAGGCCGCGCCGGCACCGGGCCACTGGAAGATCTCGCTGGCCAGGGCGCGCACCGAGATGTCAGGGTTCTTGAAGATCGTCTCGCGCACCACCGGACGCAGCTCGTCGGCGAGGGCGCCGCTGCGGGCCGCGCGGATCAGCATCAGGCCCCCCTCCGCGTCCCCCGCCAGGGCCCGCGCCGCCTCCTCGCGCGCCTCCAGGGGCGCGCTCGCGTCGAGTACCCGCGCCTGGTGGGCCAGGATCCCGCTGCGGTCCCGCGGGCGCTCCACGTAGACCCGGAACTCCACGGTCGTCGCGGCGCCGCCCTGCTGCTGCGTGCCCCCCTCGTCGGGGCCGACCCGGCAGCGGAAGCGCGTCGCGTCCCGGGGGACCTCGAGCTCGATGGTGGACTCGGCGTGGGTGCCGAAGCCCCACTCGACGGCCTCGCCATCGGCCCGCAGCTCACCCCCGCTCGCGTTCTTGCCGGCGCGCACCTGCCCCCAGCCGGTCTCCGCCGCGACCCAGCTGGCGGCGGTCAGGCGCTGCTCGTAGCCGGGCCCCTCGAAGCGCGGCTCGATCCAGTCCGCCCAGTCGCAGGAGTTGCCGTCGCCCCCGTCACCCACCACGAGCCAGATCCGCTCGGCGCGCTCCACGTCCACGTCGACGGCCTTGGTGCCCGAACGCATCAGGCCGCTCTCGAACACGAGCTCCGCCGCCTCGAAGTCGCCCCGCTCCAGCTCCAGGCCGAGCTGGAAGGAGCGCCAGTCGTTCGTGTCCCGGTGCCGCACCCAGAAGTCCGCCCGGCGACCCACGGGGCCCTCGTCGAGCAGCGCCAGGGTCACCGCAGCCTCGGCCGCCGCGCGGGTCGGGATGAAGGCCAGGGCGTCGAGGGCCTGCAGCCGCGCCACCTCGGAGAGGGTCGCGTCCGCGGCCCGGGCGGCGAGGGCCGGCACCGCAGAGGCCGGGTGCAGGCGCCAGGCGAGGCCCGCGAAGCGCGCATCCCAGCGCGAGGGCGTGTTGCCCAGCTCCGCCGAGAGCTCCGTGAAGACCTCCTCCTCGTATCCGTGCGCGGCGATGCCGAAGGCCTCGAGGTAGTGGCGGTCCTCGCCGTCGTAGCCCCGGGCGAGCTCCACCAGGAGCTCGACGAAGTCCTCCGCCTCGCCGTACTCCCGCAGGCTGATCAGGACCTCCCGGCGCACCGAGGGAGACGGGTCGCTCGCCAGGGCCCGCAGGCCCTCGAAGATGTCGTGGCCCGCCGCGCGCAGGGCGCGCAGGGCGGCGATGCGCAGGTCGGGGTCCTCGTGGGCGAGGAACTTCGCGACGGCCTCGCGCCCCGCCTCTCCGCGGCCCGCCTGCACGAACAGGCGTCGGGCGAGCTTGCGGGGGTCGGTCTCGGTCACCAGCTCGAACTTCAGGAGCCGGTCGTGGTCGCGCGAGGGTCGGCTGAGCCGCCGCGCCGCCTGGACCCGGACCCCGGGAACGGGTGCGTCCAGCGCCTGGAGGGCCGCCTCCGCCGGCTCCAGGGAGAACGTCAGCTCGGGTACGGCGGTCAGCTCGGGAGCGATGCGCAGGATGCGCCCGTAGGCCTCGCGGTCCCGGGCGGCGTGCCCCCCGACCCCGGGGTCGTACCAGTCGGCCACGTAGACCTCGCCGCCCAGGCCGACACACACGTCGCTCGGCCGGAACCAGCGGGCGCCGCGCTCGTCCGAGTCGCGGTCGCCGCGGATCAACCAGCCCGGCTCGAGCCCGATTCCCGCGCCCTCCTCCCGGGGTCGGTGGGCGTAGACCACGCCGGCTCCGGCGTCCGCGTTCAGGACGGCCCCCATCAGATCCCAGCCCGCCAGGAGGTCGCCCTCGTAGACGCACACCCCCGTCGGCCCCCCCGCGCCGTTGATCGTGCCGGGCGGGCACACACCGGGATCGTCCGCGTGCCAGTGGGCCCGCGGCACCGGCTGCCCCGGCCGCTGGTCCGCCTTCCAGTTGCGGCTCCCGTCCTCCGAGAAGAAGCCGTAGTTGCCCCCCTCCATGACCCACAGCGTGCGGCAGCTGCGGTTGCCGTCGTCGTCGTTGTCGGACTGGAAGAGGTTCCCGAAGCTGTCGAGGGCCACCTCGTAGTTGTTGCGGAAGTTGTGGGCGAGCACGCGCAGGCCGGTCGCGTCGGGGCCCACGCGCAGCACGAGGCCGCCGGTCCAGATCCGCTCGTCGCTCGAGACGAGGCCGGGCTTGTTGTCCGCGGTGTGCTCGCCGCCGCCCACGTAGATCGAGCCCGAGCGCAGGCGCCAGCCGTCGCGGTCCTCCACCAGGTGCGGCCCGGCGTTGCCCACCGCCGCGTACAGGGCTCCGTCCGGCCCGGGCACGAAGGAGTGCAGGCCGTGATCGTGGTCGCGACCTCCGAAGCCGGTCAGGAAGACCTCCTTGCGGTCCGCCACGTCGTCCCCGTCCTCGTCGGTGTAGAGGATCGCCGAGGGCGAGGCGGAGACGAGCACGCGCCCCTCGCCGAGCACCAGGATCCCCAGGGGCGCGACCAGCTCGGGCCCCTGGGCGAAGACCTTCGAGGAGTCGCAGACCCCGTCCCCGTCCGTGTCCTCCAGCACGAGGACGCGGTCCCCCTCCTCGTGGTGCCGCCCGGGGTTGCGGCCGCGCCACTGGCGGTAGTTGACGGCCTCGGTCACCCACAGCCGCCCGCGCAGGTCCACGTCGAGGGCCGTGGGGTTGTAGAGGGCGGGGGACTCGGCCCAGAGGGTCGCCTCGAGGCCCGTGGGCAGCTCGAGGTGAGGGACCTGGCCGAGGGCGGCCGGGGCGGCGAGGAGCAGGGTCGGCAGGGCGCAGCGGAGGGGGGTCATGGACAGAGGATAGCGAGCGGACCCCCATCAGAGCCGGGGCTCCGGGGCGCCCCCCTGCCCTCCGGGCGGGGGTCATCCCGGGTGCGGTGTCGAGACGGAGACCCGCGGGTCTCCACCGACCAATTTGCAACTTCCTTGGATGGACTCAGGACGGGACTGACCGATTCTCCCCGAGTTGGCCCGGCTGCAATGCGACCGCCAGCTGCCGATGCGGCTGGTGGGCCTCCCTCTCCAGGGCGTCTCGGCGCGGTGATCGCGCTCCTCGGGACGCACCTCGACGCGGGCTGATGGTCCGCGTCCGCCGGGCCGGGCGCCCTTTGGCGCCCACCCCCACCTCGTCTACCATCCCGTCGCATGGCTGGGCGAGGCGAGCTGGAACCGGAGGAGGGCCCGAGGAGAGCCAGCGCCTGGCGCGGGGTGCTCTTCTTTGTGCCCCTCTTCCTGTGGACCCTGGGGGGCGCGGGCATGATCGCGATCCTGGCGGGCTTCTCGCGGCGCTTCCGGGAGAGGGGCTACACGCGCTGGGTGCACATCTGGGGCCGCATCCCGTTCCGCCTCTGCGGGGCGACCCTCGAGGTGCACGGCCGTGAGCACCTCGAGCGACCGGGGGCCAAGCTGATCCTGTTCAACCACGTCAGCCTGCTCGACATCTTCGTCGTGGCCCAGCTCTGCCCGGAGCGGGTTCTGGTCGTCTACAAGAAGGAGTTCGAGCGCATCCCGGGCCTCGGCCGCGCCTTCAAGAACCTGGGCATGATCCCCGTGGACCGCACCGACCACGAGGCGGCGATCCGCAGCGTGAGCGAGGCCGGACGGCGCATCCTGGCCGAGGGGGCGCCCTGCATGATGGCGCCGGAGGGCACGCGCTCGCGCGAGGGAGGTCTGCAGCGCTTCAAGCTGGGCGCCTTCCACCTCGCGGCGGAGCACGGCATCCCGATCGTCCCCCTGATCATGCGCGGCATCGAGAGCGTCCTGCCCATGGGCTCCTTCCTGCTGCGCAGCGGCCACGTGCGGGTGGACTGCCTGGAACCCATCGAGACCGGGGGCTGGAGCCGGGAGACCGTGCATGAGCACGCGCGCGAGGTGCGCGAGGTCTTCCTCCAGTACCTCGAGCCGGCGGCGGGCAGCGAGCAGGCGACCAGCTGAGAGGGCCGCGGCGGCTCGCGGGTCCGGTGGGCGGCGCCCCCTCCTCGCGGGACCGCTCGACCGACTGTCCTTTCCCCCGGCGCCGCGTGACCGTTCGCGGCGCCGCGCGTCCCCTTCGCGAGAGGTCGACCCCAAGCACACCGAGACGCTGATCGCCGATCGTGGAACCGTGCTCGAAGGGGCGCGGGGTCGACCCTCTCGTTCACCCACGGCAGCTTGGATTGTCCCGCCGCCGCGGGCTTGCTAACGTCTCATGGGCGCTCGCAGCCCCGGGACCTTCCTCTGGGCGACACCGAGCGCAACCCGAGGCTCGGCGCGAGTGCGGCCGCAGCCCCGGACCGTGCCCCAGAGGTCGGAGCCCATGGCAATCGAACGCTTGAAGAACTTCATCGGCGGGTCATGGGTCGACTCGACCGCCGCCGAGAACCACCCGGTCCACAACCCCGCCAACGGCGAGCTCATCGGCGAGTGCCCCCTGAGCTCCGCGGCCGAGGTCGACGCCGCGGTCCAGGCTGCCCAGGCGGCCTTCCCCGAGTGGCGGCGCGTACCTGTCCAGGACCGCATCCAGCCGCTCTTCCGCCTCAAGGCTCTGCTGGACCAGCACGCCGGCGACCTGGCGGCGACCGTGACGCGCGAGCACGGCAAGACCCTCGCCGAGGGCATGGGCAGCGTGAGGCGCGGGATCCAGATGGTCGAGGCGGCCACCGGCGCGCCCTCGATGCTGATGGGCCAGAGCCTGGAGGACATCGCCCGCGGCATCGACTGCGAGACCGTGCGCCAGCCCCTGGGGGTCTTCGCGGCCGTCGCGCCCTTCAACTTCCCGGCCATGGTGCCGCTGTGGTTCGCGCCCTTCGCCGTGGCCTGCGGCAACACCTTCGTCTGCAAGCCCTCCGAGCAGGTGCCCTTCAGCTCCAAGCTCGTCTGGGAGCTGATGGCCGAGGCTGGCTTCCCCCCCGGAGTGCTGAACCTCGTCAACGGCGGCCGCGAGGTCGTGCAGGCCTTCGTCGAGCACCCGGACATCGCCGGGGTCTCCTTCGTGGGCTCGAGCCCCGTCGCGGAGTACGTCTACAAGGAGGCGTCCGCGCGCCTCAAGCGCGTGCAGGCCCTCGGGGGCGCGAAGAACTTCATCTTCGTCATGCCGGACGCGGACATGGACTTCGCCCTCGACGCGATCACCGAGTCCGCCATGGGCTGCGCGGGCGAGCGCTGCCTGGCGGCGGCCCTGGTGGTGGCCATCGGCGGCTGCAAGGACCAGGTGCGCGCCGGCCTCGTGGAGCGCCTGGGCCAGATCGTCGTCGGTGACGGCGCCCAGCCGGGCGTGACCATGGGCCCGGTGATCTCCGCGGAGCACAAGCAGCGCGTGCTGGCCATGATCGAGAAGGGCGTCGACGAGGGCGCCGAGCTCGTGGTGGACGGCCGCGACCCCGGCGTGCCCGGCGACGGCTACTTCGTCGGACCGACGCTCTTCGACGGAGTGACCGAGGAGATGACCATCGGCCGCGAGGAGATCTTCGGGCCGGTGCTCGGCCTGATGGAGGCCGACACCCTCGAGGAGGCCCTCGAGTTCGCCAAGCGTCAGCCCCTGGCCAACGCGAACTCGATCTTCACCACCTCGGGCAAGGCCGCGCGCACCTTCCGCTACGAGGTCCCCGCCAGCATGGCGGGGGTCAACATCGGAGTCGCGGCCCCCATGTCCTTCTTCTCCTTCGGCGGCGCCAAGGGCTCCTTCTTCGGCGACCTGAAGGCCCACGGCCGTGAGGCCTACGACTTCTACACCGACCGCAAGGTGCTCATCTCGCGCTGGTAGCGCCCTTCCCCCAAGAACGACAAGGAGACTTCCGTGGCTCGAATCGTCAAAGGCGGCCTGATCCAGTGCGCCAACCCGATCAACGACGAGACGCGACCGGTGGCCGAGATCCAGGCAGCCGCCTTCGACAAGCACCTGCCCTTCATCGAGGCCGCCGGCGAGCAGGGCGTGCAGATGCTCTGCCTGCAGGAGATCTTCAACGGCCCGTACTTCTGCCCCAGCCAGGACGCCCGCTGGTACGACGCCACCGAGCCCGTGCCCGGACCGACGGTCGAGGCCCTGGCGCCCATCGCCCGCAAGCACGAGATGGTGATCGTCGTGCCCATCTACGAGAAGGAGCAGGCCGGCGTCTACTACAACACCGCCGCCGTGCTCGACGCGGACGGCAGCTACCTCGGCAAGTACCGCAAGCAGCACATCCCCCACACGTCGGGCTTCTGGGAGAAGTACTTCTTCAAGCCCGGCAACCTGGGCTACCCGGTGTTCCAGACCCGCTACGGCAAGGTCGGCGTCTACATCTGCTACGACCGCCACTTCCCCGAGGGCGCGCGCCTCTTGGGCTTGAACGGCGCCGAGGTCGTGTTCAACCCCTCGGCCACGGTCGCCGGACTCTCCCAGTACCTCTGGAAGCTCGAGCAGCCGGCCCACGCGGTCGCCAACGGCTACTACATGGGCTGCATCAACCGGGTCGGAACCGAGGCCCCCTGGAACATCGGCAAGTTCTACGGCTCCAGCTACTTCGTGAACCCCCGCGGCGAGTTCCTGGCCGAGGCCTCCGAGGACCAGGACGAGCTGATCACCGCCGACATGGACCTCGAGTTGATCGAAGAGGTGCGCCGTGTCTGGCAGTTCTACCGCGACCGCCGGCCCGAGACCTACGGCGACATGGCCGAGCTCCTGCCCTGAAGACCCCCGCTGAATCCCCCAGAGACAGAGACGAGACCATGGGCATCCTGATCAAGAACGGGACGATTGTCACCGCCCTCGACAAGACCGTGGGCGACGTGCGCACGAGCGGCGGCAAGATCGTCGAGATCGGCACGGACCTCGAGGGCCAGGGCGAGGAGGTGATCGACGCCTCCGGCCAGTACGTCTTCCCCGGCGGCCTCGACCCCCACGTCCACATGGAGTTGCCCTTCATGGGCACGATCTCCGCGGACGACTTCGAGACCGGCACTGCCGCCGGAGTCGCCGGGGGGACGACGTCGATCATCGACTTCGTGATCCCCGCGCGGAACGAGGACCTGATGGATGCCCTCGCCGCCTGGCACGACAAGGCCGCCAAGTCGGTGTCGGACTACGCCTTCCACATGGCGGTCACCTGGTGGGGCGACAAGACCGCCGACTGGATGCAGACCTGTGTCGAGGAGAAGGGCATCCCCTCCTTCAAGACCTTCATGGCCTACCGCGGCGCCATCGGCGTCGACGACGTGGAGCTGATCGAGGTCATGAAGACGGCCCGCGCCCTCAACGCCCTCGTGACGGTGCACGCCGAGCACGGCGACATGGTGGTCGAGCTCCAGAACCAGCTCATGGCCGAGGGCAAGACGGAGCCCAAGTACCACGCTCTCTCGCGCCCCGCCCCCCTCGAGGGCGAGGCCACCTCGCGGGCGATCATGCTGGCGCGCATGACCCAGGAGCCCCTCTACGTGGTGCACGTCACCTGCGTCCAGGCGGTCGAGGCCATCGCCGCCGCCCGCGCCCGCGGCCAGCGAGTGCACGGGGAGACCTGCCCCCAGTACCTGCTCCTCGACGACTCGGTCTACGACAAGCCCGACTTCGAGGGCGCCGCCGCGGTCATGTCGCCGCCGATCCGCCCGCGCGGCCACCAGGAGCCCCTGTGGAACGCCCTGCGGGCCGGCACCCTCGAGGTGGTCGCCACCGACCACTGCCCCTTCAACCTGGTGGGCCAGAAGGACATGGGCAAGGACGACTTCCGCCTGATCCCCAACGGAGCGGCGGGCATCGAGCATCGCCTGTCGCTGATGTACACCTACGGCGTGCTCGAGGGGCGCCTCGACCTGCACGAGTTCGTGGACGTGACCTCCACCCGCGCCGCCAAGATCTTCGGCCTCTACCCCCGCAAGGGCTCGATCACCGTCGGCGCGGACGCGGACATCGTCGTCTGGGACCCCGCCGCCACCGGCAAGATCTCGGCCGACACCCACCACCACAAGGTCGACCGCAACATCTTCGAGGGCTTCGAGACCCGCGGCACCTGCTCGAGCGTGATCGTCAACGGGCGCGTGCAGTTCCAGAACGGCAACCTCAAGGTCGAGCGCGGCGCCGGTCGCTACCTCGAGCGGAGCTTCGTGTGAGCGCCGTGGAGGGCACGGACCTGGGCGCGGAAGTCCTGCGCAAGCACGGGCAGTTTCTCCTGCCCTCGGTGGCCAACTACTACGCCGAACCGGTGGTGCTCGTCGAGGGCCAGGGCACGCGCCTACGGGACGCCGGTGGCACCGAGTACCTCGACTTCTTCGGCGGCATCCTGACCGTCTCCGTCGGTCACTGCCACCCCAAGGTCAACGAGGCCATCAAGCTCCAGGTGGACCGGCTGGGGCACGTCTCGACCCTCTACCCGACCCTGCCGATCGTCGAGCTGGCGGAGCGCATCGCCCGCATCACGCCCGGCCGCCTGCAGAAGGCCATGTTCACCGCCTCGGGCACCGAGGCCGACGAGACCGCGGTCGCCCTGGCCCAGGTCTACACCGGCTCTATCGAGCTCGTGGCCCTGCGCCACGGCTACTCGGGGCGCTCGATGCTGGCCCAGTCGCTCACCGCCCACTCTCCCTGGCGCTCGGTGCCGACCCAGATCGCGGGCATCAAGCACGGCCTGGCCCCCTACTGCTACCGCTGCCCTCTCAAGCAGACCTATCCCGAGTGCGGCGTGGCCTGCGCCACGGACCTCGAGGAGCTGATCAAGACCACGACCACCGGCAAGATCGCCGGCTTCCTGGCGGAGCCGATCCAGGGTGTTGGTGGTTTCGTGACGCCGCCGAAGGAGTACTTCGAGATCGCCGTCGACATCGTGCGCAAGTACGGCGGCGTCTTCATCTGCGACGAGGTCCAGACCGGCTTCGGTCGCACGGGCGGCAAGATGTTCGGCATCGAGCACTGGGGCGTCGAGCCGGACGTGATGACCATGGCCAAGGGCGTGGCCAACGGCATGCCCCTGGGCGTCACGGTCGCCACCCCCGAGATCGCGGACGCCTTCCAGGCCCTGCAGATCTCGACCTTCGGCGGCAACCCGATCTCGAGCGCCGCCGCCAACGCGACCCTCGGCGTGATCGAGGACGAGGGTCTGCCCGAGAATGCCCGCGTCCAGGGCGAGCGCCTGCGGGCCGGCCTCGACGAGCTCAAGGCCCACTACCCGCGCATGGTGGGCGACGTGCGCGGCATGGGCCTGATGCAGGCCATGGAGCTGGTCGTGGACGAGACGATCTGTGACCGCACCCCGAACACCGAGGCCACGACCAAGCTCTTCGAGGCCTGCAAGGAGCGCGGCCTCCTGATTGGAAAGGGGGGCCTGGCCGGCAACGTGCTGCGCATCGCCCCCGCCCTCAACATCACCGCCGACGAGATCGACGAGGCCCTGAAGGTCCTCGGCGAGTCCCTGGCGACCTTCGCCTCCTGACACGACATGGCCGACCTCCGCATCGACGTCAACGGCATGACCTTCCCGAACCCCTTCGTCCTGGGGTCGGGCCCCCCCGGCACGAACGCGCGGGTCATCAAGCGCTCCTTCGAGCTCGGCTGGGGCGGGATCGTGTGCAAGACGATCAGCCTCGATGCCACGAAGGTCCACAACACCGTGCCGCGCTACGGCAAGCTCGTGGACCGGGATGACAGGAAGAAGGTCATCGGCTTCCAGAACATCGAGCTGATCAGCGACCGCCCCTTCGACCTGTGGCTCGATGAGCTTGCCGACTGCAAGCAGGCCTTCCCCGACCACGTCCTGATCGCCTCGATCATGGAGGAGTACGAGCAGGACAAGTGGATCGAGATCGTCGAGCGCACCCAGGCCACCGGCGTCGACGCGCTCGAGCTCAACCTCTCCTGCCCGCACGGTCTTCCCGAGCGCAAGATGGGCGCCGCCATGGGCCAGGACCCCGAGATCGTCGAGGAGGTCACCGGCTGGGCCAAGGGCGCGGCCACGATCCCGGTCTGGGCCAAGATGACCCCGAACGTCACCGACCCCCGCGTCCCGGCCCAGGCCGCCGTGCGGGGCGGCGCCGACGGCATCTCGGCCATCAACACGATCCTCTGCACCATCGGCGTCAACCTCGACACCCTGCGCCCCATGCCGACGGTCGAGGGCTACACGGTCCACGGCGGCTACTCGGGCCGTGCCGTGCTGCCGATCGCCCTGCGCCACGTGCACGAGATCGCCGACGCCTGCCCGGGCACGCCGGTCTCCGGCATGGGCGGCATCGAGACCGCCGAGGACGCGGTCCAGTTCATGCTCCTGGGCGCCAGCACGACCCAGGTCTGCACCGGCGCCATGCTGCGGGGCTACGAGATGATCTCCGAGCTCTGCGAGGGGCTGGCGGCCTTCATGGAGAAGCACGACTTCGAGCGTGTCTCCGACGTCGTCGGCAAGAGCCTGCCCTACTTCTCCACCCACGCCGACCTCGTCGAGCGCCAGCGCCAGGCCAAGCGCGAGAAGGCCGGCCAGGCGGGCCGCGACGAGATGTGGAAGGGCGACATCGCGAAGGAGACGGACTCGCTGGTGACGGACTGACCCGGCCCGGAGCACCCCCCCGGTGATTCAGGCCCGATCAGGGGAACATGCTACGACTTGGGTCCCTCCCAAGTCCGTCACGGGCGTGTCCACTCCTCGCCACGCTCTCCCCACCACCTGGAGCTCGAAATGACGCAGAAACTCCTCTGGGGGCTGCTCGCCTGCCTCAGTCACCCTCCGGCCCTTGCGACTCCCGCGCCCCCTCTCGACGACACCTGCGCCACCGCAGAGGTCGTGACCCCCATCCTCGGGCCCTGGAGCATCAAGCCCAACCGCACCATCAACGACGCTGACCCGGTCGACCACTATCGGACCACCCTGGAGGCCGGCGTGCAGATCGAGGCCGAGGTCTGGTTCTCCCACAGCGACGGCAACCTCGACCTGCGGCTCTGGAACGCCGACTGCACCGTGCTCCTGGATTCGTCCAGCACGACGACCGACGACGAGGCGGCGCTGTGGCTGAACACGACCGGGAGCCAGGTGGAGGTCGTCTGCGAGGTCTACCTCGTGGGGTCGGGGGACGTCGAGTACGACTACGCCCAGAAGCTCACCCTCGAGGACTGCCAGATCGCGGACCCCTACGAGCCCAATGACTCCTGCGCCAACCCGAGGGTGCTGCCGTTCACGCCGTACATGTGGGACCCGGGGAACAGCATCCAGCAGGGCGACGACGACTGGTACCAGGTCACCGTGCCGGCCTACAAGCGGCTGGACTTCTCCTTCGGCCACGACCCGGCTGACGGGAACATCGACCTGGAGGTGTACGACGCAGGCTGTTCGAACCTGCTCTTCACGGTCGCGACGCTCGACGTCGATGAGAGGGTAGAGCTCGAGAACTTCTCACCCCAGCCGATGACCATCGTCGTGCGCGCCTTCCTCGCGGACTCCGCTGCGTGCAATGACTACTCGCTGAAGATGTTCAACGAGTACGGTCTGAATTACTGCACTTCGACTCCCAACTCCACGGGCCTCGCGGCCGTCATGTGGAGCTCGGGCAGCTCGAGCGTCTCGACGGGTGACCTGGAGATCTACGGCCTGAACGTGGCCAACGTGTGGCCGAAGGTCTTCGGCATCTTCTTCTACGGCCCGAACGAGACCTCGGTGCCCTTCGGCAACGGCACCATGTGCGTGGCCCAGCCCTTCGTGCGCTCACCGGTCTTCCAGTCCTTCAAGGGATCGATCGCCTGGCCGATCGACTACGCCTCCATGTCGGGGAGCATCCACCCGATCACTCCGGGGTCGGTGTACAACTTCCAGTGCTGGTTCCGCGACACCGCGGGCGGAGGCGCGGGCTTCGACCTGACGGACGGCTACCGGATCGCGTTCACCCCCTGAGCACGCTCTCGGGAGACAGGACCGGCGGCACCTCGACACGAGGGGCCGCCGGTCCGCGCACTTCAAGGCTGCCAGTCGACCGCCCAGGCGTTGGTGAAGTTGAAGCCCTGACCCGAGCAGGTGTTGTCCGGGTCGCGGTACCACCACTGGTGATAGGTGGTCGAGCCGGCGTTGGCGATACCCGGGTAGGTCCCGAAGGGCTGACCCTTCCAGTCGAGCATCACCAGGCTCCCGCCGGCATCAGAGACGATCACCTGCGAGCGCTGCTCGGGGTTCGTGCACAGCAGGCCGTCACCAACGGGATCTCCCAGCCCGCCGCCCAAGACGGCCGAGCCCTTGACGCACAGCCCCGGGCGCGCGCCCGGGATTCCGTTTACCGCCAGTGAGAAGCTGTCGGCCCCGAAGGAAGCACTGCCACTGGCGGTCAGGACCGCTCCACCCGTCGCCGAGCTGGGGCAACCCGCGCCGGCCGCTCCGACGCCGAGGCACGGGCAGGTCCCGCCGGTCCCGTCCCCGGAGCAGAAGGGGTCGCCCGTCGTGGTCGGGGCAGCGTCGTTGTAGGCCAGGGTATCGATGTTGAAGTCTGACACGAAGTCGATCTGCAGCTCGTCGAACACCAGGTCCGTGAAGCCGAAGTAGTTGTTCGGCTGGAACTGGTCCGACTGGTAGCTGAAGGAGTCCACCAGGCTCCCGGCCAGGTAGACGCGGAAGTTGGAGGCCTGCGAGGTCCCGATCTGGTGGTAGACGAAGCTCAGGTCGCTGATCGGGCTCGCGAAGGTGGCCGTCATCGTGTCCGGGGCGCCCGAGAAGTCGTTCGTGAGAAATCCTCCAACCAGGTTGTTGGAGGTGCCCGTCGTGAAGTACCTCGTGTGGGTGAAGACGACGCCGGGGAACTCGTTCGTGATGACCGTGAAGTTCGGGTACAGGTTGGCGCCGAAGTCGAGCACGTGGTCGGTGCCGGTGAGTCCCGAAAGCTGGGCGATGATCTGGCCGGCCTCAGCAGTCGTGGCGGGGGCCAGGAGGAGCAGCAGGGTGGCGGTGGATCGGAGCGGGCGCATCGCAGTCGAGGTGGAGGTCGAGGGGAGTCGGGTGCACTCCGAGGGTACCCGGCGCCGCCGAAACGGGCCCCGATGGGCCCTCCGTGCCTCTTCCAGACGCCCCTGAGCCCCTCAGGAGCTCGCGCTCGACGCAGCCCGCCCCGACGACCCCATGGCGACCGTGTACACCGCCGCCGAGATCAGGAAGCCCACGAACCAGGCGTAGGTGTAGATGCTCTCGAAGATGGCGGGCACCGACTCGACGAAGCCCGCCTGGGCCAGGAAGCCCGGGACGTTGGGGGCCACGCCGAGGAGCAGGGCCACGAGGGCGACGCGGTTGAAGCCACCCCGGTACCAGAATGCCCCGTCCTTGCGGTACAGGTCCTCGAGGGAGACCTCCGTCCGCCGCACCAGGAAGTAGTCCGCGATCACGATGCCGCCGATGGGCCCGAGCAGTGCCGAGTAACCGATCAGCCAGGTGAAGATGTAGCCCTCGGTGGCCTCGATCAGCTTCCAGGGCATGATCACGACGCCGATCAGGGCCGTGATGAAGCCGCCGATGCGGAAGGTCGCCCAGCGCGGCGCCAGGTTGATGATCGCGTTGGCCGGCGAGACCACGTTGGCGGCGATGTTGGTCGAGAGAGTCGCCACGGTCAGGGCGGCCAGGGAGAGCATCACCCCCAGGCCGCCGCCCATGCGCCCGGCGAGCTGGGTCGGATCGGGGATGGCCTCGCCGTAGATCACAACCGTGGCCGAGGTGACCGCCACGCCGATGAAGGCGAAGAGGGTCATGAAGAGCGGCAGGCCCAGGGCCTGCCCCAGGGCCTGGTCACGCTGGCTCTTCGCGTAGCGCGTGAAGTCGGGGATGTTGAGCGAGAGGGTGGCCCAGAAGCCGACCATGCCCGTCAGGCCCGGCAGGAAGACCGACATGAACTGACCCTCCTTGGCGCCGCCGGTGCCGAAGGCGGATGGCGCCGAGAGCATGGTGCCGAAGCCGTCCGCCTGGACGTAGGCCCAGGCGAGCAGCGCCAGCCCCATCAGGATCAGGAAGGGCGCGGCCCAGGTCTCCAGCAGCTTGATCGAGTCGATCCCGCGGTAGATGACGACCAGCTGCAGGGACAGGAAGCCGAGGAAGCAGGCGAGCTCCGCCAGGCTCAGGCCCAGCACCGGCAGGTCCTCGCCCCCCAGGGGCTCACCCCGCAGAGCGCCGATCAACTGGAAGATCGCCGCCCCCCCGATCGCGGTCTGGATCCCGAACCAGCCGCAGGCCACGAGCCCGCGCAGGATCGAGGGCACGTTCGCCCCACGGATACCGAAGCTCGCGCGGCTGAGCACCGGGAAGGGCACGCCGAGCTTCGTGCCCGCATGGCCGTTCAGGATCATGGGCACGAGCACGATCACGTTGCCGAGCAGGACCGTGCCCACCGCCTGCCACCAGTTCATGCCGAGCTGGATCAGGCCGCCGGCCAGCATGTAGGTCGGCACGCAGACCACCATGCCGATCCACAGGGAGGCCATGTGGTGCACGCGCCAGTTGCGGGTCTCGGCGGTGGTCGGGGCCAGGTCCTCGTTGATCAGGGCGGGGTCGGGGTTCTGGAGCATGGGCAGAGTCTCCCCTTCCGGACCACGCCGATTCAAGTGAGGCCGCCCCGGCCCCCTGGATTCCCGCGGAGCGGCGCCCTAGCCTCGATCTCCCCATCCTCGGCCCCTCCCACCCCATGAGCGACCCCTTCCTGCTCGAGGCCCTCGCCGAAGCCCGCCAGGGCCTGGCCGAGGGCGGCATCCCCATCGGCTCCGTGCTGGTCCTCGACGGCGAGGTCGTCGGCCGCGGGCACAACCGCCGCATCCAGCGCGGCAGCCCGATCCTCCACGCGGAGATGGACTGCCTCGAGAACGCCGGTCGGCTGCGAGCCGCCGAATACAAGCGCTCCGTGCTCTACTCGACCCTCTCCCCCTGTGACATGTGCAGCGGGACCGTCCTGCTCTACGGCATCCCGAAGGTCGTGATCGGCGAGAACCGCACCTTCCAGGGGCCCGAGGAGCACCTCCGGAGCCGAGGCGTCGAGCTCGAGATCGTCGACGATCCGGACTGCGTACGCCTGATGGAGGAGTTCATCGCCGCCCGCCCCGAGCTGTGGAACGAGGACATCGGCGAGGAATGAGCGCCGGCCTGCTCCGTAGACGGACAATTCGACTCCCGGGGCTCCGGGACGCCCGTCAGCGCCCGCTAGGATGAGCCCAGCGTTCCCACGTCACCCCTATCCCACGAGATCGAGATGAAGAGACTCCTGCTCCTCTGCCTGGCCCTGCCCCTGGCCGCCTGCACCGCCGAAGTCGAGGTCGATGGCGACACCCCGGCCGCCCCGGCCACCCAGGCCGACATGGCCGACATGGCCGACATGGCCGTCGCGTCGGGCACCCACAACGTCAGGTGCGGCTGCTCCATCGAGGACATCGGCCGCTGCGGCAATTACATCGAGGTCGAGAACCAGTTCGTCGAGATCGCCAACGGCTCGGACCTCGGTCTGGGCGTCATGGAGTGGTGCAGCAGCGGACCGGCCGAGGCCGTGGCCGCGGGCGAGATCAAGGACGGCAAGTTCATCGCCTCCGCCTTCGAGGTGAAGTAGCACCGACTCAGGGCGCGCGGGATCTCCGAGATTCCGCGTGACCTCACCGCCGTTCGGGCGTCCTTCTGATTGCTGGCACGGGGTCTCCCGGACCAGTGAGGGGGTCCGAATGGGAAGCCTCTCGCGGAGACCGGGACGATGTGCCGGTCTCCGCGCTCTACTTCGGCCGGATCCATGCGCGGGGGGAGGAGGGGGGGGGAGGCCCCGAGAACCTGATGCTCCAGCACATCCGTGGCCTGCGGATGAGCTCGCCCAGCGAGCAGGGTGAGACCGCGGACTTCGAGACGCTCGTGACGGTCCACATCGGTCGCATCATCGACGGCGCCCAGGTCGGCCCCCCGGCTCCAAGATCCCCCGGCTCCAAGATCCCCCGGCTCCAAGATCACCCGGCTCCTAGATCACCGTGCACCTGGGTGATGACGAGCCGAGCCGCAAGCAAGTAGCGCTTGGTCAGTCCCCCTCGGCCGCCTCCAAGGGAGAGGCCGGAACGCGGAGAAGTCCGACCGAACTACTCGGGCAAGCGCTCGATCCATCCCGCCAGACAGCGCTGGAACAGGCGCCGCGGCCGCTCCAGGTGCACCAGGTGTCCGCCCTCCGGGATCTCGATCCAGTGCCTGGGACCGGACAGGGCAGCGTAGAACCCGCGGTTGTCCTCCAACCGCTCCCCGTGCAGCACGAGCTCCCCGCTCTCCTCGTCGCGCCACTCGACCTCCATCCGACCGGCCAGCATCAAGACGGGCATGTCGAGCTTCTCCGGGTCGACCAGCGGCAGCTCCCCCACGAGGTCCCGCAGGGCCCCCGTCGGCACGCTGCGTCCCTGAGACACGGCGAAGGCCGCGAAGGCCTCCGGCACCCCCTCCTCAGCCGCGCCGTGGCGGAAGTCCCCCAGCAAGGACGCCTCGCTCACCTCGCGCGTGTCGGACTCCAGCACGCCCGCCCCGAAGGCCGCGGCGAGCGCCTCGACCGGGACCAGCCGGGTCCACGTGAAGCCGTACAGCACGACCCCCCGCACCCGCTCCGGGTGCGCCGCCGCGAAGGCACCCGCCACCTGAGCTCCCCAGCTCGGTCCCACGATGACGACCCGCTCGACGCCCCGCAGCTCGCGGATGTGCTCCACGGCGATGGAGAGGTCCCTCACCGCGCTGGTGCAGCCACCGCCGGCCTCCGCGGGCGGACTCGAGAGGCCGTAGCCCCCCAGCTCCACCGCGAAGGTGTCGAAGCCCCGCCGCGCCAGGGCCCGCTGGACCGAGTAGTCCTTGCGGGGCAGGTCCCACAGGGCCCGCGCCGTGATGGACGCGCTGGGCAGCAGCACCACCACCGGCCGCTCCTCCGGCCCCAGCTCCAGCCGTTCGGGCACGGCCCGATTCCACAGGGCGAGCTGCCGCTCTCCGTCCCTGGCGAAGAGCTGCCGACCCCGGGGTTGGCCGGCGGTCTCCGCCTGCATGACCTTCTTGGTCAGCTCCGGAGCCTCCTCGTTCGGCACGGGGAAGGTCAGGTTGTACTGGACCACCTTCCACGCTCCGTCGCGGCGCTCGAGCGCCCCCGACCCGCGGGCCTCGCCGTACTTCTCGTTCTGCAGGCGCTCGTCGAACCAGGCCACGTCGCCGGCGCGAGCCAGACCCACGTGTCGCTCGCTCGCCAGGTAGGTCCAGCCCTGCCCCTTCGAGAAGTAGGGCTCGGCGTAGGCCCGGAACTCCGCCAGGCTCCAGCGCTCCCCAGCGTCCGTGCCCAGGAAGACGGCCTCGGGGGCGAAGGCCCCGAAGTAACGCTCTCCATCCGCCGCCGCGGCGGCACGGTGCAGGGCGTCGAGGGCCTCCTCGACCTCGAGCACGGGGTCCGAGGCGGGGGCGGCGAGCCACGGGCTCAGCAGGGCCAGGGTGATCGGGATCTTCATGGCGCATAAAATAACAGCCCCCCCGAGACGGAGAATTCGGGCGAGCCCTCGAATCGCCGGGGGTGCGCTGGATAGGCCAGCCTCCCCCGCCCCCCCCTCGAACCATCGACAGCCCAGGAGCGCACCATGGAAGGCCTCGTGATCCTCGCCCTCTACGTCCTCGGCGGCCTCCTGCTGGTGGGCCTGGGCGTCCTGCTCTACGTCCGCGCTGCCGCCAGCCGCAAGGCCTACGTCTGCCCCGAGTGCGGCGAGCGCATGACCGTCGAGCTGATGGAGGCCTCCCGCTGTAACACCTGCGGCGCCCCCCTCGGCGGCTCCCTCCACTAGACCCCACCAGGAGACCTGACAATGCTCGACCGCGAAGCCCTCCTCAGCGGCACCCGACCGGAGATCGCCGGCGGCAAGATCATCATGACCGGCGCCCCGACCCTCGACGGCTACGAGATCATGGAGTACCTGGGCATGTGCTGGGGCATCTCCATGCGCTCGAAGGACATGGGGCAGGACTGCGCCATGGGCATCAAGCAGCTGACCGGCGGCGAGCTCGCCTCCTACACCCAGCTCGGTGACGAGGCACGCCAGAAGGCCATCCAGCGCATGCTCGAGATGGCGAGCCGCATGGGAGCCAATGCGATCATCAACGTGAACTTCGAGCTCTCCTCGATGGGAAACACGGTCACGGTCGCCAACGGCACCGGGGTCTTCGTGCGCCCCGTGCAGAACTACGTGCCCGAGGGAGCCGTGGGCAACATCCTGGCGGAGATCCATGACGTGATGGCGGCCCGGGACAGCAAGGGTTGAGAGCGCTCGTCGAGAAGCTGGCCTGGCTGCGGCACGCCTGGTTCTTCCACTGGGCTCACAAGCCCCTCTGCGAGCCCTACCGGGAGGATGTCCTGAGGCTCGGGAAGCTGCGGCTGTGCCGAGGCTGTTCGAGTCTCTGGCTCGGGATCCTCGGCTCCGCCGTCGCGCTCGTCGCGGTCACCGGGCAGGTGGACGCCCTCGTCCTGCCCTGGGCGCTCGTGTTCTGCGCTGTCGCTGCCCTGTCCTTCCCCGCCTGGCACGGGCGCTGGCCGCGGCCCGTGCGCGACCTGCTGCGCTTCACGAGCGGCGCCCTGGTCCCGGCGCCGGTCGCCTGGATCGCGACGGGCTCGTCGGTCCCCGGGCTGCTCGCCCTGGGGGGCCTGCTCGGCACCTACGCCCTCTACGCCCGCCTGCGCAGGGACCACAGGCTCGCGAAGTGCGACGCCTGCCCCGAGCTCGGCCAGGGCATCTGCAGCGGCTACACGGAACAGAGCGCGGCGATCCGCGCCTGGGAGGAGGGCGCGGCCGCGCGCGAGCTGCAGAGGCGCCTGGCGGGCGGCCGCCCGCGCTGACGGGTCGGGCTCGCTCCCGGATCAGTCCTCGGCCAAGGCCCCCACGAAGGCCGCCACGTCCTCGGGGCCGTTGTAGACGTGAGGCGAGAGGCGCCAACCGCCGTTGCGCCTCGAGACGGAGACGCCGCGGGCGGCCAGGGCCTCGGAGAGAGCGTCGAAGCGGCCCGGATCCCGCGGGGCGACGCGGAAGAGGTGGCAGGCCTGCGCCGCCGGGTCGTCCTCGGCCACCTCGAAGCCCTCGGAGTCGAGCTCCTCGTGCAGGGTGGCGAGGAAGGCCCGCCCGTGGCGCGCGACCTCACCCGGGCCGAGCTCGCACAAGGCCTCGAGCCCCCTCTCCCAACCGGCCATGCGGACGAAGGCGGAGCTCTCCCCGTGATCGAACTTGGCCGCCGGACTCGTGTAGCTCTCGGCGTACTCCGTCAGGCGGTTGAAGTCCTGGGACCCCTCGAAGTTCTTCCAGTTGGCCTCGAGGGGCTCGAGGCGCTCCTGCAACTCGGGGGTCAGGCGCAGGAAGCCCGTGCCGTAGGGTCCGAGCAGCCACTTGTAGCCGGCGCCGGCCACGAGGTCCGCCTCCACCTCGTCGCCCAGGGGTGCATCGACCCCCGCGCTCTGGGTCACGTCGAGCACGGTCAGGGCCCCCTCCTCGCGCGCCGCGGCGCAGATCCGCGCCAGGTCGACCCGCCGGCCGTCGATCCAGGAGAGGGGGGCGAAGGCCACCGCGGCCACGTCGCGGTCGAGAGCGTCGAGCAGGCGCTCGGTGGCCCCGGCCCCGCCCTCGAGCAGGCGCAGGCGGAAGCCGTCCGCCTCGAGCCGCCGCCAGGTCTGGACGTTGCTCGGGAACTGGCCGTCGAGGCCGAGGATCGTCCTGCGCCCTCCCACGAGCGACTCCGCGCGGGTGCGCAGGTTCCAGGCCAGGGTCGCAAGGCCGTAGCTCGCCGCCCCCGTCAGGCTGAACTGGGAGGGGTCCCCGCCGACCACCCGGGCCAGGAGGCCGCGCACCCGCTCCCCGGGCTCGAAGAACTCCGGGACGCCGAAGTCCGGGCAGGCCATGCGCTCCAGCACCCGCCCCATGGCTTCGAGCGCGGCGATGGGCTTGGGGGACATGTAGGCCGCATTGATGAACACCCTTCCCTGGGGAGGCGGCCGGAAGAGGCCTGCGGCGGGGTGCTGTGCGACGCGTGACGGGGGCGCGGGGGACTCTCTCTCCATGGGGGGCATTGTACCGGTCCCGATCGCTCCGAGTCGGCATTGGGATCGACCCGTCGAGGCGATAGGCTCCAGGTGGAGCAAGGCTCCGCCACTCGTGAACAACTACCTGCCTGAAATCCGCGAGCAGTACGAGCGCTATCCGTTCCCGGTGCGTCGCCCCGAGGAAGAGCGGGAGCGCCTGATCGTCTCGGAGCTCGACCACCTGACGAAGATCGACCACCACGGCTTCGGGGGCGCGCGCGACTTCGACGCACCGTTCCGCGTGCTGGTCGCGGGAGGCGGGACCGGCGACGCCCTGATCTTCCTCGCCGAGCAGCTGCGTGGAAAGCCCGCGGAGTTCGTCTTCCTCGACATGAGCGCGTCGAGCCTCGAGATCGCCCGGGCCCGCGCAGAGGTACGTGGCCTCGAGGGCATCACCTGGGTGCACGACTCCCTCCTGAGCCTGGAGCGACTGGGCCTGGGAGGCTTCGACTACATCAACTGCGTCGGAGTCCTGCACCACCTCGAGGAGCCTGCGGCCGGCCTGGAGCAGCTCGTCACCGCGCTGGAGCCCGACGGCGCGATGGGCTTGATGCTGTACGGCAAGTACGGCCGCAGCAACGTCTACCTCCTCCAGGAGCTGCTCGACCTCCTGCACGGCGAGCAGCCGGGTCTCGAGGAGCGGGTCGCCGCGACACGCGCGAGCCTCTCGGACCTGATGCGGCGCGGCGTGCTCAAGGCCGGCCCCGGCGCCCTGGAGATGGTCGAGTCTCCCGACAGCGACTCCTACCTGGTCGACACCTACCTGCACGGCCAGGACCGGGCCTACTCCACCTCGGAGATCTACGAGCTGCTCGAAGGCGCCGGCCTGCAGCTGGCGGGCTTCACCAACTTCTTCGAGGAGCAGGGGGCCACCTGCGCCCTGGAGTACGACCCGCTGCTGTTCCTCGGGAGCCCGGGGGACCTGCGGCGCCTGCCGGAGCTCGACCCGCGTCGGCGCGCCCACATCGCCGAGATCCTGGGGGGATCGATCAGCATGCACGCCTTCTACGCCTCGCGGCGGCCGGGCGCGAGCGCGTCCCCCGTGGATGCCAACCACGTGCCCAACTTCGCCACGGACTACGCCGCGCGAGCCGTGCACGGCATCCTCGAGGACCAGCTCGAGCGGGTCCAGCTGAGAATGAACTGCGGGATCACCCGCGAGCTGGAGATCGGACCGCTGGTGCGCTTCGTGCTCAAGTGCGTCGGCGAGGGCGTCACCACCACGGAGCTCTGCCTCGACGCCGGCAGCCACGCCCCCGAGACCCCAGCGGAGCGCGTGGCGGCGGAGGTCTACTCCCTGCTCGATCTCCTGGTGCGGCTGGGGCTCGTGACCCTGCGAAGGAAGGACCTGGCCGCCCTGCCGCTGGTGCCCAGCACCCGCCCCTGGAACGGGGCCATCGACCTGCGCTCCTTCGCGGCCCTGGGCGCCGAGAGCTGAGCTCTAGCCGCTCTTCTCGACGCGCTCGAAGGCCGAGCCGAGCTCGTTGGCGAGGGAGGCCGGCACGCGCCCCTGGAGGGTCATCACCAGCTCCCGGTCCATGCGCAGGGTGCGCTCGCGACCGCCATTGAACTTGCCCCAGACCGCCTCGACGTCCTCGGCTTGCTCGAGCTGCACGGCCAGGCTCTCCAGGTTGTGGAGCTTGTCGGCGGCCTTGACGACCACGCTGTCATCGCACATCCGCGAGACGTGGTCGATGGCCCACTGCTTGCGCTCCTCCCAGCTGAGTGACTTGTCCTCGGTCAGCTGGTCGACGATCTCGGCCACCTCGTCGCCGAACTCCTCCCGCAGCCGGCCCATCGTCCAGCCGTCGCAGTCCTCGACCACATCGTGCAGCAGGGCCGCCTGGACCAGCTCCTGACGCACGCCGGTGCGGGCCAGGATCAGGGCCATGTGGATCGGGTGAACCGAGTAGTGGATCCGGTCCCCGCCCTTGCGGTACTGCCCGTAGTGGGCCTCGAGGCAGACCAGGAGCGCGCGCTCGACCTCGGTCGAATAGGTCACGTCAGATCTGGACACCGAGCGGCTTGATGAAGGCGAAGGCGAAGGCCATCGAGGCCAGCACGAAGATCACCATCACCCCGATGAGGCCGCTCATGGGCAGCCACCCCAGGTCGCTGTCGGGGTAGACGAAGGCCACGCTGGCGATCGGAGAGTCGTCCGGGAGCATGTCCTCCGCGGGCCATAGCCAGGCCAGGAGCCAGTCGGAGACCCGCTCAGGCTGCAGGTAGGCCTCCTCGGTGGTCCCGGCGGAGACCTTCTTCGTATAGGAGCCCCCCTCCGCGAGCCGCAGCTCGACCTCGTAGTCACCGGGCGCCGTCGCCACGAACTCCTGGAAGGCGACGCCCCGGGAGCCGTTGCGCACCAGGGGTGAGCGCGGCGTCAGCCCTTCGGGCCAGACCACCACGAGCCCCGCCGCAGCCGACTCCTGGCCGGGCTTGAAGTGGACCTTCAGCTCGTTGCCCGCGCCGGGCAGCATCTCGGCCTCGCGCTCGACCGAGACCACCTCGAGGGGCTCGAAGCCGTAGCGCACCACCGCCTGGGCCAGGACGACCACGAAGATCGGGGCCAGGGGGATGAAGGGACCGAAGTTCAGGGACAGGTACTGGAAGTTGCGCGCCAGCACCTTCGCGATCGACTTGCCCACGATCACCAGGTCGTCCTGGTAGATCCGGATCGCGATCATGTGCGCCTTGATCTTGTCCTTGGCGCCCTTGATGCCCTTCTGGCTCGAGATGTACTTGAACACCACCAGGGCCAGGACCCCGAAGATCCCACTGACCAGGATCAACGCCAGCTCCATGCCCAACAGCTCGAGGGGCATGAGCAGGACGTCGAAGAGGCTGGTGACGAGGCCGTTGAAGGCGTTCATGGGCCGCTCGTGCTCTGGGGCGCTCTGGAGGTCGGGTCGGAGTTAGCTGATGTAGCCGAGGCCGCGCAGCTTCTCGGTGATGTCCTCGTCGGAGTCGCCGTCCTCGAAGTGGGCCAGCTCGCGCTCGATGATGTGGGTGATGAACTCCTCGTGGGAGGCGTAGCCCGCGACCTCGGAGACCTTCTTCACGCGATCGATGAGGTCCTTGTCGAGCTTGATCTTGTTGCCGCCGCCAAACATGGTTCTGGTTCCTGGGTTCTGGGAGCCCTCGGGCTCGGTTGGGTGGATGTGCGTTGGAGGCTACTCCAGGACGCGGTGACCGTCCTGGCCTGCACTCCGCTCGAGGCCGTAGCGCTCGAGGATCTCGACGGTCAGGTCCTCCAGGGCGTGCGCGCCCGGCAGGACCTTGCCGTTGGTCAGGAGGATGCCCGCCACGACCTCGGGGGCCATCAGGTGGTTGCCGTTGAAGGTGCCGCCGAGGTTATCGGAGAGCACCTCCGCCGGGATGCGGCCCGTGGAGGAGGCGTCGGAGTTGCCGTAGCCGGAGTTGTAGCCGACCTGGATGTCGGGGGCCTCGGCCAGGCGCTCGCCGCGGTAGACCTCCTTGGCGAGGTCCGCGGAGAGCACGACCTGGGTGCCGTCGGTGTCGCGAACCGCCTCGAGCTTGGCCTTGAGCTCAGCCAGCAGGGCGTCCGCCTCCGGGCCGGGCTGGACGATGCCGGCCTCGCTGTCCTCGGTGTCGGGGTTGTCCTCCTCGCGGCCCGCGAGGTTCAGGTACAGCCCGTTGAAGCCCACGCCGTAGGCTCGCGTCTTCGACCAGTCGACAGGCCCCTCGATCCAGCTGCCGTCGGGGAGCTGAATCTGAGAGATCATCACCTGGCCCGAGTACTCGGGGTCGGTCTTGAGGCGCTCGGGCTCCTCACCGTCCTTCAGCACCAGGTAGCCCTCCTCCCACAGCCAGCGGTTGAGGCTGAACTTGCGGCGCCAGGGGGCGAAGCCGTGGTCACTCATGACCATCAACGTCACGTCGTCGCCGATGCGCTCCCGCAGGCGCCCGAGGACCG
The DNA here is from genome assembly GCA_964591315.1 of uncultured Planctomycetaceae bacterium. Lineage (GTDB taxonomy): Bacteria > Planctomycetota > UBA1135 > UBA1135 > JABACD01. The sequence continues at coordinate 46,473 of CAZQAT010000016.1, forward strand.
GGTCCATCATCAGGTAGAGGTCGTACACGACGTCCTTCCACTGGCTGCCCTCCCGGCCGGACCAGTCCGAGGAGTCCTGCTCCGCCAGCTCGGCGATCTGCTCGTGCTGAGGGTGCCCCTCGTCGTGGAAGCGCCACATCATGTGGCAGTTCAGGTCCACGGTGGAGAAGTAGAAGAAGAACAGCCCCCCCGGCTTCTCGAGGTACTGGTCGAGGGCGTAGTCCATCATGCGCACCCGCTGGTCATAGACCAGCTTGGTCTGCTGCATGAACTCCACGTCATCGAGGGCCTCGTCCTTGAGGGCGTTGACCTCCTCGGCCATCCCCTGGGTGTAGTAGAGACCGATGGCGTCGACGATCTCGCCGCTGGCGCTCGAGGGCTCCGCCACGGGCATGACCGGGTTGACCGGATCGATGTTGACCGGCGAGGCGTAGACCTCGAGCTCCGGCTCGATCGAGCGCAGGTAGAAGCGCACGATCCCGGTCATGTTCATCATGCCCGCCGGCAGGAGCTCGAAGTTGAGCGTCATGAAGTCGCTCCACTGGCCCGGCTGGAGGACCATGACCTCAGTGCCTGCCTCGATCGCGACCGCGTCGTTCTCGGCGTCGATGTAGAAGACGAGCTTCGCCTTGGCGGCGGGATCGCCCTGCTTGAAGGAGTTCGGCGGGCCCTGGATCTCGGTCGTCACGACCCCGTTGAAGTCGGACACCTGGACGTACTTGCCGCCGCTCTTCTCCGTCTCCACGGGCGGGTCGGTGGAGAAGACCGTGTAGCTGCCGTAGGCCGAGTCCAGGGCCGGCGTCATCATCCCGGGGAAGGACAGCCCCTGGGCCGGCTCGACCGGGAAGTTGGCGGGCATGCGCCAGACGTCCGCGGGGACGCCGTTCCTGGCCAGGGTCACCCAGAAGGACTCCCCGCTGCGGTTCGTGTCGCTGTCGCCGCCCAGGGGGAACTTCCACTCGCCCCAAAGGTCGAGCTGGTCGGTGGCCTCCATCGTGACGTTGCCCGGCACCAGGGCGCGGGTCACCGGGTCACGGTGGATGAAGTCGTAGATGCCGTGCCCGCCCGGGTTGCGGCCGGTGATGAAGTTCGACCAGGCGACGGGACTCTGGGGCGGGATCGAGGTGCCCAGGGAGTGGATGCCGCCCTCCTCGACCAGCCGCCGGAAGTGGGGCATCTCGTCGGGGTACTTCTCGATCGCCTCGGCCAGGATCTCCGGGTCCATGCCGTCGATGCCGAGCACGACCACGCGCGGGTGGTCCGCGAAGACCGCCGGCGGGAGCGCCGGGGCCGTGGTTGCGGTCGCGGGCGAGGTCTCGACGTCGAGCCCCGGCAGAGCCAGGGCGAGCACGCCCAGCACGCAGACCGCACCGGTGAGGGGAATGGTGGCGCCCATCAGCTGGCCTCCTTCTGCGACACGCCGGCCGCGGCGGGCCTCTCCTCGGTGCGCTTTCTCCCCGGCTTGGCCCCCGGGTTGAAGAGGGGCTTGCCCTGCATGTAGGGCGGGATGTCGACCCCGAAGAGGTCGAGCATGGTCGGCGCCATGTCCACCAGCTCGGGATCCTCGGCGGCGATGGCGCGGTTGCACCAGAAGACGCCCGGCACGAGCCGCGGGTCGACGCAGTGGTCACCCGACCAGGACTTGGTGTTGTCCGAGAAGATCTCCGCCGAGACCGCGCCGGTGGCGCAGTCCCAGGAGTGGCGGAAGCCCCGGTTGTACCCGATCAGCAGGTCCGGCGCCGCGTCCGCGTAGGGACCCGAGTGGAGCTGGCGCGTGATGAAGGCCTCCTTCACCACCGACTGGCCGTCGATGGGGTCGGTCAGCTTCTCGAGCTTCTCCTTCATCTCCTGGGCCAGGATCGGCAGCTCCTCCTTGGAGACGATGCCCTTCGCCTCGCGCCCCTTGCGGTTGAAGAAGATGCCCGTGAGGCCGAGCGTGAAGGCCCGCGTCTTCTCCCAGTCCACCTGGGCGAAGTAGTTGCCCGAGGTCTCCTCGCCCTCCTTCAGGACCAGGTAGCCCTCCTCCTTGAGCCAGGTGTTCAGGTTCACGCCGCGGCGGAAGTTCGTGAAGCCGTGGTCGCTGATGACCATCAGCACCGTGTCGGGGTCGTCGCCGACCTTCTCGCGCACCTCCGCCAGGAAGTCGTCCATCTTGGCGTAGAGGTCCGGGATGACGTCCTTGTAGGTCTCGGTGTCCTTGCCCTCGTTCGCCGGGTGGGTCGGGTCGAGGTAGCGGTAGAACATGTGGCTGATGCGGTCAGTGGTGTCGAAGACCACCGTCGCAAATCCCTTCTTCGTCTTCTCGAGCACGTCCCAGAGCATGGTCTTGCGCTCCTCGAAGATCAGCCAGGCCTGCTTGAGGAAGGCCTCCTCGTCGACGACTCGCTCGTTCAGCGCCCAGGTGTCCTCGGCCAGCCCCAGCGTCGTGTACGGCCCGTACAGCTTCGACAGGTAGATCGCGTACACGAACGGGTGCGAGATCGGCATCGCCGGGGAGTCCGGGTCCAGGTTGATCGGCGTGGCGTAGATACCCACGTCGTCCCCCTCCCAGCGGTGCACGTAGAGGCGCACGATGCCGGTCACGCCCTTGAAGGGCACCCGCATCCAGGGCGTGTACTCACGGTAGCCCACGGTGTGGCTCTCACCCTCGATCGTGAAGGTCGCCTGGCGCTTCGCCTCGTCCAGCTCGCAGGTGAACTCCACCTTCATGCGGTTGCCGTCGGCACCGGGCGGACCCGTCAGCTTGGACTCGATCGTCCCACCGCGCAGGTTGACGGTGTACTGCTGCCCGCCGAACTGGATGCCCCCCTCGCGCTTCTTCGTCGAGTAGAAGGCGAAGGAGCCCTGGGTGCCTTGGATGTCGGGCACACACATGCCCGAGAGCAGGGTGCCGTTCTTGAACTTCTGCGGCGGGAAGGTGATCGGGACGCGGATGATCGACGACCACACGTTGTTGGCCCCGAGGATCTTCCAGAAGGGCTGGCTCTTCTGGAGGAAGCGGTAGAAGGCCTTCGAGCCGAAGGGGATCTTGGCCACGCCCAGGTTGATGTCCCGCGGCTGCGTGCCGACCTCCGAGGACGACAGCACCGGCAGGTAGTTGCAGGGGTCGCGGGTGAGGAAGTCGTAGATGTTGTGCCGGGAGGCGTCGACCCCGGTGGCGTAGCTCGACCAGGCCACGGGCGAGATCGACGGGCAGGCGGTCGCGAGGGGCGAGAAGTGACCCTCCTCGGCCAGCTTCTTGAAGTTGGGCATGCGCCCCTCGTCCATGTACTTCTGGGCCAGCCCCGGGTCGAAGCCGTCGAGGCCGATCACGATCACGCGCTTGACCTTGGCCTTGCTCTTCCCCATCGAGGTGAAGATCCGCACGACAGCCTTGATGGGCCAGATCAGGATGATCCCCAGGGCCAGGAAGAAGGTGCCGGCGAGCACCAGCAGCGACCCCGCGGCGGCGATCCCCGCCCCCGGGCCGATGTAGGCCAGGGCCGGCTGGGCGAGGCCGACGAGGACCAGGGCGGCGAGCAAGGGCCGCCGGAGCAGAGGGGATCGATCAGTCATGCGGGGAAGATCGCGAGAGGGTCCGACGGTGACCCCAAGTCGCTGGCGGGGCACGGGTTGAGGGCCCGGCCGGGTCGGGGATATCGGACGCCGGAGGCCTCCGCTGGAGGCGGAGACGGCCCTGGAGGCCGATATTCGGCGGTCAGTATACGGACTGGCACGGGCTCAGGTGGGCGCGGGAGGGGTCTGCTAGGCTGAATTCCGCCCAGGGAGGGCCGTCGGCCCCGAGCCCCTCCTCCCCGGAACCCCCCATGAGACGCCTCAAGCCGGTCCTCGTCGCCCTCACCCCCATCCTCCTGGGTGGAACGGTCGCGGCCCAGTGCCCCCTCGACCGCTGGCTGGCCAGCGACGGCATGGAGGGGGACCGCTTCGGCTCGGATGTGGCCCTGGACGGAGACCTGGCCCTGGTGGGCGCGGGCAGCGACAAGCTGGGGACCGTCCACAGCGCGGGCTCGGCCTACGTCTTCCGGCGCCAGGGAGGCCAGTGGGTCGAGGAGCAGAAGCTCGTGCCCCCCACCCCCCTGCAGAACAACCAGTTCGGCCTGGCCGTGGCCATCGACGGGGACGTGGCGGTCTGCGGCGTGCCGAACGACGAGACCCAGGGCTTCTGGGTGGGCTCGGTGGAGGTCTTCCGCTTCGACGGCGCCACGTGGCAGCACGAGCAGCAGCTGGTCTCCGCCGTCCCCTTCATCGGCGCCCGCTTCGGCTGGGCCGTGGACGTGGAGGGGGACCGGATCGTGGTCGGGGCCCGAGCGGAGGACTCGGTCTTGAACTCGTCGGGGGCGGCCTACGTCTTCTCCCACGACGGCTCGAGCTGGATCCAGGACCAGCGGCTGGTGCCCCCGGACCCGGCCCCGATCGGCGAGTACGGACACGCGGTCGCGACCTCCGGCGACGTCGTGGTGGTCGGCGCCTGGCGCGACGACGACTTCGGCATCTTCACCGGCGCGGCCTACGTGTACCGCGAGATCGGCGGCAGCTGGGTCCTCGAGCAGAAGCTCATCCCCCTCGACGCGGGCGAGTTCTATCGCTTCGGCGCCTCGGTCGGCATCGACGGGGACACCATCGTGTGCGGAGCCTACGAGGCCCGGGTGGGGAACATCGCCGCCGGGGCGGCCTACGTCTACGAACGCCTGAGCGGGATCTGGACCGAGCAGGCCAAGCTGGTCGCCTCCGACACGGACGCGGCTGACAACTTCGGCTGGTCCGTGGACATCACGGGCGAGCTGGTGGCCGTGGGCAGCCGCCGGGACGCGACGCCCCTGATCGACTCGGGCTCGATCTACCTCTACCGCCGCAACGCCGGAGTCTGGTCGGAGCTGGTCAAGTTTCCCTCCGCCGCGGGCTCGGGCGGCCAGCTCGGCCAGTCGATCAGCGCCAGCGGAGAGTGGGTGCTCGCCGGCGGGTGGATCCAGGACTCGCCCACCGAGCTCGAGGCGGGCGCGGCCCACCTCTTCTCAGCCAGCGTGGGTTGCTCCGCGGGTGTGCCCTTCTGCGACTGCGCGAGCGGCGCCCCCTGCGGCAATGGTGGCGGCGCCCAGGCGGGCTGCGCCAACTCGACCGGCGGCGGCGCGAGCCTCGAGGCTCAGGGCAGCGCGAGCGTGGGCAACGACGACCTGGTCCTGCTCGCCGACGGCCTCCCGCCGGGCACGGCCCTCTTCTTCCAGGGCGAGACCGACCTGAACGGCGGACTCGGTAGCCCCCTCGGCGACGGGCTCCTGTGCGCGGGAGGGACGATCGTGCGGCTCGGAGTCCTGCCCCAGGGTGGCGGGAACGTGAGCTTCCCGAACGCCGGCGACCCGTCCATCGCCACCACCGGCGGCGTGCAGGCAGGGGACGCGCGCGTCTACCAGCTCTGGTACCGCGACGTGTCGGGGCCGTGCTCGTCGGGGTTCAACCTGACGAACGCGGTGGCGGTGGACTGGGGCGCCTGAGGCTTCCCCCGGTCCCGACGGCTACTTCCTGCGGAAGCGCAGGATGTAGTTGTCCTCCAGGGCCTCCAGGTCGTGCTCGTTGACCAGCTCGAAGCCCGCCCGCTCGATCTCGGCCGTGAAGACCTCCTTGCCGGCCCGCACGTGTCCGAGGATCCACTCCCGCGAGACCCCCTCGATGCGCTCGAAGTCCACCACCACCAGCTGCCCCCCCGGGCGCAGGGCGCGGTGGATCGTGCTGAGGGTGTTCATCGGGTACTCGAAGTGGTGGTAGGTGTCGCAGACGAAGACCTGGTCCACCGAGCCCGCGGGCAGCTCGACGCTCTTCTCCGTGCAGTGCACCGTCTCCAGGTTGTCGAGGCCCTTCTGCCGGGCCGCCACGTCGATGTGCTCGAGCAGGCTGGCGTTGATGTCCACCGCGTAGACCTTGCCGGAGGGGCCGACCTGCTTCGAGAAGAGGTGCGCCATGAAGCCGGAGCCCGCGCCCACGTCGGCGATGGCCCCGCCGGGCTTGGGCCCCACCACCGAGGCGATCAGACCCCGGTGCAGGAAGATCTCCCGGCTCTCGGGCTCGAGGCGCGAGATCAGGGGGCCGATGTCCTCGCTCTTCCAGGACTCGTTGATGCCCGGCTTGACGCTGGTCTCGGCGGCCAGCTCGGCGGGGCTCGGCGGCGTCGGGCCCGTGTTCTGGCAGGCGCTGGCGAGGAGAGTGAGGAGGCTGGCGGCGAAGGCGGTGCGGGGCTTCATCGGTGACTCGGGGCGTGGAGGGGAGCGCGAGAGGGAGACCGATTGTAGGGCATGACACTCTCGAAACGCGGCCTCTGCTAGGCTTGGACGCCTCCGCGACCCCCGCCTCGAACCGCATGCACCTGCTCCTCCCGCTCCTCGTCGCCGCGCCCCTCGTCGCCAGCCCGCAGCGGGGCCAGCAGGGCCCGGTCCTGACCTCCGGGCGGCCGGCGCCGCCCGAGCAGACCTGCTACGACGTGCTGCACTACGACCTGAGCCTCAAGGTGATGCCCGAGGAGCAGTCGATCGACGGGTCGCTCTCGGCCCGTGCCCGGCTGCTGGAGAAGACCAAGGAGCTCGTCCTCGACCTCCACGACGACCTCGAGGTGCGTGCGGTCTCCCTTGCGGGAGCAGCCGAGGCCCCGGAGGCCATGCTCAGCGCCGACTTCGTGCACGAGAACGGAGAGGTGCGGGTCAAGGTCGGCAAGCTCTTCTCCAAGCTCGAGGTGACCCCCGGCGGCGAGTTCACGGTCAGCGTGACCTACGGCGGCAAGCCCCGCGTCGCCCCCCGCCCGCCCTGGGACGGCGGCTTCCAGTGGTCCAAGACCCCCAGCGGCGAACACTGGATCGCAACCTCGAACCAGATGCAGGGCGCCGACCTCTGGTGGCCCTGCAAGGACCAGCCCGACGACGAGGCGGACTCCATGCGCATCCGCGCCAGCGTGCCCCAGGGTCTCGTCTGCGCCAGCAACGGCCGCCTGCACGACGTCACCAACGAGGACGGCTGGACCACCTACGACTGGCGCGTCAGCACGCCCATCAACACCTACGGCGTGGCCCTCAACATCGCCCCCTACGAGAAGATCTCCCAGGAGGTCGAGAGCATCCACGGGGACAAGTACACGATCACCTACTGGGTGCTGCCCGAGAACCTCGAGCAGGGCCGCGTGCTCTTCGCGGACATCCTCGAGCAGATGCGCTGGTTCGAGTCGGTCTACGGGCCCTATCCCTTCCGCGGGGACAAGTACGGCGTGGTCGAGACCCCCCACCTGGGCATGGAGCACCAGTCGATCATCGCCTACGGCAACAAGTACCGGGGCAACCCCTGGGGCTCCGACCAGGGCTTCGACTTCCTGCACCACCACGAGGTGGCCCACGAGTGGTGGGCGAACCTGGTCACCTGCCGCAACTGGAACGACTTCTGGATCCACGAGGGCTTCGGCACCTACGCCCAGTCCCTCTACTGCGAGCACAAGAACGGCGCCGAGGGTTATCAGCGGCGCATGAAGGAGATCCGGCGCGGCATCCGCAACCGCGCGCCGGTCGCCCCGCGGGAGCCCATGAGCACCGCCGACGTCTACTTCGGCGCCACGGGCGGCGACATCTACAACAAGGGCGCCTGGGTCCTGCACACCCTGCGCTGGCTGGTGGGCGACGAGGACTTCTTCGTGGCCCTGCGCCGCATGGCCTACCCCGACCCGGCCCTGGAGAAGACCACCGACGGCAGCGCCTGCCGCTTCTCCGACACGGACGAGCTCCTCGCCATCGCCGAGGAGCACACCGGCCGCGAGCTGGACTGGTTCTTCGAGCTCTACCTGCGCCAGCCGGCCCTGCCGGAGCTCGAGGAGAAGCTCTCCGGCGGTACCCTCCGCCTCGAGTGGAAGACCCCCGACGACCTGCCCTTCCCGATGCCGGTCGAGGTCAGCCTCGACGGCGAGCTGCACCGGGTCGAGATGAAGAAGGGCAAGGGC
>CAZQAT010000017.1:0-3074 GCA_964591315.1 uncultured Planctomycetaceae bacterium
CCGGGCTAGCAGGGAGAAGTCGCCGTGGAACGTATCCTGGAGCCCGAAGCCATGGACACGGCCGAAGAGGCCGAGGGCTACGACACCATGGACCACAGCTCGGCCAACGAGAGCTTCCTCAGCCGCCTGATGGAGCTCGGGGCCCGGGGTCACATGCTCGACCTGGGGACGGGTCCGGCGCGCATCCCGATCATGATCTGCGAGCGCCAGGCCGAGGCGCGCGTGACGGGCGTCGATCTGGCGCACCACATGCTGCGGCTCGCACGGCGCAACGTGGACGACAGCGGCCACGGCGAGCGCATCGAGCTCCTGCACGGGGACGCCAAGGACCTCTGCTTCGAGGACGGGGGCTTCGAGGACGGGGGCTTCGACGTCGTCTACTCGAACACGATCCTGCACCACATCCCCGACCCCCGCCCCTTCCTGCGCACCGCCGCGCGCCTGGTGCGCCCGGGGGGCGTGGTCCTGATCCGCGACCTCTTCCGGCCGCCGAACCGGGCGCGCCTGGAGGAGCTGGTGGCCCTGCATGCCGGGGGCGAGAACGAGTACCAGCGCGGCCTCTTCGGAGCGAGCCTGAACGCGGCCTTCACCCCCGAGGAGCTGCGCGACCTGGCCGACGAGAGCGGCCTGGCCCACGCGGAGATCGTCGTCGACTCCGACCGCCACATGTCCCTGCAGGTCGCCGCCTCCTGAGCCGGTCATGACCTCGGGCGCTGGACTGTGCCTCGCCCTGGGCGGCGGCGGCGCCCGCGGCGCCTACCAGGTGGGCGTCCTGCGCGCCATCGCCCGGCGCCACCCGGACCTGCCCGTCCCGCTCCTCACCGGAGTCTCCGCCGGGGGCATCAACGCCGCGCACCTGGCCAACCACACCGGCCGCTTCGCCGAGAAGGTCGACGACCTGGTCGCCCTGTGGAGCTCCCTGACCGTCGAGCAGGTCTTCCGCGTGGACGGCGCGGCCCTGACCAAGGGGCTCCTGCAGTGGGCCACCCAGCTCTCGGTCCTCGGCGGGCGCAAGTGGGGACCGCAGGTGCGCGGGCTGGTGGACACCTCGCCCCTGCGGAAGTTTCTCGACACCCAGCTCGGCTGCCGGGCCGGAGCCATGTGCGGCATCGCCGAGAACATCCGCCGCGGTGACCTGCGGGCCGTCGCCCTCTCCACCACCAGCTACGCCACCGGACACACGATCACCTTCTGCCAGGGGAAGGAGCTCGAGGGCTGGGAGCGGCCGAACCGCATCGGTGTGCCCGGCGACCTGCGCCTCGAGCACGTGCTCGCCTCGGCCGCCCTGCCGCTCTTCTTCCCGGCGGTCGAGATCGATGGCCAGTGGTACGGCGACGGCGGCATCCGCCTGCACGCGCCCCTCGCGCCGCCGATCCACCTGGGAGCCGAGCGCATCCTCGCCATCTCGACCCGCTACGGCCGAGCCTCCGAGGAGGCCGCCGCTCCCGAGTTCACCGGCTACCCGCCCCCGGCGCGGGTCGCGGGCGTCTTGATGAACGCGATCTTCCTCGACCTGCTCGACCACGACGCGATGCAGCTCGAGCGGATCAACCGGCTGCTGGAGTCCGTCCCGGAAGTCGAGCGCGGCAACCTGCGCCCCGTGGGGCTCGAGGTCGTGCGGCCGTCCGTGGACCTGGGGCGGCTGGCCTCCGAGTACGAGCCGCGCCTGCCGGGCCTGTTCCGCTTCCTGACGCGGCGGCTGGGGACCAAGGACACGCGCTCGAGCGACCTGCTCAGCCTCGTGATGTTCCAGCCGGACTACCTGCAGCGCCTGATGGAGCTCGGGGAGGCGGACGCGGAGGCCCAGGCCGAAGCCCTGGAGCGCTTCCTCGCGCGGACGGAGTCCCCCGAGGGGGACGCCACCGGCAGCTGAGCCGGGGCGACCTTCCCCGTTGCAATCAGGTAAGGGGCCGGGGCCCGCCGCCCGGGCCGCTACACTCCTCGGCCCGCAACCGATCCGACGAGGAGTGTCCATGATCCCCGCCTGCCTCGAGCTGCTGAGCGTACTGGCCCTCGGGTCCACGCTCGGCGGCACCGCAGCGCCCCAGACCGGCGCCGCGTTGCTCGACCACGCCTCCCTCCAGCAGGGTATCGAGCGCCTGGTCCTGCAACACGGCGACCAGGTCCGGCAGCTGACCATCGCCACCTCCCGCGCCGGGCGCGAGGTCTCCGCCCTGCGCATCACCAACGGCGCGGACCCAGTGCCCGGGACCCCGGCGATCCTGATCGTGGCCGGCATCGACGGTCCGCGGGCCTACACCTCGAGCCTGGCCCTGCGCCACGCCTGGCAGCTGGTGGCGGGCTACGGGAGGGACGAGAAGGTGACCGGGCTGCTCGACACGACGACGGTCTACGTGGTCCCGCGCCTCGACGTGGACGGCTGCGAGGCGCGCTTCGCGACGCCCCTGGCCGAGGTGCTCGGCACGGGCCACGGCTTCGACGACGACCGCGACGGGCGCCAGGGGGAGGACGGCCCCGCGGACGTGAACGGCGACGGGGTCGTGAGCTGGATGCGCGTGCCGGACCCCGAGGGCACCTGGCTCGCCGACCCGAACGACCCGCGGGCCCTGCGCGAGGCCGACCGCGCCAAGGGCGAGCGCGGCACCTGGAAGCTCCTGCCCGAGGGCCTGGACAGCGACGGAGACGAAGAGGTGGCCGAGGACCCCGAGCGGGACGCGGTGGTCAACCGCAACTTCCCGCGCCACTGGAAGGAACACGATCCGGCCTCGGGCCTCTACCCGACCCACGAGCCGGTCGCCGAGGGCATGGTGAACTTCCTGCTCGAGGCGAAGGACATCGCCCTGGTCGTGACCTACGGCGAGCAGGGCAACCTGGTCGAGAAGCCCGAGAAGCAGGGGGACGACGGCCCCTCGCGCCGCGGCGACGTGAAGACCGGTGTCTACGAGTCGGACCTCCCGCTCTACGAGGAGCTCGGCGAGCGCTATCGGGAGGCGACCGAGAACGAGACGAAGGGCCTCGGCGAGCAGCACGGCTCCCTGCAGGGCTTCCTCTACCACCACCGCGGGCTCCTGTGCCTGGACGTGGATCCGTGGTCGATGCCCCTCGACGCGGAG
>CAZQAT010000017.1:3174-15877 GCA_964591315.1 uncultured Planctomycetaceae bacterium
GAGACGGACGAGGAGGAGCTCCCCGACCCCTCCGACGACGCCAGGCGCCTGGACTGGGCCGACCAGAACGCAGCCGACGCCTACATCCCCTGGACCCCCTTCGACCACCCCCAGCTCGGCCCGGTGGAGATCGGCGGCTGGCGGCCCTACGCGAGGGTCGAACCCCCGGCCAGCGAGCTCGACGGCCTGGCGGAGTCGCACTTCGCCTTCCTGCTGCAGCTCGGAGCCCTCCTGCCGCGGCTGGAGTGGACCGAGGCCACCGGCGCGGCCCTCGGCGGCGGCCTGGTCGAGGTGCGCGCCACCCTCGAGAACGCAGCCCTGCTCCCCCAACAGACCCGCGCGGCCATCCGCTCCCGCACCGTGCGCCCCGCGCGCGTGCGGCTCGTCCTGCCCGAGGGCGCGGAGCTCCTCGGTGGCGAGCCCCAGATCCTCGTCCGCGACCTGGCGGGCACCGGCGGTCGCCGCGAGCTGCGCTGGCTCGTGGGCGGCGTGGACGACCCGACTCGGATCCAGGTGAGCTTCGACACCGACAACGCCGGCGCGGCGATCCGCAACCTCGAGGAGACCAACTGATGTTCGCGACGATCGGCACGCTCTTGCTGGCGGCCTCCGCCACCCCCCTCCCGGCGCCCGGTGTTCAAGACGACGGCTTCGCCGGTCTCGGCCTCCAGCGCCCCCGGCACCTGGAGATCCACTGGAACCGGCTCTACGACTACGACGAGGTCCACGCCCACCTGGACGCCATCCAGGCCGCCTGGCCGGACTTCATGAAGATGGAGGTCATCGGCCACAGCGTCGAGGGCCGCGAGATGCGGGTCTACACGCTCACGAACCCCGTCACGGGCGGGGACCGCGAGAAGCCCGCCATGTGGATCGACTCCAACGTCCACGGCAACGAGGTCCAGGGCACCGAGGCCATCATCTACCTGGCCTGGTACCTGCTCGAGAACTACGGCCACAACGAGCGCGTCACCGAGCTCGTGGACCGGGCGACCTTCTACCTGCAGCCGATGGTCAACCCCGACGGCCGGGCGAGCTGGTTCAACGACGCCCACACGGCGTCCTCCTCCCGCACCGGCCGGCGGCCCACCGACAACGACCGGGACGGCCGCTACGACGAGGACGACTACGACGACCTCGACGGCGACGGGCACATCACGATGATGCGCAAGCACGTGCCCGGCCAGGGCACCCACCGCCAGGTGCCCGAGGACCCGCGCCTGATGGAGCGCGTGCCTCCGAACGACATCGGCCTCGAGGGCGACTGGATCCTCCTCGGCCGCGAGGGCATCGACAACGACGGCGACGGCCGCACCAACGAGGACGGGGTCGGGGGCTACGACATGAACCGCGCCTGGCCCTCCCTCTGGCGACCGGAGCACCTGCAGTACGGCGCCGGGCCGTACCCCCTGTGCTGGCCCGAGGCGCGCTGCATCGCGGACTTCCTCTTCGACCACCCGAACGTGGCGGCGGTGCAGTCCTTCCACAACATGGGCGGCATGATCCTGCGCGGCCCGGGGGGCCAGGAGTGGGGCACCTACGAGCGCCGCGACCTGCGCGCCTTCGACCGCCTGGGCGCCGACGGCGAGAAGATGCTGCCCTTCTACCGCTACATGATCATCTGGAAGGACCTCTACTCGGTCTACGGCGGCTTCGCCACCTGGGCCTACGAGGGCCTGGGCATCATCTCCTTCACCAACGAGCTCTGGACGAGCAAGCGCAACTCCCCGGACGAGAAGCTCGGCCGCTCCGAGGCGGACCGCCGCTTCTTCGACGACGAGCTGCTCTCCGGCGCGGGCTTCGTCGAGTGGAAGCCCGCCCAGCACCCCACCCACGGCGCGATCGAGATCGGCGGCTTCCGCAAGGACGTGGGCCGCGTCCCCCCGAGCTTCCTGATCGAGGAGATGGTCCACCGCAACGCGCTCTTCTGCCTGACCCACGCCCACGCCATGCCGGAGGTCGAGGTCGAGTCGATCATCACCGAAGAGCTGGCCGGCGGCGTCAAGGCCATCGACGCGGTCTTCCGCAACAACCGCATCATCCCGACCCGCACCGCCCAGGCCGAGAAGTACGGCATCGGCGCCCCGGACGTCTTCTCGATCGAGGGCGACGGCCTGGAGGTCCTGGCCGGCGGCTTCCGCACCGACCAGTGGCGCCCCGAGCGCATCGAGCTGGCCGAGCGCGATCCGGCGCGCCTGCTCGGGGACGGCGGCATCGACGGGCAGAGCGAGGTGCGCGTGCGCTGGTTCGTGCGCGGCTCCGGCGACGCGACCGTGCGCTGGTCGGGCGAGAAGGGCCTCGACGTGGCGACGCCCTTCGTCATCAGGTGATCGGGGCCCGGCCCCTCACTCGCCCTCAGGCGGGAGCTCCTCATGCACGGGGAGCTCCCCCGTACCCACGAACCAGGGCGCCCGGCTGTCCCAGAAGATGTTGCGGAGGGGTCGCGCCTCCGGGTCCCGCTCCAGGGTGCCGGCCGGCACCAGCCAGTGTCTGCCCGTCGCGGACATGTTCGGCAGCGAGGACCCGCAGCTCTTGCACCAGGCCGTGTTGAACCCGGGCTTCACGTCGAGCGAGTAGCGCCCGACCTGGTCCTCCCCCTCGACCCACTCCAGGTGCTCCGTGAGCACGAAGAGGTTCGAGGCGTGGGCGCTGCCCGTGAACTTGCGGCAGCGGGAGCAGTGGCAGTACTGGAAGTTGACGGCGGGCCCCGTCAGGCGGTAGCGGACGCTGCCGCAGAGGCAGGCGCCGTCGATGGAGTGTTCGGTCATGGGGATGGTCCTCAGCGGATCCTGTTCGTTCGAGGGCCAGGCCGTCAGTAGCCCCAGGTCCAGCCCACGTGCAGCGCGAGGTCCGAGCCCGTCGCCGCGACGAGGTCCTCGTGCATCGAGACCTGTAGCCGACTGTTCTCGCTGGAGTCCCAGGCGACGCCCCAGCCGAGGTCGAAGACCTCGCGGTTGACCTCCTCGTGGCCCACCGTGTGCAGCATGCGTGAGGTCCACACGGTCCCCACGATGATCGAGAGGTCGTGCTGCCAGCGCAGCTCGCCCGAGAGCTGGAGGGCCAGCATCGGGTCGTAGTGGTGGTCGCCCTCGGCGTCCTTCATGCGCCCGGACTGGCCCGGAAAGACCCAGTCAAGGCCACCGGAGACGGTCCAGCGGCCATGGGACTTCTCGGCGATCAGGCCGGCGCCGAAGTCGAAGGCGCCGTTCCCGAAGCCCTTGCTCTGGGAGCCGATGGGGAGCTCGAGGCCGGCCCGGGCGGCGACGGCGGGCTGGCCGGACTCCTCCTCGAGGAGCTGCCAGGTGAGGAAGATCGGCACGTCCTGAATGCGCATCTCGTTCCCGTCCAGCTCGTAGAGCACCTCGCCGTTCGAGATCACGCGCATCTCGTACTGGTCGTCCGGGTAGTCGTCCCGGGCGCCGTCCGGCAGGCCGAAGAACTCGTGGTACTGCTCGATGAAGTGGTCCATGCCCCCGGCGCCGGCCCACAGGAAGGGCAGCTCGACCTCGACGTCGAGGTTCTCACTCAGGCCGTAGCGGCCGCGGAGGGTGGTGCGCACGGTCTCCCCGTCGAGGGCCACGGACTCCTGGGGGCTCGGGTCCTGGAAGCGGCGGATCTCCTCCATGTCGGACCAGACCACCTGGACGGCCCCGGCCCACTCCCCCACCGGCTGGGTCACCGGGCGCCGGGGCCGGAAGGCCATCAGCGTGAGCGCGATGGGCTGCTGGTTGCGGGTGTGGAAGGGTCCACGCACGACGGGCTCGGGATCGTCGTGGGGCAAGAGACCGGCGCAGCCGGAGGCCAACGGGAGGGCGGCCAGGACGAGCAGGAGCGCACGGGGGCGGCGGGTCATGGGCGGTATTGGACGCAGTGAATGGCGGAAGCGCAAAGGAGCAAGTCCCGCGCCGCTCCGCCCTCAGTGGATCTCGAACTCCGAGAGCTCCTCGGGCGCGCAGGGCTCCTGCTCGAGCTCGTCCACCCGCGCCCGGGGCGGGCCCACGCGCAGCCAGGCCAGGAACTCCTCCACTTCCGTCCGCGGTCCGTGCACGTGGAAGGCCACGCGCCCGTCGTCGAGGTTCTTCACCCATCCGGCGAGCCCGAGCTGGGTCGCCTCCTGGCGGGTGAAGAAGCGGAAGGCCACGGACTGCACCTTGCCCGTGACGAGACCGCGCAGGCTGAGGGTGGCGGGCTTGCGCTTGCCGAACACGACTCAGCTCCAGCCGGAGTGCACCCGGTGTGCGAAGGGCAGGGCCTCGAGCACCTCCGCCTCCAGGTCGAAGAGCGTGTTCAAGCGGTCGAGGGCCACCTCCTCCGGGTAGGCCTCGAACACCAGGTCCACGAAGAGCTCCTTGTGCCCGGTCTCGCTCTCGATCAGCCCGCGATAGAGCTCCCGCAGCTCCGGGTCCCTCAGGTACTCGGCGAAGAGCACGAAGCGCTCGCAGGAGCGGGCCTCGATCAGCGCCGCCACGATCATGCGGTCGAGGAAGGCGTCCTTGCGGGTCCGGGCCGAGCCCTTGAGGAGCGCCTCGGCGTAGGCGTTGTTGTCCACGGGCAGGAGCTCACCGCCCCGGGCGTAGAGGATCCGCACCACCCGGTCGAAGTGCTCCACCTCCTCGGCCGCGAGGGAGGCGAGGCGCAGGACGAGCTCCGCGTCTCCGGGGTACTTGAGCAGCCAGGCCTGGGCCGTGGAGGCCGCCTTGAGCTCGTTGTGGGCGTGGTCGCTGAGGAGCTCGAGGGGCCGCTCCTCGACCCGCGCCACCCACTCGGGCGGCGTGGCGACGCGCAGCTCCGGGCGCTGCCTCACGAGGACTCCGACTGCGCCTGGTCCTTGCGCTGCGCCGGCACCCACAACACGTCCGCCTTCCCGCCGTCGTTGAGCTGCCGCGCGAGCACGAAGAAGAGGTCCGACAGGCGGTTCAGGTAGCGCAGCACCTCGGGGTTCGTTCGGGCTCTCTCCTCGGGCTCCGCCATCAGGGCGTTCACGTGCCGCTCCGCCCGCCGGCAGACCGTGCGCGCCAGGTGCATCCAGGCGGCGGGCTTCGTCCCGCCGGGCAAGACGAAGGACTTGAGGTCCTCGAGGCCCTCGTTGATCTCGTCGATCCAGCCCTCGATCTGCTTGGTGTAGGCGCCGGTCAGGCGCGTGCCGTCGTCCTCCGCGCCGGGGCGACAGAGGTCCGAGCCCACGTCGAAGAGGTCGTTCTGGATGCTCCGCAGCCAGTCGGTGTAGGGCGCCGGGACTCCGCTCGCGAGGGCCAGGCCGAGCACGCTCGAGAGCTCGTCGGTGGTCCCGTAGGCGGCGATGCGCTCGTGGTGCTTCGGCAGGCGAGAGCCGTCGCCGAGGCCGGTGGTGCCGTCGTCGCCGGAGCGGGTGTAGATCTTGTTCAGGTGGACCATGGGGGGGATCAAGCGTTGGAGTCTTGCTTGCGCGAGCGCGGGTGGGGGTCGAGGCCGAAGTCCTTCGGGGTCTTCGTCGAGCCCAGGGCCCGGGCCATCATGTGCCACGAGCGGGCGTCGCTGGTGGTCAGGCGGGCGCTACGGAAGACCCGGTCGACGGAGAGCGCGATCACCCGGGCGGCCTCCGCGGAGCGGGCGACCTTCTCGCTGAAGACGTACTTGAGGTTCTCACGCAGGAATTCGCGCTCGGCGCCGGACAGATTCACTCCACCCGGCTCCGGTTGGTGAACTTCTTCCCCGGTGAAGAGGGCCTGGAGGACGATCCCGGTGCAGAGGGCCAGGTTGAGGGAGGTGTGGTCCGGCGACGTGCGGATGTGGACCAGCTCCTGGCAGGCCTCGGCCTCCTCGGTGCTGAGGCCCGTGGACTCGGCCCCGAAGACCAGGGCCAGGCGCTCGTCCGTGCCGGCCGCGAAGTCCCTCAGGCGCGGGGCGATGGCGGTCCACTCCTCGCGCACCACGTTGTCCCGCACGCGCGCCGTGAAGCCCACCGACCAGGTGCAGTCGGCCAGGGCTGCCTCCAGGCTGTCCACCACCCGCAGCTTTGCCTCCCAGCCGTCGACACCGTGGGACATCTGCTCGAACTCCGGGTGCACGAGCATCCCGGGCCGCGCGGGGGCCACCAGGACCAGCTCGCAGGGCCCGAAGTTGTCGCAGATGCGCAGCGCCATGCCGACGTTGCGCGGCCCCTCGGGGCGTACCAGGACCACTCGCTTCATTCGTCCGCGTCGAGCTGGCGCAACAGGCGCAGCTCGGCCGGGGAGGGTAGCCCCAGCTCCGCGGGAAGGGGCAGCTCGTCCAACAAATCGATGCCCAGACGCCCGCCGGCGAGGCCCTGCTCGGGGGCCCGCAGCTCCGGGTCGAGCCAGGTCCCAGGAGAGAAGCCCAGCTCGAGCACGTCCGGGGCGGAGAGGACGCGCTTCAGGTAGCGCATGCGCGAGGAGGGCTGGCGGACGCCGTCGAGGCGCAGGACGACGCCCAGGCGCGTGGAGGGCGAGCGGGTGGGGAGCGTGAACTCGACCGGCCCCGTGGCCCGGATCCAGGCGGCGCCCGGCCGCAGGGGGTGGCGCTCGACGGTGCCCTCGGAACAGGCGATGCCCTCGGCGAGCTCGAGGTCCTCGGGGAAGAGCTCCACGAGCAGCTCGACCTGGGCGCCCGCCTGCGCCTCGACCCGGCCCTCGAGGGTCCGGCGCGGCCCCTGCTGCAGGTCGAGCAGCGGCCCGACGATCGCATTCTCCGGCCAGTCCGGGGAGCGGCTCCCGATCAGCTCGGGCACGTCGCTTCGGGCCAGGGTCGTGGCACCGAGGCGCACGTCGCCGGGGACGAGCTGGAAGAGGTCGTCGTGCTGCAGGCGCAGCTGGAAGCCCGCGCCGCGGCGGTCGAGGAAGAGGCGCTCCGCCCCGTCGCCGGCGAAGCGCAGGGTGGCGCGCTCGACTCCCGGTTTCGCGCCCACCTGGTCCCTCTCCCGCCAGGGGAGCAGGCCCGCCGCGTCGGCCGCGAGCTGGCCGCGCAGGCCCTCGAAGCCCTCCCCCACGCGGCTGACCTCGACGCCCTGGAGGGCGCGCTCCCGGGCGAGCCCGTAGGGCCAGGCCGCGACGTCTCCGGGGGTCGGAGTGGAGCGCTCCTCGAACCAGGGGCCCGAGCTCCCCCCCGCACCGATGAGGCGCCAGGGCGCTCGCCGCCGAGCCCCGGGGTCCGGGCCGGAGTCCGCCACGCCTGCGGGTCCGCCGCAGGAGACCAGGGTCGAGTTGGCCAGGCGTCCGTGCCTCTCCAGCAATGCGTGCAGGTCGCGCAGCTGCGCCTCGATCTCGGCCAGGGCGTCCGCGTACAGGGCCTCCAGCAGCGCGCTGCGTCGCGGATCGTCCGAGCGGCGCAGCAGCCCCCGGCGCAGGCGTTCGGCCAGGGTGCGGCTCTCGTCCTCGCTGGAGAAGGCCGAGGCCACCGGCTCCTCGCCGAGCCAGGGGCCGAGCTTGGCCTCGAGCGCCGCCCGCGAAGGCTCTCGCCCACGCCAGCGGTCGAACTTCAAGTCGCCGAAGTGCAGCAGGACGAAGACCGCGTCCTCCGACTCGAAGGCGGCCTCCAGGTCAGCCGCAGCGGCCCCGTAGACCTGGGAGGCGCTCCGCGAAGGGCGCTTGCCCTTGGCCGCGGGAGCGTGCCAGGTGTCGAAGCCGCGCCCCAGGCCGACGGCCTCGAAGTGGGCCTCCGCCACCGAGGCGATGGTCCGGCTGTCGTCACGTGCGAGCTGCTCGGCCAGGGTGGTCACACCGGGCGCCACGCTCGATCCTCCCCACTCGTGGATCGAGCGCAGGCCATGCTCACTCACGGTGCCGCCGGTCAGCAGGGATGCGAGGTTCCCGCTGGCGCTCCGGGTCCGCGGGTAGAAGACGCCGCCTCCCGAATCGCCGTATCCGCTCCCACCAGGGGAGTCCCAGTCCAGAGCCCAGCGGAAGGTCGTCTCCGTGGACCGGGACCAGCGGGCGAGCTGCTCGCCGTCGACCGAGTCGAGCACGCAGAGCACGACCGTCGGCGCGCTCTTCTGGTCGACTCCTCCACCGCAGGCCGTCAGGAGCGTGAGCGCCAGTGCGACCCGTCGGATCATCCGTCCGCGCTCAGCTCGATCTGCAGGTCCTCCAGCTGATCCGGTGCCGGGTTGCCGCCGGAGACGACGGCGGCCACGCGCAGGGGGTTGGCGGCGTCGCGGCCCTCGAGCCACTCGGCCGGCAGCATCCCCTCGAGCACGGCGGCCGTCGCCGCGGCCCCGGCGGGCTCGACCAACTCGCCCCAGGCCACGAGGCGCTTCTGCGCCCCGAAGACCTGCGGATCCTCGAGCAGGAAGACGCCGTCGAGGGTCTCGCGGGCGATCGCGACGTTCAGCTCCCCGGAGGCGAGGGGGCAGAGGCCCTGGACCTCGGTCTTGATCTCGGGCACCGGCACGGACTTGCCCGCCTCGATGCCGAGGCTCATGGACGGCGCGCCGGCGGGCTCGGCGCCGCAGATCTTCAGCTCCGTTCCCAGGGCGCGCCGCAAGGCCAGCGACGAGCCGGCGATCAGGCCACCGCCGCCCACGGGGATCACGACCACCTCCACCTCCGGCCAGTCCGCGGCGATCTCATGTCCGACCGTGCCCGCGCCGGCCACGGTGCGCTCGGCGTCGTAGGGGTGGATCAGCACCGCACCCGCCGCCATGCGCTCACGGCAGAACTCCTCCGCCTGCTTGCGGTCCTCCCCCAGCACGACCTCGGCCCCCAGCTGGCGGCAGGCCTCGATCTTGTTCGGGTAGGCGTCCGCGGGCATCACGATCGTCGCCGACACTCCGGCGCGCCGGGCGGCCCAGGCCAGGGCCCGGCCGTGGTTGCCCGAGCTGGTGGCGATCACGCCCCGGGCGCGCTCCTCCTCCGTGAGCTGGGAGACGTTGTTCAAGGCTCCACGACTCTTGAAGGAGCCGGTCTCCTGGCGGTTCTCGAGCTTGAGGCGCAACTGCACGCGTTCGTCGGGCCCCTCGAAGGGCACCAGCGGCGTGCGCCTGACGACGCCCTCGATGCGGCCCGCGGCGGCCTCGATGTCGATCTGGTCGTACATGACGGTCAGGGTACCCTATGGGCTTGAAGCTCCCCTTCACCAGTCCCTGGCTCCTGGCCCCCATGGAGGGGGTCACGGAGCCCTGCTTCCGCGACCTCGTGCTCGAGCGCAACCCCCCCGAGGCCCTCGGCGGCGCCTTCACGGAGTTCGCGCGGGTCAGCGGGCACACCCTCTCGCGCAAGGTGCTGCGGGAGCACCTGGGGCCGCGGCGCTTCGCGGCGCCGGTGGGCCTGCAGCTGATGGGGGCCAACCTGGACGCCCTCGAGGCCTCGGCCGCCCGGGCCGTCGAGGTCGGCGCGCCCCTCCTGGACCTGAACTTCGGCTGTCCGGCCAAGGGGGCCCTGCGGGGCTGCGCCGGCTCCGCGGTCCTGCGGGACCCGCCCCAGCTCGAGCGCATCGTCGCCACCTGCGTGCGCGGGGTGGACGGGGCGGCGCCCGTGACCGCCAAGATCCGCGCCGGCGACCGGGACGCGGAGCAGGTGGAGACCCTGGCCCGGGCCGCGGAAGCGGGCGGAGCGTCGCTCCTGACGGTCCACTGCCGCACCCGGGAGGAGCACTACTGCGACGAGGTGGACTGGACCCGCATCGCCCGGGCCGTGGCGGCGGTGGAGATCCCGGTCTGCGGCAACGGCGGCGTGCTCACGCACGCGGACCTCGAGCGCATGCGGCGCGAGACCGGCTGCGCCTTCGTGATGGTCGGCCGCGCGGCCCTCGGGGATCCGTGGATCTTCGGCGGGCTCGAGGTGACGCGCGAGGAGGCGGCGCGCTTCCTGGTCGAGTACGCCGAGCTGCTCAAGTCCCGCCACGGCACGACGCCCCGGGGCCGGGCGGGGCGGGTCAAGCAGCTCCTGCGTCACTGGGTCGCCGGCGGGCTGGTCCCCGACGAGGAGCGCGAGAGCTGGCTGGGCGAGCGCGACCATCAGCAGCTGTTCCAGCGCCTCGTGTCCCAGGTCGGACCCCCCACCCGGGTCTGACCAGCGGGAAGCAGGATCATCAGGGCGGAGGGGTCCCCCGCGGCGCCCGGGACCGTCGGGGAGGGGACAGCCAGCATGGGCGGCCGGGGGGCCTGCCCAGGATTCCATGGGGCCGCCAGAGGGGCGCGGAGCTATGCTATTCCGCCAATTTTCCCGCCCCCCCGCCCATGGACTCCTGGACCCCCCAAGACAGCCGCAGCCTCTACCACATCGACAACTGGGGGCTCGGTCACTTCAGCGTCAACGAGGCGGGCAACGTCGAGGTGACGCCGAACGGGACCGACGACCAGATCGACCTGCGGGAGCTGATCGACCAGCTCGGCCGCCGGGGGGTGGAGACGCCGATCCTCTTGCGCTTCGACGGGATCCTGCGCGCTCGGGTGCGGGCCCTGTTCGAGGCCTTCGACAACGCCCGGCAGGAGTTCGAGTACGACGGCGGCTACCGGCTGGTCTACCCGATCAAGGTCAACCAGGAGCGCGAGGTGGTCGAGGCCCTGCTCAAGGAGGGCCGCGCCCGGGGCATGGGCCTCGAGATCGGCAGCAAGCCGGAGCTGGTGGCCGTGATGACCCTGCGCGGCGGCGGCGACGACAGCCTCGTGATCTGCAACGGGTACAAGGACCAGGAGTACATCGAGCTGGCCCTCCTGGCCCAGAAGCTCGGCATCACGCCGGTGATCGTGATCGAGAAGTTCACGGAGCTCGAGACGGTCCTGCGCAAGGCCGAGGAGCTCGACATACGGCCCGTGATCGGCGTGCGCACGAAGCTCGCCTACGGTGGCGCGGGGCGCTGGTCGGAGTCCGGCGGCCACCGCTCCAAGTTCGGCCTGACCACCCAGGAGATCGTGGCGCTGGTCGAGCGGCTGCGGGAGCGCGAGATGCTCGACTGCCTGCGGCTCCTGCACTTCCACCTGGGCAGCCAGATCACCAACATCCGCTCCCTGAAGAGCGGCCTGCGCGAGGCGACCCAGACCCTGATCGGCCTCTCCCGCCTCGGCGCTCGCATCGAGTGGTTCGATGTGGGTGGCGGCCTCGGCATCGACTACGACGGATCGAGCACGAGCTTCGAGTCATCGATGAACTACTCGCTGCAGGAGTACGCCAACGACGTGGTCTACCAGGTCGGCGAGGCCTGCAAGGAGGCGGAGCTGCCGCCGCCGACGATCCTGTCGGAGTCCGGGCGCTCCCTCTCGGCCCACCACGCGGTGCTGGTGACCGAGGCCCTGGGCGTCTCCGGCCCCGAGCGGGATCGGGCCCCGGACCGGGCGACCGAGGATGACCACGAGCTGGTCCAGGACCTGGGGGAGATCATCGCGGGCATCACCGTGAAGAACTTCCAGGAGGCCTACCACGACCTGCGAGAGAGCCGCGACCGGGCGCGCATGCTGTTCAACACCGGGCAGCTCTCCATGGAGGACCGGGCGCGCTTCGAGGCCTACTTCTGGTTCGGCCTGGCCCAGGTCCAGCGGGTGACGCGCGGGCTCGACTACGTCCCCGAGGAGCTCGAGCACCTGCAGCGGGACCTGGCGGACACCTACTTCCTGAACTTCTCCCTGTTCCAGTCCCTGCCGGACTCCTGGGCCATCAAGCAGCTGTTCCCGGTCATGCCGGTCCACCGGCTCGACGAGGAGCCGACGCGGCGCGCGGTGCTGGCCGACATCACCTGCGACTCGGACGGCAAGATCGACCGCTTCATCGACCTGCGGGGCGTGAAGAGCACCCTCGAGCTGCACCCGGTCAAGAAGGGTGAGCACTACTACCTCGGCTTCTTCCTGATCGGGGCCTACCAGGAGATCCTCGGGGACATGCACAACCTCTTCGGCGACACGAACATCGTGCACGTCGACACGGACCTGCACGGACGCCCGCGCCTGCACCACGTGGTGCGCGGCGAGCGAGTGCAGGACGTGCTCTCCCACGTGGAGTACTTCGAGAAGGACCTCCTGCGGGACATGCGCCGCCACCTCGAGGAGTCCCTCGACGCGGGGCTCATGACCTACGAGGAGTCGGCCCTGGTCTGGAAGCGCTTCGAGGCCGCCATGGGCGGCTACACCTACCTCTCCCGCGACGCCGTCGCGACCCCAATGCCCTTCGGCACTCCCCAAAGACAAGCCACTACAGAGTCATGAAGATCACCGCCGGCCACCTCGTGGAGCTCGACTACGTCCTGAAGGTCGAGGAAGGAGACGTCGTCGAGTCCAGCACCGACGAGGGTCCGCTCACCTACCTGCACGGAAACCACGAGATCCCCGAGCGCCTCGAGGCCGCCCTCGAGGGCCTGGAAGCGGGCTCGAAGCTCGAGATGACCCTCTCCCCCGACGAGGCCTTCGGCGAGTACGACCTCGACGCCCTGACCACCATCCCCCGGGACCAGTTCCCCGAGGGTGCCGAGCTGGAGACCGACCAGTGGATCGAGGTCGGCGTCCAGATGGAGGGCGAGGCCGAGGACGAGGAGACCGAGTTCGAGCTCGAGATGCGCGTGGTCGAGATCAACGACGAGTCCGTCGTCCTCGACGCCAACCACCCCCTGGCGGGCAAGCCCATCACCTACGCCGTACAGGTCCGCGAGTTCCGCGAGGCCACCGACGAGGAGCGCGAGGGGCGCCACGTGCACGGCGAGCACTGCGACCACTGAGAGGCCGCCGGCCAAGACGCCGGTGCCCGCGCCCTATCGGCGCGCGGGCATCGGCCCGCGCCGGTCA
>CAZQAT010000017.1:15977-51810 GCA_964591315.1 uncultured Planctomycetaceae bacterium
CCGCCCGTGTCCGCGGCCAGGCCCTTCAAGAAGGCGGACTCCCGGCCCACCGACACGCAGTGGATCTTGACCTTCCTGACCACGTTGATGCGGGAGATACGATCGCGGATCGCGCGGGGATCCCGCACGGCCCCTGAGGAGGGCATGCCGTCCGTGAGGAGGTAGATCGTGTCGACCCGCTGGTCCGCGAGGGCGGCCATCAGGGAATCGAACACGTTGGTCGCGCCCCCCGCCCTCTGGCGGGCGACGTAGTCGAGGGCGTCGGCACGCACCTCCGGCTCCATCGCGATCAGCTCGTCGAGCCAGGGGTCCACGTTGGTGCTGAAGAAGATCACGTTGAAGAGGACCCCCACCTCGAGGGCAGCGAGGGCCCGTGAGAGCTCCTCGACCGCCACCTCGATCCGCTTGCGCTTGCGCTCTCCGTACGGCCCCTTCGAGGTCGTGTTCGAGTTCATGGAGCCGCTCACATCGAGGGCGAAGGCCACCCGCTCGCTGTGGACCTGTAGGCCGTAGAAGGTGGCCTGGGTCGTGCTCGAGGCCCGACGCGCCATCCGTTCCTGCTCGAGCTGGGCCGCGACCGCGTAGGTGGGAAGCTGGAAGGACTGGCCCCGGTCGCGCCACCAGTTGCCCCACCGCCGCTCGCTCATCCCGTGGTCCTGACCCGTGAAGAGACGCAGCGCCTTCGCGACGTCGCCCTTGAGGCGCCCTCGCTCGACTCCCAGTCGCTGGATGAGCTCCGGGATCGTCTCCTTCTGCCGCAGGCCGGCGACCCGCTCCAGGACCTCCGCGCGGATTCGCCAGTCCTCGTCGCCCAACATCCCGTGCAGGAGCTCCAGCGCTGCTTGCGTCCCCAGCGCCCCGAGGGCGGTGGCCGCTCCCATGCGCGCGCCGAAGTCCTCGTCACGGGCGAAGCCCTCGAGCTGCTCGGTCCAGCCCTCGTCCGGGCCCTCCATGGCGGAGACCGCCACGATCAGGTGAGTCATGAGCTCCGCCTCGGCCCAGCGCAGGAGCTTCATCAGCTTGCTCAGCGCGGCCCGGTCCCCCCGGCGCCCGACGAGCTCGACGGCCCGGATGCAGACGAAGTGGTCCGTGTCGTCGATGCGCCCGCGGATCATCTTGTCGATGTCCTTCCCCTCGCGCTCGGCGATGACGTCGAGGATCAGGAGCCGCCAGCTGGGGTCGGCATCGCGGTCACGCAGACAGCGATCGAACATCCGGCGGACCTTCGGCCCCTCACACTTCACCAATGCCACCCTGACCTTCTCGTAGCTCCCCGTCTGCGAGATGGTCGCCAGGTCGAGGAGCAGCTGCGCGGACTCGGCGTCGCCGCGCTCCCCCAGCAGCGGCACCAGGGGACCGATGGCCGAGCGACGGACCTCCTGGTCGCGGTGCCGCTCGAGGATCCACTCCAGGTCGGGCAGGGCCTTCTCACCGAGGCGCTTCAAGCCGCTCAGGGCCGCCAGCTGATCCTCCTGGCGGCGGTGCCGCATCACCGTCTCCTTCAGGTACGCCCGCGCGCGCGGTCCGAGGTCGGCGTCGGCGCCGTAGTGACGGAAGGCCTGATAGGCCCGGTTCAGGGCGCCCCGCCTGCGCAGGTAGCCGACCGCCTGCTGCAGGGCCTCGAAGGAGGCCTCGTTCCCCATCTTGCCCAGCTGCTCGAACAGGGCGCTGTCGACCTTGTCCTCCTCGGCCTTGATCCGCTGGAGGATGACCTCGATCTCACCCCGGCCGGGCGCGCAGCTCGCCTCGACGGGCAGGGCGCCGAGCAGGAGGATCAGCACGACAAGGAGCGCCTTCATGATCTTGTAGAGGCTATCCAGAGCTGCGGTCGTGCGTCCAATACACTCCTCGGAAGGCAGGGCCCCCGAGGCCCGGCACCGACGAGGAGCCTCCAGAGCGCTCCCGACCTCCTCGGGATCCGTGACCTGCTCTCCGTCCGCACCACGACGACCCCACACCATGCGAGTGATCCAGAGCGCCCTGTGCAGCCTGCTGCTGACGACTCTCGCCCCGGCTGCGGCTCCTGGGGACCCCGCCCCCCCGAACATCGTCCTGATCGTCTCCGACGACCAGGCCTGGACGGACTACGGCTTCATGGGGCACGGGGAGATCCGCACGCCCCACATCGACCGGCTTGCGCGGGAGGGCGTGACCTTCCGCCGCGGGTACGTGCCGACGGCCCTCTGCCGGCCCTCGCTCTCGTCCATGATCACCGGGCTCTACGCCCACCAGACGCGGATCACCGGCAACGATCCGGCGGACACCGAGGTGAACCGAGGGCACGCCGCCCGGGCGGAGGTCGACGCGCGCGAGCTGCTGATCGCGAACATCGACGGACTCCCCACCCTCCCCCGCCTGCTCGCCGCGCGGGGCTACCTCAGCCTCCAGACCGGCAAGTGGTGGGAGGGCAGCTTCCGCCGTGGCGGCTTCACCCACGGGATGACCCGCGGCTACCCCGAGAAGGGCGGCCGGCACGGGGACGACGGCCTGAAGATCGGCCGCGAGGGACTCGCGCCGATCGCCGACTTCATCGACGAGGCCCGCACGGCGGAGCAGCCCTTCTTCGTCTGGTACGCGCCCTTCCTGCCCCACACGCCCCACAACCCGCCCGCGCGGCTGTTGGAGACCTACGAGCAAGAGGGGCGCCCCCAGCCCATCGCGAGGTACCTCGCGATGTGCACCTGGTTCGACGAGACCTGCGGCGAGCTGCTCGCGCTCCTCGACGAGAAGGGCGTCGCCGAGGACACGCTGGTCGCCTACGTCACCGACAACGGCTGGATCCAGGAGCCCGAGGTCCGCGGCTACGCCCGGCGCTCCAAGCGCAGCCCCTACGAGGGCGGCGTGCGCACGCCGATCCTGTTCCGCTGGCCGGGGAAGCTGGAGCCGGCGGAGCGGACCGAGCTGTGTACGAGCCTGGACCTGGCGCCGACCCTGCTCGCCGCCGCGGGAGCGCAGGCCCCGGACGGCCTGCCGGGGCTGAACCTCCTGCCGCACCTGCGGGACGGCTCCCGGATCGAGCGCAACACCCTCTTCGGCGAGTCCTTCGCCCACGACATCGCCGACATCGAGGACCCCGAGGCCTCGCTCATCCACCGCTGGGTCATCCGCGGCCAGGACAAGCTGATCCTCACCTACGACGGTCGTCAGGGCCGCATGAAGTTCCCGCCCCGGGACGGCGCGGCGCAGCTCTACGACCTGGGGGCCGATCCCCACGAGCTGAAGAACCTCTCCCCGGATCGGCCCGAGCTGGTCGAGGAGCTGCAGGGCCTCCTCGACGGCTGGTACGCGGTCGAAGAGCGGCGGGTCGGCGTCGTCCCCGGCGGGCGCTGATCAGTCGCCGCCGGTCTCGCCGGCCACCCGCGAGTCGAAGTGCTGCACGGGGCGCGGCACGACGCCGAGCTTCTCGTAGGCGAAGCCGCTCGCCAGGGGCGCGTACTCGCCGAGGATCTCCACGCTGAGCTCCGGGGTGATGCGCTCCTCGAGCTCGAGGCACCAGAGCGAGGCGTTGACGAGGAGCCGCCGCAGCCCCGCGCTCTCGAAGTCCTTCCCGCTGCCCATGGTCGAGTGGAACACCCGCGCGGTCTTCCCCGTGTTGCCCGTCCAGGTCTTGACCCAGGCCACGGGCAGGGGGATCAACTCCTCGTTCACCGCGTCGCCCTTCTGTCGCCCCATCAGCGGCTGCCCCATGAGCAGCGGCGTGCAGTCCACGGGCAGGCTGCCCCCTTCGGGGAAGGTGCGGTAGACGTCGGTGGGCCCCCAGACGTCCTCAACTCCGATCAGGACCGGGTGCGCCGCGCTCTCCTCCACCGGGTATCCGCGCGTCGAGTCCTGGTGCCAGCGCCCGTGGTGCTTGCGGAACGATCCCCCGAGCACGTCCTCGCCGAAGCGCACCTTGCGCCCCTCCTTCTCGTACTCGAAGCCGATGAACCCGTGGTTCGCCGTGCGCAGGCCAATGATCGGCTTGCCGGAGTCGAGGTAGCGGTAGATGTGCTGGAGCTGCTCGTCGGGCAGCGTGATCAGCCGGCTGAAGAGCACGAGGAGATCGGCGGATGCGAGGTGCTCGAGGCCCGGCACGTCGTGCATCACCGTCTCGTCCTCCCAGCGGATCTTCTGGGTGGGGTCGACAAGGCCCTCCCCGTTCAGGCTGAAGAGGACCGTCGTGTGGAAGCCGTGGTGCTCCGCGAGGAGGCGCGCCAGCATCGGCAGGGCCTGCTCGCTGCGGTACTCCTGGTCCGCGGCGACGAGCACGACGTGCCTGCCCTGACCTGCCCCCTCGCCCCCGGGGAACACGAGCCAGCGCGGATCGGCGGGGACGGGATGCTCGGACTGGCCCAGGGTGGGAGCGGCCAGGAGCAGACTCAGGAGAAGGGTGGTTCGCATGGGCGGTGATTCTGACATGTCGGCCAGGACAGCGGTCCACGGCCGGGCCGGTTGCGTCGGGGGTTCGGGCCCGTATCCTCCCGGGGCCATGTCCCTCGCCTTTCTCCAGGGCCGCCGCCCCCTGCGCCTGCCGGCCGACCACCCGCCGGTGCTCCTGGTGGTGATCGACACCGAGGAGGAGTTCGACTGGCAGGCGCCCTTCGACCGGGGGCAGACCTCGGTCGAGGCCATGCGGCACGTCGGCCGGGGCCAGGAGCTCTTCGACGAGTTCGGGATCCGGCCCAACTACGTGATCGACTACCCGGTGGCCTCCCAGGAGGCGGGCTACCGGCTGCTGCGGGAGTACGCCGCCGACGGGCGGGCGACGATCGGCGCCCACCTGCACCCCTGGGTCTCGCCACCCCACGAGGAGCAGGTCAGCCCCTACAACTCCTACCCCGGCAATCTCCCGCCCGAGCTCGAGCGGGCGAAGCTCGAGCGCCTCGTGGAGACGATCGAGACCAACCTGGGCACCCGCCCGACGGTCTACAAGGCGGGTCGCTACGGCTTCGGGCCGCACACGACCGCGACCCTCGAGGAGCTCGGCTTCGAGGTCGACCTCTCCCCCTGCGCCGGCTTCGACCTCACGGGCGACGGCGGGCCGGACTGGTCGAAGACGCCGCCGGACGCCTACCGCTTCGGGTCCGCCGGGTCCCTGGTCGGTTTCCCCTGCACCGGCGCCTTCGTCGGCTGGCTCTCCGGCGCCGCCCCCGGCCTCTACCGGGCCAGCCTCCGTCCCCCCCTGCGCTGGGCCCGGACGCCGGGTATCCTGTCCCGCCTCGGGGCCCTCGAGCGGCTCATGCTGAGCCCCGAGGGCTACACCCTGGAGCACCTCAGACGCCTGACGAGGAGCCTCCTGGCCCGTGACCAGCGGATCTTGACCCTCTCCTTCCACAGTCCCTCCCTGGAACCGGGCCACACGACCTACGTCCGGACGGAATCGGACCTGCAGGCATTCCTCTCGGTCTGCCGAAAGTACTTCGAGTTCTTCTTCGGGGAGTGCCGGGGCGCGACCATGGGCGCCCTCGAGCTACGCGCACAGCTCCTCGACGACCCCCCCTCCCCCTCGCCTCGCCCCCCCGCGTGAAAGTCCTCGGCATCTCCCCCCTCGACAAGGACGCCAGCGCCTCCCTCGTCGAGGACGGCACGATCCTCTTCGCCTCCGGCGAGGAGCGCTACAGCCGCCAGAAGCAGCACGCGGGCTTCCCCGCCCAGGCCATCCGTGCGGCCCTGGACTGGACCGGCACCAGCGTCGAGGAGCTCGACGAGGTGGCCTATCCCTTCCTGAGCTGGACGGAGGAGGGCAAGCACATCCAGAAGGCCATCGCCGAGGAGCGCAAGTTCATGGCGGAGGTGGCGCGGCCGGACATGGGGGCGCTGCTGCGGGCAGCCGAGGGGCGGGTGCCGACCCGCACCTCGCCCGTGCACGGGCTCGCCTCGCCGAACCAGAAGATGCGCAAGCCGGCCTACAAGCGGCTGGCCTACTGGCTCTACGGCGTGTCGCCCTACAGCAAGCACGTCTCCCTCAAGGAGTCCGCCGGCTGGGGCCAGCGCGCCACGGCGGCTCACAGGCGCTGGAACGAGGACCTGGACCGGGGCCTGGCCGAGCTGGGCCTCACCGGCAAGCTCAAGCGCTACGACCACCACCTCTCGCACGCGGCCAATGCCTACCACGCCAGCGGCTTCGACCGGGCGTTGGTCGTGACCCTCGACGGCTACGGCACCGGGCTGGCCGGCTCCATCAGCATCGGCGAGGGGGGCTCGATCCAGCGCAAGCAGCGCCTGCTCTTCCCCCACAGCCTGGGCACCTTCTACGAGACGGTCACCGGCGCCCTCGGCTTCACCCCCGACCGGCACGCGGGCAAGATCGTCGGCCTCGCCGCCTACGGCGACCCCGGCGTGCTGGGCGAGGCCATCCTCGCCAAGTTCCACCAGCAGGACTCCGAGTACCGCATCTTCGACAACCTGAACTCCTACTTCTCGCGCCACGTGGCCTGCCGCTTCCCGATGGTGGACGTGGCCGCGGCCTGGCAGTGGGTGCTGGAGCAGGTCGCCTGCCGCCTCGTGAAGTACTGGGTCGACACCCTCGGCTGCTCGAAGGTCGTCCTCTCCGGCGGCGTGACGGCCAACGTGAAGATGAACCAGCGCATCCACGAGATCGAGGGCGTGGACGGCATCTACGTCTACCCGAACATGGGCGACGGCGGCTGCGGCAGCGGCATCGCCATGCACGCCTCCTGGGAGGGCGGCGCCCGCGACCCCCTGCCCAGCGCCTACCTCGGTCCGGGCTACACCGACGACGAGGTCAAGGCCGCCCTCGACAAGGCCGGCCTGAAGGCCGAGCGTCCCGCGAACCTCGCCCGTCACGTGGCGGAGCAGATCCACGGCGGCAAGGTGGTGGCCCGCTTCGCCGGCCGCATGGAGTACGGACCGCGCGCCCTGGGCAACCGCTCGATCATGTACCACGGCCGCGAGCCCGAGGTGAACCAGTGGCTCAACCAGCGCCTGGGCCGCACCGAGTTCATGCCCTTCGCCCCGGTCACCCTGTGGGAGAAGCGCCACGAGAACTACCACGGGCTCGCCGGCGCCGAGCACACGGCCCAGTTCATGACCATCACCTTCGACTGCACCGACTCGATGATCCAGAGCTGCCCGGCCGCGGTGCACGTGGACGGGACGGCGCGGCCGCAGCTCATCAAGCGCGAGCTGAACGAGGGTTACTACGACATCCTCGCCGAGTACGAGAAGATCTCGGGCCTCTCGAGCCTGATCAACACCAGCTTCAACATGCACGAGGAGCCCATCGTGCGCACCCCGGACGACGCGATCCGGGCCTTCCTCGACGGCCGGCTGGACGCCCTGGCGATCGAGGGCTTCTTCGTGGAGCAGCCGAGCTAGGCGAGCAGCTCCTCCACCACGCGCCCGTGCACGTCCGTCAGGCGGAAGTGCCGCCCCTGGTAGAGGTAAGTCAGCCGCTCGTGGTCGATGCCGAGCTGGTGCAGGAGGGTCGCGTTCAGGTCGTGCACGTGCACCGGATCCTCGACGATGTTGTAGCCGAGCTCGTCCGTCGCCCCGTGGGTGAAGCCCTGCCTGACGCCCGCGCCGGCCATCCAGATGGTCCAGCAGCGCGGGTGGTGGTCGCGGCCGTAGTCGTTGGCGGTCAGCTTGCCCTGGGAGTAGTTCGTGCGACCGAACTCCCCGCCCCAGACCACCAGGGTGTCCTCGAGCAGGCCGCGGCGCTCCAGGTCGAGCACCAGGGCGGCCGAGGCCTGGTCGGTCTCGCGGCACTGGGTGCGGATGGCATTGGGCAGGCCGCCGTGCTGGTCCCAGCCCTTGTGGAAGAGCTGCACGCAGCGAACGTCCCGCTCGAGCAGGCGCCGGGCGAGCAGGCAGTTGGCGGCGTAGGTGCCCGGGTCCCTCGCGTCCTCGCCGTACAGCTCGAAGGTCTCCTCGGGCTCGTCGGAGAGGTCGCAGACCTCCGGCACCGAGCTCTGCATCCTGTGCGCCAGGGCCCACTGCTCGATGCGTGCGCGCAGAGCGGGGTCCCCCTCGCGCTCGAGCTGGGCCTCGTGCAGGCGCCGGAGGGCCTCCACCGACCTCTCCCGCAGCCCCGCCGGCAGTCCCTCGGGGTCCTTCAGGTAGAGCACCGGGTCCTTGCCCGCCCGCAGCTGCACGCCCTGGTGCTGGGCCGACAGGAAGCCCGCGCCCCACAGGCGCGCGTAGAGCGGCTGGCCGCCCTTGTTCTTCGTGACGAGCACGCAGAAGGCGGGCAGGTCGCGGTTCAAGCTCCCGAGGCCGTAGTCGATCCAGGCCCCCGCCGACGGCCGACCGGCGATCTGGGCGCCGGTCATGAAGAAGGTCACCGCCGGATCGTGGTTGATCGCCTCGGTGTACATCGAGCGCACGAAGCAGAGCTTGTCGACGATGTTCGCCGTGTGGGGCAGGAGCTCGGAGACCCAGGCGCCGCACTCCCCGTGGCGCGCGAACTCGAACTGGGTGCCGGCCAGGGGCAGGCTCGTCTGGTTGCCCGACATGCCCGTCAGGCGCTGGCCCTGGCGCACGCTGTCGGGGAGCTGCTCGCCGTTGCGCTCGATCAACAGCGGCTTGTGGTCGAAGAGGTCGTGCTGGGAGGGGCCGCCGCTCTGGAACAGGTAGACGATGCGCTTGGCCTTGGGGGCGTGGTGCGGCAGGCCGGCGCGGCCGTCGGCGTGCAGGAGGGGTGAGAGGCCCGCCAGGCCCAGGGCACCGCCGGCGCCCCGCAGCAGGTCGCGGCGCGTCGCGCCGCGGGAGGGATCGAGGGAGCGCGTCATCGCAGGGTCACCGTTGAGTCGGAGGCGAAGAGGGCGCCGGCCACCACCGCCCAGGCGGCCAGCTCCGGCGGGTCGAGGGAGGCCTCGGGCTCCCGGGTCCCGACGGCGAGATAGGCGGTCGTCGCCTCGGCGTCGGCGGCGAAGGCCTCGCGGGCGCTCGCGAGCAGGTCCCCCAGGGCCTCGAGCTCCGCGGCCTCGGGGGCACGACTCGTGCACCAGCGGAAGAGGGACCCCAGGCGCGCGACATCGTCGAGGTCAGCGCGCAGCACCCGCTGGGCCAGTCCACGGGCCGCCTCCACCTGCTGCGGGTCGTTCCACAGGGCCAGGGCCTGCAGCGGCGAGGTCGTGCGCTGGCGCCGCACGACGCACACGTCCCGCTTGGTCGCATCGAAGATCACCATCGAGGGCGGCGGCGAGGTGCGCTTCCAGTAGGTGTACAGGCTGCGACGCCAGAGCCCCTCTCCCTTGTCCTCTTGATAGCGAGCGCCGCTCTTCTCGTGCCACAGACCCGGCGGCTGGTAGGGCCTGACCGACGGACCGCCGACCTTCTCCACCAGGAGCTCACCGAGGTAGAGGGCGTTGTCCCGCAGCTGCTCGGCGCTCAAGGGCCGGACCGGGCCGCGGGCCAGGAGCAGGTTGTCAGGATCGCGCTCGAGGAGCTCGGCCGAGGCGCGCGAGGACTGACGGTAGGTGGCGGACAGCACGAGGCGCCGCAGGAGCCGCTTCACGGACCAGCCGTCGTCGCGCAGCTCGTGGGTCAGGTAGTCGAGCAGCTCGCGCTGCACGGGCTCCGCCCCCTGGCTGCCGAAGTTCTCGCTGGAGGAGACCAGCCCCGTACCGAAGACGAGCTGCCAGAAGCGGTTCACGGTCACCCGCCCGAAGAGCGGGTTCTCCGGTGCGGTCAGCCAGCGCGCGAGGCCCAGGCGGTCGGGCACAGCTCCCTCCGGGAAGGGCAGCACGCTCTCGGGGGTCCCCGGCCAGACCTCGTGGCTCGGCTCGAGGTAGGAGCCCCGCTCGAGGAAGAAGGCCCGCCTCGGCTCCGCCAGGGCCGCCATGGTCATGATCTCCGGCACCCGGCCGACCACCGCGGCCTGAGCGACACGCGCGGCCTTCAGCTCCTGAAGCTGGGTGGTGACTCCCGGCGCGCCGGTCGCGAGGAAGAGCTCCCGTTGTGCCGCGGGCTCGAGCTCCGCGGGGGCGACGTTCGGGGCCTCCGCGAGGCTCTCCTCGGAGCGCGCCGCGAGCACCGCCAGCTCCCCGGCCGTCAGGCGCCGATCGAAGACCTCCAGGTCGTCCACCTCGCCTCCCGCGAAGCCCCGGTCACGGAAGCGCTCACCGATGGTCAGGTTCAGGTCACCGCCGCCCAGAATCGTGCGCGTCAGGACGTCTCGGACCACCTCGGTCTCGATGCGCACTCCGTCGACCCACAGCTCGAGGCCCGCCGCCCGTGACGAGCCCTCGTAGACGAAGGCCACGTGGGACCAGCGGTCGAGGGGCAAGGGCTCGAGGGCGCGCACCCGCAGGGCGTTCCCCGGCCAGAAGTGGATCAGGGAGGCGGAGAGCTTGCCGTCCTCGAGCAGGAGCTGGTACCCGCGGCTGCCCGCGTCGGTCCAGGCCCGGGAGCGGTGGAAGACGACGGCGCGCTCGGTGGCGCGGGTCGGCCGCATCCGGAGGGCGATCGTGAAGGGGTCGTTGCGGGTGAAGGCCCCCACCCCGGGGAAGCTCACGCCGCCGTCGCCGTCGAGGCGTAGGGCCTTTCCGCCGCGGCCCTCGACGAGCTCGACGCCCCCGCCCATCTTGCCGGCCGGCCCCTCCGCGATCGCGTTGGGCAGGGCGCCCTCCAGGGCCGCGTCGAAGTCGAAGGCGGCCGTGCGGCCGGCGACCTCCAGGCGCTCGGGCTGCTCCGCGAGCCAGGCGGCGAGACCGGCCAGGGCTTCTTCCCGCGCCGCCGCCAGCGCCGCTTCCCGCTCGGCGACCCGCGCCCCGAGCTCGCCCAGGCTCTGCTCCTGCTGCGCGTCCGGCAGCCACAGGGTCGGCGTCGGCACCGCGTTCGTGAAGTGGGAGTACAGGCCGCTCTCGTCGATGTCGTCGAAGAAGGCGAAGAGGCGGTAGTACTCCTCCTGGCTGATCGGGTCGTACTTGTGGTCGTGACAGCGAGCGCACTCCATCGTGAGCCCGAGGAAGGCGGTCCCGAAGGTGTGCACGCGGTCGGCCACGTACTCGACCCGGTACTCCTCCTCGGTGCTGCCCCCCTCGTTCGTCTGGCGGTGCAGGCGATTGAAGGCAGTGGCCAGGCGCTGGTCGTGGGTCGGCTCCTCTAGCAGGTCCCCGGCGAGCTGCCAGGTGACGAAGTCGTCCCAGCGGAGGTCCTCGTTGAAGGCGCCGATGACCCAGTCGCGCCAGGGCCAGACCCGCATCCCCACGTCGGACTGGTAGCCGTAGGTCTCGGCGTAGCGGGCGGCGTCCAGCCAGTCGCTGGCGAGGCGCTCCCCGTAGCGCGTCGACGCCAACAGACCGTCGACCACCCGCCCGTAGGCGTCGGGCGCATCGTCCGCCAGGAAGGCGTCCAGCTCCTCCGGCGTGGGCGGCAGCCCGCTCAGGTCGAAGTGCACCCTCCGCAGCCAGGTGGCCCGCCCCGCCTCGGGTGCCGGCGCGCGGCCTGCTGCCTCGAGACGCGCCAGGACGAAGCGGTCCAGGTCGTCGCGAGCCCAGCCCGCGTCCTCGACCTCGGGCACGGTCGGCCGCTCCGGCCGAACGAAGGCCCAGTGCTCCTCGTAGTCGGCCCCCTCCGCGATCCAGCGCTCGAGCAGGGCGATCTCCTCTTCGGAGAGGCTCAGCTTCGAGCGCGGCGGCGGCATGAGGCGCCGCGGCCGCTCGTGGCGCACACGCCTCATCAAGAGGCTCTCCTCGGGCTTGCC
Source organism: uncultured Planctomycetaceae bacterium (assembly GCA_964591315.1). GTDB lineage: Bacteria > Planctomycetota > UBA1135 > UBA1135 > JABACD01. The sequence continues at coordinate 27,625 of CAZQAT010000017.1, forward strand.
GGGGACCACCGCGGCCTCGCCGCCGAGGTCCGCGGTCGCCCCCGCACGCAGGTCGAGGCGCAGGTCCGCCTCGCGCGCCTCCTCGTCGGGCCCGTGGCAGATGAAGCAGCGGTCCGAGAGCAGGGGCCGGATCTCCCTGGAGAAGTCGACGGGCTCCTGCGGGGTGAGCCCCGCTGCCCAGACCAGTAGCCCGATCGCCATGCCCCCGATGGTACGTCGCGAGCCGAGATTCCTGTCCCACGCAATCGGCGGAGCGGCCTGGAGCCGCTCCGCCGATTGCGTGGGACGGGAGACCCCGCTCGGGTCCGGCGGTCAGCCGCCGAACAGGCCCCTCAGCCCCGCCTTGCGGGCCAGGCTCCCGTACTTGAAGCGCGCGTCGTAGGGCAGGCAGGCCATGCCGTAGCCGTAGCCGAACTTGCCCTGGTTGGCCTCGAAGCTGCGCTCCGCCGGCAGGCCCACGGCCGTGGCGTCCATGGCGTGGGTCGCCGCCGCGAAGTCCGGGTCGTCCGCGTAGACCGTGCTCGGTAGCTGCTTCTCCAGGAACGCCCGGGTCGGCGAGCCGGCGGTCAGGTCGTGCATGAAGGCCAGCTCGAACTTGCGGGTGGCCAGCAGCTTGAACAGGAGCTTGAGCCCCTTGAAGCCCCTCATCCCGTCGAGGATCAGGAAGTCCCCGGCCTTGCTGATGCGGTCGATCAGCTCACCCGGCTCGCCGTACTGGAACTGGTGGTTCTCGTAGAGGCCTCCGATGCGGTTCTTGGCCGCCTGGGACTCGGAGGAGTTCTCGTCCGGGAGGACGGAGATGACCGGCATCTTCGGGAACATCTTGGCCAGCAGCTCCCCGGCCTGCCCCCTGGTGGCCGATGCCTCGATCATCCGCAAGGGCTCGAACTGGGAGGAGCAGAGTGAGATGAAGAAGGCCTCCGAGTACAGGAAGCCTCCGTCCTCCGGAGCCACCTCGGAGATGTGCTTGCCGAAGGCCTCTGCGTTGTCTTCCGCCTCTCCGACGAGGCGGTAGTGGTCCATCTGCATCGATCGTTCCTCGATCCGATTCCTGGTGGCCCGGGAGGGGGCGACCGGGCGCCCCTCGCGGGGGGATTTCGGCGACATGATACGGGCCCGCGCCGGGGGGTCGGGCCCGATTTTCCGGCCTTCGGCCCCCCGGCTGCGCGTCGGCTGGCCCGCCGGCGGCACCGATTGCTAGACTCCCCGCCCGATTCCCCGCGACCCCGCGCACCCCGAGCATGCAAGTCATCGAGCAACTCAGAAGGATGGACGAAGGCCGCTTCCTGGCCATCTACGAGGCCCTGGAGCAGCAGGGCTTCGGCCCGCTCGACAACGAGGTCGCCAAGGCCCTCAAGTTCCGCCCGCACGCCATCCGCAAGCTCCCCATGGGCCAGCGGGCCAAGCGCGCCAAGCGCCTCCTCGAGGGGGGCTCGAACGCGGAGCTGTGCTACGAGCTCTTCGGCAGCTACCTGATCAAGGAGCGCAAGGAGCTCGTCACCGGCTTCCTCGACCTGACCGGCGTGGAGCACGAGGAGGGCATGATCCACAGCACCGAGGAGTCACGCCCCGACGGCGGCAAGGTGGCCGAGGCCGTGAAGGAGCTCGACGACAAGTTCGAGGGCGACGACGTGACCCTCTACCTCTCGATCTGCGCGGAGCAGTGGCCCCAGGTCCCCGAGATCCAGGAGACCTGGCGCACGCGCATGGGCTCCTGAGGAGCCCGCGGGGCTACTTCACCCGCTCGATGAAGTGCCCGTCCCGCGTGTCGACGCGGATCGTCTCGCCGACGTCGAGGTAGGCCGGCACCATCACCTCGAGGCCCGTCTCGGTCTTGGCGTTCTTGAGCTGGGCCTTGGCGGTGGCGCCCTTGATGGCCGGGTCGCACTCGGTCACGAGCAGGTCGACGCTCATCGGCAGCTTGATGCTGGCCACCTGGCCGTCGATCACCATGGCCTGCAGACCCTCGAGGCCGTCCTTCAGGAAGCCGGTCTCCTCCCCCAGGTCCTCGCCCTTGAAGGCGAACTGCTCGAAGGTGACGTTGTCGATGAAGTGCCACTCCGAGCCGTCGGTGTACATGTAGCCGCAGTCGTGGTGCTCCAGGTCGGCCTCCTCGAACTTCTCGCCGCCGCGGAAGGACTCGTTCAGGACCTGGCCGGTCAGGAGGTTCTTGAGCTTGGTCTTCGTGATCGTGTTCCCGCCTCGAGCCGTCGGCGTCGAGGTGGCGACGTGTTGCACGATCATCGGTGCGTCCTTGTAGACGATGCAGACGCCCTTCTTGAGGTTGCTGGTGTCGATCATGAGGGGCGGGATGATAGCAGCGCCTTCGTCCCCCGGGGAGGGCGCTGGCAGCGCAGGCAGACGTGGGTCCCCCGCTGCCCCACCACCAGCTTGCGCAGGGTGGCCCCGCAGGCCCGGCAGGGCTTCCCGTCCCGGCCGTAGACCTGGAACTGGTGCTGGTAGCTGCCCGGCTGGCCCTCCGGCGTGCGGTAGAAGGTGTCGAAGGAGGAGCCCTCGCGCTCGATGGCCTCCGCCAGGACGCTCCGGATCTCGCCGTGGAGGCGCCGGGCGTCCGCGGGCCGCAGGCGGTCGGAGCGGCGCAGGGGGTGCAGGCGCGCCCGGAAGAGGGACTCGTCCACGTAGATGTTGCCGAGGCCTGCCACGAACTCCTGGTCGAGGAGCAGGGGCTTGAGGGCCCGCTTGCGCCCGCGCAGGGCCCTCGCGAAGCCCTCGGCGGTGAAGTCCTCGCCGAGGGGCTCGGGACCCAGGTGTGCCAGGAAGGCCTCGGCGTCGTCGACGGCCACGAAGCGCCCGAACTTGCGCACGTCGACGAAGCCCAGGGCGCGGCCCTTGTCCAGCCGCAGCCGCACCCGCTCGTAGGGTCCCGGCTCCTCCCCCGCGTCGAAGACGTGCAGCCGCCCGGTCATGCGCAGGTGCACCACCAGGTGCCCGTCCGGCCGCCCGCGCCGCTCCAGGTCGAAGACGATGTACTTCGCCCGCCGCCAGACCCGCGCGATGCGCCGGCCGCGGACGCGCTCCTCGAGTTGCGCCGAGTCCATCCCCCCCGCCGTCCGCACCCAGCTGACCTCCGCACCCCGCACGGTCTTCCCCTCGACCCCCGGACGGATCAGGCGCGCGACTGTCTCCACCTCGGGCAGCTCGGGCATGGCGCGGCGCAGCCTAGCGGCGCCCCTCCAGGCGCTCCGGGAGGCGGGTGGTGTCGGTCGGCTCAGGCAAGGAATCGGCGCCGGGACTCGGAATTCGCGGCCCCGTCCCCAAAGATTAGCAGCCAGCGGCGCAGGCAACGGACCGCGCCGCCCCCATGTTTCAGAGTCCCCTCGGTCTGCTGGCCCTGCTCGGCGTCCCCGCCGTCGTCCTGCTGCACCTGTTCCGGCGCCGCTTCGAGCGCCGGCCGGTGAGTGCCCTCTTCCTGTGGGAGGCCCACGTCACCACGACCCTCAGCGGGCGCCGGCGTGAGCGGCTCCTGCGCTCGCCGAGCTTCTGGTGTGAGCTCCTGCTCGCGGCGCTCCTGGGTCTGGCCTTCGCCGGGCCGCGGGCCTGCGGCACCCTCGAGGCGCGGCACCTGGTGGTCGTGCTCGACGGATCGGCCTCCATGGCGGCGGGCTCGACCGCAGCCGACGGGGAGCGAACGAGCCCGGCGGCCCGGGCGCTGGACGACCTGCGCGGGCGCATCGACGACCTGCCCAGCGGCTCGCGCGTGACCGTGGTCGAGAGCGGCCAGCTGCCCCGCATCCTGATCGGCCCCGCCGCCTTCCCGCGCGAGGCGGCGGCGCGCCTCGAGGCCTACCGGCCCGAGGGCGGGCGGCACGACCTGGGCCCGGCCGTCTCCCTGGCGCAAGAGGTGGCCGGCGAGGGCGCGGTGACCGTCTTCAGCGACCGCTTCGAGCCCGAGCTCCACCACCCGGACGTGGGTCTGGTGGCCCTCGGCGCTCCCCGGGAGAACCTGGCCATCACGCGCGCCCACCGCAGCCTGCCGGACGACGACAGCGCCGGTGCGGAGGAGGCGCTGCTGACCGTGGCGAACTTCTCCCGTCGCCCGCGCCAGGCGCGGGTGGAGCTGCTGCTGGGCGAGGAGCTGCTCGCGACGCGCACCCTCGACCTCGGGGCGGGTGCCCGCGGGCACCTGACCGTGCCCCTGCCGGTGAACACGCCCGCGGTGCGCGCGCGCCTCGCGGGGGACGGCCTTGCGATCGACGACGAGGCCTGGCTCGCGCCCGCGCCGCCGCGCGAGCTCCTGCTCGCCACGGACCTGGACGAGGCCGCGCGCCGCTTCCTGGGCCTCGAGCGTCCGGGCCAGGAGAGCCTCGGCCGCTGGCGCTCCCTCGTCCCCCGCAGCAGCGCCGCGCCGGACCTGGAGAGCGCGGCCCTCGCGATCAGCTCCCAGGTCGCCGGCGGCGAGGGCACCTGGTGCCTGACCCTCGAGAGCGCCGGCAGCGAGCGTCTCGACCTGATCGGCCCCTACCTGATCGACAAGCGCCACCCGCTGCTCGCCGGCGTGACCCTCGACGGCGTCGTATGGAGCGCCTCCGCCGACCTGGAACTGCCCGGGGTCCCGATCGTGAGCGCCGGTGACCTGCCGCTCCTGACCGAGGAGCGCAGCGGTGCGCGGCGCATCTTCCACGCGAACCTCGACTGGCGCCGCTCCTCCCTGCAGCGCACGCCCGACTGGCCGATCCTGCTCGACAACCTGGCGCGCCTGCGGCGGGACGAGCTCGTCGGGCCGCGCAGCACGAACCTGGCCGTGGGCGAGGTCTTCACCTACCACGACATCGAGCCGGCGGAGTACCAGCTCACGGGCCCGGACGGCAGGCGGGAGCTGCGCGCCCAGGCCGTGCTCGAGGTCGACGGACTCGAGCGAACCGGCCTCTACGAGCTGCGTCGGGGCGGCCAGAGCCTGGTCCAGATCGGCGTGCACTTCGGCGACGACTCCGAGAGCGACCTGCGCGAGCTCTCCACGGGCGAGCGAGTGGCGGCGGCGGAGCTGGCGGCCCAGGAGAGCGGCCCCTCGGCCGTGATCCTGCTGCTGGCTGCTCTGGCCCTGGCAGCCCTCTTGCTCGACTGGTGGGTGCTGCGGTCGCGCGACCTCGATGAAGGCACCATCGACCTGCGGGAGCGCACCACCTGATGGGCTTCCAGCGCCCCGAGCTCCTGCTCTTGCTCCTGCCCGTCGCCTGGCTCTGGTGGCGGACGCGGGACGCGGAGGTCGGCACGCGGGTGCTGCGCGCGCTGACCTCGATCCTGCTCGTCGCGGGCCTGGCCGGGCCGTACCTGAGCCTCGAGTCCCCGGGCCGCGACCTGGTCATCGTGATCGACCGCTCGCGCTCCATGACCCCCGAGGCGGGCGACTCCATCGAGGAGCTGCTGCGGCTCGCGGAGGACCAGCGCGAGGTCGGGGACCGGGTGGCGATCCTGACCTTCGGGGCGCGGCCTGCCCTGGAGCGACCCCTCTCCGAGGAGGCGCGCTTCGGAGGCTTCACGCGCCAGGTGCACGTGGACGGCACGGACCTGGCTCGGGCCCTGGAGGCAGCCCTGGAGCTGATCCCGCCGGAGCGAGCGGGCTCGATCCTGCTCCTCTCGGACGGCGAGGTCCGCGGCCGCGACCCCCTCCCCGCGGCCCGACGCGCCTTCGGGCGGGACGTGCGCATCGACGTGCGGCCCTACACCCGCGAGCTGGAGAGCGACCTGGCGGTGGAGCGCATCGACCTGCCGGAGGTGGCCGCCAGCGGCGAGCCCTTCCAGTTCAGCGCCTGGGTGCGCAGCGACCGTCGCGTCGAGGCGCGCTACGAGCTGATCCGCGACGGCGAGGTCCTGACCGGCGACACGCGGACCTTCGAGCCCGGCCTCAACCGCCTGCTCTTCCGGGACGTGGTGGACGCCGGCGGAGTGGCGCGCTACGGCCTGCACGTGCTCGGGGTCGAGGACAGGGTGCCGGAGAACAACGCGGGCCTCGCCGCCCTGCGGGTCGAGGGCCGCGAGCGCCTGCTGGTGGTCAACCACGACGGCCGCGAGGACACCCTGGTCCGCGCCCTGCGCAGGTCCGGGCTGTTGGTGGACGTCGCTGCCCCCGAGCGCGCTCCCCTCGACCGCATCAGCCTCGAGGCCTACCGCGCGGTCGTCCTCGAGAACGTCGCCGCGAACCGGATCTCGCGCCACATGCAGGACCTGCGGCGCTTCGTCCAGGAGCGCGGCGGCGGGCTCCTGCTCACCGGCGGCCAGGCCAGCTTCGGGATCGGCGGCTACTACCTGTCCCCCCTGGACGAGACGCTGCCGGTCTCCATGGAGCTGCGCAAGGAGCAGCGCAAGCAGGGCATGGCGCTGGTGATCGCCATGGACCGCTCGGGCTCCATGGGCATGGACGTGGGCGGCGCCACCAAGATGGACCTGGCCAACGCGGGCTCGGCCGCGGCGATCGAGATTCTGAGCGAGATCGACTCCGTCTCGGTCATCGCCGTCGACACGGCGGCGGACGTGGTCCAGTCCATGACCCCCGTCGAGGCCCCCGACGCCCTGATCGCGCGGGTGCTGCGCATCTCCCCCGGTGGCGGCGGCATCAACACCCGCACGGCCCTCGAGGCGGCGGTGCGCGAGCTCGAGGGGGCCGCGCAGCTCACCAAGCACGTGACCCTCTTCGCCGACGCGGCGGACGCGGACGAGCAGGAGGGCTGCGAGCTGCTCGTGGGTGAGCTGGCAAGGGCCGGCGTGAGCCTCTCGGTGATCGCCCTGGGTACCCCCGAAGACCAGCACGCGGACTTCCTGGGGAGACTCGCGACCATCGGGCAGGGAGAGATCTACTTCACCACCGTGGCCGGCGACCTGCCGCGCCTCTTCGCCCAGGACACGATCACCGCCACGCGCTCCACCTTCATCGACGTGCCGACGGAGGTGCGCCTGCTGCCGGACCTCTACGCCCTGGGGGAGATCCCCGGCGAGGTCTTCCCCACCATCGGCGGCTACAACCTGACCTACCTGCGGGAGGGTGGCATCGTCGGGCTCGTCGCCCAGGACGACTTCAGTTCGCCGGTCTTCGCCTTTCAGTACGAGGGCCTCGGCCGCACGGCGGTCTACACCGGCCAGGTCGGCGGCACCTACGGGGGCGAGCTGGTCGCCTGGGAGGGGTTCAGCGCCTTCTTCGTGACCGTCTCCCGCTGGCTGCTCGGCCAGGAGGCCCCCGAGGACCTGCACGGCAGCGTCTTCCGGGAGGGTCGCGAGGCGGTCATGCGCGTCGAGGTCGACCCGACGGCCCCCATCGCCGCGGACCTCTCGGGGATGGAGGCGCTCTTCGGGCGCTCGGACCTCGACGCGGAGCGGCGCGGCTTCCAGCGCCTGTCCGCGGGCGTCTTCGAGGCCCGCTTCGAGCTCGAGGAGCAGGGCATCGTGCTGCCGACCCTGGCCATCGACGAGCGCCGGAGCCTGCGCCTGGCGCCGGTCTCCCTGCCCTACTCCCCCGAGTACGAGCCGAGCCCCACCCCGGACCGGGGCGAGCGCCTGATGCGGCGCCTGGCGGCGGAGACGGAGGGCGAGGTGACGCCGGCGGCCACGGCCCTCTTCCGCGGCGAACGGGGCGGTCGCGCCTGGCGCGGGGTGACGCGCGAGGTGCTCCTGCTGACCCTGATCCTCGGCCTGCTGGAGATCTGCTTCCGACGCCTGGCCCTGTGGCGCGGTGTCGACTGGGCCGCGCCCCTGCGACGCCTGCGGGGCGAGCAGCGGGCCGAGCGCGAGGAGGAGGAGGAGGCCCTCGAGGCCCACGAGGCGCCGGTGGAGGCCCTGGCCCGCCCCGACGGGAAGAAGGACAAGCCCGAGCGCCACGCCGCGGCCCTGACGGGCCACGCAAAGCTGGCCGACGCCCTCAGCCGCGCCCGCAAGCGGGCCAAGCGCGAGCTAGGCGGCTAGCCAGGCGACGGCCTTGGCGAGGTTCGGCTCCTCGTAGTAGCCCACCTCGGCCAGGTCGAAGCGCACCGCGAGCTGCGCGAAGCGCCGGGTCCAGTCCTCGTCGCCGAGCACGGCGATGCGCTCCACGAACTTGTGGTGGTCCTTGACCAGAACGAAGTGGTCCCAGAGCGCGTGCAGGTCCTCCCAGCCCTCGAAGTCGACGAAGTCGAGCAGCAGCCGGATCTTCCCGCCGTCCTTCTCGATCTGTGCGTCGAGCATGGGGGTCAGGGCCTCGAACTCCTCGTGGGAGATCTTGCCGCTGAGCTTGAGGGCGACGAGGTTGCCGTCGTTCTGGGGGTGGAAGTCGATCATGGCGGTCCTTGGGGCGCGGAGTGCGAGAGCGTAGCTACCGCACACCACGCCTGCCTAGCCCCCTCTGGCCGAACCCAGGCGACGGCGCACGGGACACGACGGCCTCCTCGAGGTCCTCGCCCGAACTCAGGCTGGAGTGACCAGGCCCGCCCGCGCCAGGCGCTCGCGGCACAGCTCGTCGAGGGTCGGCCCCCCCTCGAGGGTCAGGAAGCGGGCCGCCGCCCGCCGGCACTCGGTCTCGAGGGCGTCGGTCAGTCGCCGCAGACGCCCCAGGTAGGCCTCGACCGCCGTGGCGTCGAGGACCAGCTCCCGGGCGGCGCCGGTCTCCGCGTCGACCATGCGGAAGGCCCGTCCCAGCTCGGGCCGCGCGTCCTCCGCCGACAGCACCTGGAACACCGCCAGGCCGCCGGCGCGGCGGGTCAGGACGCGCACGAGGGAGGCGGGGTCGTGGGGCGTGAGAAAGTCGCTGATCAGGATGCGCAGGGTGCCCGGGCGCAGGAGACCCTCCAGGGCCTGGTAGGTCGCCGAGAGGGGGCTGCGCCCGCCGAGCTCCAGGCCGTCCCGCCGCACAAGGTCGAGGTCCACGGTACGCGGCTCGTCCCCGAGCTCGATGACGCGCACGGCGAAGCCCTGGCGCCGGGCCGCCAGCCCCAGGAAGAGGGCCAGGTCCACCGCCAGCTGGGGCTTGTCGCCCCCCACCTGCATGGAGCGCGAGCCGTCGAGCACCAGGTCGAGGCGCGGCAGGAGCTCCTCCCGATAGAGCTTGACCGTGAGCTCCCCGGTGCGGGCGTAGGCGCGCCAGTCCAGGTGGCGCACGTCGTCGCCCACCTCGTAGCTGCGCCGATCCTGGAACTCGATCGAGGAGCCGCTGCCGCGGCCCAGGTGTTCACCGGCCTTGCCCCGGGGCGGGGCGGGGACCCAGGCCAGGTTCCAGATCTCCGCGCAGCGCAGGGCCTCGTCGCTCGGGGTGGTCACGCGTGGAGGTCCTCGGCTCCGGAGTTCAGGCCGCCTCGTCCCGGTTCGCGAGCGCCGCCCGCATCTCCTTCGTCGAGCGCACCAACCGAGGCAGGTTCAGGGCCAAGGTCAGCACGAGGGCCCCCACGACCAGCAGGAAGTGAGCTCCGTACTGCATCTCATCGCCCCAGAGGTGGTCGACGGCCAGGAACACGTTGCCCGGGTGCTCCCAGTCCTCCCAGTCGTCGATGTCGAGCAGGAAGCCGAACAGGGTGGGCAGGATGAGCGAGGCCAGGAAGAAGGCCAGGATGCCCACCCGCGAGAGGATGCGGGTCAGCACGACCCCGGACTTGAAGCTCGCGATGGCGCTCGGGAGGCCCAGGAACACGACGCCGTAGACCAGCAGGGTGGGCGGGATCCACGCCTGCCCATTCCGGAAGCTGAATGAGGGGTCGGCCAGGGCCGGGTAGAGGTACATCCAGGCGCTCACGAGCCCCCCACCCGTGATGAAGAAGAGCAGCCCCCGGGCGCCTCCCGGCAAGAGCGGCGTCCCGAGCCAGGCGAGGAGCCGGTTCCTGGGCAGGGTCGCGGCCACGCGCCGGCCGAGGGCCTCGGGCTCGGTGGCGTAGAAGAGGCACGAGATGCCCAGCACCCCGAAGGCCATGCACAACACGGCGATGACGGGCTCGTCGTCGGGGCTGCTGCCCAGGACGTAGGTCATCCAGGCCAGCCCGCAGCCGATGATGACGAGGGTCATCACACGCAGACCGGTCGAGCGGTTCTCCTCGGGGTGCGCCAGGCGAGAGCAGGCGGCCGTGAAGAAGAAGGCCGCCACCGCCAGGAAGATCGTGAGCGTCGCGCCGATGGCCTGCAGCAGCTCGGGGTCGTGGAGCCGGCCGGGGAAGAACATCAGCTGCCCCCCGAAGGCCACCGTCCCAACCCCGGACCAGACCAGGATCACCGCCAGGAGCACCATCAGCACGACCCGCGCGAAGCGAGCGCGGGTGAAGCTGCTCATGGCCACCGCCAGGCAGGAGAGCAGCAGCGAGGCGACGAAGGAGATGGAGAGCGAGACCAGGAGCGCCGTCAGGTCGATGCCCCGCAGCAAGAAGGCGAAGACCAGGAAGGGCCCGAAGGCCGAGTAGAACAGGAGCGCCTGCACCCCCGCCGAGAGCACCTTGCCGAGGACGATCTGCCGCGGCCGCAGGTTCGAGAGCACGAGCAGGTCCCAGGTGTTCTCGTCCCACTCCCCTCCCATCGAGAGGAACGACGAGAAGGGCACCAGCACCTGAGCCGCCAGGGTCAGGCAGGCGAACATGGCGATGAAGAAGGGCGGCCCCAGCACCACCTCGTCGCCGCCGTCGATGATCGTCACCAGGCACACGCTGATGCCCACGACGGTGGCGACCACCAGGGTGAACCAGAAGCAGATCTTGAAGTAGCGCCCGCGCATGGCCTGGCGCACCTCCTTCAGGAGGATCGGGTTCAGCCTGTCCGTCCAGCGCTCCAGCATCCCCGCCTCGGTGGGCGGGCCGGCCTCCAGAGTCGTCATTGCAGCTGGCCCTCCGTCAGCTGGAGGAAGACGTCCTCCAGGTCCACCGAGGCCGGAGAGAACTCCACCGGGTCGAAGCCGCGCCGCACGAGGGTCTGCAGGAGCCGCGCGAGCTCCGGCTCGTCCCCCTCGAGTTCCACCATCAGGCCGTCCTTGTGCGGCCGCACGTGCTCGACTCCCGCCTCCTCCAGCAGCGCCTTGTGCACCATCTCCACGGGCCCCAGGGTGCGCACGAAGACCCGCGCGTGGTGGGTCTGGGTCTGGCGCACCACGTCCTCCACCGTGCCCGAGGCGCGGATCTTGCCCGCCTCGATCACCGCGACGGTGGTGCAGATCTGCGACAGCTCCGTGAGGATGTGGCTCGAGATCATGACCGCCTTGTCGAGCTCGGCCAGGGCCTTCACCAGCTCGCGCAGCTCCACCCGCGCGTGGGGGTCGAGGCCCGCCGCGGGCTCGTCCAGGATCAGGATGGCCGGATCGTGCAGCAGGGTCTTGGCCAGGCACAGGCGCTGCTTCATGCCCTTCGAGAGGGCCGTGATCAGCTTCCCCTCCAGGGGACGCAGGCCCGTGAAGTCCTTGGCGTAGTCGAGCATCCGCGTGCGCTCACGCCCGCGCAGGCCGTAGGCCCGCGCGAAGAAGTCCAGGTACTCGGCGACCGTCGTGTGTACGTAGGCGCCGTAGGCGTCCGGCATGAAGCCCAACCGCTGGCGCACGGCGCGCGGGTTGGAGAGCACCGAGACCCCGTCGATCAGGACGTCCCCCTCGTCCGGCAGGTCGAGGCTGGCGCAGATGCGCATGGTCGTCGTCTTGCCGGCGCCGTTGGGGCCGATGAAGCCCAGGATCTCCCCGCGCCGCACCTCGAAGGAGGCCTGGTCCACGGCGGTCATCTTGCCGAAGCGCCGGGTGAGGTTGTCCACGTGCAGGGCGACGGTCACTGTCTGTCCCCCCGGTTCAAGTCGAGCAGGCCCAGCACCACGTGCCGCCCTTCGAGCTCGTTGGTCTCCACCCCGCAGTCGTCCCGCAGGGGGGCATCGTCCAGGCGAGCGAGGTAGGTGCCGGGGGCGAGCCGCTCCTCACCGCTCCAGGCGCGCGCCAGATCCTCGCCCCAAGCGGCCTGCTTCGCGGCGAAGCCGCCCTCCGCCAGGCCGACGCTGGCGCCGGGAGCGAGCGCTTCCTCCAGGTAGTGGAACACGCCCTTCGAGTCGCACAGCAGGAGCTCCTCGACGGTGGCGCCCAGGGCGTTGGTGACCTCGACGCCCCCGGGGCCCTCGGTCACCTCGAGCCGCAGGCGCGCGGCCCGGTCGCTCAGGAGCAGCTGCCCGAACGGCTTGCGGATCGGGAAGTAGTCGCCGCCGTAGACGAGCCCGCCGTCGTGGTCGAGGCTGAACATCCGCCCCCTGTTACGGCCTCCGGACCATGCGAGGCGATCGGGATAGACCAGGGTGCGAGCCTCGGGCCGAAGGCCCTCGCCCGGGGAGCTGCCGGCGAACACCCGCCGGACCTCCGCGGTCGTGCTCCAGCCCAGGCGCTGGTCCAGGACGGTCCAGGTCCTGCTCTTCGTCTTGATGTCGAGTCCCTGGGAGAACACCCCGTAGAGCAGGAGTGCGGCCGACGTGACGAGGGCGATCGAGGGCACGGTCACGAGCAGCAGCATGGGCTTCCTCATCCGCTTGACCCAGATGAAGTTCACCGGCCCCATCAGGATCGCGAAGCCGATGATGAGCAGCATCAGGCTGCGCAGGGGCAGGTTGGAGAACCTCTCGATGGCGTCGAGGGCCTGGAACTGGCGCGGCTGCTCCTTGGGGCCCCTCCGGGTCCAGGAGGAACCGAAGGGAGCCTCCCCGACCACGAAGGCCGAGGAGCCCTGGTCCACCTCGTCCATCACGAGCCCGTTGGCCCCGGTCTCGCCCTGGACGCACAGCACACCGAAGCCGTGGCGGTAGGCGCTGAAGTCGGACCCTGCGAACCCCTCCCACGCGACCTCCAACCTGAGGCGGTCCTCGAAGGCGCCCTCCAGGCCGGAGAGGCGCCCGAGACCGTCGCCGGTCACCCCCCCGAGCAGCAGCCTGCCCCCGGAACGACACCAGGCCAGGGCCGCGGCGAGCACCTCCGGGGGCGGCTCGCCGGCGGAGAGGTCGAGGATGACCATGTCCAGGCTCGTGTAGGCCTGCCAGGTGGGCGAGAGCTGGTCGAACGTCCGGGCACAGACCAGCACGGAGTTCTGAGCGTGGCCGTGGCTGTGGCCGTGAGTGGGACCGCCGGTGGAGATCCCCTCCGCCGCGGTCCAGGCTTCGGACCAGGCCTCGTCCTCCCCGGCCTCCGCCGCCTCGGCCGAGGCGTACAGCACGATACGCTCGAGGCCCGTCCGCGCGTACTCCGTCGGACCGGCGCCCCCAATCTCGTCCCGGTCTCCTCCCACCTCGAGGGCCACCATGAACTGGCTGTAGGCCCGGACGCGCGCCCGCAGCAGGAGCTCCAATCGAACCGTCTCCCCCGCGGAGAGAGCGACGCGCCGCCGAACCCTGTCCTCGGAGCGCCAGCTCGGCTCCGCCTGGATGGAGACGACACGCTCCTCCCCGCCCTGATTCTGGAGCTCGATCTCTACCGGAAAGTAGCCGGTCGTGAGGTAGGACGGCCAGTTGTAGCGCACGGTGCAGGCCACGTCGCCGACACCGCCGTACCGCTCGCTCTGGGCCGCCGCGCTGACGGAGGTGAGGAGCGAGACGAGGAGGATCGAGAGGCCGAGCGCGAGCCGGCGCGGATCAGGCAACGTCGTCCACCTCCCCGGGCAGCTTCTCGTCGAGCTCGCCGACACCCTCGAGGACCTGAGAGACGATCCTCGGCCCGTCCAGGTCGTCGAGCTTCGCCCGGTAGTCGAGCACGATGCGGTGCGCCACGCAGGACACGGCCACCGCGTACACGTCGTCGAAGCCCACCCCGGGCTTGCCGGCCAGGAGGGCGTGGGCCCGGGCTGACTCGGCGATGGCGATGGCTGCCCGCGGCGAGGCGCCGAAGCGCACGTACTCGCGCACGACCTCGGGGGCCAGCTCGGAGTCGGGGTGGGTCGCCTCCACCAGACGCGCAATGTAGGCGGCCACGGCCTTGGGCAGGAAGACGCTGTCCACCATGTCGAACAGCTCGTCCAGGCCCGCGGCGTCGGTCACGGCCACCAGCTCGGGCGGCTCGCCGCCACGGCGGTCGGTGATGATCTTCTGCAGGGTGCCGCGCTCGGGGCGATCGACGACGAGCTTGAACAGGAAGCGGTCGAGCTGGGCCTCGGGCAGAGGGTAGGTGCCCTCGAGCTCGATCGGGTTCTGGGTGGCGAGCACGCAGAAGGGGCGCTCCAGCGGGCGGGTCTCGCCCAGCACGGTCACGTGCCGCTCCTGCATGGCCTCGAGCAGGGCCGACTGGGTCTTGGGGGAGGCGCGGTTGATCTCGTCCGCGAGCAGGAGGTTCGTGAAGACCGGCCCCGGGTGAAAGACGAGTCCCCGGCCCGCGTCGGACTCCTCGAGGATGTGGCCCCCCGTCACATCCCCGGGCAAGAGGTCCGGGGTGAACTGCAGGCGCTTGAAGTCGAGCTGCAACAGGCGCGCGAGGGCCTTCACCAGCTCGGTCTTGCCGAGGCCCGGCAGGCCCTCGAGCAGCACGTGGCCCCGGGCCAAGAGTGCCGTCACGAGCAGCCGGGTCAGCTCCGGCTGGCCCAGGATGGCCCGGTCGAGGCCCTCGAGAATCGTCTTCGCCTGGGCCTGGCCCCGCTCCACCGTCTCCGGCGCGAGCAGGCCCGTCTGCTTCCCTTCGCTCATGTCTTCGTCCTGAGGCCTTTCCCCTGGGTCCTTCGTCGCACGGCCGGCGTCCAGCGCCGGCGCACCCTACTCCTTCAATTCCCGTCGCCGGAGAAGAACTCGCGTACGGCCTCCCGGTGCCGCGGCGAGAGGCGCCGACGCCAGGCCGCCTTGCCCTCGGAGCCCTCGACCTCCACCAGGCCGGCCCCCTCCCCATCGGGAGCGACCTCGGGGGCCTCGCGCTCGAGGCCGACCGCGGCGGAGCTCTCCAGGTCGACGAGGCGACCGGGGGGCAAGAGCTTGGCCTCGAAGCGGCCGCTGTCGACACCCGACTCGGCCCCGAAGCGCAGGCCGCTGCGGCCGCCACCGGGGCCCGGACCGCCCACACCGGGTCTGCCGCCGAGGATCCCGGCCAGACCACCGAGGACGCCCACGGCGCCCCCCGACCCGCTGCCACTTCAGGTGCCGCCGGGCTCCCGGCAGTCCCCGTCGTGCTGATGGAAGCTCTCCAGCAACTCCCGCAGCATCCGGTTGCTCTCTCCCACCTGCAGCTCGCCGAGGCGCACGAGCCCCGCGAGGTCGAGCTCGCCGAGGGCCCTGCGCAGCTCCGAACGCGCGACCCTGCTGAGGGCCTTCATCTGCTCGGGGGTGAGCTCGAAGCCCTCGGGCAGCTTCAGCCCATGCCCCTCCAGCTCCTGGGCCAGGCCCTGGAGCTCCGGAGCGAGTGTGTCGAGGTTCTCGAGCGCGCCGGAGAGCAGGCCGGAGTCGAAGGCCTCCCGCAGCTGACCGCTGAGGAGCTCCCGACCGAGCTCGCTGTCGGCGAAGGCGTCCTGGCCGATGGCCCCGAAGCGGTCGAAGAGGCTCTGGGCCGCCTGGGCCGCGTCCTGGGCCTCGAGCCCCAGCTCCTCGCGCAGGCTGTCGATGGCCTCCAGCATCGCCTCCGGTTTCTCGGCCTCCACGTTGGCCGCCAGCTCCTCGATCCGGCGCCGCAGCTCCTCCTCGGCCTCCGGGTCCAGGTCGGCCACCTCCTCCAGCACGTCGAGCTGCTCCGCCAGGCCCTCGATGGCCCGGTCGAAGAAGGTGGTCGAGGGGCTCTCCGCGGCCTTCGAGAGGGGCACGAAGAGAGCCAGCAGGGCGAAGGCCAGGGCCGGCAGGAGGGGCCGAGCGAAGGCCCCCAGGCGCAGGGCCGGCAGCTCGGGGGCGCGGTCGAGCTGGCGAGCGAAGTGCGCGCTCCAGCGTTCGTCGCCGGGCTCGAGGTCGGCCAGGCCCTGCTCGAACTCCGTCAGGATGAGGCCCTCGGCGCCGGACCGCAGGTCGAGCCAGGCGGCGGCTCCGGCCTCGCTCGGCACCCGCGCCGCCGCGCCGCGGGCGGCCAGCACGGGGATCAGGGCCAGGGGCGCAAGGAGCCAGGCGGCCCGCTCCAGCTCCCACTCGAGGCCCACCCGGGCGAGGAGCACCGCCGAGCCCGCGACCGCCAGCCCCACCGCCCCCAGCCGGGCGCAGCGCCCCAGCCAGACGGCCAGGAGGAGCTTGCGGCGCAGGCGCCGCAGGGGTCGGGCGAGGCGGGGATCCATGCGTCCATGATAGTCCGGACTCGCCCCCAGGACATTTTCCATCCCAGGACTCGCCGGGCACGATTTCACCGCCCTGCGGGCCCGGGTGCGGGTCGAGGGACCCGCTCTTCACCCTGGCCCGCAGGGCGGTGATGTTCCGCCCGGCAAACTCCGATCACGGCGCCAGAGCACCGTGGCTGGCCACGCTGCGCTACTTCCCGGCGGTCGAGCGCGCCATGCGACTCTTCAACCGGGCGGCGGTGTTGTCGTGGATGATGTTGCTCTTGGCCGCCTTGTCGACGCGCTTCATGGCGATCGGAGTCGACGCGAGGGCCTCCTCCTTGCTGTCCGCCTCGATCACCTTGCGCACGGCGCTGCGCATGGAGCTCTTGGCGGCCTTGTTCTTGATGCGCTTCTCCTCGTCGGTCTTGAGGCGTTTCTTATGCTGCTTGTTGTTGGGCATGGCTTACTTGTACTGCTCCATCTTGGTGGCCACGTCACGGTAGCCGATGTCGATTTCGAAGATGCGGGCGAAGAGCTCGCGCGCCTCTTCAGGGCGGCTCCCTTCCTCGGCGATCGCTCCCAGATTGTAGAGGATCTCCTTCGAGCGCTCATCGGAGCCGGAGCAACCCTCCAGGGCGCGCTCGTAGTTCTTCTTGGCCAGGTCCGCGAAGCCCTTCCGCTGGAAGGAGACGCCGAGCTGGAACTGGGCCTCGGTGCCCAGCCGCGGGTCGTCCACGGCCTTCTGGAACTCGCCCACGGCCGCGTCGATCTCCTCGATCTTGAGGAGCTGCTGGCCGAGCTTGAGGCGCAGGCCCGCGTCCGAGGGGCGCAGGCGCACCTGCTCCTTGAGGGATTCGAGCTGCATCTCGCGCAGCTCCCCCTCCAGGCGGTTCGCCCGCTCCGTGTCGCCGGCGGCGTCAGCGCGGGAGATCTGCTTCTTCAGCATCTTCTCCCGCAGCCTGTCGCGGCGCGCCTGGAGCTCGAGCGAGTCCCTGCGGTACGAGGAGGCGCGGTCGATCAGGTCGAAGGCCGCCTCGGCGTCGCGCAGCTTCTCGTGCACGTCCGCCATGGCGATCATCAGGTCGGGGTCGTTCGGCGAGTCGGCGTACTGGCCCTCGAGGCGCTCGAGCTCCGCCTGCAGCTCGTCCTCGGTCTTGTGCATGCGCGTCGAGCGCTCGAGCGCCTGGGCCTCGTCCTTGTCCTTGATCTGGTCGCGGCTGTGGGTGACCTCGCCGCTCTCCCGAGCGCTGAGGGCCGTCTCCGCCGCCAGGTTCTTGCGCTGCTTGAGGGCGTCCTGGTCGCGCGGGTCCGCCTCGAGGGCCCGCTCGTAGAACTCGAGGGCCTTGTGGTGCTCCCCGAGCTGGTACATCATCGCCCCGGCGCGCTTGAGCCCCTCGGGGTTCTTGGGGGCGATCTCCGCGATGAACTCGTAGACCGCGCAGGCGGACTTGTAGTACTGCCCCGCCTCGAGGGCCTCGCCGAGGAACAGGTTCGCGTCCACGTCGAGGGGGTTCGACGCCAGGTACTGCTCGGCGGACTTCACGCAGGCCTCGATCTTGCCGGCCTTGCGCATGGTCTTGGCCACGGCGAGCGGCCCGGCGCCCGAGAGGGCCCGCAGGAACTTGCCGCCCTTCTTCTTCTCCTGGCGCAGCTTCAGCACCTTGCGCAGGCCCGAGCGCGCCTCCCCCTGGTCGGGGTCCAGCTCGAGGAGCTGCTGGTACAGCTCGACCGCGAAGTCGTAGTTGCGCCGGCGCGCGGCCTCCTCGGCCTTCTGGATGTGCTTGCTGAAGTCCATGGACGAAGCCCCGGCGGCGGGCGCAGACCTCTCCCGAGGTGCGTCCCGGCGACGGAGCGGGCGGAAAATCTTAGGGGGGCCGTCCTCGGCCGTCAATGCGGCCTATAGACTCCGGGATCGCCCCCCGACGGTCGCCTCCGGCGGGGCCCCTTCGAGCGCTCGATCATGCCCAAATCCCTCGAATTCCAGATCTCCCTCTTCCCGGACCCCGTCCTGCGCAGGCCCGCGGAGCCGGTGGAGGCCTTCGACGACGCGCTCGCGGAGACCGTCGAGGCCATGTACGTGCGGATGCGCGAGAGCCAGGGGGTGGGCCTCGCGGCGCCCCAGGTCGGCCTGAAGCTGCGCATCCTGGTGCTCAATCCGGGGGGCGAAGACGGCCGGGACCTGACCCTGGTCAACCCGGAGGTCCTCAAGGCCTGGGGCCCCAAGTCGGCCATGGAGGAGGGCTGCCTGTCCTTCCCGGGCATCTACGGCGAGGTGACCCGCCCCGCCTGCGTTCGAGTCCGGGCCCAGACGATCGACGGAGAGGAGTTCACGGAGGAGTACGAGGGCTTCGTGGCCCGCATCATCCAGCACGAGATGGACCACCTCGAGGGGGTGCTCCTGATCGACCGCATGTCCCCGGCGGACAAGCTGCGCAACAAGATCGCCTTCGAGGACCTGGTCGAGGACTACAAGGCCGCCCTGGCCAAGGCGGGCCAGTAGCCGCGCCATGAGGATCACCCGCGCCAGGGAGGACCTGGGGGCGCCGCCCGAGGCGGGGGCCGTCCTCTCCCTGGGGGTCTTCGACGGGGTCCACCTGGGCCACCAGGCGATCCTGGCCGCCAACGTGGAGATGGCCCGGGAGCTGGGCGCGGAGTCGACCGTGCTGACCTTCAGCAGCCACCCCAAGGGTGTCCTCCTGGGCCGCGCTCCCCGCACCCTGACGACCCTGGAGCACCGCCTGGAGCTCTTCGAGCGGGCGGGCATCGACCACACGGTGGTCCTGCCCTTCGACGAGGAGATCCGCAGCACCCCCGCCCGGGCCTTCACCGAGGAGCTGCTGGTGGGTCGCCTCGGCACCCGCCACTTCGTCCTGGGCTTCGACAGCAAGTTCGGGGACGGCCGCGAGGGGGACGCCGAGTTCCTGCGGGACCTGGGCTACCCCACCTCGGTGGTGCCCATGGTGATCATCAACAAGCGCGGGGTCTCCAGCACCGCCATCCGCGAGGCCGTGGAGTTGGGCGACCTCGAGGCCGCCCACGGCATGCTGGGCCGACGCCCGAGCGTCCTCGGCGAGGTGGTCCGCGGCAACCAGATGGGCCGCCGCCTGGGCTTCCCGACCGCCAACCTGGACCTCCACCACGAGCTCCACCCCCCGGTGGGGGTCTACGCCTGCTTCGCCCATCTCCTGCCCCCCGAGCACGGCCCGGCGGAGGCCAGCTGGCCGGCGGTGGCCAACATCGGCTTCCGCCCCACCCTGGGGGGCGAGAGTCCGAAGCTCCCGATCGTGGAGGCCCACCTGCTGGACTTCGAGGGCGACCTCTACGGGCGGCGCCTCGAGCTCGAGTTCGTGGCCTGCCTGCGGGGCGAGAAGAAGTTCCCCGACCTCGAGGCCCTCGAGCAGCAGATCCGGTCCGACGTGGCCGCGGGGCGCGGGGTCCTGGGCGCCGCCCTGGACGAGGGCTCGGCCTGAGGCCGGCATAGGTCCCGAGACCTCTCAAATAGGCGGCCTGGGCCGATTGACCTCGGCCCCCAGGCGGGCATAATCCCCCCCGCTGCGCGGGCGGGTAGCTCAGTTGGTAGAGCACTTGACTGAAAATCAAGGGGTCACCGGTTCAAGTCCGGTCCCGCCCACCAGCCCCCCCTAGCCCCTACCCGAGGCGCCTCCGATGCTCTCCACCCAACCGAAGGTCATCGAGCGCAGCCTCCCCGGCCAGGTGAAGATCGAGTGGGCCGACGGGGAGGAGAGCGTCTTCAGCGCGGCCGACCTGCGGCGGGTGTGCCCCTGCGCAGGTTGCGTCAGCGAGGCCACCGGGATCCGCACCCACGACCCGGCCACGGTGCCGGACGACCTCGAGCAGAGCGACCTGCACCTGGTGGGGAACTACGCGGTCTCGATGCAGTTCTCCGACGGCCACGCCACGGGGATCTTCACCTTCATCTTCCTGCGTGGGCTCGGGGCGGAACGCCCCTGAGGCCGGGGGTCGGCCCGATGGAGCCCCTGCGCGTCACGAGCCGCCTGACCCTGCCCCCCGAGGAGCTGCGGGTCTCCTTCGCCCGCTCCGGCGGCCCCGGGGGCCAGAACGTGAACAAGGTCGCCAGCAAGGCCGTCCTGCGCTTCTCCGTGCGCGAGAGCCGCAGCCTGAGCGACGGCCAGCGGCACCTGCTCCTGCAGCGTCTCGGGGGCCGGTTGACCACCGAGGGCGAGCTGGTGATCCACGCGTCCCGCCACCGGGAGCAGGCGCGCAACGTCGAGGACGCCCGGGAGCGGCTGGCGGAGACCCTGCGGGGCGCCCTCGTCGAGCCCAAGAAGCGCAAGAACACCCGACCGACCCGCGGCTCCCAGCGCCGACGGCTGGAGTCCAAGCGGCGGCGTGGCCAGGTCAAGGCCGACCGGAGGAGGAAGCACGAATGAACGACCCCCGCAGCGATCTACAGGCCGCCGTCGACGAGCTCGGCAGGCGGACGAAGGCCAAGGAGATCCCCGACCGGCAGCTCGTGCGGCTGGCCTTCCTGGCCCTGGGCCGGATCGTCCTCGAGGAGGGTGAGGCCGCCGCCCGCCCCCTGGCCAGGTCCCTCACTGCGGCCGCGGAGCCCCACGGGTCGCGCTGGAGCGAGGCCGTGGAGTCCGAGCTGAGCCTGGCGGTGGCCGAGCACGTCCACAGCGTCGACCCCCGCTACCTGAGCATGCCCAGCTACGACTTCGCCTACACGGTGGCCGCCCGGGAGCGCCTCGAGGCCCGGCTGAAGGCGGCCGAGGTGCTCGGGATCGGAGTCTCCGAGGTTCTCCTGGAGCAAGTCGCGGCGGCGGACGACCGGCTGCAGCCCTTCCTGGAAGAGCGCTCCTAGGTCGGCCGGAGGAGTGCCTCCGCGACCCCTGAGGCCGGCGGGGGCGAGGCACGCTGATCGATCCGAGCGCCCGGGGTCACTCGCCCGAGTGCACACCGGCCGTGCGCACTCGAGGCGTCGGCGAACATCTCAGCCCGGGTCGTAGACCTCGAGCTTGCGCGCCACAGCGGACATGGCGCGGTGCAGGATCATGCGCACGGCCCCTTCGCTCTTGCCCAGCTGCTCGGCGATCTCTGCCCGTGACATGCCGACGATGTGGGCCAGGGTGATCACCTCGCGGTACTCGTCGGGCAGCTCGTCGAAGGCGGCCTCGAGTTGCTCGGTCTGCTCCTTGGCCGCCAGGTGAGCACTGGGCGTGCTCAGGGTTCCGTAGCAGTCGAGCAACCCCTCCGCCGTCATCGAGGAGTTGTGCGGCCGGGGCGCCACGTTGCGGCCCACGTCTCGCTTCAAGGCCAGGTAGTGGTCACGCCGATTGGAGATCTTGCGCAGCGCCGTGAGGAACAACCAGCGCTTGAAGCCCGAGGGGTTGGGGTGCCGGAAGCGCGAGCGGTTGGTCAACACCTCGCGGCAGACGGACTGGACCAGGTCCGAGTGCGACTCCTGAGCTCGGATCAGGGGCCCGACGCGCAGCCGCACGAAGCCCCGCAGCTCGGGCAGGTGATGCTCGACGAGCCTGTCGATCGCGCCGTCGTCCCCCGCGCAGGCGGCGACGGTCAGCTGCTCCAGCTCTTGATCGTCCATACGAGCACGACCCTACCACGGAGTCCGTGAGCCGGCGCCTTACCCCTCCAGCCCGGGTCGTCGAGCCGCTGGCCCGGGCAGCCGGGTCGAAGGAGCACGAGGGCACTCGGGAGCGCCCGGAGGCCGATGCTGGGGAGTTCCAGGCCCCCCTGAGGATCGAGAGGGGGCCTCGAGCTGACGCCTCGGGAGAAGTGCGGGCCGACATCCCGCAGCCCCATATAATTGTCCTGTCAGCGCCCTCGACGAGAGTTCGGAACCCCGGAGGGCCTCCAATCGTCCCAGTCCCTACGAGCCGCGTCCCGAGACGAGTGGTCCGTGAGTCCACCCTCGAGAACGAACGGCATGCCGGGTGCCCCCACCTGGCCGGTCTTGCCCTCAGCGCCCAGCTCTCCAACGTGCCCTCGGAGGTCGTCATGAGTTCCGTCTCTTCCACCCTCTCGCTCCTGGCCGCCCTGACCCTCGCGGCCCCCTCGGTCAGCGCCCAGGACGTGACGCTCTCCGTCGGCGACGTGAACCTCAGCACGGGCACGGTGGAGATCCTGTTCTCCAACACCGTCCCTGTGGCCGGCTTTCAGTTCGACGTCTCCGAGGTCACCATCGACGGCGTCTGCTGCGGTGCCACCGCGGCCGCGAACTTCGACGTGAACTGGAACCCGGTGAACGGGAGGGTGCTCTGCTTCGGCTTCGGCACGACGATCCCCCCCGGACCGGAGCGGCTGCTCCTGGAGCTGTCGGTGCACTGCGAGCCGGGCGACTGCGACAATGCCTCGGCGGTCTGCCTCAGCGCCGAGACCTTCTCCGACGCCGGCGGCATTGCTCTCGTCACGAGCGTGGACCCGTGTGCTGACTTCCACTCCGCCTTCTGCTTCGGTGACGGCAGCGGCCTCACCTGCCCCTGCGGCAACCTGGGCGCCCCCGGAGAGGGCTGTGCGAACTCGAGTGGAGGCGGCGCCATCCTGTCCCCCGCGGGCAGCAACGACGCCCTCCTGGACGACCTCAATTTCCTCGTGACCCAGGGTCCCCCCAGCATCCCCGGCATCCTGTTCACGGGCACTGCTCAGGCGGGCGCTGGGAACGGAAGCCTGTTCGGTGACGGGCTGCTGTGCGCCGCGGGCACCATCCAACGTCTCGATGTGAGGTTCCTCGACGGCTCGGGCTCGGCCAGCTGGGGGCCCGGTCTGCGGGTCGACGGAGGCTGGAGCCCGGGAGACACGCGCCACTTCCAGGCCTGGTACCGGGACGTCGGCGGCCCGTGCAGCGGTGGCTTCAACACCTCCCACGGGGTGACGATCAACTTCTATCCCTAGGACCCCCCGGGGGCGCGAGCGAGGGAAGAGAGGGAGTTCATCCCCCCGGGCCGCTGGCGGCAGGATAGAGTCGAACCAGGTGCCTCGCTGCGAGCCTCGTGGCCGCGCGAGCCCGGATTCCACGACACGGCTGTGCCCTCCGCAGCCCCGAAAGCCAGCCCTGAGGCTCCGCCATGAAGAGCTCGACCTCCCCCCGACGCGCCCTCCCCCAGCTCGTGGCCGCCTCCGGGCTGACCCTGGCGGCCCTGGCAGCCAGCGCCTTCCTCCCCAGCCCCTCGGCCCCCGCACCGAGCGCGCCCGCCCCCCACGCGAGCCAGGTCCTGCACGACTGGATGTACTCCCACGGCGGCACCCGTCACGTGCAGTACGACATGGAGACCGGCGAGTTCCTGCTGGTCGGTGAGATCGCCCACGGGCTGGACTATTTCTCGGGCAGCGGCGGCTTCTGGTGGTGCAGCTTCGGGGGTCACTCCGGCTCCCCGCTGCTCTCCTTCCTCCTGCGCGAGGCGACGGTGGAGTACCACGACCACCCCGAGTTCTACCCGCCCGGCCTCGGCCTGCCCTACACGGACGACGCTCACTACAACCTGTTGCGGCTCGAGCCCCTCGTCTCACAGAAGACCACGGTCAACGACGCCAACGCGGGCACGGCCTTCCCCGGCGACTACGTCGAGATCCCCCACTGGGACCTCGAGTTCTTCCTCTACCGGGAGGTCGACGGCAGCTTCAACATCGCCGTCATGGACGCGGGCGTCGCGCAGCAGCTGCAGCCCGGCCAGGGCCTGGGCGACGGCAGCGCCAACCGCGACAACGGCGTGCGGATCGACATCGCCTTCCGCGCCCGCCTGCCCCTTCCCCCCGAGAAGCTCGCCTGGATCCGGTCCCTGAACGCCGACTCCAAGGCCTACCCGACCGAGCACCCCTCCGGCTTCTGAGCCCGGTAGCGGGGTGCGGGGCGGAGGTCGGGCCATCGGGGGGGGCCGGACCTGGAGCCGCCGACCATGAGACGATGCGGGGATTCCACCGAACCCTCCCCGCGCGGCCGGGTTCACGGCAAGTAGGATGGCCCGGGCTCACCGCCCTTGCCCCGGAGGAGAGCACGGATCCGGGAGAAGAATGAAGCGCTCACAAGGTCTCGGTGCCTTACTCCTACTCGCGGTCGCCGCGACGACCCTCGCGATCCTCG
>CAZQAT010000017.1:51910-54385 GCA_964591315.1 uncultured Planctomycetaceae bacterium
CCTCGCGATCCTCGGAGGAGGCGGGCAAGAGGGACCCGAGGAGAGCCTCGGAGTTGCTCCTGAAGCGGCCGTTACAGCGGCGGAGCCGGACGCCTCCCTGTCCGAGGCCGCGGCGCCCGCCCCGTCGACACGGATGGAAGCGCAGGCGCCCGAGGAAGCGCCCGGTGGAGGCGCTGACACCCCGGAGATCGAGGGCCCCAGCTGCCGCATCCTCGGCCGCGTCGCGGACGAGAGCGGCGCCCCCGTGGCCGACGCCGCGGTGCAGCTGTACACGGTGGGTGAGGTCTGGGCCGACGGCGTCGAGAGGGGTCGCTTCAAGACGCGCACCGATGCGGCCGGCGCCTTCGAGCTCGTGACGCCCCTGCCCACCTCCACCTGGATCAGCCTGAACATCAGTCCGGGGCCCTTCCTCTCCCTGGCGGGGCGGGAGTTCGGAGCGGCCGGCGGCCGAAACCAGCCGCCGCTGCTCGAGGGAGACAACGACCTCGGGGTCTTCACCCTGCTCGCCACCGGCGCGATCGGGGGCTACGTCCGGAGCGAGGATGCCCGGCCGCTCGAGAAGGCCCGTGTCTCCCTCGATGGCAGCTTCCCCGGAGGCAGGGTCCTGGGAGCCTACCTCGATCCCTCCGGTCGCTACGTGATCGAGCACGTACCGCCGGGCTACCACGACATCAAGGTGAAGGCGGACGGCTACCTGGTCGCCAGGTCCCTTGGAATCGACGTGGTCGCCGGCAGCCTGACCGACGGCCAGGACCTGACTCTCCTGCCCGCGCCGCAGATCTCCGGGCGTGTGGTGGATGAGGCCGGCAGCCCCCTCGAAGGGGTGAAGGTCGGGGGCTTCCCCTTCCTGGGGTCGGGCTCGAGCGCCAGGGATCGGACCGACTCCGACGGCCGCTTCGTCCTCGACCTGCCCCATGCGGAGGCCTACCGCATCACCGCCAGCCTGACCGGCTACCAGACCTGGGGAGAGGAGGACGGCCAGCGCGGCAACAGGCTCGAACCGGGGGAGACCGACGTCGTGATCGTCCTCGTGGGCATGCAGGAGACCACCTTCGTCGTCGTCGATGCCGGGAGTGGCGAGCCGATCGAGCGCTTCGGACTGTCACTCGAGAAGGCCTCGAGGACGAGTTGGGACAGCGGCGGCGACTCGCGGGCCCCGAAGCTCGCGGACGTTCCAGGGGGCGAGAAGACCCTGCCGACGGATGCGGAGAACTTCCATGCCCTCGTGCGGGCGCCGGGGTACGCGCCCCTGACCTGCAAGATCAAGCACGACGAGGGGGGCTTGCCGCGCCAGACGGTGCGGCTGGAGAGGGAGAGCCGTCTCCGGGGCCGCCTGCTGTTCCAGGGGTCGCCGGTGGCCTCGGCCACGGTCCAGATCAGGCGCTGCCTCTTCCTGAAGTCAGGTGCGCCGCGGCCGGCCGAGATCGACCCCTTCGACTCGGATGCCACCTACGACCTGGACAGCTTCACCGGCCGCCGTCGTCGGGCCAGCACCGACGAAGCTGGAGTCTTCGAGTTCGGCGAGCTGGCCGAGGGCACCTACAGCCTCGTGGTCACGCCGATCGCGGGGGCGCCCATCGAGCTGGAGGAGCTCCGCGTCCCGGCCGGAGGCCTGCTCGACCTGGGGGACCTGGTCCAGGCCCAGGGAGGCTCGGTGCGAGGACGCGTGATCCTGGCCGGGGGCGTCACGGTCACGGGGCTCGAGCTGCGCCTCGCCGACGGAGGCCCCAGGCGTCAGAAGACGACCGTCGATGCCGACGGCGAGTTCGAGCTCACGGGGATCAAGGCCGGTGAGCATGCGCTCCGGGTCCGTCGCCTCGACGGGGTGCTGCTGCAATCGAAGCCCTTCCCCTTCCAGGTCGTCGACGGCCAGGTGACCGAGCTGGACCTCGACCTGCGCCCCTTCCAGGTCGGACGCGTCCGAGCGCGGGTGACGGAGGCTGGCAACCCCCGCCCCGGGGTGCTCGTGAACCTGCTCGACACGGAGGGCGAGTGGTACCGCTCGGACAACGTGACGGACGAGCTGGGTGAGGTGATGGTCGACGCCCGGGCGGGCAGGTCCATCGAGCGGGTGATGGCCATGGAGCCGCACTCCCTGTCCCTGGGGGCAGCCCGTGGCTCCTGGTCCGCGGCGGCGGGTTCGGAGATCTCGATCGGGCTGGAGATCAGCTCCAGCGAGCTGACACTGAGCTTCCCGTCGGACCACGAGCTCCCGGAGGACGGGGTGGCTCGCGTCACCTACGGAGACGCGACGATCAAGGGCCCTTCGCGTCGACCGGCCACCTGGTCCACGCGAGAGCAGGACCAGCACAACGGGATGGCGCACCCCTGGGCGGGCGGGGACCTGGTCGTCGGCCCGGTCGCCTCGGGTCGCCACCAGGTGCGGGTGGTCGTCGACCGCTACGCCACGAACGAGGCCAGCCGGCGGGAGCACCAGGCCCAGGAGCGCTGGACCGCCACGGCCGAGCTCGAGCC
>CAZQAT010000018.1:0-32969 GCA_964591315.1 uncultured Planctomycetaceae bacterium
CCGGTTGGGTGCTAATGCGTTGAAGGCTCATGAATAGGCCGGGCTAGCCCGGCCTCGGGCCACGACCTGCAGCGGGCGCCCCGCCGAGCCTCAGCGTCGACGGGCCTTGGGTTGGCCGCCCTCGCGCCACTCGGGGTTGACCTCTCCGTCCGCCACCAGCTCCACCGCCTGCAGCCCGGACCGCGCACAGGCCTGCATGTGCTCGAAGTCGATCCGGTCGACCTCGTCGGTCACCTGGTGGTAGTCCTCGTGCAGGTTGTAGGTCGAGAAGGTCTGGCCGACGATCCCCTCCCAGCAGAAGACGATGTTGTCGGAGCGCTCGAAGAAGTTCTGCTCGGGGTGCGGATCCGCCACCAGGTCGAAGCCCGCGGCGCGGTAGGCATCCATCAGGTTCGTGCGCTCCGCGCCGGTCAGCCAGAGCTTCCCCGGTCCGCCCGCCTCGGGGTCCGGGCGGCCGAGCATCTCGAAGTTGAGGTTGCAGACCGTGCGCTCCAGGGGCGTCGTGGGGTGGTCCAGGTAGTAGCGGGTGCCGACGATGCCGATCTCCTCGGCCGTGGCGAGCAGGAAGAGCACCTCCCGCTCCCGCGGGCCGCCGGCGGCCAGCGCCTCGGCGATCTCGAGCACGACCGCGACCCCGGAGGCGTCGTCGTCGGCGCCGTTGCGGATCCGGTCGGCCTCGGGGTCGTCTCCCGGAGGCAGGGTGCCGATGTGGTCGTAGTGGGCGGAGACGACGATCGCCTCGGCCTCCTCGGTCCTTGCCGGCAGGCGGCCGAGGACGTTGTAGCTGGGCAGGCGCAGGCGCTCGAAGTGAGAGTCGAAGCGCAGCCGCTCCGGCGGCGACTCCACCAGGGCGGCGAAGACCGCGGGCGAGACCTCGACCCAGGCCGCCGGCTGGGGTCCCGAGGGCCTCTCCCCTTCCACGAGCCGCGGGCGCCCGCCCCGGGGCAGCTTCGTGCTGGGGTCGTACTCACGCCGCATGGCCGTCACCACCAGGCCGAAGCCCGCGCCGCGCTCGCAGCCCTGCTCCTTCAGCCAGCGCAGGGCGCGACCGCGGTTCATGCCCGAGAGCACGATTGCCAGCTCGGGGTCGGGCGGATCCGGCAGGTCGGACTCTGCGTCCAGGACGCGCACGGCGAAGGAGCCCGCGGGACCGCCGGAGCGCAGGCGAAAATCCGAGCCGTAGGTCAGGCCGCGACCGTCTTCCTCCTGGGCCCCGAGCGCGAGCTCCGGCAGGGCCGTGTAGCTCTCGGTCTCGAACCACATCTCCTGCAGGAAGCTGTCTCCGTCGCCGGCGGGCTCGAGGCCGTAGGCCTCGAGCTGGCGCGCCAGGTAGCGCCCCGCCTCGTTCAGCTCGGGGGTCCCCACCCTGCGCCCGCCGAGCTCGTCCGAGGCGAGGTAGCTCAGGTGCGCCTCGAGCTCAGCGGCGGTGACCTCCTCGGAGGAGGGCTCGGCGGCGAGGGGAGCGGCGGACAGCAGGAGGGCCAGGGACAGAGTGGCGGACGGAGTCGTCATGCTCCGATCCTAACCGCTGCCCGGGCCCCCGCGCCGCAAGGTCAACCCCGGCGACGTTCGAGCTTCGTGCGCCCGACCGGCTTCTCCGCACGCAGGAGCAGCTCCGGCGTGAGCGCCCCACGGGGTCGAGAGACCCCCATGCGGGTCAGGCCACGAGGTCGCGCAGGGTCTTGAGCAGACGCTCGTTGTCCTTCGGGTCCCCCACGTGGATCCGGACGGCACCCGACAGGTTGCGCGGGACGCTCATCACCCCCGGCTCCATGCGCCGGTTGACCCGGCGGGCGAGCTCGGCCGGCTGCTCCACCTGCAGCAGGATCCAGTCCCCGATGGAAGGCATCGGCTGGATGCCCGGGATCGACGCCAGGCGCGATGCGAAACGGTCCTTCTCGAAAGTGTCCGTCATTCCTTCTTACCCCTCTTTGTCCTCTGATCAGCCCGCGCGCTGGCCTTCCCGCGTGCTCTCGTCCCGGCCCTTCCGGGGCGACTCCACGGGCCCCGGGGGAGGCGGAGGCGCCCCGAGAGACCGAGATCCCCTCGAATGTGGACCACCCTATCTAGTGGATTGAGGATCTCCAGAGACAAGGGAGTGCGTTCGGGGCCGAGTCCCGGGTCTGGGAAGCTCGCCCCTCCAGCGGCCCTCGGCGAGTCCTCGGGCCCGCCCTCTTGCGTCGCGCTGCCCGGGCGCGGAAGGTGCGGCCCATGACGGCCCCGCCCGCACCGGAGTCCGCCCCGCCCCTGCGGGTGCGCGTCCCCGCCTCCACCTCCAATCTCGGTCCGGGCTTCGACCAGCTCGGGCTGGCCCTCGAGCTCTATCTGGAGGTGGAGCTCGAGCCCGTCCCCGGGCCCCCCGGCCTGACCTGGGGTGCCCTCGAGGGAGAGGCCGCCTCCTGGCCGCGGTCGGGCAACCTGCTCACCGCCGCCCTCGAGGCCGGGGCGGGCGGCGGCCCCTTGCCCGGCGCGGCCCGACTGCACGTGCGCTCGGAGGTTCCCGCGGGGCGCGGCCTGGGCTCGAGCGGCGCTGCGGTGGCGGCCGGGCTCTGCCTCGGACGTAGCTGGTCAGGAAGCGGCGAGCCGCTCGATCACGGCACCCGCCTCGTGCTGGCGGAGCGCGGCCTGGAGCTCGAGGGGCACCCGGACAACGTGACCGCCTCCCTGTTCGGGGGCTGCACCCTGGGAGTCCCCCTGCCGGACGGCAGCCTGCGCATGGTCCAGCAGGCGCTCCACCCGGAGCTCCTGTTCGCCGTCGCCTGGCCCTCCTCGCCCCTCGCCACCGAGCGCGCCCGGGCAGCCCTTCCGAGCAGCCTGCCCCTGGCCTCGGTGGTCTGGAACACGCGCCGCCTGAGCCTGCTGCTCGAGGGCCTGCGGCGCGGGGACCGGGAGCTCCTGGCCCTGGGCGTCGACGACAGGCTCCACAGCGCCTGGCGCCTGCCTCTGATCCCAGGCGCGGGTGCCGCTCTGGATGCGGCGCGCGAGGCGGGGGCCTGGCTCACCGCCATCAGCGGCGCGGGCTCGGCCCTCGTGGCAGCCACCGACGACCCGGCCCACGGCGAGCAGCTCCTGGCCGCGCTCCTGTCGGCGCTCGAGGCCGAGAACGACTGGGCCCGGGGCCGCGTGCTGCGGGCCGACGCCCGGGGCGCTCAGCTGGTGGCGCCCAGCTCGTCGTAGGCGCGCAAGCAGGCGTCCACGATCGGCAGGGTGTCCGCGGCGCACCCGGCGGCGGCCACGCGCTCGGCCGCTTCCACGGCGCGCTCGAGGTCGATCGAGGCCAGGACCCGCGCCACCTCCCCCAGCAGCACCGGCGGCGCGCTCAGGCTTCGCAGGCCTGCCCCCACCAGGAGCGGCAGGATGGCCGGCCCCAGGGCCTCCGTGCCGAGCAGGGAGAGCTCCTTGCCCTCGGCCTCGGCCGCCGCCACCACGTCGTGCACGAGGCGCAGGACCGTGGGGTGCAGGATCTCCAGCCGCTCGGCCAGCTCGTGGTTCTCCCGGTCCACGGCCAGGACGTTCTGGGAGAGGGCGTCCACGGCCAGGCAGAGGAAGTCCACCTCCTGGGCCAGGGCCCGGGCCCCCAGGGCCGCGGCGGCGGTCTCCACCACCACGCCGAGCTCGATCGAGCTCGAGAGGCGGTGGCCGGTGCGCTGCAGCTCCGAACGCACGTCGAAGAGGGCCTCGCGCACGGCGCGCACCTCCGACACGTCGGTCACGAAGGGGATCGCCAGGCGCAGGCGCGTGCCCTCCACCGCGACCCGCAACAGGGCCTCGAGCTGACGGCGCAGGACGCTCTTGTGGTCCAGGAGGGCCCGCACCCCCGCGCTGCCGAGGGCCGGGTTCGGCTCGCGGGACTCGTGCAGGTAGCCCACCTCCCAGCTCGAGTTGATGTCGAGCAGGCGGAAGGTGACCCTCTGCCCGGCGGCCTCGTCCAGCACCGCGGCGTAGTGGGCCACGAGGGAGTCCAGGGAGGGCTGCTGGCGATCGATGAGGTACAGCAGCTCCGTGCGGTACAGGCCCAGCTCCCCCAGCCCGAGGCGCACCGCCTGCTCCACCTCCGGCAGGTTGCCGCAGTGAGCGTGCACGGCGATCGGCGTGCCGTCCGCGGTCCGGAAGGCCTCCAGGTCGAAGGGCGCGGGCTCCCCGCTCGCCGGCCGTTGGTCGGCCCGAGCCTCGCGGTACTGCTCGCGCACGACCTCGTCGGGGTTGACCCGCAGCACGCCCTCGGTGGCGTCGAGGATGACGAAGTCTCCCTCCTGCACGCGCTCCCGGATGCCCTCGAGGCCGGTCACGGTCGGTACCCCCATCGAGCGCGCCAGGATCGCCGCGTGGCTCGTCAGGCCACCCTCCTCGGTGGCGATTCCGAGCACCGCCTGACCGTCGAGGCGGAACATGTCCACGATCGAGAGCTCGCGGGCCACGAGTACGTAGTCCGAGGGCGGCTCGTCCGCATCGCGCTCGGCGGGCTCGAGGTTGCGCAGCACGCGGATGCCCACGTCCCGCAGGTCGACGGCCCGCTCGCGCAGGAGCTCGTTCTCCACCAGGTGGAAGATGCGGTCGAAGTCGGCGATGACCTTGGCGATGGCCCCCTCGAGGCTCATCTGCTCGTTGAGGATCAGGTTCTCCACGTCCGACAGGAACACCGAGTCCCGCAGGTAGGCGATGTGCGTGTCGAGGATCTGCACGTGCTCCGCCGGGACCTTGCCCCCCAGGGAGTCCTTGAGGCGCCCGAGCTGCTCCTTCGAGGCGCTCAGGGAGGCGTGGAAGCGGTTCAGCTCGCGCTCGACCTGGTCGAGGGGCACGCGCCGCATGTCCGCTCGGGCCAGGTCGTAGTCCTTGCGGTGGACCTTGCCCAGGGCCAGCCCCGGGTTGATGGCGGTGCCGCGCATCTCGAAGCTGGCCGACGGGGGGACGTCGGTGGAAGGGGGAGCGGGGCTGGTGGGCTCGGTCATGGTCGGACGGCGACGGTGGCGTTAGGCTGCCGAGGCGAGCGGACATCCTAACCGCCCCCCTTCCGGTCACCAACGCATCGGCCCCAGACGAGGCGCCGCGCACCGACGATGAAGCACCGCCCCACGCCGCGCCTCTTGCGCTCCGCGTTGACCCTGGCCCTCCTGTGCGCGCCCCTCGCCCAGCTGGCCACCCCGCGCCTGTCCAAGGGCCCCCAGGAGGCCGCGGCCCCGGCGAGCGCTCCTCGGGAGCTGTTCGAGGTCTCGCGCATCGTCGACGGCGACACCCTGCACGTCCTGCGCGCAGGCGAGACCGTCAAGCTCCGGCTCCTCTCGGTGGACACGGAGGAGAAGTTCACCCCGGGCATGCGCAGCTCGCCCACCAAGCCCCAGACGGTCTTCGGCGAGGAGACCCGCCTGTGGACCCTCGACTTCTTCGAGCAGTTCCGGGGTGAGGACGGCAAGATCCGCGTCGGCCTGGCCTTCCCGGGGGGCCTGGAGGAGTTCGACGTCTACGGGCGGCTCTTGTGCCACGTGCTCCTGCCGGACGGGACCGACTTCAACCTGCTCCTGGTCGAGCTGGGCAAGAGCCCCTACTTCAACAAGTACGGCAACAGCCGCATCTGCCACGGGGACTTCGTCGCGGCCCAGCGACGGGCCCGCCGCAACCTGCTCGGGATCTGGAACCCGCGCACGAACGTGCCCGCGGATCCCGAGGCCCCGGCGGCGCGTCGACCCTACGGGCAACTCCTCCCGTGGTGGCAGGCGCGAGCCGACGCCATCGAGGACTTCCGCGCCTCCGCGGCCCGCGCGCCCGAGAGGGTGCTCGCCGCCGACGACCCCGGGGCCCTGGCCCGCGCGCTGGAGGCGGGCGCGGAGGTCGAGCTGTTCGGCACCCCCGATCGCTTCTTCGAGGAGGACGACGGCAGCCGTACCGTCCTCTTCCGCTCCTCCGACAAGCGCAACGCCCTGCGGGTCTCCATCCCCGCCAGCGCCCGGGAGGCCTTCGGTGCCCTCGACCTGGACGGCCTGAAGGAGGAGTTCCGCCAGAACTACGCCTACGTGGGCGGGCGCCTGGAGCGTGGACCGCGGGGCTTCCGGGTCGTGACCCGCTCGCCGGAGAGCTGGCGCCGGGCGGGTCCCGAGCCGCGGCTCGAGGCCGGAGCGCCCGCCGGAAGGTGACCGCAACCCCAGACCCTGGTCGCTGCCCGCGCCCCGGTCAGCCCGGGCGCGAGACCGAGGCTGGAAGTGGGACCCTCTCCCCCGGGGGCGACGCCCCTCGCGCACTCAGAGCTCAGGTGCGGACCCGGACCGGGCTCAGGGCGTCCAGGTCACAAGCCAGCCGTTGGAGAAGTTGAAGTCCGCCGCGGGAGTGTTGCCGGGGCAGCCGAGCGCCGTACCCGGGTCCCGGAACCAGTACTGGTAGATCTGATCGTTCCCTGCGATCACCGTGGTGGAAGCACTGTAGGCGCCACCGAGCTGGAAGTGAGGCAAGAAGGTGCCACCGAGGATGTCGGTGAAGAAGATGTCACCCCGGGCGGTGGCACCGCCCGCGCACAAGATTCCAGCTGAGTCGTTCAGCGTGTTGTTGAAGGTCTGGACCGTTCCGGAGATCACCAGGCCGGGCTTGTTCACGCCAGCGCCGCTGACGGAGAGGCTGAAGGTGTCGGCGCTCACCGAGGGCGTGCCCGAGCCGACCAGCATGGCGCCGTTCGCGCTGCCGGAGTTGGGGCAGCCCGCATTCGGCGCGCTCTCGGCGCCGGGGCAGGGGCAGTCCCCGGCCACCGAGCCGTCGCAGGTCGGCGAACCGGAGGCGCCCGGGACGAAGGGCGTGGAGTAGACCCGCGCGTAGCCCTCCCTGATGTTGGTAGCCGTGGCCATGGGCGCTCCCACCAACACCTCGATGCTGTCATCGGCGCTGCCGTCGATGTTGCCCAACGCGGTGATCGCCCAGCCCAGATCGTCGGAAGGGGTATCGGGCAGGATCACACTGAGCTCGGCTCCGTTCGTGACCTGAACACCCGAGTGGATGCTGACGTGGGCATTGCCGCCCTGGGGGTCGGAGCTGACCATGAAGTCGGGGGTCCCGTCGAAGTTCCAGTCACCGGCGCTCGCCACGCGGGCGCCGAAGCCATCACCGAGGGCGCTGCCGCCGTCGAAGTCGAAGAGCGCGGCGCCGGTGTCCCCGTCGCGCACGAAGACTCTGCCGGTGCCGGAGCTGAAGAAGCCGAATTGCGGCGTCCCGACCAGGATGTCCTGCATTCCGTCGCCGTTGACGTCGTCCACCACGGCCACGGAGTAGCCGTAGGTGTCCTCGCCGGTGACAACCGACTTGTAGATCAGAGTGCCGGGACCGCCTGAGTAGACGTGCACGCCGTCGAAACCGCTACCGACCACGAGGTCCGGGATGCTGTCCGCATCGATGTCCTCGATCACGTCGATGGAGAGGCCCAGCCGATCGCCCCCGCCGGCTCCCTCGAAGGTGTGCAGCAGGGACCCGTTGTCCTGGAAGACACGAACGACACCCCGGTCGTTCAGGGCGCTCTCCGAGCTGGCCATGATCTCGCTCTTGCCGTTGCCGTCCAGGTCCCCGGTCAGCACGAGGGCCTTGCCCAGGTTCTCGAAGTCCGAGCTGCCGAAGATCGAGAACAGCTCGGGGTTCCCCGCCGCGCCCGAGCGCACGGAGATGCGCCCGCAGCCCAGGAAGATGCCGTCAGTCGCGGGAGCAGAGACCACGATGTCCGGGATGCTGTCTCCGTTGACATCGAGCCCGCCGTCGACCGCGGTGCCGAAGCCAAAGTCCTGAGCATCGCCCACGATCGTCTGGGCCAGGGTGCCGTCGGCTCCGTTGCGGACCTCGATGAAGCCCGTGCCCGCGAAGAAGATGTTGGCGTCCTCCGGGGCGCCGACCAGGAAGTCGTCCAGACTGTCGCTCCCCACGAGCTGGCCCCCATTCGCCACACTGGCGCCCATGCGGTCGTTGGCCTTGGTTCCCTGGATGTTGTAGAGCTGAATCTGACCTGTGGCGGCACTGGCGAGGGTGACGCCGCAGCTCAGGGTGAGAAGGGATCGGAGGTTGAGGATTCTCCTGCTCATGGTGCTGTGCAGTGGGAAGGTGACGGGAGCGGGATGGGGCCGAGCCCGCCGGCTCCCAGGAGGAGGTGGGGAAGGCTGGCTACCGGACCCGTGGGCGGGTCGGAGACTGGAGTTCAGCCTCTCAGGCTGGTCAGGACGGACGGGGCCGTTCGGGACCACGAGAGGGACCGGCTGCCGGGGAGGCAGCTACAGGAAGGATAACTCCGCAGACGCGGCTCCGCCACAAAGCAACTTCCTAATTTTCTGGGCCAAACTCGGCCCTCCATGACGAGATCTCGCCGGGTGGAGGGGCCCCCGAGGAGGGACTCAAGCCCGGGTCTGCGCCACCAGGTGCCCTGCCTCAGGCAGCACGATGGCGTCCAGCGCCAGCCTAAGGGCCTTGGGAGAGCCCGGCAGGGCCAGCACCACCTTGCCCTCCAGGAGGCCCCCCAGGGCCCGGCTGAGGATCGTCGCGGGGCCGATCTCCGCGTAGGAGAGCTGCCTGAAGAGCTCCCCGAAGCCGGGAATCTCGCTGTCGAGGACCGCCCGCAGGGCATCGAAGGTCCGGTCCCGGGGAGCGATCCCCGTGCCGCCGGTGGTCAGCACCAGGTCACAGCTCGACTCCCCCGCCGCGGCCCGCACGGCGGCCTGGATCTCGCCGGTCTCGTCCGCGTGGATTGCCCGCAGGACCACCTCGTGGCCGGCCTCCTCGAGGCGCTCGACCAGGTAGGCTCCGCCGCGGTCACTGGCGGCGTCGCGGGTGTCGCTGAAGGTCAGGACCGCGAAGCGCAGGCGTTCGGGCGCGTCGCGACGGTGGCTCTCGAGACTCATCTCAACTTGGGGGGCTCTCTTCGGGGTCGGGTCGAGGATAGCGGTTGCAGGCCCGCGAGGGCTATCCTCGGCCCCATGCTTCCGCGCCGAAGGTCGTGGCCCTCCGGGGTGACCAGGTCCCTGCTGGGGCTCGCGCTACTCCTCCCCGCGGGCCACGCCCAGGAGAAGCGCGAAGAGCCCCTCCCCCTGCACGAGCGGGTCATCGAGCACCGGCTCGAGAACGGCTGGCGCTTCCTGCTCCTGCCGCGGGAGGGGGCGCCGGTGATCTCCTTCGAGACCCGCGTCTCGGCCGGCTCGGCCCACGACCCTGCGGGTCTCGCGGGTCTGGCCCAGCTGGTCAAGAGCCTGCTCTTCAAGGGCTCCACCCGGGTCGGCACCCGCGACTGGCCCGCGGAGCAGACCGCCCTGGAGGAGGTCGACCAGGCCCAGGAGGCCTGGCGCGCCGCCCGCGACGCGGGGGACCCCCAGGCCACCAGCGCCGCCGCCCAACGCCTCGAGCAGGCACGCCAGCGGGCCGCGGAGCTGGTGCGCTCGGAGGAGTTCAGCCGCATCCTCGAGGACGCCGGGGGAGGCGCCAGCCTGAACGCCTTCACGGACCAGGACGGGACACGCTTCGTCGTCTCCCTGCCCTCCAATCAGCTCGAGACCTGGTGCTGGATGGAGTCGGAACGCTTCCGGGCGCCGGTCTTCCGGGAGTTCTACGTGGAGCGCGACGCCCTGCTCGAGGACCGCCTGGGGCGCGTCGAAGGAGACCCCCTGGGGCGCTGTGAGGAGGAGCTGCTGGCCACCGCCTTCGCGGACCACCCCCTGGGTCGGCCGACCCTGGGGACCGAGGCCTCCCTGCGGCGCTTCGAGCGCGACCAGGCCCGCGAGTTCTTCCGCTCCCGCTTCGGCGCCCGCAACCTGGTGACGGCCATCGTGGGTGACTTCGACCCGGGCAGCCTGATCGCCCTGCTCGACACCTACTTCGAGTCCGTGCCCCCGGGACCGGACCGGCTCGAGACTCTCCCCCCCGTCCCCGAGCCCGAGGGCGAGCGCCGGGTGCGGGTGGCCTTCGACGCCGAGCCCGTGGTCTGGATCGCCTGGCGCATGCCCCCCAAGACCCACCCGGACGCCGCGGCGATCGAGATCGCCGTGCGCCTGCTCGGCTTCGCGCGCTCCTCCCGCCTCGAGCGGCGCCTGATCCGCGACTCGGGCCTGGCCTCGGAGCTGGCGGCCAGCCCGGCCTGGGGCGGCGACCGCTACGCCAGCCTGGCCCTGCTGCGCTGCGTGCCGAACATCGGCGTCGACCCCGCCCGGGTGGAGGCGGCCGTCCAGGAGGAGCTCGAGCGATTGGCCCGCGCGGGGCCCAGCCAGGAGGAGCTCGCGGGGGTGCGACGCGTGGCCACCGCCGACCACATCCGCGGCCAGCGCTCGAACGCCGGTCTCGCCGCGGGCCTGTGCGACGCCCAGGTCGAGCGCGGGGACTGGCGCGCCTTCTTCACCACCGGCCAACGCCTGCGGGCGGTCACCCGCGCGGACGTGCAGCGCGTCCTGCGCACCTGGTTCGTGCCGGAGCGGCGCACGGTCACCACCCTGGTCCCGGTGCAGGAGGAGCGATGAGAGCTCCGCTCGCGCTCGCCCTGGCCCTGGCCTGCCTGCCGGCCGCCCCCGCCGCGGGGCAGGCCCCGGCCCCCGGCACCCCATCCCACCCGCGGGAGCTGGTCCTGCCGCCCCTGCGGCCCTACCTGCCCCCGGTCCCCACACGCACGGAGCTCGAGGGCGGCGGCGTGCTGCTCTCGATCGAGGACCGCGAGCTGCCCCTGGTGGACGGGGTGCTCCTGTTCCGCGGCGGGACGGCCGAGGTGCCGGCGGAGCGCGCGGGGCTCCTGGAGCTCCTGGCCGAGGCCCTGCGCGAGGGGGGCAGCGAGCGCACCCCGGGGGCCCAGCTCGACGCCTGGCTCGACAGCCACGCGGCGACCCTCGAGGTGCGCGCGGAGCGGGACGCCCTGCGCTTCGAGTTCTCCTGCGTGGAGGCCGACCTCGGTCGAGTGCTCGAGTACCTGGGGGAGCTGATCGCCCTGCCGGCCTACCCGGAGGCGGCGGTGGAGGGCAGCCGCAACCGGCTCCTGACACGCATCGCGCGCCGGGACGAGGATCCCGCCAGCCTCGCGCGGCATCTCCTGGATCGGGTCGTGTACGGGGCCGACGCACCCCGCGCCCGGCGACCCCAGCGGGCCGCGGTGCAGGCCGCCACGCGCCGCGCCCTCCTCGAGCACCACCGCCGGGTGCTGGGCCCCCAGCGCCTGCTGGCCGGGGCGACCGGCGCCGTCAGCGCCCTCGAGATGGCCGCCCGCCTGGAGGCCCTCTTGTCCGGAGTCGGGGGCGTCGAGCCTCCACCGCGGCCGACGCCGGCCGCCTTCCGCCGCCCGTCGCGCACCCGCATCCACCTCTACGACCGACCCGGCCTGCCCCAGGCCGAGATCCGGCTGGCGGGTCCGGGCACGCGCCGGCTGCAGCGGGACTACGCGCCCCTCTACCTGTGGTCCTACGCCCTCGGCGCGGGGGGCACCTCGAACCGCCTGATGGTCCGCCTGCGGACGGAGCTGGGGCTGGTCTACCAGGGCAGCCTCTTCTTCGCCCCCGGCTGGGGCCGGGCCGGACGCCTGCTGGGGAGCACCAGCACGCGGGTGGAGTCCGTGCCGCGGGTGCTCGAGGAGCTCGGCGCCCTGCTGCAGGCCGGCCTCGCGCCCCTCGAGGCACAGGAGCTCGAGGCGGTGCGCGGGCGGGTCCTGAACGCCGAGGTGTTCCAGGTGGACCGGCCGGAGAAGGTGCTGGCGCGGGCCCTGGACCTGGAGCTCCACGGCTACCCGCCGGACTTCTGGGAGCGCCGGGCCGAGCGCCTGCGCAGCCTCAGCGCGCGGGAGGTGGCCCGGGCCGTCGGCCGCTACGTGGACGCCGACCGCCTGGTGCTGGTGGTCGTGGGGCCGGCGGCGGAGCTGCGCGAGTCCCTGGAGGCCCTGGGCGAGGTGGTGCTGCTCGAACCCCTCGCGGGCGCCCAGGACGACTGAGCACTCAGGCCCGCAGCTCGTCGAGGAGCTCCCGCAGGCGCTGCACGCGCTCGGGGTCGATGGGCTCCTCGATGCGGCCGTCGGGCTTGAAGGCCGAGCCGACGATGGCCCCGTCGGCGACCTCGAGCAGGCGCCCGGCGTTGGCGTCGGTCAGGCCGGAGCCGATCAGCACAGGAGCCTCCCCCACCGTGCGCCGCACGTGACCGAGCACCTCGCGGGAGGGGGCGCGCCCGGTGCCGGCGCCCGTCACGAGCACCGCGTCGGCCAGCGCCCGCCGCAGGCAGTCGGCGGCCGCCTCCGCGGCGGACTCCGATCCCAGCGGGCTGGCGTGCTTGACGTGCACGTCCGCCAGGAGCGCCACCTCCGGGCAGAGGCGCTGGCGCTCCCGCAGGGTCTCGTAGGCGCGCCCCTCGAGCAGGCCCTGGTCGGTGACCGCGGCGCTGGTGTGGACGTTGACGCGCAGGAAGGAGGCCCCCGTCGCCGCGCACAGGCCCAGGGCCGAGGCCGCGTCGTTGCGCAGCACGTTGACCCCGTAGGGCCGGCCGCCCGCCACCTCGGCCACGCCGCGCACGCACAGGGCCATGGCCGCCACGGTCTCCGCGGGCACGCGCCCGGGGTAGAAGGGCACGTCCCCGAAGTTCTCGACGATGACCGCGTCGCAGCCGCCCTCCACGAGGGCCCGGCCGTCGCGCTGGGCGGCGTCGACGACGGCCTCCATCGAGCCCCCGAAGCGCGGCGCACCGGGCAGGGCCTGCAGGTGCACGACGCCGACCAGGAGCGGCCGACGCTCGAGCTGGGGGTCGCTGCGGAGGAGGTGCTTCACGGCGAGGGATCTTGAGGGAAGCAATTCTGGATGAGGAGGGAAAAGGGAAAATCCGACCCGGGCGACGCCCCGCGACCCGGCACCTCCGCTGGTGCGGGTCTCCCTCTCCGGCTTCCCCTGCTCCCCCGACTCAAGCCCGCACGTACCGCGGGTCCCCCGCCATCCTCGCTCCGAGGGCGTTGCGCGTGTCGACCACGAGCCGCGCCGCCCGCGCGGTGAGGTCGAGGTCGAAGGCCGCGTGATCGGTGCAGAGGACGACCGCGTCGAAGGCGGCCAGTGTCTCCTCGTCGAGTTCCAGCGACCCGCGCTCCTCGAGCCAGCCGGCGCAGCCCTCGGGCGCGAGGGGGACCCAGGGGTCGCTGAAGGCGCAGCGCACACCGTGCCCGTGGAACAGCTCGAGCATGCGAATCGCCGGGGCCTCGTGCAGGGAGTCCACGTTCGCCTTGTAGGCCAGGCCCAGGAGCAGCACGCGCGCCCCCCGGGCCTCGACGTCGCGCGCGGCGAGGGCCTCGAGGGTGCGCTCCACCACGTACTCGGGCATGCGGCGGTTGATCTCCCCGGCGCGCTCGATGAAGCCCGTGTCGACACCGGCCCGGCGGGCGGCCCAGGCCAGGTAGAAGGGGTCGACCGGGATGCAGTGACCGCCCATGCCCGGCCCGGGGGTGAACCGCATGAAGCCGAAGGGCTTGGTCGACGCGGCCTCGACCACCTCCCAGACGTCGATGCCGAGGCGGTCGAGCACCAGCTTGAGCTCGTTCACCAGGGCGATGTTCACCGCCCGGAAGGTGTTCTCGAAGAGCTTGGCGGCCTCGGCGACCTCGGCGCTCGTGACGGGCAGCACCTCCTCGACGGCCTCTGCGTAGAGGGCCCGGGCCAGGCGCGTGGAGACCTGGTCGAGGCCCCCCACCAGGCGCGGGATGGTGCGCGTCGAGAGGTCCTCGCGGCCGGGATCCTCGCGCTCGGGGGCGTAGGCCAGGGCGAAGTCCTCGCCGAGCTTCAGGCCACTCTCCCCCTCGAGCCGCGGCAAGACCACCTCGCGGGTGGTGCCCGGCCAGGTGGTCGACTCGAGCACCACGAGCTGTCCGGGGCGCAGCACGCGACCGACGGCCGTGGCCGCCGCCTCCACGTGGGACAGGTCCGGCTCGCAGCCCTCGCCCAGGGGCGTCGGCACGCACAAGAGCAGGACGTCCGCCTCGGCCAGCCGCTCGGGGTCGCCGGTCACCTCGAAGCGCTGGCTGGCCAGCATGCGCTCGAGCACGCCGTGGTTCATGTAGCGCAGGGGGTTCTCGCCCCGCGCGAGGGCCGCCACGCGCTCCGGGTCCGTGTCGTAGCCGAGCAGGCGGAAGCCCGCGTCGTGGAAGGCCCGCGCCAGGGGCAGGCCCACGGACCCCAGGCCGAGGATCGCCACCGGCGCGGCCCGCGCGTCGAGGCGCTCGAGGAAGAGCTCTTCGTTCACGGCGCCGTGGACGAGGGGCGGGGCCGCGTCTTCCCGCGCTGGGACGAACTCTCCATCGCAGCCCGTGCCCTAGCCCGCGCTCTGGGCGAGCACCGCCTCGAAGGTCCCCACGAGCGCGTCCTCCTCGCCCTCGAGCAGGGTGCGCGGGTCGCACAGGAGCGCCCCGTCCTGGATGCGGGTGAAGACCCCCGGCTCCCCCATCCGCAGGCGCCGCGCCAGGGCGTCGGGGGAGTGGCGGTCGCAGGTGACACGCACGGCCCAGGTATCGAGGAAGACGTCCGGCGCGCTGCCGCTGCCGGGCTGGGACTTCTCGGCCACGGCCTCGGCGCTGAGCCCCGCGATGGCGTCCAGGCGCGCGGCCAGAGCCTCGGCCCTGGGCTTCAGCTCCTCCGCGCTCAGGCGCAGCATGCGCCGCGACGGGATCTCGTCACCACGGCCGTCGAGAATCAGACGCAGGGTCCCCTCGAGCCCCGCCAGGGTGGCCTTGTCCAGGCGCATGGCGCGGTAGATCGGATTCTCGCGCAGGGCGGCGATTGTGGCCTTCTTACCCACGATCAGCCCCGCCTGAGGCCCGCCGAAGAGCTTGTCACCGGAGAAGGTGACCGCGTCCAGGCCACTCGCCACAGCAATGCGCACGTCGGTCTCGGCCCCCAGCTCGCCGAGGGGGGACAGCCCCTCCTGCTCGAGGAGGCCCGAGCCCAGGTCGAAGATCGCGGGCAGGCCAAGCTCGCGCCCGAGGGCCGCCAGGTCCTCCATCGAGACCTCCTCGGTGAAGCCCACCACGCGGAAGTTGCTCGTGTGCACCTTGAGCAGGAGGCCGGTGGCGTCGGTCTTCGCGTTGCGGTAGTCCGCGGCGCGCGTGCGGTTCGTCGTGCCCACCTCGACCAGCCGCACGCCGGCGCGGGTCATCACGTCGGGCACCCGGAAGGAGCCGCCGATCTCCACCAGCTCTCCGCGGCTGACCACGGCCTCGCCGCCGGAGGCGAAGGTCTGCAGGCAGAGGAAGACCGCGGCGGCGTTGTTGTTGACCGCGATGGCCGCCTCGCAGCCGGTCACGCGCTGCAGCAGGCGCGAGAGCTGGTCGTCCCGCTGGTTGCGCTCGCCCGTGGCGCGCTCCACCTCGAGCACGCAGTAGCCCGAGGCCACCTGCGCCATGTGGGCCGCCACCTCCGGGTGAACCGGGGCGCGGCCCAGCCCCGTGTGCAGCACCACGCCGGAGGCGTTGATCACCCGCTGCAGGCCGAGCTGGCGGTCCGCGCTGAAGAGCGCCTCGACCCGCTTGGCCAGCTCGTCGGCCCCGAGCCGCTCCGCCAGGCCGGCGGCGTCGAGCCGACCCTCGGTGATCTCCTCGCGCAGGCCGTCCAGGGCCCGGCGCACCAGGGCCGTCACCTCCCCGCGCCCCGTGCGGGCCATCAGGCGCGCCACCCCCGCCAGACGCAGGGCCTCGTCCACCCCCGGCAGGAGGCGGAAGGCCGCCTGCAGCTCCTCGCTTCGCTCGCTCATCCCCCCAGTGTCCCCCGCGCGCCCCACCCGTCGCAAGAGGCCCTTCCGGTGGGAGCGGCGCCAGGGCAGAATCCACCCATGCCCGCGCCTGACCTCCGCTCCCCCGAATGGTCCCTGCGCGAGCTCCCCGACGCGCCCGTCCAGCACCTGATGCGCCAGCGGGGCCTGCCGGAGGCGGTGGCGCGGGTGCTGGTGGCCCGCGGCCACCACGAGCCCGAGGCCGTCGACCGCCACCTGCGCCCGGACCTGCACGCCCTGCACGACCCCGGACGCCTGCCGGGCATGGCCGCCGCCACCGAGCGCCTGGCCCGGGCCCTCCAGGAGCGGGAGAGGATCCTCGTCCACGGGGACTACGACGTGGATGGCGTCACGGGCACGGCGCTCCTGGTGCGCCTCTTCCGCCAGCTCGGCGGCGAGGTGGACTGGCACATCCCCAACCGCTTCACCGACGGCTACGCCTTCGGGGAGCACTCGATCGAGAAGGCCCAGGCCGTGGGTGCGCGGGTCGTGGTCAGCGTCGACAACGGCACGTCGTCCTTCGAGACGATCTCGAAGCTCGCGGAGCTCGGCATCGACACGGTGGTGACCGACCACCACGAGCCGCCCCGCGGTGAGCTGCCCCCGGCGGTGGCGATCGTGAACCCCAAGCTGGCGGACTCGGACTACCCCTTCCGGGAGCTGTGCGGCGGCGCGGTGGCCTTCAAGCTGGCCTGGGGTCTCTGCCAACAGCTCTCGGGCGGCGGCAAGGTGCGCGACGACCTGCGCGGCTTCCTGCTCGACGCCATGGCCTACGTGGCGATCGCCACGGTCTGCGACGTGGTACCGCTGGTGGACGAGAACCGGGTGCTGGCGCGCTACGGGCTGCAGGCCCTGGAGAAGACCGAACACCCGGGCCTCTCTGCGCTGTTGAAGGTCTGCGGCATCGCCGGCCGCCGCCTCGCGGGCGACGACGTGGGCTTCCAGATCGGCCCGCGCCTGAACGCCTCGGGACGCCTCGGCACGGCGGAGACGGCGGTCTCGCTCCTGATGTGCGACGACCTGGACCTCGCCGGCGGCCTGGCGGCGGAGCTCGACCGCCTGAACGGGGAGCGCAAGCGCATCGAGGCGGAGCTGCTGCAGGAGGCCCTGGTCGAGGCGGAGCGCTTCGCCGACCCCGAGCGCCACCCGGTGCTGGTCGTGGCCGGCCAGGGCTGGCACACGGGCGTGATCGGCATCGTGGCCGCGCGCCTGGTGGACCGCTACGCCCGGCCGGCGATCGTGATCGGCCTCGACGGGGAGCGCGGCCGCGGCAGCGCGCGCTCGGTGCCCGGCGTCTCGGTGCTCGAGCTGATGCACGGCGGCGCGGACCACATGCCCCAGTACGGCGGTCACGCCGCGGCGGCCGGCCTCGACGTGGAGGCCGACCAGGTGGACGCCCTGCGCGAGGCGATCTGCGCCCGCGCCCGGGAGGTCCTCGCGGGCGGCCTGCCCGAGCTCCCCCTGCACGTGGACGCAGAGCTCGACTTCGGCATCGTCGACCCGGAGCTGATGCGCCACCTCGACCGCCTCGAGCCCTTCGGCGAGCGCAACGAGGCGCCGGTCTTCCTGGCCCGCGACCTGCGCCTGGCCTCGCCCCCGCGCGTCGTCGGCGCGGACCGCACGCACCTGATCCTGCAGCTACGGCGCGGCGAGCGCGTGCTCAAGGGCATGGCCTTCAAGATGGCCGCCCGGGAGCCCGAGCTGGCCCTGGGACGCCCCCTGGATGTGGTCTTCACCCCGCGCTGGAACACCTTCCGGGGCCAGACGAACCTGGAGCTGTTGGTGCACGACTTCCGCTCCCGGGCCTGAGCCGACGCCGGGGCGCGGAGGCGCCGGTGCTCCATCGTCGTCGCGAGCCTCCCAGCCGGGGGGGCTGCGAGCCCGTCACCGCCGCGGACGGGACAGCGGCTGCGGGCGGTCCTCCGGGAGAGGGCTCAGGCCCGACCGACCGGGAAGGCTGGCAGCTCGCCGCGGTGCAGCCAGTTGTCGGCGCTCCAGGCCGCGTGGCGGTCGTGCGCGTGGAGGGTGAGGGCCACGCGCGAGCGCGAGCTCTGGTTGCTGTCCGAGCGGTGTGGCATGTGGTCGTGGAACACGACCAGCGAGCCAGCGGGCACCTCCAGGGGCACCGCTCCCTCCCTCGGCCAGGGCGTCTCGTCGACCGTGGTGAGGGTCCCCTCACGGGTCTCCCAGTCCACCGTGTAGCGCTCGCGGAGGGGGCCGCGGTGGGCCCCGGGGACCATCCAGAGGCAGCCGTTCTCGCGGTCCGCCGCCTCCAGAGCGAGCCACAGGCCGACCACCCGCTGCGGCTCGGTCCTGAGGTAGCTCGCGTCCTGGTGCCAGCGCACCTCGCCACCGATCCCGGGCTGCTTGAAGATCAGCATGGACTGGATGAGCAGGGACTCAGCGAGGCCACCGACGGCGAAGGCCTCGCGCACGAGCTCGCTCTCCGCCAGGGATCGCACCTCCGGGACGAGGTCGTGCAGGGCGTGGCCGACCTTGTTCACCGCGCGCTCCTCGGGGACCACGAGCTGACCCGCCGGGTCGAGGGCG
This sequence comes from uncultured Planctomycetaceae bacterium, assembly GCA_964591315.1. Classification (GTDB taxonomy): domain Bacteria; phylum Planctomycetota; class UBA1135; order UBA1135; genus JABACD01. Next base: position 18,253 of record CAZQAT010000018.1, read on the forward strand.
CCGGCCTCGAGGAAGGCCCTGACGTTCCTCGCCGAGGCGAAGAAGCTCTCGTCTCGCCCGGTGTCGCGGTCATCGGTCCGGAAGACCTCCCGATCGGACTCGAAGTCGTGGGCCGCGACGAGCCTCTGCCCCACCTCTCGCAAGGCCGACACGGCCTCGGCGGGGAGGGCGCTCTCGATGACCACGAACCCCTCCTCGTCGAAGCGCTCGTGGAGTGAGGAGGTGGACTCGCCGTGCGGGGGCTCGAGCTTCAGGCGCTGGAACACCCCAGGAGCCTATCTCCGGGGCCGGGAGCCGTCGCCCCGATTCCGGGAGGTGCCCACCCCAGGGGGCTCCGCCTTCATGCACGCGAGGTGCGACGGGAGCGAAGGGGGCAACGAGGATCGACGTGTCTCCCGGTGACGCCGCGCGCTCACCACCAGGTCGCTTCGACCGCGGGAGCCTGATCCGGCCCGGAGTCAGCGCTCTCGCCCGGACACACCTCCCGGGCTCGGCTCACTCCAGTCGGAGCGAATCACAACCCGGATCGAGCGGCGGCCTCAAGACGGCCTGGTCTGTTGACGAAGAGTGGCCATCCCACACCCACGCGGAGTACACAAGATGGTCAAGAGCAGATACGAGGCCACCGGGATCGAGAGATTCTTCGGTGAAGACCAGATCATCGTCAGCAAGACTGACACGAGAGGGATCATCACCTACGCGAACTCGGTCTTCCTCGAGATCGCGGGCTACACCGAAGAGGAGGTCCTGGGGGCGAACCACAACATCATTCGCCACCCGGACATGCCTCGCTGCGTCTTCAAGCTCCTGTGGGACACGCTCCAGGCTGGCGAGGAGATCTTCGCCTACGTCGTGAACATGGCCAAGGGCGGTGACCACTACTGGGTCTGGGCCCACGTCACGCCGACCTTCGACAGTCAGGGCCACATCATCGGTTACCACTCGAACCGGCGCGTCCCCGATCGCACGGCCGTCGACAAGGCCAGCGCGCTCTACAAGGACCTGTGCAAGATCGAGCACGATGGAGGTGACGGCTCGGCGGCCATGAAGGCCAGCCTGGACGCGGTCGTCTCTCTGCTCGAGGAAGCCGGCATCAGCTACGACGAGTTCGTCTTCTCACTGTAGGGAGTCCCTGACATGAACGCTCGAGTCCAAGTGGATCAGACAAACGAAGTAGAGGCTCTGCGAGCCGAGCTCGACACATACAAGGAGTGGGTCAAGCGCGCCTCGGAGGTGTGCAATGCCGCCGCCATGGGCGACCTGGAGCCGCGGATCCTACGCATCGACGTGGGAGGGGAACTGGGTGAGGTCCTGCACGCGATCAACAGCATGCTGGACATCACGGATGCCTTCGTACGCGAATCGGGGGCCTCGCTCACCTATGCGGCCCAAGGGAAGTTCTTCCGGAAGGTCCTGGAGCGCGGCATGCTCGGCACCTTCGGCCGGACCTGCACGATCATCAATCAGGCCACGGACAAGATGGCCGCGACGGACGAGGAGCTCCAGGCAGCGTGCAGACAGCGCATGCAGCTCGCCGACAGCTTCGAGGCGACCATCTCGGGCTTCGTCGATGCGGTGGCTGCCGCGTCGACGCAGCTGCAGGCGACTGCCGAGGGCCTGACCTCGGTCGCCCTGGAGACGACGGAGCGCACGGAGATCCTCTCGCGGAACGCCTCGGACACCAACCAGGGCATCGAGTGCATAGCGGCCATGATCGAGCAGTTCGTCGCCTCCGTGAAGGAGATCGACCAGCAGGTCAGCACCTCCTCGCAGTGCTCGATGGACGCGGTCAAGGAGGCGGAGGACACGAGCGAGGTCGTTCGCAGCCTCTCGGATGCCTCCGACCGGATCAGCAACGTCGTGACGATGATCCAGACCGTCGCCGATCAGACCAACCTGCTGGCCTTGAACGCCACCATCGAGGCGGCCAGAGCCGGCGAGGCCGGCAAGGGCTTCGCGGTGGTGGCCTCCGAGGTCAAGAACCTCTCCGGCCAGACTCGAGCCGCGACGACGGAGATCGACGAGCAGATCCACGGGATCCAGGATGCGACCCACGGCGTCGTCACGGCGATCAGTCACATCGGCGAGACCATCGGCCGGCTCTCGGAGGTGGCGACGACGATCGCGAGCGCCGTCGAGGAGCAAGGCTCGGTCTCCCAGGAGATGAGCCGCAATGCGCAGGACGCATCGCGGGGCGCGCACTCGTTCAAGGACAACATCGTGGCCGTGAGCGAGACAGTCAAGCAGACCAGCGAGGCCTCCGGGCAGCTCCTCGAGGCTGCGAAGGAGCTATCGCACCTCGCGGAGGAGCTGCGAATGGAGTCGGGCAGGTTCGTCGGCGTGATCCGCGGAAACGACTGACCCCCGGGTCGGAGCCCTCAGGGATCGACCGAGCTGGGGCAATTCGGTCGACGACCTGGGGCCTGGGAGGTTTCTGGTCTCAGGCGATCTGGCGCGACCAGCTGGATCCATGGAAGCCACGCATGAAGACCTCCGCTGGAACAGGCCGCCCCGTGAAGTACCCCTGGATCACGCTCAGGCCGAGCTCGCGCATCACGTTCAAGGTCGGCTCGTCCTCGACACCCTCGGCCACCACGCGCATGCCCAGGGTTCGCCCCAGGTTCACCAGCACCTCGACGATCGTCTTGGCATCGGGGTCTTCGAGCGCCTCCATGATGAAGCACTTGTCGATCTTCAGCTCACCGAAGGGGATGCGTTGCAGCCTTGCCATCGAGGAGTAGCCCGTTCCGAAGTCGTCGATCGAGAGCTGGAAGCCCTTGAGGCGCAGTCGCGTCAGAGCCTCGGCGACCTCCTCATTGTCGGCCGTCGCCATTTGCTCCGTCACCTCCAGGACAACCTGGGATGTCTCGAGGCCGTTGTCGGCGACGAGCTCGAGTAGCCAGGTCGAGAAGGACTCATCCAGGACGTCGGCCGCGGTGAGGTTGATCGACATCGTGAGCCTGACGTTGTCCTTGCGCCACTGGCCGAGCTGCGCAAGCGCAGTGCTGCAGACCCAGCGCGTCATGCTGCGGATCACCTCGGGGTCCTTGGCCAGCTGCAGGAAGTAGCCCGGCAGGAGCACTCCGTACTCGGGGTGCTGCCAGCGCAGGAGAGCCTCGGCGCCGAGGAGGCGCCCATCGGCGGCGTTCACCTGGGGTTGGTAGTAGAGTCGCAGCTCGCCCCGATCGATCGCTTCCATCAGGTTCTGCTCGGCCAGCCGGCACCTCTCGAGGCCGGTCCGGGTGAGCACCTCCTCGAGCCTGGCTCGATCAAAGGGCTTCTCGAGCCCGCTGAACATCCTGAGGCCGTGGGTCTTCCCGAGCCGATTCGCGGCCCGCAGGGCACGGTCGTCGAGCCCGCTCATGAGCACGATCGGTATCTCGCATCGGCTGGCGGCGAGGAACTTCAGCAGATCGGCTCCATCGGTCCCCGGCATGATCAGATCGAGCAGGATCACGTCGGGCTCGCTCGCCTGGTACGAGCGCTGGAAGGTCTCTCCGTCGGAAGCGGTGGAGACCTCATAGCCGAGGCGTTCGATGACCTCGCGCAGGTATTGCCGAATCACCGGGTCGTCATCGACGACGAGGACTCTCTGAGGGCAGTGTTTCATGATTTGGAGACTCTGGTGGGATGGGGTACATGTGAGGATTGGCAGCGCCGAGTCGAGCCGTCGTCAAGCAGGCGAGTTGTCACACCGCGGCTCGTTCAAGACCGGTACGGGCATGCGCCTTGGGCACCGGGGTACGCAACGAGGGGGACGGGGATCATGCTGATGGAATGCGGACCAATCCCTCGGGAAAAGACCCCAATTCCCGAGTGACCCCGCGAGGAAACAAGATCACCACAGGCAGTCTCCGCCTGCTCGGTCTCCTCCGCTCCAAACCAGTCCCCGTGAGGGGAGCGCCTCGCGTCGCCCTCTTCGCCTCATGCTCGGGCAGGCAAGGTCGGTGTCGATGCCCCCTGGCTCCTGTCGAGCTCCCCAGGCCCCCCCCACGGGGCGAAGCCCACGGATCCCACGTGCAACTGCAGCTCTCCCCATCAAGTTCGAGTTCCGGAGGCACCCTCGCCCGCGCCGGTGCAATGCGAGGGCGCCTGGTTCCGCTCGAGGTGCCGTCTGGCACAACTCATGGTGACCTGAGCAGGAGACTTCACGCTCCGCTCCAGCTCGATTGAGAGAGACCACGAGCCGCCCGGCTCGCCCGGTCCTCAGTCCCGACCCCAGCCGTAGTCCTCCGGGTCGTACCTGACGTCCCGCTGGGGGAACTTCATCAGGAGCTGCTCGGCCCGGCGCGTGATCGTGTCCACGCCCTGCGCCAGGTCCTCCGGGTCGAACTCGACGAGCTCGTGAGGCGCGACGCCGATGCCCTCGATCCCGCGGCCGCCGTTGAAGCTCGAGCGGTTCGAGCCCACCGAGACGTACAGCTCGAACTTGCCCGAGGGCAGCTGCAGGAGCTTCTTCTGGGAGGACATGCCCGCCGTTGCGCTCTCACCGATCATGTAGGCGCGGCCGTCCTCCTTGAACATGCCCGAGGTGGTCTCTCCGGCGCTGACCACGCTACCGTCGACGATCACCACCATGGGGCCACCGTAGGTCACCGCACCGGCGCTGGGCAGGGGCGGGCGGGCCAGGCGCGGCATCTCCCGGCCCGCGGGCACGAAGCGCCCCTCGAAGGCGTCGTGATCACAGCCGCCCCCGGAGTTGCCGCGGAAGTCGAGGATCATGCCGGGCACGTCGCCGAGGCTCGCGAGCGCCTTGTCGAGCTCCTCGACCACGGCGCCGCGGGTGCGGCGGAAGTGGATGTAGCCGAAGCCGCTCTCCAGCCTCGCCCAGCGCACGCTGTCCCCCTCGCTGGTGTAGCCCCCCGGCAGGACGGCAGGCCCCTCCGGGACGTCGCTGGCGCGGGTCAGCGTCACGGTGCGCTTGCGCTTCTTGCCGTCCAGGTCCTTGTACTCGACCTTGAGCCGCTCGCCCTCCGGCTTCGAGAAGCCGCGGTTCATGAGCCAGTGGAAGGCGTGCTGCTCGGTGGAGAAGCTGCGGAGGTCGCGCACCTCCTCGAGACGCCTCGGCACCCACTTCTTCATGGGCAGCCCGTCGATCGTGAGCACCTCCATGCCCGGCGCGATGCCCAGGTCCTCGGCGCTCGACCAGGCCACCTTGACGTAGTACTTCTTGCCCACCCGGCACAGGAAGAAGCCAGGGCCGCGGCGCCTGACCTTCCACTCCGGCGGCGGCTCGTAGGGCCGCACCTCGCAGTGGCCGTCCTTCAGGCGCGCGAGGAGCCGCACCAGGAGCACGTAGTGCTCCTCGTCGGTCCGCACCTTCTTGGCCTCCTTCTTGAACTGCTTGCGGACCTTCTTCCAGTCGATGTCCTTGAGCCCGAAGAAGCGCCCGCACTCCTCCTCGAGGGCGTCGAGGGCAAAGGCGACGTCCTCCGCGTAGGTATCGTCGACGGAGAGCTCGGCGGCGGTGGAGCCCGGCGTCCCTGCGGTGGGCAGGCCGAGGGCCAGGAGGGCGGAGAGGAGCAGCTGGATCATGGGGAGTTCACGGGCGGCGGGCACCCACCCCTCAGTCGGAGACGCGCTCTCCGGCCTCGTAGTGCCCCGTCCGCTCGCCGTTCACCTCACCGAATTCGTCCCAGATGGTCCAGTACCCGGAGATCTCCCCGTCGACGAAGTGCCCCTGGGCGTTCTTGCCGCCGTCCTCGTAGTAGGTGGTCCACAACCCCTGGCCCTCGCCGTCGACGTAGTAGGCGTCCACCTGCTTCGCGCCGCTCGAGTACCAGAAGGTCCAGGCCCCCTCGCGCTCGCCCTGCAGGAAGCTGCCGCGGGCGATCTCCTGGCCGTTCTCGTCCCACCACTGCCACAGGCCGTCCTCGCGGTTCCAGTCGTAGCGCCCCTGCTCCAGCTTCTGACCGTTCTCGTGCCAGGAGGTCCAGAGCCCGTGCAGGAGCCACACACCGTTCGGGTTGCGGGCCTGCTCGGCCTCGAAGGACAGGGTGCCGTCCTCGTAGAACTCCTGCAGGAAGGGCACCTCGTAGTGCCCCGGCTCCGGCCGGGGCGGGCTGTCGGCGAAGAGCTCATCACGCTCCCCCTCCTCCGCGGGAGCCGCCAGGTCACGGCGTGCCCCTGCGAGGTCACGCGAATCGGCCAGGGGAGAGGCCTCGCTCGCGACCGGGGCCTGCCCGGCCCCGGGCTCCGCCCTCCGCTCCAGGCCGCGCACGTCCTGCGGCTCGCTCCGGTCCCGGAGCCACCACGCACATGCGGCGAGGACCAGGAGGGCCAGGAGGACGGAGAGCCTGCGCATGGTGGGTGCGGAATCGGAGCGGACGAAATCGGTTGCGGGCGCCACCCGAGGGGGTATCCCCGTCGACCGCGCTCGGGGACGAACGCACGGCAGGCTACACTGTTCACTTCGATCTCCCGTCCGCGCCCCCGCACCCCCGCCCATGACGCTGGAAGCTCCCCTCTCCCCCACCGAAGCCCAGGGCATCGGCGCGGACCTCGAGGCCCTGGTCGCCAACGTGGAGCGCGTCATCCTCGGCAAGTCCGAGGCCGTGCGCCTGTGCGTGGTGGCCCTCCTGGCCGAGGGGCACATCCTGCTGGAGGACGTGCCGGGCACGGGCAAGACCACCCTGGCCCGGGCCCTGGCGCGCTCGGTGGACGTGGACTTCAAGCGCATCCAGTTCACCTCGGACCTCTTGCCCGCCGACGTGCTGGGACTCTCGGTGCACTCCCGGGAGAGCGAGCGCTTCGAGTTCCAACCCGGACCGATCTTCGCCAACGTGGTCCTGGCCGACGAGCTCAACCGCACCTCCCCGCGCACCCAGTCGGCGCTGCTCGAGTGCATGAACGAGGGCGTGGTCACCGTGGACGGCGAGCCGCACCCGCTGCCGGTCCCCTTCCTGGTCATCGCCACCCAGAACCCCCTGGAGTTCGAGGGCACCTATCCCCTGCCCGAGTCCCAGCTCGACCGCTTCCTCTTGCGCCTGCGGCTGGGCTACCCCGAGACGCCGGTCGAGCGCGACCTGCTGCGCTCGCGCCTCGAGGCGGACCCGATGGACACCCTCGGGGCGGTCATCGACGGCGCCGCCGTGCGCCGCGCGCGGGAGGCCACGCGCCGGGTGCGGGTGGCGGACGAGCTGCTCGACTACGCCCTGGCCTTCGTGGCGGCCACGCGACGGCCGGCGGACTTCCTGCTCGGCGCGAGCCCGCGGGCGGCCCTGGCCTGGGTGCGCGGCGCCCAGGCCCTGGCCCTGGTCGAGGGCCGCGACTTCGCCCTGCCCGACGACTTCAAGCGCCTCTGCCTGCCGGTGCTCGGCCACCGCGTCGTGCCCCACGGCGCCACCGGGGTCGAGGGCTCACGGGCCAGCGAGCTGGCCCTGGCGGAGCTCCTCGACCGCATCGAAGTGCCGATTTGATCCAGCACGCCGACCCTGTGCTCGAGCGCGAGGCGCCCTTCCGCGGCGCGCAGCGAACGCGGCTGCGGCTCGAGACCGGCGGTCGGGTCTTCCTGCCCCTGGCGGTGATCGGGCTCCTGCTCGGCTGGGCCGCCGGAGACGTGGCCCTGCTCTTCGCCGCCAGCGCCCTGGCGATCCCCGCCGTGGCGGCCCTGTGGGCCTGGATGAACGGCGCAGGCCTCGAGCTACGCCTGGCCCCCGAACCGCCCCACCCGGTGGGCGAGCCCTTCCAGTTCGAGCTCGAGCTGCGCTCGCGGCCCGGACCCGGGCGCCTGCGCGACCTCCTGCTGGCGGTCGAGCGGCCCGCACCGCGACCGGGAGACGCGCCGCGTGAGGCGCGCCCGAGCGGCGTGGCCTGCGAGCTGCCGCGGGGCACGCGCAGCCACCTGCGCCTGGGACACCGCTACCTGCGCCGCGGTCGCCACCGGCGCCTGGTGGTGCTCGTGCAGTCCTCCTACCCCTTCGGGATCTGGCGCGTGGAGCGGCGCTACGAGCTCGAGCTGGCGGGGCTCGCCTGGCCGCGGGTCGGGCCCCTGCGCGACCTGCGGCGCCTGGACGGCCAGCGGGCACGGGCCGGCGAGGCGGCACGCCGCGCGGCCCGGGGCGAGGACGACTTCCACCGCCTGCGCGCCTGGCGCCCGGGCATGAGCCTGCGGCAGGTGCACTGGAAGCACTCGGCCCGCCGCGGGCAGCTGCTGCTGCAGGAGCGCCGTGGAGAGTGGGAGCCGCCCCTGCGCGTCGCGCTGCTCGACACGGTCGTCGAGCGCCGCGGGATCGGCAGCCGGCGCAGCCACGGCTTCGAGGCGGCGGTCACCCTGGCGGCCTCCCTCTGCGTGCACCACCTGCGCCGGGGACGGCGCGTGCAGCTCGAGCTGCGCGGGGCGGACGAGGTGCGGACCCACGACCTGCACGGACGGGCGGGGCGCCACCGGGCCCTGGACCTGTTGGCCCTGGTCGAGCCGCGCATGGTGAGGGCGGCGGAGCTGGAGACCGAGCTCGCGCGCCTGACCGGAGGCGGCGGCGCGGGAGTCGTCCTGTGCGCCGGGGCGGGCCAGGTGCGCAGCTCACGGGACTCCCGAGCCTGGCGCACGATCGACGTGGACGCGGAGGGGCTCGACTCCTTCTTCCCCTTGGTCACGACCGAGACGGACGAGGGGGTCCCGGCGTGAGGTCCCCCACAGCGCAGCGCACCGACCGCCTGGGCGAGGGCCTGGTCGCCCTGTGCGCGGGCCTCGGCCTGCTCGCCTTCCTCCTGGGCCACGGGCTGGCGGAGACGCCCGAGCCCGGTCCGACCTTCCTGGAGCGCTGGCTGCCGGCGGCGCTGCTGCTGCTCCTGCCCCTCCTGCGGCGCCCCCTGCTCCCGTGGCTAGGGCGCCACCCGAGCCTCGAGGCCCTCTTCCTGGCCCTGCAGATCGCACCCCTGGCGGTCTGGCCCCTGGTCACCTTCGCGGCCTGGTTCCCGCCGGCCCTGGCGCTCCTGCAGGTCAACCTGTGGGTGCGCCCGCGCCGCCTGGAGACGCGCGCCTGGAGCCTGGCCCTGGCGCCGGTGCAGGTCCTGGCGGGCATGGCCGCCGCGCCCCACGGCATCTGGCTCGTGCTGTTGCCCACGACCTGGCTGGCCACCTCCGCGGCGCTCGTGTTCCTGTCCCGCAGCGCGACCCGCGCGCGCTGGCGGTCGAGCGCCCCGCGGCCCTTCCAGCGGCAAGAGCCCGGCAGCGCCGAGGACGAGGCGCCTCCCCAGGGGCGGCTCGCGAGCGCCGCCGTCCTGGCCCTCGTGCTCGGGCTGACGACTGTCACGGCCTACCCGCTGATGGTCGCCATCCCGCGGCCCGCCTTCGACGACGGGCGCGACCGGCCCGGCTTCACCGCTGAGAGCGGAGAGACGACGGAGACGGGGGCCCGCGCCTTCGGCCAGGGGCGGCCGGCGAGCGACAGCTTTCCCGGCGCCCTGCGTCCCGGCGGCAACCTCGGGGAGCTCGACTACGAGACGGTCATGACCGTCGGCGCCCACCTGCCGGGCGCGGAGCAGGGACCGCCGCGCGACGTGGGGCCCCTGTACCTGCGCGCCCTGTGCCTCGACCACTTCACGGCCACGGGTCTGCGCTCGACCGCGGGACGCCCCGTGACCCGCCGCGACGGGGACGACGGGCTGGAGGACGGCTGGATCGAGCTGGGGAGCGAGGCCGGGCCCGCACGCCTGCACCTCGAGATCCGGCAGAACGCCCTGCGCGTCCCGCCCACCGACGACGTGGTGCTCTTCGCGGTCCACCCCCTCCTGAGCCTGCGCCTGCCGGAGGTGCGCGACGACCCGGATCGCTTCCTGGCCCTCCCCACCGGAGTCGAGGTGGCCGAGTTCGAGACGGCCCTGCGCGTGGCGGACCCGCGGCCGGACCCGGCGCGCCTGCGCGGACACCGCGCAAGCCACCCGGACGGACGCTTCCTGCAGCTGCCGGAGGAGGGCGACGACCTCGACTGGCTCGCGCGCCGCGCCCGGGAGCTGACCGCAGGCAGCGCCGACGACCTGGAGCGAGTCCAGCGCGTCCTGCGCCACTTCCAGGAGGACTTCCACTACTCCACCAGGACCAGGGACGTGCCGGGCCTGGAGGGCATCGTCAGCTTCATGCGCCGCGAGCAGGGACACTGCACCTCCTTCGCCGCGGCGGCGGTGCTGCTCCTGCGCACCCTCGAGCTCCCCGCGCGGGTGGCCACGGGCTTCCTGGCCGAGGCCGCCGACCCCGAGAGCGGCCGCTACCTCGTGACCCGCAGCAACGGGCACGCCTGGATCGAGGTGCACTTCGAGGGTCTCGGCTGGCAGACCTTCGAGGCCACGCCCAGCGCCCGCCGGCGCGAGGCCCTGCGGGCGGCGGAGGCGGGCGAGGACGACGGGCTGGCCTCCTGGTTCGCGGAGCTCCAGGGGGACCTGAGGGCCTGGGCGCGGTCGGGGGCGGACGAGACCTACCTCGGCCCCCTGCAGGCGACCCTGGCCGACGCTCCGCGTGCCCTGCGCGCCACCCTGGAGCGGCGGCCATGGTTGGCGCTGCCCTTGCTCTTGCCCGCGGCCCTGCTCGGCCTGTGGGTCCGGCGGGTGCTCCGGCGCCAGGGCGGCGGAGGGCGCCGGCGGCGCAGCCGTGAGCAGGACCTGCTGCACCAGATCCTGGCCGCGCTCGCCCACCGCGGCCACCGGCGCTCCGCGCACCAGAGCCTGCGCGAGTTCGTCGGGGGGCTCGAGCTCGAGGAGGAGACCCAGCGCGAGCTCGCGGGGCTCGTGCCCCTCTTCGAGCGCGCCAGCTTCGCCGGCCGGCCCCTCGAACCGCAGGAGGTCGAGCGCGTGCGGCTCTGGACCCGCGGCCTGGCCGCGTCCTCCTAGGTCTCGCTGCCGCGCCGTCCCAGGAAGCGCGTCAGGGCGAAGCCGCCGAGGAACAGCCCCAGCGCCAGGCCGACCTGCGCCGCCCGGGGATCGAAGAACACGAGCTCGTCGCCGCGCTGCTTCAGGTCGCTCCCGTCCAGGCCGGCGTAGGTCGAGCGCAGCTCCGCCGCCCGCGCCGCGTCCCAGCCCAGGTCGTGCCTGGCGTTGACCGCCTCGAGCTCCGCTCCCTGCACCAGCATCGTCACGCCCTTGCGGAAGGGCTTCTGGGCCAGGTCCGGGTGCTTCGGCTCCTGGAAGGGCCACAGGCCGAGCACGCTCCCGAGCAGGAGACCGAAGAGCGCCGCGTGGCTGGCGGCGGACCAGCGGGCCAGCAGGGCCTTCAGCAGGTTCGAGAGCAGCGCCATGCCGAGGGCCGCGCCGACGGCCACCGGGCCGAGGATCCTCGCCGACTCCCAGGGGCTCTCGCGCAGGGCCGAGGTCGAGAGGGCGCCGACAACCACGTCGTACATGCCGAAGATCAGGAGCATGTAGGAGCCCGAGATCCCCGGCAGGATCATGCTCGAGGCGCCGAGCACCCCCATGAAGACCAAGGTCAGGGTCGTCTCGGGGATATTCGCACCGCGCAGCCCCCAGGCCAGGCCCGCCATCAGGGCGAAGGCGGCCAGGAAGGCCAGGACCGGCACCGGCCCCAGGGGCCGCGACGCGCGCCAGAGCTCCGGTGCGCCGCCGAGGGTCATCCCGATGAAGAGGCTGTACATGATCCAGCGGTGCTCGGTCACGAGGTACACCGCCGGTCCCGAGAGCCCCACCAGGGCGGCCGCGCCGCCGACCGCGACCAGGCCCAGGAACACGAGCGAGTCGCGCCGCAGCCGCAGCCGCGTCACGTCGGCCAGGGCGGCGATGAAGCGCTCGTAGAGCCCCATGGCCAGGATCATGGTCCCGCCGCTGACCCCCGGCACCAGGTTGGCGAGGCCCATCAGGACGCCGCCGAGGACCGCGCGCGGGGCGCTCGTCGGGGCGGCTGTCTGGGGCTCGGAGTCGGTCATCGCTCGGGGATCGGCGCGGGTGCGGCGAGGGGCGGCAGGCTGCGAGCCAGGCTCCGGCGCTCGGCCGCTCCCAGCCCGGTGGTCGCGTGGCGACGCACGCGCTGGAGGTCGCGCCCGTCCAGGCGCCAGTCCCCATCGACCTGGATCGCGAGCTGCTGCAGGAGTTCCTGGCTGTCCTCCCGCCGCCAGCTCTCGAGGATCCTGCCGCCGTTGACGGTGGCCAGGGCCAGCTCCGGCAGGGCCCGGCGCGCCAGGCCCGGCACCGGAGAGGCGCCCCCGCAGCTGCCTCCGCCCGGAGTGCGCGCCACGAAGATGGCCGAGAGCTTCAGGCGCGGCAGGCGCACGCGGGCGTCGGCGATGCGCCCGAGGAAGAGCCCCAGGGCCTGGGCCAGGCGCCGGCGCTCGACCGCGTCGGTGCCCTCGCGCAGGACCAGCGGCAGGGGCCGCATGTTGTCCAGGGCGCGGGTGACGAGGAACGAGCGGCCCGAGAAGAGCGGCGAGCCCTCCTCCCCCATGGCCATCGGCTCCGCCGTGCCCACGCCGTGCTCCCGCAGGTGGCAGAACAGGTTCCAGGCCCGGGCGGCGAAGCTCGAGGAGCGCGGGGTGGTCAGGCGCGCGGTCGTCTTCGATCCCAGGCTGCCGCCGTCCCAGCGGGTCAGGTAGACGAAGCCCGTGCCCGCGCCGCGCGGCGCCGTGGGCTTCTCGCCGGCGCGGTGCACCGTGCCCGGCAAGGGGTAGCGCAGCACCCTGCGCTCGCCGGCGGTTCGCACGCGCTCGGCGCGCGCCTCCCCCTCCAGGCCGCCGCCCTCGTGGAGCAGGTCGGCCACCTCACGGGCGCCCAGGGAGGCGAGGTCCGGCACGCCGGGCCACAGACGGATCGGGGGAGTGGAGGGCAAGCGCGGAAGTCTAGCCGCTTCCCTCCCTCACCGGCAGGCGATCTTCCCTCCTCGGTCGGCGGCGCCCGGCCGGGGCCCCGGCTCGCGGAGCTCGCCCCGGCCTCAGGGCTCCCGCGCGAGGAAGCCGAGGTCCGTGTCGATGGCCCGCTCGAGGCTGTACTCGGTGCCGAGGAGGGCCTGCGCCGCCTCCGCGCCCGCCAGCCCGAGGCGTAGCCGCAGGGCCTCGTTGTCGGGGAAGCGCGCGAGGCCCTGCTCCCAGGCGGACCTCGCCCCCTCGAGGTCTCCGCCCTTGGCCCGCGCGTCGCCGAGCCCGAGGTGCGCGCGCACGAAGTGCGGCCGTGGACCGGCCGACTCCGCGGCCTGGAGCTCGACCAGGCGCTCGAAGTCGCGCGCCGCAGCCTCCGAGCGGTTCAGGGCCTTGGGCCAGTGCAGCTGGTTCATGGCCCGCGAGAAGACCGCCGGCCACCAGTCCGGCCTCAGGGCGATCACGGCGTCGAGCTGCTCGAGGGAGCGCTGGGCGAGCTGCCCCTTGGCCATGAAGCTGGCCAGCCCGGTGCGAGTCGGGATCTTGTCCGCGTAGGCCAAGGCCAGCTGCAGGCCGGCCGCCGGCTCGCCGGGGTGCGCCCGGCTCAGCTCCTCGAAGAAGAGCACGGACCGCTCGTGGGCCTCGAGCTCCACGCACTTCAGGCGGTAGGCGCTCCCCAGCCCGAGGTCCCCCGGGGTCGCGCGCAGGCGCGCCTCCAGCGCACCGAGCTCCAGGTCCGCCGGCGCCCCGGCCTCCGGGCCAGGCGCAGCCCTGGTGACGAGGGACTCCAGCAGCCCGCTGTACCACTCGAACCAGAGCCCGAAGGTCGCGCCGAGGCCGAACAGCAGGAGGCCCGAGAGGAGCTGGGCAAGACGAGAGCTGCCGCTTCGCATCGGGTCGAGAGTACGCCTTGGAGCGGCGCGCTGCAGTCCCCGGCCTAGCGGCCGCGCTCCAGGAGCTCCCACTCGACCTCGATCCTGCCCTCGGTCTCGCCGACCAGCTCCATCCTCAGCGGCGTCCCCTCCTCGGTCCACTCGATGTCGGCCGTGTCGCGCCCCTCGAGCTCGACCTCCATGGCCACGGGAAACCGCGCGCCGGCGTCGATCCAGAGGCTCCCCGTGAACCGCATCGAGGTGGTGAGCTCTTCGGTCATCTCGCCCTCCTCCGCCGAGCTCTCGTCCTCCTCGCTTTCGGGCAGCTGGTCGAGCTCGCACTCGATGGTGCACAGGTAGGAGAGCAGCAAGCAGTCCGCGTCATCCCGCTCCACCTCGCCCTCGAGGGTCACCTCGACCTCGCAGCGGGCCGCGTCCCGCAGCTGCTCCACGAAGGCCGGGTCCGGCTCGAGGTCGGGGGGCAGCTCGAAGTAGAGCGGGTCGTGGGTGAGACTGAAATCCAGGGCCGCCTCCTCGTCGAGCTCCCAGCTGTCACCGGGCTCGACCGCCTCAGGCGGCAGGAGGGGCATGAAGAACTCGTGCAGGCTGTGGTGGACGAGGAACTTCTGGTCCACCTCCCGCTCGTCGTCCAGGACCGCGAGCTCCAGCTCTCCCTCCTCGTTCAGGCTGCCCTCGAGGGGCTCGCCCACCAGGAGCCCGGTGCGCTCGACCTCCTCGCCCTCCTCCACGGAGCGCTGCTCGAGGCGCGTGTACTCGCGCGCGACCCGCGTGACGCGACCCTCCCCATCGTGCTCGAGCACCTCGTCGCGCTGGGAGAGCTTCACCTCTTGCTCGTCGCCCAAGGAGCTCAGGAAGGCCTCCTCCAGCTCGTACTCCTGGCCCTCGACCACCATCAGCCCCTCGTAGACGCTCTCCGAGGTGAGCTCCAGGTGCATCTCGTAGACCTGGCCCTCGCGGAACTCGATGCGCACCTCCCGCGGCTGCGAGCCCGGGAGGAGGAGCAGGGCGCCGGCGAGGCAGAGGAGCTTGGTGG
>CAZQAT010000018.1:33069-53140 GCA_964591315.1 uncultured Planctomycetaceae bacterium
CCCCCCATGAGCCGCCTCTTCCTGCTCGACGGGACCGCCCTCGCCTACCGCGCCCACTTCGCCATGGCCCGCTCGGGGCTGACCGCACCGGACGGGCGGCCGACCGGGGCGACCTACGGCTTCACCATGACCCTGCGGCGCATCCTCGAGCAGGAGCGGCCGGAGCGCATCGCGGTGGCCTTCGACCCGCCGGGGCCGACCTTCCGCCACGAGCAGTTCGCGGAGTACAAGGCCACCCGCGAGCGCATGCCGGAGGACCTGATCACCCAGCTCGACGACATGCGGGAGATCGTGCGGGCCCACGGCATCCCGATCTTCGAGCGGCCGGGCTACGAGGCGGACGACGTGATCGGGACCCTGGCCAAGCAGGCCGAGGACTCCGGCGAGGAGGTCATGCTCGTCACCGGCGACAAGGACCTGATGCAGCTCGTCAGCGACAAGGTCCAGCTCTACAACGTGTTCAAGCCCAAGGTGGACCTGGTCATCGAGGGCTTCGAGGCGGTCGAGGCCAAGTTCGGAACCACCCCCGACCACGTGATCGACGTGCTGGCGATCATGGGCGACAGCTCGGACAACATCCCCGGGGTCAAGGGCATCGGGGAGAAGGGCGCCGCCAAGCTGATCCAGCAGTTCGGCAGCGTCGCCGGCGTGCTGGAGCACCTGGACGAGGTCAAGGGCAAGGCCAGGGAGCACATCGAGCGCGACCGGGAGCAGCTCCTGATGTCCCTCGAGCTGGTCAAGATCGACACCGAGGTGCCCCTCGATCCCGGCCTGGAGTCCGTCGGCGCGCCGGAGCCCGACGAGGACGCCCTGCTGGCCCTCTTCCACAAGCTCGAGTTCCGCAGCCTGGCGGCCAAGACCGCCGAGGGCAGCGCGAAGAAGGACCAGGTCGAGCGGGACTACCACACGGTGACGAACGAGGAGGAGTTCGCCGCCATGGAGAAGGAGCTGCGCGAGGCCGGCGCCTTCGCCTGGGACACGGAGACCACCAGCCTGATGGCCCTCGAGGCGGAGCTGGTGGGCGTCTCCTTCAGCGCGGCGGAGGGGCGCGCGTTCTACGTGCCCGCGAACCTGGACCCGCCGCTCTTCGGCGGCACGCCGGGGCTCGTCGAGCGGCTCGCTCCCCTGCTCTGTGACCCGGGGCTCGAGCGCTGGGGGCAGAACATCAAGTACGACGCCCTCGTGATGCGCGGCCAGGGCCTCGAGGTCGCGCCGCCGGACTTCGACACCCTGGTGGCCAGCTTCTGCGCCGTCGGCAGCTCGCGGCGCCACAACCTGGACGAGCTGGCGCTGGTCTACTTCGACCTGCACAAGATCCCCACCTCGCAGCTGATCGGCACGGGCAAGAAGCAGGTCACGATGGACACCCTGCCCGTCGAGCAGGTCTCCGAGTACGCCTGCGAGGACGCGGACGTCACCTTCCGCCTCAGGGCCGTGCTCCAGGAGGACCTCGAGCAGAACGGGACGGAGGACCTCTTCCGGGACCTGGAGCTACCCCTCGTACCGGTCCTGACGGCCATGGAGGAGCGCGGCATCCGCCTGGACACCAAGCTGCTCGAGGACTACGGCGAGGTGCTGCAGAAGGACATCGACGCCCTGGTCTACGACATCCAGGGCCTCGCCGGCGAGAACGTCAACGTCAACAGCCCCAAGGCCCTGGGAGAGATCTTCTTCGAGAAGCTGCGCATCCAGGACGAGGCCGGGGTCAAGCGGCCCAAGCGCACGAAGACCGGCTGGGCCACCGATCACCAGACCCTCTCCGAGAAGTACGGAGACGTCGAGATCGTCCAGAGGCTGCTCGAGTACCGCGAGCTGGCCAAGCTCAAGAGCACCTACGTCGACTCCCTGCCGACCTACGTCAACCCGAGCACCGGGCGCATCCACTGCCACTTCAGCCAGGCCTCGGCCGCCACCGGGCGCCTGGCCTCCAGCGACCCGAACCTGCAGAACATCCCCGTGCGCACCGAGCGCGGCCGCAAGCTGCGCCAGGCCTTCGTGCCGCGGGAGCCGGACGAGCACGGCAAGTGGGTCCTGATGGCCGCCGACTACAGCCAGGTCGAGCTGCGCATCATGGCCCACTTCAGCGAGGACCCGGGCATGGTCTCGGCCTTCGCCGAGGGCCGCGACATCCACGCCTCCACGGCGGCGATCGTCTTCGGCGTCGGAGAGGACGAGGTGGACCGGGAGCTGCGCAGCCGGGCCAAGGCGATCAACTTCGGGCTCCTGTACGGCATGGGGCCGGGGCGCCTGGCGCGCGAGACCGGCCTCTCGGTCCCGGAGGCCCGCGAGTTCATCGAGCGCTACTTCGACTCCTTCCCGAGCGTGCGGGACTGGATCGACCGCACCCTGGAGGAGGCCCGGGCCAACGGCTTCGTCGAGACCCTGGCGGGCCGGCGGCGGCGCATGGCGGATCTGGAGAGCACCAACTCCCGGATCCGGGCGGCGGCCGAGAACGCCGCCATCAACACCCCCATCCAGGGCTCGGCGGCCGATGTCATCAAGCGCGCCATGATCGACCTGGAGGAGCGCCTGGCGGGCTCGGAGCTGGCCGCCCAGGTGCTGCTGCAGGTCCACGACGAGCTGGTGCTCGAGGTGCCCGAGAGCGAGCTGGAGAAAACGGAGAGCCTGGTCCGCGACTGCATGGAGAAGGCCGTGGAACTGCGGGTCCCTCTCAAGGTGGACTTCGGCTGGGGCGAGAACTGGTTGGAGGCCCACTGACCATCGGGGCCGCCCTGGGGGCCCCGGATCGCCCCCGGAACACCTTGTCTCGCCGCCCGGGTGGGTTAGCCTAGATGAGGCTGGGGCTGGTGTACCCCCCCGCCGAGTAGACCCCCGGAGCCGCCGAGACGGCCTCTATCGACCTCTCCTTTCATGTCCGAAGCCCAAGCCACTGCCACCACCGACACCTTCCGCGTCGACAAGGAGGCCTGCATCGCCTGCGATGCCTGCTGCCAGGAGTTCCCCGAGGTGTTCTTCATGGACACCGACGACAAGGCGAACACCCACGTGGACCAGCAGGCGGGGCTCTACAACGCCCGCACGGTGGTCGACGTCTGCCCGACGGACGCGATCCACTTCAGTGGCGAGCTGCCGCCCCCGGAGGACCTGGGCAAGCTCGAGGAGGTCCCGGGCTGGGAGCTCGAGTACGCCAAGTGGAAGAACGTGCCCGAGGACCAGGTCGAGCGCGACCGCCGCTACGGCCGGGACTTCGAGGTGACCGAGCACGAGGGCTACGTGCTGGTCGAGGTGCGCCTTCCGCAGCGGGTCCCCGCCCTGCGGGACCGCTTCCGCTACGGCCTGCCCGAGGTCATGCCCGAGTACGGCGCCCACGCCTACCAGCAGGGCAGCCAGCTCTTCGTCACCGCCTGGGTCAAGGACCCCAAGGTGCGCGCCCTGGCCGGCACCTCGAACTCCTTCCCGAGCCAGTTCACGAAGACCTTCAACATCGAGCGCGACATCTGCGGCTCGGTCTCGCGCTTCGACGCCCACGGCATCTTCCAGGTGGTGATGTTCACCGACCCGGCCGTGGAGGCGAACTGGGAGTGGAAGGCGCACTTCATCACGACCCTCTGCACCTCCTGCGGGATCTGCGAGCGGGTCTGCCCGACCAACGCGATCACCGGTGGCGATGAGCGCTTCCACATCGAGCCGGACCTGTGCATCAACTGCTCGGTCTGCGGCGTCTACTGCCCCTTCGACGCGATCAACGACAGCCGCGAGGTGCTGGTCGACAAGATCAAGCCCAAGCAGATCCCCAAGGCCGAGGTCCACGAGGAGCTCTGCACGGGATGCCGCTTCTGCGAGGACGTCTGCCCCTTCGACGCGATCGGCATGAAGCTGGACACCGAGAACACCTTCCAGCTGATCGCGGAGGTCTACGCCAAGAAGTGCACCTCCTGCAAGCTGTGCGAGCAGGTCTGCATCAAGGACGCCATCGAGGTCCCGCGCCGGCACCAGTTCGCCGACATCGGGATGAGCTTCATGAGCTACCTGACCGACGAGCACTAGGCTCGTCGGCCCAGGCCCAGCGACCGCTCGCGCCGGCCCGGCGCGAACCCGCGCCCTACTCCTCGACCCGCTCCCCCGCCCCGCCCAGGCCCCGCACCCGCTGGCGGCCGAGCAGGGTCGCCGGCACCACCGCGTCGCGGCCGAACTTGCGCCGCAGCTTGTCCAGGCCGGCGGTGGCCCGCTCGAGCTTCTGGTTGGTCTCCATCCAGGTCTCGCGGCCGTCCTCCGGCCCCCCTTCGGTCGCCCCGAAGAGAGAGACCTGGACCGGGGCACGCACGTCCTCCAGGTTCGAGACCTGGATGCCGACCAGGCGCAGGGGCGCCGGGCGCACCCGCTCGAGCAGCTCGCGGGCCACGGCGTAGATGCGCGGGCCGAGGTTCGTGGCCGAGGAGAGGGTCTTGGTGCGCGTGACCGTCTTGAAGTCCGAGAAGCGCGCCTTGAGGGTGATCGTGCGCCCGCGCAGCCCCTTGTCCCGCAGGCCGAAGGCAACCTCCTCGCAGAACTGCAGCAGGAAGGTGCGCAGCTCCTCCCGGTCGGAGATGTCCTCGGCGAAGGTGCGCTCGCATCCGTGGGACTTCTCCTCACGACGCGGCGTCACGCGCCGGGCGTCGATGCCGTGGGCCAGGTCGTGGATCCAGACCCCGCTGGCGCCGAACTCGGCCACCACCTCCGCCCGCGGGCGCGAGGCCAGGTCCCCCACCGTCTCGATGCCCAGCGCACCCAGGCGCTTGGCGGTGCGCGCGCCCACGCCGAAGATCTTCGACACGGGCAGCGGGTCGAGCACCTGGCGCACCTCGTGGCGCTCGATGACCCGGAAGCCGTCGGGCTTGTCCAGGTCCGAGGCCAGCTTGGCCAGGAACTTCGAGGGGGCGATGCCGACCGAGGCGACCAGCCCCGTGTCGCGCAGGATGTCGCGCTTGATCGCCTGGCCGATCTCGATCGCGTCGCCGTGCAGGCGCTCGCAACCCGCCACGTCGAGGAAGGCCTCGTCGAGGGAGAGCGGCTCGACCAGCGGCGTGTAGCTGCGGAAGATGCCCATGACCTGCCGCGAGGCCTCCGTGTAGCGGTCGAAGTCCGGCGGCAGGAGGACCAGGTTGGGGCACAGGCGCCTGGCCTGGGCCGAGGGCATGGCCGAGTGCACGCCGTACTCCCGCGCCGCGTAGCTCGCGGCCGAGATCACCCCGCGCCCCGAGGCGGGACCCCCGACGCACACGGGCAGGCCCGCCAGGGACGGATTGTCCCGCACCTCGATGGACGCGTAGAAGGCGTCCATGTCCACGTGCAGGATGTGTAGAGGGGCGTCGGGCATCCCAGTCAGGTTGCCCCAGGCCCCGCCGATCCGTCAACCGACGCCGGCGGAACGCCTTGCAAGGAGGCCCGGGGCCCCTATCCTCTTCAGCCCTCGCTTCCCGCCATGCGCTTCGAACACGTCCACCTGGAGGCCTTCGGGCACGCCCTACCTGGGGAGACCACCACCTCCGAGGAGCTCGAGCAGGCCCTCGCCCCGGTCTACGAGCGGCTGAATCTCAACGTCGGCCGGCTCGAGCTGATGAGCGGGATCCGCGAGCGGCGCTTCTGGCCCGAGGGCACGCGCCCGAGCACGGTGGCGGCCCGCGCGGGAGAAGACGCCCTCGCCCGGGCCGGCATCGACCGCGAGCGCATCGGCCTCTTGATCCACGCCTCGGTCTGTCGTGACTTCCTCGAGCCCGCCACGGCCTCGGTGGTGCACGGCGCCCTGGGTCTCTCGCCCGAGTGCACGGCCTACGACCTGTCGAACGCCTGCCTCGGCTTCGTGAACGCCATGACCCAGGTGGCCCGGGCCATCGAGGCGGGCGAGATCCAGGCCGGCCTGGTGGTCGCCGGTGAGGACGGCGGGCCCCTGGTCCGAGAGACGATCCGCACCCTGCTCGCCAGAGAAGAAGTCACACGCCAGGACGTCAAGCGCGCCTACGCCTCCCTGACGATCGCCTCGGGCGCGGCCGCCTGCGTGTTGACTCACGCCGACGTCGCGGAGAACGCGACGCGCCTGCTCGGCGGCCATGCTCTCGCGGCCACCGAGCACGTGGGGCTGTGCCAGGGGGACCACGCGGGCGGTGAGGGCGGCATGCTGATGGACACGGACTCCGAGGCCCTCTTGCACGCGGGCAACGACCTCGCGGCGCGCACCTGGGCCGGCCTGCTCGAGGAGCTTGGCTGGGGAGCCCAGGAGGTCGAGCGCGTGATCACCCACCAGGTGGGCGCCGCCCACCGCCGGCTCCTGCTCGAGACCCTGGGGATCGACGGAGAGCGGGACTACCCCACCGTCGATCGGCTGGGGAACATCGGATCGGTGTCCCTGCCGATCACCTTCGACCTGGCACAGCGCGCGGGGCACCTCCAGGCGGGGCAGCGGGTGGCGATGCTCGGGATCGGCAGCGGGCTGCAGTGCTGCATGCTCGGGGTCCAGGTCTGACCCGCCGGCGCGCGTAAGCAACTTCCCTGGGCCCGAACCGGGCGCGTTTTTTTGCGACCTCCGCTGGACGCCGATCCCCCCGATGTGGACACTCCCCGACCCCTCACCGCGGATATCAGGAAAACCTGATATTCAAGGAGTGCCTGACACGACGCCGTCGTGACGGCCCCCCGGGCGGTCGAGGACCCCTCCCGCCCCATGGCATCCACCAGCCCCACCACCAGGACCGAGACCTTCGAGGGTCTCGACGAGCGCCTGGCCGAGCAGCTCCCCACCTTCGAGCTGTTCTTCAAGACCTTCGGCTTCAAGCGCATCCACGGCCGGGTCTGGGGCCTCCTCGTGCTCGCGGGCATGCCCCTCTCGAGCAAGGAGATCTCCCACGCCCTCGAGATCTCCCAGGGCGCCACCTCGACCTGCCTGAACGAGCTGGCGGAGTGGGGCGCGATCCGCTCCGCCTTCGACTCGGGGCGACGCAGCCACCTGCACTCGCCGGTGGGCAACACCCTCTCGATCGTGGCCACGGTCTTCCGCCGCCGCGAGCAGGTGGTGCTCGGCAAGCTGCGCACCAGCGTCAGAGCCACCCTCGAGTACGTCCAGGAGCGCTACGGCGACCGGGACCCGCGGGTCCTGACCCTGCGCTCGATCCTCTCCTCCTGCGAGATCGCCGAGGCGGTCATGCAGCTCGTGTTCACCTCGGTCGAGCGCGCCCTGGGGGACAGCCAGAGCCTGCTGTCCAAGGCCCTCGGCGCCGCCCTCAAGGTCGGCATCGGCGCCCCGGCCAAGCTGATCACCTCCCGCATGGGCGAGTCCGCCGCGCGCCTGCACGAGGACCTCGACGCCCTCGAGGACGGCGCGGCCCTCGATGTGGCCGAGGAGCTGACGCCCCAGCCCCTGCCGTCGGCGGAGGAGGCTCGCAATGGCTGAGCTGCCCCGCGTCGTGATCACCGGCGTCGGCCTGACGAGCCCCAACGGGGACGACCTGGCCGCCTACCGCAAGAACCTCCTCGCCGGCGTGTCGGGCGTCGAGCCCTACGAGATCCGCCACGTGGGCAAGACCCTGGCCGGGGTCTGCCACTACGACACGGGTCGCCACCAGAAGCGCAAGGAGCTGCGCCGCGGCACGCGGGCCGGCTCGATCGCCATCTGGTGCGCCAACGAGGCCCGGGGCAGCTCCGGCATCGAGGCCGGCCGCTACGCCCCGGAGCGCACGGGCATCTACGTGGGCATCACCGAGCACGGCAACGTGGAGACCGAGAACGAGGTCCACGCCTGCTCCCAGTACGACTTCGACCTGTCGTTCTGGTCCCACCACCACAACCCGCGCACGGTGGCCAACAACCCCGCGGGGGAGGTGACCCTGAACATGGGCCTGGTGGGCCCCGCCTACTGCCTGGGCGGCGCCTGCGCGGCGGGCAACCTGGGGCTGATCCAGGGGGTCCAGATGCTCCAGCTCGGCGAGGTCGACCTGGCCTACGGCGGCGGCGTCTCCGAGAGCATCCACACCTTCGGCATCTTCGCCAGCTTCATGTCCCAGGGCGCGCTCGCCGCCCACGAAGACCCCACCCGCGCCTCGCGCCCCTTCGACAGGGCCCGCAACGGGATCGTCGTCTCCGAGGGAGGCTGCCTCTACGCCCTCGAGCGCCTCGAGGACGCCCAGGCCCGGGGCGCCCACATCCACGGCGAGGTCGCGGGCTGGGCGGTGAACTCCGACGCCAGCGACTTCGTGCTGCCCCTGGCCGAGCGCCAGAACCAGTGCATGCGGGCGGCCCTCGCCAAGGCCGGCATGGCCCCCGGCGACATCGACATCGTCAGCACCCACGCCACCTCCACCACCCAGGGGGACGTGCAGGAGTGCCAGGCCATCCGCGAGGTCTTCGGGGACTCCGAGCGCACGCGGGTCAACAACACCAAGAGCTTCATCGGCCACACCATGGGCGCTGCCGGCGCCCTGGAGCTGGCCGGCAACCTGCCCTCCTTCGAGGACGGGCTGGTGCACCCCACGATCAACGTCGACGACCTGGACCCCGAGTGCGAGATGCGCGGGCTGGTCGTCGGCGAACCCCAGTCGGTCGAGTCCGTCGACTCGATCCTCAATCTCTCCTTCGGGATGCTCGGCATCAACTCCGCCGTCATCATCCGCCGTTTCTAGGTCGATCCAAAATCAACAACCCAGCCATGACTCGCGACGAGATCATCCTGGCCGTCAAGGACATCATCACCACCATCGCCCCGGACGAGGAGCTCTCCGGTCTCAACACCACCGAGCCCCTGCGGGACCAGATCGAGCTGGACTCCATGGACTTCCTCGACATCGTGATGGAGCTGCGCAAGCGCTACGCGGTGCAGGTGCCCGAGGAGGACTACGGCGCCCTGAACACCCTCGACGGCTGCGCGAACTACCTCCAGCCGCGGCTCGAGGGCGTCGACTTGAAGCTGGTCAACGCCTGAACCCGGGAGAGCGGCGGGGGTCCAGGGCCCCCGCCCCACCGCCATGTCCCGGGCCCCCTACGACACGATCCTGATCGGCGCCGGCATGAGCGGGCTCGCCGCTGGGATCCGTCTGGCCCAGTTCGACCAGCGGGTCCTGATCCTGGAGCGACACTACCTCTGGGGCGGCCTGAACTCCTTCTACAAGAAGGCCGGCCGGCGCTTCGACGTGGGGCTTCACGCCCTGACGAACTACGTGCCGAAGGGCACCCGGGGCGCGCCGCTGACGAAGCTCCTGCGCCAGCTGCGCCTGCGCTACGACGACCTGCGCCTCGCCCCCCAGGGCTTCTCGGAGATCGCGGTGCGCGACTGCCGCCTGCGCTTCTCGAACGACTTCGGGCTCCTGCGCCAGGAGGTGAGCGAGCGCTTCCCGGACCAGCGGGACGGCTTCGAGCGCCTCACGCGGGCCGTGGCGGACTACGACGCCTTCGACCCCCACGACACCGAGCTCGGAGCCCGCGAGGTCCTGGCGGACTACCTGGACGACCCGCTGCTCGTGGACATGCTGCTGCTGCCGATCTGTTACTACGGCAGCGCCAGGGAGGACGACGTGGACTGGTACCAGTTCGTGATCCTCTTCCGCAGCCTGTTCGAGGAGGGCTTCGCGCGGCCCGAGGGCGGCATGAAGCCCTTCCTGGACCTGCTCGTCCAGCGCTACCGCGAGCTGGGCGGTGAGCTGCGCCTGAAGACGGGGGTGGAGAGCCTCTTGGTGGAGGACGGCCGCTGCCACGGGGTGCGCCTCGACGACGGCAGCGAGCTCCTCGCCTCGCGCGTGATGTCCTCGACGGGCCTGGTGGAGACGATGCGCCTGGCGGGCCGAGGTGCGGAGGTCGAGGCGGAGCGCGGGCGGCTCTCCTTCACCGAGACCCTGTTCGTGCTCGACCGGCCCCCCGCGGAGCTCGGCTTCTCCCCCACCATCCTCTTCTTCAGCGACGCCGAGCGCCTGGCCTACCGGCGGCCCGAGGAGCTGATCGACCCCCGCAGCGGCGTGCTCTGCTGCCCGAACAACTACCGCTCCCAGGCGCCCCTCCCCGAGGGCATCTACCGCATGACCACCCTGGCCAACCCCGAGGCCTGGGCGGCCCTCGACGACGAGGCCTACGCCGCCGCAAAGGTCGCATGCGTCGACCGCGCGCTCGAGGTCGCCAACCGCTACGGCATCGACCCGCGGCCCCACGAGGTGGCCCGCGACAGCTTCACGCCCCGCACCATCCAGCGCTTCACGGGCAAGCTCGACGGGGCGGTCTACGGCGCACGCTCGAAGCGTCTCGACGGCACGACCCCGATCGAGGACCTTCACCTGATCGGCACGGACCAGGGGCTCCTGGGAGTGACCGGCTCCATCATGTCCGGAATCTCCATGGCCAACCGCCACGCGCTCGTTCCCCACTGAGATCATGACCACGCGACGGAAGTACCACCGCGGCAGCACGGACGGCAAGGCCAGCCTCGCGCGCGATCCCCTCGAGGGCGTCGACTCCCGCTACGACCTGATCGTGGTGGGCAGCGGCCTGGCGGGCATGACGGCCGCGAACGTCCTGGGCCGCGCCGGCTTCTCCGTGCTCCTCGTCGAGCAGCACTACAACTTCGGCGGCATGGCCACCTGGTTCAAGCGACCCGGTGGACACCTCTTCGACGTGTCCCTGCACGGCTTCCCGATCGGGATGAAGAAGACCTGCCGCAAGTACTGGACGAAGGAGATCGCCGACCGGATCGTCCAGCTCGAGAGCGTCCAGTTCCGCAATCCCCAGTTCCAGATCGAGACGACCTTCACCGAAGAGGACTTCACCCGCCACCTGATCGAGACCTTCGGGCTGGGTAAGGAGCAGGTGGATGCCTTCTTTGCCCACGTGCGGGGCATGAACTTCTACGACGACTCGGGGGAGACCACCGGCGAGCTGTTCGAGCACCACTTCCCGGGTCGCAACGACGTCCACCGGCTCCTGATGGAGCCCATCTCCTACGCCAACGGCTCGAGCCTCCAGGACCCGGCGATCTCCTACGGGATCGTCTTCTCGAACTTCATGAGCAAGGGGGTCTTCACCTACGAGGGCGGCACGGACCACCTGATCCGCTCCATGAAGGCCGAGCTGCGGCGCAACGGCGTCGAGCTGCGCAACCGGGTGCAGGTGGACCGCATCCTGGTCGAGAACGGGCGCGCCTGCGGCATCCTGGCCCACGGCCGCGAGCTGCGGGCGGGCGCCGTGCTGTCCAACGCGAACCTCAAGACGACGATCCTGAAGCTCGTGGGCGCCGAGCACTTCGACCCGGGCTACGTGGAGGAGGTCGAGGCCGTGCGCCTCAACAACTCGAGCACCCAGGTCTACCTGGGGGTGCGCAAGGGCGAGGAGATCCCCTTCGAGACGGACCTCCTGTTCACGTCGACCCGCGAGACCTTCGACTCGCCCTCGCTCTGCGACATGCACGGGGAGAGCCGCACCTTCTCCTTCTACTACCCGAAGACCCGGCCGGGCACGGACCGCTATACCCTCGTCAGCTCCATGAACGCCAACTGGGCCGACTGGGCGCAGCTGGACGAGCAGCAGTACGTGGCGGAGAAGGCCCAGCTCGTCGAGGAGACCCTGGTCTCCCTCGAGGACCTGCTGCCGGGCACCCGGGCCAAGATCGATCACGCCGAGGCCTCCACGCCGCGGACCTTCAAGTTCTACACTCAGCACCAGCAGGGCTCCTCCTTCGGCACGAAGTTCGAGGGCCTGCCCCACTCGATGAACCTCTCCGAGCGCATCCCAGGACTCTTCCACTCCGGCAGCGTCGGCATCATCATGTCCGGCTGGCTGGGGGCCGCGAACTACGGCGTGATCACCGCGAACAAGGTCGACGCCTGCCTGCGCGAGCTGCAGACCCCCCAGGAGGTGCAGGCGTGAGCGCCCGCTTCGAGGGACGCACCGCTGTCGTCACCGGTGGCACGCGCGGTCTCGGCCGGGCCATCGCGCTGGCCTTCCTGAACGAGGGGGCAACCGTCCACGCCACCTACCGCTCCAACGAGGAGGCCGCCCGAGGCCTCATGGACCAGGCCGGCGAGCACGCCGGGCGCCTGCACCTACACCCCTTCGACGTGGCGGACTACGAGCAGGTCGAGGCCTTCTGGCGCGGGCTCGACGACGCCGCCCCCGAGGGCGTCGACATCCTGGTCAACAACGCCGGTCTGCGCCGCGACGGCATCCTGGCCATGATGCCGCGCGAGGACTGGGACGCGGTGCTCGACACCAACCTCAGCGGCTCCTACAGCATGAGCAAGTTCGCCGTGCAGAACATGCTGCGCAAGCGCTACGGCCGCATCGTGCTGATCACCTCCCCCGCGGGGCACCACGGCTTCCAGGGCCAGTGCAACTACAGCGCCTCGAAGGCCGGCCAGGTGGGCCTGATGCGCGCCCTCTGCAAGGAGGTCGCCAAGCGCAAGATCACAGTCAACTGCGTCTCGCCCGGCTTCATCGACACGGAGCTCCTGGAGGACCTGCCGGAGAACCTGCGCAAGCAGTACGTGGCATCGGTACCCGTCCAGCGCTTCGGCACCCCCGAGGACATCGCCTACGCGGTGCTCTTCCTGGCGGCGGAGGAGGCCTCCTACATCACGGGCACGACCCTGGAGGTGACCGGTGGCCTCTGATCACGGCGCGACGACGGTCCTGGACCGGGCGGGCATCGAGGCTCGCATCCCCCACCGCGACCCCTTCCTGTTCGTGGACCGGGTCCTCGAGCTCGACGCGGCGAACATCGTCAGCGAGTGGGACGTGGTCCCGGAGCTGCCCTGCTTCGCCGGGCACTTTCCGAGCCACCCGATCCTCCCGGGGGTCCTGATCAACGAGTTCGTGTTCCAGTCGGCGGCGCTCCTGATGAGCGAGGAGGTCCCCGACGACATGCCCCTGAAGGGCGTTCCGGTGCTGACCCGCATCGAGGACGCCCGCTTCAAGCAGATGGTCCGCCCCGGCTCGGTGCTGCGCGCCGAGGTCACCCTCGAGGACCGCCTCGGGCCCGCCTGCTACATGCGCGCCCGCGTGACCTGCGAGGGCCGGGTGGTGGCGCGCCAGAAGTTCGTGGTGGCACTGGCCAGCCCAGAGGAACCCGCATGAGCTGGCTCGGCCTCGAAGGCAAGACGGTCCTCGTCGTCGGGGTCGCCAACAAGAAGAGCGTGGCCTGGCACGTGGCCCGCCAGCTGGAGGCCGAGGGCGCGACCGTCGTCTACTCGGTGCGCAGCGAGGCCCGCCGGGACCAGACCGCCAAGCTGCTCGAGGGGCGTGAGGTGTACGTCTGCGACGTGGAGAAGCCCGACGAGATCGAGGCACTCGCGGCGGCCCTGGCCGAGCGACCGGAGCCCCTCCACGGCCTGCTGCACTCGATCGCCTTCGCCGACTACTCCGAGGGCTTCAAGGCCTTCCACGAGACGCCGCGGGCGGACTTCCTCCAGGCCGTCGACATCTCCTGCTTCTCCCTGACGGCCCTGGCCAATGCCCTCAAGGGCGTCCTCGCCCCCGACGCCTCGGTGGTCACGATCTCGATCTCGAGCACCACCACCGCCGCCGAGAACTACGGCTACATGGCCCCCATCAAGGCCGCCCTCGACTCGAGCGTGGTCTTCCTGGCCAAGAGCTTCAGCGCCTTCAGCCACGTGCGCTTCAACGCCGTGCGCGCCGGGCTGCTCAAGACCTCCGCCTCGGCCGGGATCCCCGGCTACCTCGAGAGCTATCTGCACGGAGAGGCAGCCACCCTGCGCAAGCAGGGCCTGCTCACCGAGGAGGTGGCCAGCACGGCCCTCTACCTCCTGAGCCCGCGCTCGAGCGGCGTCAACGCCCAGGGCATCGTGGTCGACGCAGGCATGGGCGTGAACTCCTTCGACGCCGAGATCGTGGCTCGCAGCGCGGCCGTCCCCAGCCCGGAGGCGCGCACGTGATCCACCCCTTCCTCTGTCCGGTCATGCGCACCACCCCCGGGCAGGCCTCCCACCTGCCCTCGGCCGTGCGGGTCTCCAACCAGCGGCGCGCGGCGCGGGCCGCCTGCCGCGACAGCGCCCAGCGCCTTGGCCTGCGCCTGGGGGCGCTGCGCCAGGACGACAGCGGAGCCCCCGTACCCGTGGACGGCTGGCACTGGTCGCTGAGTCACACCAAGGGCCTGGTGAGCGGCATCGTCTACCCCGCTCCGGTGGGCATCGACGTGGAGCGCGTCCAGGTCCGGCGCCAGGAGGTCGTCAACCTCACCGCCACCCGCGCCGAGTTCGACGTGCTCGGCGGCTTCCGCTGGCGAAACTTCACCCGCATCTGGTCCGCCAAGGAGGCGGTGCTGAAGAAGGCCGGCTGCGGCCTGGCCGAGCTCTCCAGGTGCGTCGTCGTGATGGCCCCCTCCCCGCGCGCCCTGGTCCTGCACCACCGCGACGCCCTGCACTACGTCTACCAGAGTTTCCGGCGCGGGCACTTCGTCTCGATCACCGCCGACGTGGCGGACGAGGCGGAGATCCGCTGGGACTGGGGCGGAAGTGAGGGCGAGGAGCTGACCTCACCGGACCTGGAGGGCCAGGCGTGAGTCTCTCCCTGGCACAGGACGAGGACCGCTCCCGGGAGGCCGCCCGGCGCTGCCTGCCCTTCCGGGACGAGTACCCCTTCGAGCACCGGTTCCTCGAGACCCCGGTCGGGGCCCTGCACTATCTGGACGAGGGGCCAGTCGATGGCGCGCCGCTCCTGTGCGTGCACGGCAACCCGACCTGGTCCTTCTACTACCGCCGCGTGGCCGCGCAGCTCGCGGGCGAGCGGCGCGTGGTGGCGCCGGATCACCTGGGCTGCGGCCTGTCGGACAAGCCCCAACACTGGAGCTATCGCCTGGCGGACCACGTGGACAACCTCGAGCGGCTGGTGCTCGAGCTGGACCTCGAGGACATCACCCTGGTGGCCCACGACTGGGGCGGCGCCATCGGCTGCGGCCTCGCCGCGCGCCACCCCGAGCGCTTCGCGCGCCTGTTCCTGATGAACACGGCCGCCTTCCCGGCGCCCCGCATCCCCCTGCGCATTGCGGTCTGCCGCACCCCCTGGTTCGGAGAGCTCGCGGTGCGGGGCCTGAACGCCTTCGCCCGCGCGGCCCTCAGCATGGCGATCGAGGACACCGAGCGCATGACGCCCGAGGTGCGGCGCGGCTACCTGGCGCCCTACGACTCCTGGGCGGCGCGCATCGCAACCCACCGCTTCGTGCGCGACATCCCCATGGGGCCCGAGCACCCGAGCTACGGCGTGCTCGAGGCCATCGACGCGGGCCTCGCGCGCCTGCGACACCTGCCCGTGCGCATCGCCTGGGGCGAGCGTGACTGGTGCTTCACGCCCATGTTCCGGCGCATGTGGCTGGAGCGCTTCCCCCAGGCGGAGGTCCTCGCCCTCGAGGGCGCCGGCCACTACGTGCTCGAGGACGCCCACGAACGGGTCCTGCCATGGCTGAGCGAGTTCTCGACGCGGAGCTGACCACGGTCCCGGAGGCGACGCCTCGGGTCAACATCGCCAGCCTGCTCGCGGACTGCGCCGCGGAGCTCCCCGAGCGAGACGCGGTGCTCGTCGCCCGCGGCAAGGGGCGCGGCCTACGCCTGGCGGGCCTGACCTACGCCCAGCTCGAGTCGCGCTCCAACCGCGTCGCCCGCGGCCTGCGGGAGCGCGGGCTCGAGATCGGCGACCGGGTGTGCCTGTTCGTGCGCCCGGGGGTCGACCTGATCGCCCTGACCTTCGCCCTGCTCAAGGCCGGAGCCGTACCGGTCCTGATCGACCCCGGCATGGGCCGCGGGCCCCTGCTCTCCTGCGTGGAGCGCATGCGGCCGCGGGCCTTCGTGGGGATCCCCGCCGCCCACCTCGTGCGGCGCCTCTTCCCGCGGGCCTTCCGCAGCGTGGAGCTCCAGGTGACCGTCGGCCGGCGCCTGGGCTGGGGCGGCGCCACCCTCGCCGAGCTCCTGGCGGACCGAGACGACTCTCCCTTC
Organism: uncultured Planctomycetaceae bacterium; assembly: GCA_964591315.1. Lineage (GTDB taxonomy): Bacteria > Planctomycetota > UBA1135 > UBA1135 > JABACD01. Next base: position 48,978 of record CAZQAT010000018.1, read on the forward strand.
CTGGAGGACACGACCGCCGACCAGGAGGCAGCGATCCTCTTCACCTCCGGCAGCACGGGACCCGCCAAGGGAGTGACCTATACCCACGGAAACTTCTCGGCGCAGGTGGAGGCCCTGCGGGAGATGTACGCCTTCGGCGACGACGAGGTCGACGCCGCCTGCTTCCCCCTCTTCGCCCTCTTCAGCCCGGGCCTGCGCATGACCTGCGTCGTGCCCGAGCTGGACCCCTCGCGCCCCGCGAGCTGCGACCCCCGACGTATCGTCGACTGCATCCAGCAGGTCGGTGCCACCTCGAGCTTCGGCTCACCGGCCATCTGGCGCCGGGTGATCCCGTGGTGCGTGGAGCGCGGCCTGACCCTGCCCAACCTGCGGCGCGTGCTCGTGGCCGGGGCCCCGGTGGACCCGGCCCTGGTCGAGGGCTTCCACCGCGTGCTGACCGGTGACGCGGACGTGCACACACCCTACGGCGCCACGGAGTCCCTGCCGGTGGCCACGATCAGCGGGCGCGAGATCCTCGCCGCCCGGGACGAGGCTCCGCAGGCGGTGCGCGGCACCTGCGTCGGCCTGCCGGCGCCGGGGATCGAGGTCGAGGTCCTGGACGTCCGAGACGAGCCGCTCCCCCGCTGGTCCGACGACCTGCGCGCCGCTCCTGGAGCTCTTGGGGAGCTGTGCGTACGCGGCCCGGTGGTGACCCGGGAGTACAGGTTCCAGGAGCAGGCGACGGCCGCCGCCAAGATCGAGAGCCCGGCTGGCCTCTGGCACCGCATGGGCGACCTCGGCCGCCTCGACGCCCGGGGGCGCCTGTGGTTCTGCGGCCGCAAGTCCCACCGTCTGCGCACCCGCCAGGGCCTCGTCCCGCCGGTGCCCACGGAGCTGCACTACAACGGAGCCCCGGGGGTGCACCGCACGGCCCTGGTGGGCGTGGGCCCCGTCGGCGAGGAGCGGCCGGTGCTGGTGGTCGAGGCCGAACGTGGGCACCACCCCCGCGGCGACGAACAGCGCGCCCGCTTCGTGGAGACCCTGCGCGCCCACGTGCGAGACGTGGAGGGTCTGGCACCGGTGGAGGCCTTCCTGTTCCACCCGGGCTTCCCGGTGGACGTGCGGCACAACGCCAAGATCCACCGCGGCGAGCTCAAGCGCTGGGCGGAGGCCGAGCTGACTTGAGGCGGCCTCCCCCTCGATCGGAGCGGAGAGCGTGAGGGCCCTGGTCACCGGCGGCGGCGGCTTCCTGGGCACGGAGCTCTGCCGCCAGCTGCGCGCCGCGGGCGACGAGGTGCACTCCGTGTCCCGCGGCGATCACCCGCACCTGCGAGCCCTCGGCGTCGTCACCCACCGCGGCGACCTGGCAGACGCTCCGAAGCTCGCGGAGCTGGCCGAGGGGATGGACGTGGTCTTCCACGTGGCCGCCAAGGCCGGCGTCTGGGGACGACGGCGCGACTACTTCGCCACCAACCTGGAGGGCACCGAGCACGTGCTGGCCGCCTGCCGCTCGGCGGGGGTCCCGCGCCTGGTGCACACCAGCTCGCCCTCGGTCTGCTTCGACGGCAAGGACCACCGGCGCGTGACGGCGGACCTGCCGCGGGCCACCGACTTCCTGGCCCACTATCCGGCCAGCAAGGCCGCGGCCGAGGAGCGCGTGCTGGCGGAGAACGACGCGCGCCTCACCACCTGCGCCCTCCGGCCGCACCTGATCTTCGGCCCCGGGGACCCACACCTCCTGCCGCGCCTGGTGGAGCGTGCCCGCGCCGGTCGCCTGGCCGTCGTCGGCGCGGGAGACAACGAGGTCACCCTCTGCTACGTGGAGAACGCCGCCCACGCCCACGTCCTCGCGGCCCGCGCCCTCGAGCCCGGCGCACCCCACGCCGGCCGTGCCTACTTCATCGGCCAGCAGCAGCCGGTCGAGCTGTGGCCCTGGATCGACGGGCTCCTCGAGGCCCTCGACGTCCCGCCCGTCCGGCGGCGAGTCTCCCAGCGCACGGCCCACGTTGCCGGTGCGGCGCTCGAGGGACTCTGGCGCCTGCTGTCCCTGCCCGGCGAGCCGCCGATGACGCGCTTCGTCGCGGCCCAGCTCGCCACCTCCCATTCCTACTCCATGCAGCCGGCACGGGACGCCTTCGGCTACCGCGAGCTCGTGGACCTCGAGCAGGCGACGCGACGCTCGGTGGAGTGGCTGCGAGCGGCCCGCTAGGATCCGGCGATGGTGCACGGAGGCCGAGGACGTTGAAGACCAAGACCTGGTTCGCGGCGCTGGTGATCCTGGCCGCCGGCCTCGGGGTCTACGCCAACGGCCTCGAGGGGCCCTTCGTCTTCGACGACCACTACTCGATCGTCGAGAGCCCGAACGTGCGCAGCCTGCTGCCCCTGACCGAGGCCCTCTCGGCGCCCGCGGGCTCGGTGGCCAGCGGCCGGCCCCTGGTGGCCCTCTCGCTGGCACTGAACCACGCGGCGGGAGGGCTCGAGGTGTTCGGCTACCACCTGGTGAACGTGGTGGCCCACGTGCTGACGGCCCTGCTGCTCTTCGCATTGCTGGCACGCGGCCTGGCCAGGACACGGCTGGCGGAGGAGGCCACCACTCTCGCGGGCCTCGCCGCGCTCCTGTGGGTCGTGCACCCTCTGAACACGGACGCCCTGAACCAGGTCGTGTCCCGCAGTGAGGTCTTCGCGGCCTTCTTCGTGCTCGCGACCCTCTACGCCTTCGAGCGCTCCTGCGAGAGCGGAGCCCGGGGGCGCTGGTCGCTGGCCGCGGTCCTCGCCGGCGCCTGCGCCATGGCGAGCAAGGAGATCGCCGTGGCCCTTCCTCTCGCCGTGCTGTTCTACGACCGGACCCTGGTCAGCGGCAGCTTCGCCGCCGCCCTGCGCGCGCGCCGCGGGCTGTACGGCGGCCTGGCGGTCACCTGGGTCGTGCTGGCCCTCGCGATCGCCTCCGGAGACCGGGGCGTGACCGTCGGCTTCGGCCAGCAGGTGTCGAGCCTCGACTACCTGCGCACCCAGGCCGGGGGCATCCCCCACTACCTGAGGCTGGCGGTCTTCCCGAGGGGCCTGGCCCTCGACTACTCGGGCTGGCCCTTCGTCACGAGCTGGGGCCCGGCGCTCCTGCCCGGGTTCTTCGTGCTGCTGCTCTTAGCAGGCAGCCTCGAGCTCGCCCGCCGACGGCGCCCGGAGGCGGTGCCGGCCCTGCTGTTCTTCGCCGTGCTCGCGCCCAGCTCGAGCTTCATCCCGCTGGCCGGCGAGCGCCTGGCGGAGCACCGCATGTACCTGCCCCTGGCCTGCCTCGCGAGCCTCGCGGTGCCCGTCGCCTGGTGTGGCCTGCGGCGGGCGCTCGCGCCGGCCGTCGCGACCGCTCTGCTCGCGCTCCTCGCCCTGCCCCTGGCCTGGGGCACGGTGCAGCGCAACGCCCTCTACCAGGACGTGGAGGCCCTGTGGCGCGACGTCCTCTCGCAGCAGCCGGACAACGGGCGCGCCCACGACCAGCTGGCGGCGCTCCTGGCGAGCGAGGGCCGCTACCCCGAGGCCCTCGAACACGGGCGCGAGGCCGTGCGCCTGGCGCCGGAGCTGAACACGGTCGCCTACAACCTGGGCACGATCCTGATGCGGATGGGGCGCTTCCGGGAGGCCCTGCCCCAGTTCGAGGCGGCGGAGCCCTTCCGCTCGGGCACGCCGATCTTCCACGGGAACTACGGGGTCGTGCTCGGCCAGGCTGGACGCCTGGACGAGGCCCTCTACCACCTGCGACGCGCCCTCGAGGTGGATCCGGACTACGGGCCGCCCCACCGCAACCTGGGCATCCTGCTGTTCCAGGCCGGCCGCGACCGCGAGGCGCTGGGCCACCTGCGCGCGGCCCTGGTGCTGCGGGCGGAGCCGGAGCTGATGCTCCTGCTCGGGAAGCTGCTGGCCGCCGCGCGGGAGCGAGACCTACGCGACGGTGCGGAGGCGGAGCGGATCGCACGGCAGCTCGTGGACCGCCAGCCGGGCGACCCACGCTTCCACGACCTGCTCGCCATGGCCCTCGCCGAGCGCGGCCTGTTCGAGGACGCGGTCGCGAGCGGCGAGCGCGCCCTGGCCGGCGCACGGCAGCTCGGCAACGCTCCCCTGGCTTCCGAGCTGGAGGGCAGGCTCACCGGCTACCGCGCCGGGCGCCCCTTCCGCAGGCCCTAGCCCGGCCT
>CAZQAT010000019.1:0-52360 GCA_964591315.1 uncultured Planctomycetaceae bacterium
GGAACGCAGTTGGGTCCCAATGCGTCAAAGCCTCATGAATAGGCCGGGCTAGGACACCAAAAAGAAAGCGCTCTCCAGCTCCCGACCCGACCGCCCGATTCATCATGCTATCTCGATAGCATGATGGAACTCCCCGACTCCACCCGCCTCCTGAAGGCCCTGGGCGACGAGAGCCGTCTGCGGATCCTCAACCTCCTGGCCCGGGAGGAGCTCCACGGCAGCGACCTGATGGAGATCCTCAACATGGGCCAGAGCCGGGTCTCGACGCACCTCAACCTGCTGAAGGAGGTGGGGCTGGTGATCGACCGGCGGGCGGGCCGACGCAGCTACTACAGCCTGCGGCGGGACGCCCCCCTGGTGGAGGACGTGCTCGCCGGCTGCCGGGAGGCGAGCGAGTTCCTGGCGGACGTGGCCGGGCTCGAGACGCTCCAGGAGCGCCGCAAGCAGGAGGCCCGCTCCTACTTCGACCGGATCGCCAAGGGCTTCGGCGACGCGGAGCTGCCGGGCCGCACCTGGGAGGGCCTGTGCCGCTCGATGATCCAGCTCTTGCCTCGGGGGCGTTACGCCGACCTGGGCATCGGCGACGGCCTCCTGACGATGATGCTTGCGGAGGTGGCCGACGAGGTCACCGCCGTCGACCTCTCACGCGAGATGCTCGACCAGCTCGAGCAGCGCGCGGAGAAGAAGGGCATCGCGAACATCGCCACCTGCCAGGGGGACATCGACGAGCTGCCCCTGGAGGACGGGGCCTTCGACATCGTCGTCCTGAGCCAGGCCCTGCACCACTCCGAGCAGCCGCGCAGGGCCCTGTCGGAGGCCGCGCGCATCCTGGTGCCCGGCGGGCGCCTGCTGGTGATCGACCTGCTCGCCCACAACGAGGAGTGGGTGCGCGAGAAGCTCCAAGATCGCCAGCAGGGCTTCACCGAGCCCAAGCTCGCGTCCTTGCTCGAGGAGGCCGGCCTCGAGTCCGTCAGCGTGCGCCGCGTGTCCCGCGACCCGCACCCGCCGCACTTCATGACCCTGGTCGCCACGGGCCTCGCGCCCGCCGGCGCCTGCACACGACGTTCACGCAAGGGCCGCGAGGCCCCTCGTTCCCGTTCGCTCTCCTGAATTCATGAGCCCCTCCCCTCCCGAGCGCGAGTCCATCACGCGACCCCTCCACGACCAGCCGGCGACGCCTCAGGTCCCGGCCGCGCACAAGGGCGCCCCGAGCCGAGGCGCCAGCCTGCGCCAGCGCCTCGAGGGCCTGCTCGCCCAGCGCATCCTCGTCATCGACGGGGCCATGGGCACCATGATCCAGAAGCTCGGACTGACGGAGGAGGACTTCCGCGGCGAGCGCTTCGGCGAGCACCCCTCGCCCCTGCAGGGGGACAACGAGCTCCTGAGCCTGACGCGGCCCGACGTGATCCAAGAGATCCACGAGGGCTTCCTCGCGGCGGGCGCGGACATCATCGAGACCAACACCTTCGGGGCCACCTCGGTGGCCCAGGCGGACTACGGGATGAGCTCCCTGGTGCGCGAGCTCAACCTGGAGTCGGCTCACATCGCCCGCGCGGCAGCGGACGCCTGGACCGCCAGGACTCCCCACAAGCCGCGCTTCGTGGCCGGCGCCCTGGGGCCCACCTCCAAGACCCTCTCCCTCTCTCCGGACGTCAACGACCCGGCCTTCCGCTCGATCGACTTCGACGGCATGGCGGCCGCCTACGAGGAGCAGGCCCGGGCCCTCGTCGAGGGCGGGGTCGACATCCTGCTGGTCGAGACGATCTTCGACACTCTCAACTCGAAGGCCGCCCTGGTGGCCATCGAGAACATCTTCGAGGAGCTCGGCACGCGCCTGCCGGTCATGATCTCCGTGGCGATCACGGATGCCTCGGGGCGTACCCTCTCGGGCCAGACGGTGGACGCCTTCGTGCGCTCGATCTCCCACGTGGACCCCCTGGCGATCGGCGTCAACTGCTCCCTGGGCGCACGCGAGATGCGACCCCACGTGGCGGAGCTGGCGGCCAAGTCGAGCACCTACGTCTCCTGCTACCCGAACGCGGGTCTGCCGAACGCCTTCGGGGAGTACGACGAGGAGCCGCGCACCACTGGCGCCCTGCTCAAGGAGTTCGCCGAGAGCTCCCTGGTCAACTTCGTCGGCGGCTGCTGCGGCACGACCCCCGAACACATCCGCGCCATCGCCGATGCGGTGGCGGAGCTCCCGCCGCGCGCGGTGCCGAAGGCCCAGGAGGACGTGACCCACTTCTCCGGCCTCGAGACACTGCCGGTCAACGCCGACACGAACTTCCTGATGGTGGGCGAGCGCACGAACGTGGCCGGCTCGGCCAAGTTCAGGCGCCTGATCCGGGAGGAGAAGTACGAGGAGGCCGTCGAGGTGGCCATCGAGCAGGTGCGCGGCGGCGCGAACATCCTCGACGTCAACATGGACGACGGGATGCTCGACTCCGAGCAGTGCATGACCACCTTCCTCAACCTGGTGGCCTCCGAGCCCGAGGTGGCGCGCATCCCGATCATGATCGACTCCTCCAAGTGGTCGGTCATCCTGGCAGGGCTCAAGTGCGTCCAGGGCAAGGGCGTCGTGAACTCGATCTCGCTCAAGGAGGGCGAGGAGGACTTCCTCGAGAAGGCCCGCACCATCAAGCGCTTCGGCGCCGGCGTGGTGGTCATGGCCTTCGACGAGGTGGGCCAGGCGGACACGACCGAGCGCAAGGTGGAGATCTGCCAGCGGGCCTACAAGCTCCTGGTCGAGGAGGTCGACTTCCCGTCCCAGGACATCATCTTCGACCCGAACATCCTGGCCATCGGGACGGGCATCGAGGAGCACGACTCCTACGGGGTGGCCTTCATCGAGGCCACCGCGAAGATCAAGCAGGCCTGCCCGGGCGCCAAGGTCTCCGGCGGAGTCTCCAACCTCTCCTTCTCCTTCCGCGGCAACAACCGCGTGCGGGAGGCGATCCACTCGGCCTTCCTGTTCCACGCGATCCGCGCGGGCATGGACATGGGCATCGTCAACGCGGGCCAGCTCGAGGTCTACGAGGACATCCCCTCCGGGCTCCTCGAGCACGTGGAGGACCTGATCCTCAACCGCCGCGCCGACGCCACCGAGCGCATGGTGGCCTTCGCCGAGACCGTGGGCGACCGCAAGAGGGAGGCCGAGGTCGACCTCTCCTGGCGCAACCAGACCGTGGCCAAGCGCCTCGAGCACGCGCTCGTGCACGGCATCACCGACTACATCGACTCGGACACCGAGGAGGCCCTGAAGGAGCTCGGGCGGCCCCTGTCCGTGATCGAAGGACCCCTGATGGACGGCATGAGCGTCGTCGGCGACCTCTTCGGTGCGGGCAAGATGTTCCTGCCCCAGGTCGTCAAGAGCGCCCGGGCCATGAAGAAGGCCGTGGCCTGGCTCGACCCCTACATGCAGGCGGAGAAGGTCGACGACAGCGCGAGCTCCAGCCGGGGCAAGATCCTGATGGCCACCGTCAAGGGCGACGTGCACGACATCGGCAAGAACATCGTGGGCGTGGTGCTCGGCTGCAACAACTACGAGGTCGTCGACCTGGGCGTGATGGTGCCCACCGAGCAGATCCTCAAGACGGCCGTCGAGGAGGAGGTCGACATGATCGGCGTCTCGGGCCTGATCACGCCGTCCCTGGAGGAGATGGTCGGCATCGCGGCCGAGATGGAGCGCCAGGGCTTCGAGATCCCGCTCCTGATCGGAGGCGCGACCACCAGCAAGGCCCACACCGCGGTCAAGATCGCGCCCCAGTTCCACGGCAGCGTGGTCCACGTGCACGACGCCTCGCGCTCGGTGAACACCGTCTCGTCGCTGCTCGACTCCAAGCAACGCCCCCTCTTCGACGCCCGCAACGTGGCCGAGCAGGAGACCCTACGCGAGCGCTTCGAGGCCAAGCAGAAGCCCCTGCGTCCCCTGACCGAGGCCCGCGCCAACCCGGTGCCGGTGACCTTCGAGGCCGGCGCCGTCGCCACCCCGGAGTTCCTGGGCAAGCGCATCGTCACCGACGACAGCCTGGGTCTGATCGCCAGGTACATCGACTGGACCTTCCTGTTCACCACCTGGGAGCTGAAGGGCACCTTCCCCGCCATCCTCGACGACCCGGTCTACGGCGAGGTGGCCACGGAGCTGTACGCCAACGCCCGGGCCATGCTGCAGGAGATCATCGAGCACCGCCGGCTCGACCTGCGCTGCGTCTACGGCTTCTGGCCCGCGGCCTCGAGCGGGGACGACGTGCTGCTCTACACGGACGAGTCCCGCGGTGACGTGGTCGCCCGCTTCCCCCTCCTCCGCCAGCAACACTGCTTCGACGACGGCACCCCCAACCGCTGCCTCTCCGACTTCGTCGCCCCCGAGGGCTCCGGTGTCGAGGACTACCTCGGCGCCTTCGCGGTCACCGCGGGCCACGGGGTCGAGGAGGCCGTCGAGGCCTACAAGGCCGACGGCGACGACTACTCGGCGATCCTCTTCCAGGCCCTCGCCGACCGCCTGGCGGAGGCCTACGCCAGCGCCAACCACCAGCGCGTCCGGCGCCAGTGGGGCTTCGCCGACGTGGACATCGACAAGGAGCACCTCAACGCCGAGAAGCACCGCGGCATCCGTCCCGCCTTCGGCTACCCCGCCTGCCCCGACCACACCCCCAAGCGCGAGCTGTTCGAGATGCTGGGCGCCAGGGACGTCGGCCTCGAGCTGACCGAGAGCTGCGCCATGCTCCCCGCTGCGAGCGTCTGCGGCCTCTACTTCGCCCACCCCAAGGCCCACTACTTCAACCTCGGCCGCGTCGACCAGGACCAGATCGCGGACTACGCCCGGCGGCGCGGGATCACCCACGAGGAGGCGGAGCACCTCCTGGCGGCGAACCGCTGAGGTGGGACGGCGGCCCTGGTGGCCCGGGTCACCGCCGCTGAAGCTCGAGCGGCCCCGCGGTCGGCCTCGCGCCGGCCGCGGGGCCGCTTCCTCGAGAGCGCCGGCGCGCCTCAGAAGGTGCGCAAGGAGCGCGCGCCGCCCTCCTGCGGCGGCTGCCAGCTGCGCACGCGCAGCTTGCCGTCGGCTCCGACGCACTCGATCTCGATGGTCGCGTCGAGGGAGCACTTCGACAGGGCGCTGCGCACGTCTTCGGCGCTGCGGATCGGGTGGCCATCGATGGAGATCACGAGCTCGCCGGGCTGAATGCCCACCGTCGCTGCCAGGGTACCGGGCAGGACCTGCACCACCTCGAGGCCCAGGTCGTCGGCCACGGCCGGGAAGCTCCCCTGGCGGGCCTCGGGCGGCAGCATCTGGATGCCGAGGCGGTCGAGGGAGGGCTCGACCGGACGCAGGCTGCGGGGACCGAAGAGCCGGCCGTCGAGGGCGCGTCCGCCGAAGGGCTGCGCACCGCCCTGGCCCGGCGGACTGAAGGGACTCGGACCAGGCCAGGCGTGGCGGGGCCAGGTCGGCAGGGGCGCACCGGGGGAGGTGCCGATCTTCCCCTCGAGCTCGGGGTGGGCCTCGAGCAGGGCCTCGATGGACTCGGCCTCGTAGGTCTTGGTCTCGGTCTGGCCGTCGACCGTCTCCTCGACGCGCAGCTTCACGCCGTCGGGGCCGATCTCGAGGCTCGTGCCGGAGGACTGCATGCTCGAGCCCGGACCGAAGACGTCCAGGTCGAGCTGGAAGGGCTGGCCGCGCCGCCGGAGGTCCTCGTGCAGGCCCTGGAAGGGATCCAGCCGGCGTAGCTCGTCGAAGAGGCTATTGAACTCCTCGTCGTCGATGGGCGGGGCGTGGAGCTGGAATCCGCCTCCGAAGGGCGAGCGCCCGAAGGGCCGCGGCGCGCTGCTCGGCGCTGCATCGAGCTCCCGCAGCATCAGGTGCGCGGTCCAGGCCAGCTCCACCTGGCCCTCGTCAGCGGCCCAGGCCCGCAGCTGCTCGCGGATCGCCCGGTCGCCCCAGGCGGCCTCGAGCAGGGCCTCGTGGCTGGCCTTGCGCTCCGACAGCTTCTCGCTCCGCAGGGCCAGGGCCCAGGCGTCGGCGTCGAAGTCCTGCTCGGCCGCCCCGACGTCCATGGGCGTCTCCGCGGGCTGCAGGCTCTCCTGAAAGGGGGCGGCGACGAACAGCGTCGCGGCCGTGAGGGTGGTCAGGGTCGGGTTCATCGTTCTCTCCAGGTCGGTGGGCTCCCGCGGGGCGTGCTTCAGGCGCCCCCGGGACGGTCCCATTTGCTTCTTCGGGGTTCCCTACGAGGGTCCTCGGAGGGTGTTGGCGCACGCTCGCGCGGACCCATGGCACCTCCCGGAGCCGGACGCGGCCCCGGCTCAAGGCAGCAGGCGGAAGCCCCGGAAGTGGAGCTCCGTCGGCCCGCCCGAGTGCAGCTGGAGCGCCAGCCGGCCGGAGCGCGCCCCCTCGGGGTCGTCCAGGACCACACTCAGCTCGCCGTTGATCCAGGTGCGCAGGTGGGAGCCGCGGGCCTCGATCACGTAGTCGTTCCACTCCCCCTTGCGCACCGCGTGCTCCGCGCTGTCGCTCCACATCAGGGCCCGGCCGTGCTCCTCGTAGAGCTTGCCCCACCAGCCCGGACCGATGTCCGCCTGGTAGCCGGTGACCTCCGTGCCGTGCTGGACGCGGCTGCGGAACTGCACGCCGCTGTTGCCCTCGTCGTTGACGAGCAGCACCTGGAACTCGAGGCGAAAGTCGCCGAGCTCGTGCTCGCTGATCAGGAAGGAGTTGTAGCCGATGCCGGCGGTCTTCCCGACGATCTCACCGTTCTCGACCCGCCAGACGTCCCCGGCATTGGACCAGCCCACCAGGTCCTCTCCGTTGAAGAGCAGGTCCTCCGGCGGCTCGACCAAGGGCGGCGCGACCTGCTCGGGGGAGCGCAGGTAGGAGACCAGGTCACGCAGGTCCGCATCGGAGAGGGTGTCCGGCTGGCCCTCGGGCATGATCGAGACGTCGGACAGCACGCGCTCGTCGATCTCGTCCTTGGCCACCACGGTCTCGTCGGTCTCGGTGGCCAGCGTGATCGAGGTCTCGGTCTCCGCCACGAGCACACCGGTCACCAGCAGGTCGTCGACCGTGCGCACGATGGTCACCTGGTAGTCGCGCCCGATGACCGCGTTGGGGTCGATCAGGTTGGTCAGCAGGTACTCCAGGTCCGCCCGGTTGGAGCCCGTCAGGTCCGGCCCCAGGGTGCCGCCCTCGCCGAAGAGGGTGTGGCAGTTGGCGCAGGTCTCCCCGTACACGCGGCGCCCGTTGGAGGGCCGCACGACGGCCTCGTTCTCGTGGGCGAAGCGCTCCATCAGCTCGGCGATGCGCTCCGCCTTGTCCTCGTCGGAGTCGCGGAAGACGCCCCAGACCTCCGCCAGACGCTCGTCCACCGGGGCGGACTCGAGGGCCTGGAGCTTGCGCAGCACGAAGGCCGAGAGGTCCTCGCGGGCCACGACCCCAGCCTCGACGGCGTCGAGCAGGGCCAGGGCGTAGCCCTCGCGCCCGCTGAGGGTGGCCAGCACGTCGTCCTGGCCCTCCCGGCCGAGATCGGCGTAGATCTCCAGCAGGGCCGGTGCGGTCTCGGGGTCCTCGGACTTCGAGAGGCCGCGGATGGCGGCCGGGCGCAGGCGCACCTCGTCGAGCACCCCGCGCAGGGCCTCGGCGACCCTCGGCGAGCGGCTGGCGGCCAGGGCCTCGAGGGCCCGCTCGCGGCGCTCGAGCTCCTCGCTGTCGTCCGCCAGCAGCTCCGCCAGGCGCGGCAGGGCGCTCTCGTCCCCGAAGGCGGCGGCGATCCACAGGGCGCGGTCGCGCACCGAGGGCTCCTCGTCCCGGGACAGCCGCGCGTAGAGCCCGGCCCAGGCCGCGGGCATCTCCACGCCGCGCTCGTCCCGCAGGGCCTCGTCCAGCTCCGTGAGCAGGAGGTCGCGCCAGGCGCGTTCCGTGGTCAGCTCCAGCTCGCGCACCAGCGCCCCGCGGGTGGCCGCCTCGGAGGCCGCGCGCCGCACGATCCAGCCACGCAGGGGCTCGAGCTTCGCCTCGGAGGCCAGCAGCATGGCCGCCTCGGGGTCCTCGCCCACGAGGGGCTCGACCGCGTACCAGAGGACGGTCGGGATGTTCGAATCGTCGGCGTCCTCGGACCGTGCGCAGAGGGCCCGCACGACCTCGCGATCGGGGCCGATGCGCTGCAGGGCGGAAGCCAGGTAGAGGCGCACCATGGGCGACTCGGTGCTGCGCGCGAGCTCGCGCATGGACTCGAGCGCCTCGGGGCTCGGGTCTCGCTCTTCGCACAAGAGCTGCACGGCCCAGGCCACGAGCTCCTCCGCGTCGTCGTCGAGCAGCTGCAGGAGGTAGCCCTCCTCGGCCCCGCCCATCGCGTGCAGCGCCCACAGGATCCCCAGGCGCTCGGCCGTCGGAGTGCCTGCCTTCGCCACGGGGCCGGACTCGAACAGCCTCCAGAAGTACCTGTCCTCGATCTCGAACTCCCGCCGGCCCCCGATCTCGACCCGCGCCCGGCGCGCGGCGAACTCGTCGCGGCCCAGGGCCAGCTCCATCAGCTCCCCGTCCGAGGCGCGCGTGACGTCGAACTTCACCGGCGCAAGCTCGCCGTAGCGCAGGCGGTAGAGCCGCCCGTTCGAGCGGTCCCAGATCTCCGGGTCGTTGGAGTGGCAGGCCCGCTCGTCGGACCAGTCGATGAAGTAGACGGCGCCGTCGGGGCCCTGCTTGAGGCTGATGCCCCGGAACCAGGCGTCGTTGGTCAGGAGCAGGTCCTCCTCGTGCCGCCCCACGTAGCCCGAGCCCTCCCGGTGCAGGGAGTCGCAGTTGACCCGGTTGCCGTGGATGTTGTTCATGTAGACCCGACCGCGGTACTCCTCGGGAAAGGAGAGCCCGCGGTAGATCAGCGCGCCGCAGTGGGCGTGCCCGCCGCCCGCGCCGGATGAGTGCCCCGTGCCTCCGTGGGGGTCGTCGCCCAGGTAGTGCAGGTGGTCGGCGATGGTCTCGATCTCCGCGTAGGCGTGGGCGTCGAAGTGACTGCCCGCCTGGCGGTGGTAGCGCCCCCCCTGGATCACGTGGTAGAGGTGCGGGATGACGCAGGCGGTGATGAAGGCCTGGCCGCGCTCGTCGAAGTCGATGCCCCAGGGATTGCTCGTGCCCCAGGCGAAGACCTCGAACTCGTGGCGCAGGGGGTGATAGCGCCAGACGCCCGCGTTGATCCGCTGACGCTCCTCCTCCGGCGTGCCGGGCTTGCCCACGTTGGAGTCGGTGAAGACACCGTGGCAGCCGTAGAGCCAGCCGTCCGGCCCCCAGGTGAAGGCGTTCAGGGTCTCGTGGGTGTCCTGCCACTCCCAGCCGTCGAGCAGGACCTCGGGCTCCCCGTCGGGCACCAGGTCGTCGTCCGCGTCGGGGATGAACATCAGGTAGGGCGCCGCGCCGACCCACACGCCGCCGAAGCCCACCTCGAGGCCGCTGACCAGGTTCAGGCCGTCGGCGAAGACCGTGCGGCTCTCGAAGCTGCCGTCCAGGTCGCGGTCCTCGAAGACCAGGATCGTGTCCTCGGCCTCCTCGTCGGGCACGCGCTCGGGATAGCTGTGGGCCTCCGCCACCCAGATGCGTCCCTTGTGGTCGATGGCCAGGGCCACGGGCTGGTGCAGGTCCGGCTCGGCGGCGATCAGGTCCACGTGGAAGCCCTCGGGCACGCTCATGGCAGCGGCGGCCTGGTCGGGGGCGAGGCCGGCGTGGGTGGTCACGTCCCGGGGCCACATGCGCTTTCCCGGAGCGACCTCGGGCTCCGCGTCGTGGAACAGGAAGTCGTCGAAGTTGACGTGGCCCCAGCCCCCGCTCTCCTCGTCGACGAGCCGCAGGCGCACCCGCTCGCCCAGGTGCTCGCGCAGGTCGACCACCGCCACCCGCAGGGGCTCGTAGTTCGGTCCGGGAGAGCTGAAGAGCACCTCCCCCGCCGCTGTCTCCAGGTCCACGCGGGTCTTCTCCGTGCGGCCGCCGGCCACCAGGAAGGAGGCCCAGGGGTGGGTGACCTCGAAGTCCGCCGAGACGAGCTCCCCCACCCGACCGTCTCCGTGGATCTCGTAGCCGCCGATCCAGTAGGTGCCGGTGTGGTCGCTCGAGTCGAGGCCCCGGCGGGCGGTGCTGTCGCCCTCCACCGGCTGGTCCGCGAAGGCGTCGCCGACCGCCTCCCAGTCCGTCAGGTCGCCGGTCTCGAAGTCCAGGTTCAGGTCGCGGCCGTCGGCGCCCTTGGGGCGCTCCCCCTCGCGCTCGTTCGGAGCGGGCTCCTCCGGCGGCGCCTCGAACAGGGGCGGTTCCTCGATCGAGACGCCCTCGGGCTTCTGCAGGTGCACGAAGGTGCCCTGCTTGTTGCCCACCACCACGTCGATGCGCCCGTCGCCGTTCACGTCCCCGGCCACCACCTGGGTCCCGACGCCCGAGTCCCCGTCGATCAGGTGCGGCACGAAGCGCACGCCCTCCTCGCGGCGCTCGAGGCGGAACCAGTACAGCACCGAAGGGCCGTGCGGCGGCGGGTCTCCGTCCGGGCCGTGGGACCAGTGGCGCTTGCCGGTGACGAGGTCCAAGAGGCCGTCCCCGTCCACGTCCGCCACGTCCAGGGCGTGCAGGGCGGAGAAGCGCAGGCCGTAGGGGTTGGCCTCCCGCTCGCGGTCCATGACGAGCTGCTCGACGAAGTCGATCGCACCCTCCTCGGTCTCGACCTGCTCGAACCAGGAGAGGCCGAAGGCGTGCGCCTCCAGGCTCGTCAGCACGTCGCTGTCCCCGTCCCCGTCGATGTCGTAGGCGTACATCTGCGCCCCGCCGCCGCGGGTGCTGAAGGGGAAGGGATGGTGCTCCCAGTGGGGGTCGCCGTCGAGGGACGCGGGCTGCTCGAACCAGCCCCCGGCCTCGAGCACGTCCGGGCGCCCGTCGCCGTTGACGTCCCCCACCCCGAGGCCGTGGGTGAAGCGGTGCTTCTTGAGGTCCGGAGAGATCGGATGCCAGTCCCAGGGCTGTGCCGGGTCGCTCCAGTTCGCGGCGATGTAGCCGAAGGCCCCCCGGTGGTTGCAGACCAGCTCGGGGCGCCCGTCACCGTCGATGTCCGCGAAGGTCGGCGACTCGTTGTCGACGCCGGCGAAGATCGGGTTGTACTGCCAGTGGCCCGTGCGCGGGCTCGGGTTGCGGAACCAGGCGGCCAGCTTGCCCGGGAAACCCACCTGGAACACGTCCAGGTCCCCGTCACCGTCGATGTCGAAGACCCACGAGAAGAAGTCGTCCGAGTACTTCAGGGGATCGCTGGCCTCGGCGGGCTTGAACTCGTGGGCCTGCTCGAAGCCGGGCCCTTCGTACCAGAAGGGCCCGGAGACCACGTCGCCGTGCCCGTCGCCGTTCACGTCTCCGAAGCTGGCGCCCTCGCTGTAGAAGGTCTCGGAGAGGCGCAGGCGCTGGAAGTCGCCGTCCTGGGGCAGGGTCGCGGCGAGGCCGACGATCAGGGTCAAGGCGGTGGCGGTAATGGCGGCCTCCTGGGGCTGCTGAGGGATGTACGGGACGGCGAGTGTAGGTGAGCGGCGCGCTCCTGGACAGGGAGTGGGCACACGTCCAGCGTGTTAGAGTGAGCCGCACCGCCGCTCTCGCTCACACCGCCCCATGCCGCACCCGATCGTCAAGACCATCGCCTGCACCGGCTGCAACAGCTACCTCGTCGGCTGCCCCGAGACCCGTGAGGCCCTGCTGGTGGACCCCAAGGTCGGCCAGGAGGCCCAGTACGCGGACCTCCTGGAGCGCTTCGGCTTCCGGCTCGCTGCCGTGGCGGACACCCACACCCACGCGGACCACCTCTCGGCCTCCTCCCGCTACCTCGACCGCGGCGTCGAGCTGTGGATGTCGGCCAGGACGGGCGTCCAGCGCTCCAAGCGCGCCCTGGAGCATGGGGAGCGCCTGCGGGTGGGCACGGTGGAGCTCGAGGTGCGCGAGGTGCCCGGTCACACGGCCGACTCGCTGGCCTTCGTGGGGCCGGGCTTCGTCCTGACCGGCGACAGCCTGTTCATCGGCGGCCTGGCCCGGGCGGACTTCCGGGGCTCGGATCCGGCGCAGCTCTTCGACTCCGTGCGCGAGAGGCTGCTGTCCCTTGCGGACGAGACCTTGGTGTTCCCCGGTCACGGCTACGACGACCTGCTGTTCAGCACCATCGGCCACGAGCGAGCCCACAACCCGGCCCTGCAGTTCGCGGACGGCGTCGCCTACGCCGCCTCCCTCGACACGAGCGAGGGCGCCGGCAACTCGCCGGCGGTGGACGAGAACCTGCGCCTCAACCTGGAGGCAGACCCCGAGCTACCGGAGTCCCCCGCCAACGTGGCCACCTGCTGCGCGGCCCCCAGCGCGGGCTCGGAGCGCAGCGCGATCCCCGAGGCCGACCCCGGGGACGACCGGGAGAGCCTGGAGGACGCGGCGACCTCCTCGAGCTGGATCGACGTGCGCGAGCCCTGGGAGTACGCCCAGGGCCACATCGCTGGCACCCGCAGCCTGCCCCTCTCGGAGCTCGGCTTCCGCCTGGGGGAGGTGCGCGGCGAGGAGCCCCTGACGATCAGCTGCCGCTCGGGGGTGCGCTCCATGACCGCCGCCCGGACCCTGCGGCGCCTGGGCGTGGCCGGGGCGCCGGTCAACGTGCGCGGGGGCATCCTGCGCTGGCAGGAGCTGGGACTCCCGCTCGAGGGAAGCCCGGTCTCCTAGCCGGAAGCCCGGAGAGCGCCCGGAGGGCCCAGTCCCGGGAATCTCTCGGTTCGGGGTCAAGCCCTCCCCTCGATCGCCTCGATAGATCGCAGGAATGCGACCGGCCTGCACCTCGACCCCCGACCCCCGCTCCAGATGAGTAGCGTCCCCCCCACTCTCCGAGGCATCTCCATGCAGCGGCCGTCCCTGAGAACCACCCTGGAAATGGACGGGGAGACCTTCGTGGGCTCCGCGAGCGGCGCGAAGATCACCCCCGTTGGCGTGGAGCTGTGCGTCGAGTTTCCGAACCCGATGCGCGTGCTGCCCATCGGGGCCGCCCTGGACACGGTGCTGCAAGCCCTCACCGATCAAGGGCTCTCGTCGAACGCGACGGCGCGGCTGGTCTATCAGGAGCAGGACGGCGAGGGGACCGTCTGCCGCCTGCTCTACACGGCGGAGCGCATGCAGTACGTGCTCAACCTGATGAACCACCGCGATGCCGTCCGGGTCCAGCCCCGCCACGACGAGCCGATCCAGGTTCAACTGGCGGACGGCGTGTCGGCCGAGGTGTTCGACATCTCCACCCTGGGGATCTCGCTCCTGGTGACCGAGGACGTCCAGCACCGACTGGGTCGCTGGTTCCTGGACTTCTCCCTGAAGCTGCCCGGGGAGGAACGCTGGGAGGAGCTCCGCGGCGAGGTCGTGCGCCGCATGCTGCGCGGCTCGGCCCTCCAGTACGGCATCCGCTTCGATCGCGATGCCTGCAAGGACTACGATCTCTGGGAGGCGCGGCTGTTCAAGTACATCCTCGATCGCCAGCGCGACATGATCCGCGAGCGCACCAACAAGCGGGCGGGCTGAGGCCCGGGCGAAGAGCACGGCGCCCAGCAGGGCACCTCCGGAATGCAACAAAGGCCGCGGTTTCCGCGGCCTTTGTCTTCGGTGGGCGCGTGGTTTCTTCGCACCCGACCGAAATCGTCATCGACTCCCTCAGTCCGTCACGACGCGCGGGATCTGGTTGGCGTGAGCATCCCGCTCTTCCTCGTAGACGTAGGACCACGGGGACTCCTGCACGCGCTTCAGGAAGCGCTTGCGACGCCCGCGGATCTCGAAGTAGTCGCCGATCAGCTCCGGCTTCTTGATCATCGCCAGGACCCGCTCGAACTTGCGGTGCAGCTTGTTCAAGAAGTTGAACGTGCCGGCGTGGACCTTCAGCAGGCGCTCCCGGGCGTCGTGGAGCTGCTCGTGCGTGAAGAAGGGGTGCTTGAAGCTCTCCGTGGCGTGCCAGTAGTTGAAGTCCATCTCGGCCACGTCCCTGAGCAGCATCGGCTTGAGCTGGTCGTAGACCGCGGTGCCGGGGATGGGCTGCAGGACGCCGACCGAGATCGCGTTGGGCCGGGTCTCGCTGACCAGCTCCTCGGTGGCTCGGTGGTCCTCGGGGCGGTCCTCCGGGAAGCCGTACAGGATGTAGAACTTGAAGTACATCCCGATCTCCCGGTTGAGCTTGGAGCCGGCCTTGATCTTGTCCAGGGTCACGCCCTTCTTCATGGTCGTGAGCATGCGCGGCGAGCCGGACTCGAGGCCGTAGTAGATCTTCACGCAGCCCGCCTTCCGCAGCCAGCGCAGCATCTCGTAGTCCATCGTGTCGACCCGCGACTCGCAGGCCCACTCGAAGAACAGGTCGCGCTTGACGATCTCCTTGCAGATCGCGATCACCCGCTTGCGCTGGATCGTGAACAGGTCGTCGAACAGGACGATCTGCGGCGGGTTGTAGGTCTCCAGCAGGTGCTGCATCAGGTCGACGGTGTTCTCGGGACTCATCGACCGGTACTTGCGCGGAGTCATCTCCGCGTCGCAGAAGGTGCAGGCGTAGGGGCAGCCGCGGCTGGTGATGGCCGTCACGCAGGGGTTGACCATCAGCTTCATGTAGCGCGGCATGTCCCACAGGTGGTAGGCCGGCCGCGGGACCGCGTCCACGTCCTGGATCAGGGGCCGGCGCGGCGTCGCGACGACCTCCCCGTCCTCGAGGTAGGAGATGCTCTGGACGTCCTTCCACTTGGAGCGATCGTGGATGACCGGCAGGAGCTCCTGGATGGTGATGTCACCCTCGCCCGCGCAGCAGACGTCGGCGGCCTCCGCCTCCAGGAAGAACTCGGGGTTCGTGGTCGGGTGCGGACCGCCCAGAATCGTCGGGCGGCCGATCTCGTTGCGGCTGATCTGCCCCAGCTCGCGGGCCCGGCGGGCGTTCGGGGTCAGGGAGGAGATCCCCACCACGTCGGCCCACTCCATGTGCTCCCGGACCGTCTCGAGGGTCTCGATCGAGTCGTCGCACAGGCGCACCTCGTAGCCCGCCTCCAGCAGCCAGCCGGCCAGGACCGTGATCCCCAGGGGCGGGAAGATCTCGTCCCGGGCGCCGTCCCCGGCCGTGGCGTTCTCGTCAGCGAAGAGCTCCTCCGCCTGCTCGCGGAGGTTCTGTTGCTTGGCGTAGATGAGGGCGACTTTCATGGAGATGGAGGGAGAACTCGGGGCCTCTGCGTCGTGTCCTTACCTATCGGACGGAAGCGGATCTCGTTGTAGGCCAGCTCTCCGGAGTCGGCCGGATGGCGGAGCCCCAGGCCCATTCGAGGCACGGATAGCGGCGAATCCTCTCCGATTCTAGCCCCAGCCGACGGGACGGGCGGTCGGGACCGGAGAAATCCACTCCGTCCGGGGCCGGCCTGACGGGTGCTCAATACGACCGCGGGCTCCCGATTCCGGCGCCCTCGGCCGGCCTCAGCGCGCGAGACGCAGGCCGGAGAACATCCAGCGCTGCTGGGGATAGAAAAAGTTTCGGTACGTCGGCCGCAGGTGCCCCTGGGGCGTGAGACAGGAGCCCCCGCGCAGGACGAGCTGGTTGACCATGAACTTCCCGTTGAACTCCCCGAGCTCTCTCGCGAAGGGCTCGTAGCCCGGGTAGGGCCCGTAGGTGCTGGCGGTCCACTCCCACAGGTCGCCGAAGACCTGAGCGAAGGCAGGGTCGAAGGGGCGGTGGCCCTCTCGGAAGCGCTCGAGCACGAGGGTCTCGAAGAACCAGCTGGTGTGGGCCAGGTGCCACTTGGTGGGGCTGACGTCGGGCATCGACTGCACCCCCATGTCCTCCGCCGTCAGGGGCGCGCACAGCTCCTCGGTGACAGCGCGCACGTGATGCAGGCGGTCGAGGAGGGCGCGCAGGGTCGGCGGGACCCCGACGTCAGCCAGCTCATTCCCCGTATCCGCGCTGGAGCCCTGGCCTGACTTGGATCGACCGCGCGCCGCGAGGAGTGTACGGAGCAAGCTCACCGGATCCGCGGCCGGCACCCGGGCTTTCTCGGTACTTCATGGGGGCGCAAGGGGATCGGCGGACTCAGAACTCGCCAAAGCTCAGCACCTCGCCCGAGCGCGACAGGCCCAGGGCGCGGACCCCTTCACCCAGGACCTCCGACGCCCGCGCGCGGTCCAGGGTGAACAGCGCCGTACCCCAGGCGTCGGCCGCGAGCCCGCTGCGGTGCCGCACGGACAGCGAGAGCCAGGCCCCCTGCACCGGCCGGCCGCTGGAGGGCGAGATCAGGTGCCGGCGACGGTAGTCCCCGCTGGTGGCGAGGGCCTCGTCCTCCAGCTCCAGGGTCCGCAGGACCTGCCCGGGCCTGCGCGGGTCCTCGACCCCGACGCTCCAAGGGCCCCGGGCGAGGAGCTCGCCGCCGATCTCGAGCAGGTACTCACCGGCGCCGCTGTCGTCGAGCACCGCCGCCGCCCGGTCCAGGGCGTGGCCCTGCAGGAGAGCGCCCAGGTCGAGCTCCAGATCCGGGTGGGTCTTGCGCAGGGTGCCCGCGGCGCGGTCGAGCTCGAGCTTGCGCCAGCCGACACGCTCCAGGAGGGCGCGCAGCTCCTCCTCGCCGGGCTCCGCCTCGACCTCCCCCGCCGGCCCGGAGCCCCAGGCGCTGACGAGTGGTGCGACGGTCAGGTCGAAGGCGCCCGCGGTCCTCTGGCTCAGCTCGAGCCCCAGGGCGACCAGCCCGAGCAGCTCGTCCGAGACCTCCAGGGGCAGGGTCGTCGCGCTGGCGTTGAACTGCGCCACCTCCGAGCCGGCGCGCCAGGAGGAGAGGCGGGACTCGATGCGCTCGAGCTCGGCGTCCACGCGCGCGCTCCACTCCCGGGCCTGGGGAGCGCGCGCGCCCTCGCGCAGCTCGAGACTCCAGGTGGTGCCGAAGGCGCGACCGCCGAGGGGACGCGGCTCGGGCTCGGCGGCGGGCGCGCCGCCGCCCCAGGCGAGCGCGGCCCAGAGCACGGCGAGCAGCGCTCCCGCGCCGGCCTCGCGCACACCCAGCCGCTCGGGGTGGCCGCGCAGCAGCTCGAGCAGGGCCCCGGTGGGGCAGGCGAAGCGGCAGTAGGCGAGGGGCACGAAGAGACAGGCCACCACCCCCGCCACGGCCAGGCCCAGGGAGAGGGCCGCGCCGACGCCGAGCACCCAGGCGTCGAAGGCCTCCCAGGCGCCGAGGTCCACCTCCGGGCGCAGGACGGCCACGCTCAGGGCCGCGCCCAGGAGCAGCAGCGGCAGGCGGCGCAGCCAGCGGTGGACCCCGCCCGGCAGGTTCACGCGGAAGCGCTTCACCGCGCCCACCCACTCCTGCAGGGCGCCGTGGGGACAGAGGTGGTGGCAGTAGAGCTGGCGCCGCGTGCCCCAGGGCACCAGCAAGGCCACCGCCACCCAGAGCCCCAGGGCGCCGAGGAGCGGGCCCGCCAGGCCGTGGCGTGCGGCGCCCACCAGCAGAGCCAGGGAGAGCAGGTCCCCGAGCAAGAGCCCGAGGCCGAGCACCAGCACCACCTGCCAGGCGCGCCGCAGGCCGCGGCGCGCGCGCCAGGGGCCGAAGGCCATGACCAGCGCACCGAGCACGAGGGCCGCGAGCCCCAGCTCACGCCCGCGAGTGCGGGCCGCGCTCCCCTCCCCTTCGGCCTCGCGCTCGAGGGCGGCGAGGCTCTGGCGCACGCCCTCGGCGACGGCGTAGCTGGTCTGGGTCGCGCCGGAGACCCCCTCGATGCCACGCTCGCCGAAGTCGACCTCCGGCCAGTCCGCCCGGGAGACGGCGGCCAGCTCGGCCAGGAAGCGCGGGTCCTCGCGCACGCGCTGGACGTAGTCGGCGGTGTCGTAGCTCGCGCGCGGATGGACCCCGCGCACCTCGCCGTCGAGGCGCTCGAAGGCGACCAGGGACTCGGTCGGCCCGCGGTAGCCGCGCACGTTGTCCGCCTGGGGCGAGGTGCGCCGCAACCAGCCGAGCGCGCGGGAGTGCTCCCCGCTCACCCGCAACCAGCCGCGCTCCCCCTCCTCCACCTCGACCGCCTCGGGGAAGAGCGCACGCGCCTCCTCCACCGAGACCGGCTCGGGGAAGCGCTGGGAGCGGGTACGGCCGAACAGACGCCGCTCGACACCCTCGACGATGGCGCCGCTGGTCAGGGTCGAGCCGCTGACCGCGGAGACGTCGGCCCCAGGCTCCTCATCCAGGCCCGCGAAGGCGGCCCAGAACTCCTCGTCCCCTCGCACGTCGTCCACGTGCGCGGTCGTGTCGCCGCTGGCGACGAGCCGGGCGCCCAGCAGGCGCCCCGCGGGCGAGAGGGCCACGAGCACGTCGCTCGGACCGCTGTAGCCGATCAGGTCGTCGGTGTGGGGCGCGGTCGAGAGGAGCTTCCCCACGACCCGGCCCTCTCCGTCGAGCACCTCGCGCGCGTCGAGCCGGCGGTCGACGTCCCCGAGCGCGCGTGCCTCCGGGAAGAGGCCGCGGGCTTGCTCCAGGGAGAGCCCCTCCGCCGAGGAGAGCTCGAGGACCCCCACTCCCGCGCTGCGGATCGCCAGGGCAGCGAGCACCAGGAGCGCAAGCCGTAGGCCGCGCACTCCGAGGCGCCGCGGGCTCACGGGACCTTCAACAGCTGCACCGCGTCCGCGTGCACGCAGCCGTCCGCCTCGGCGGCCGAGAGCACCAGCGCCCCGGCGCCGGCGGGGAAGTCGAACTGCCCCAGCGCGTGCAAGAGCTCCTCCTCCCGCGGGCTGCGCTGGTCGAGGCGCAGGCGCAGGGGCGGCTGCCCCTCGCGCTCGAGCACGAGCCGCAGGTTCGTGGCGCGGTTCTCGTGGGGCACGAAGGCCAGCCGCAGCTCGTAGCGCCCGGCCTCACGCACGTCGAAGGCGAAGCGCGCACGCGCCGCGCCCCCCGGGTTGGCGTAGCGGTAGCCGGCCGCCACGTAGGGCGAGAGGCTGCCCGTGTGCCAGGCGCCGCTCAGCTCGGCCTGCTGGTCGTCGACCACGATGCCCGGCAGGGAGGAGATCGACACGGAGGCCGCCGGGTCGGGCTCGATGCCGACCACCTGGTCGCGCCCCTTGTTGTGGTAGGGCTGCACGGCGGCCACCCGCTCGTCCCGGTAGAGCGCCGCCTCGAGGCTGTCGCGGCGCATGGCGCCCGGCTGACGCAGGAGCTCGAGCAGCGCCTCGAGGTGCTCCTCGTAGACGCCCCGGGGCGTGGTCTCGTGCAGGACGCAGAGGTAGGCCGCGCGACCGACCACCTCCCCCATCATGCCGCAGGTGCGCATCACGCGCACGGTGCCCAGGGCCTCGTGGGTGACGCTGATGTTGCGGCCGGCCATGAAGAGGTTCGGCACGTTGCGCGAGTAGAAGCAGCGGTAGGGCACCGGGTAACCCTGCTCCCGGTCCACCCCCGCGCCGAACTCCGCGCGGGAGATGAAGGGGTTGTCCGGGAACTTCTCGGCGAAGGCCTCCTTGGGGTAGTGCAGGTCGATGTCCCAGGTCGTGGGCACGCAGCCGTCGGGGAAGGCGCGCTGCTCGATGATGTCCTCCTGGGTCAGCACCACGTCGCCGGTCAAGAGGCGCGACTCGCGGGTCCCGCCCACGTGCGCCACCCACCGGAGCTCGGCCTTCGGGTTCTGGGCCCGGATCACGCCGAAGGCCCCGTAGACCGCCCGCAGGTTCCAGTCCCGGATCTGCTCCAGCTCGGCGGTGGGGTGCTTGTCGAAGCCCGACTCCCAGAACCACTCGCCCTTGAAGAAGGGCTTGCCGTCCAGGCGCGCGCGACTCTTCCGAGTGCCCGGGAAGTCCCCGGGCTCCAGCTCCAGGGCCCAGGGGGTCGCGGGCCAGGGGGTCGGCTCCTCGACCTCCTGCCAGTACCACATGTTCGACATGCCCATGCGGCCGTCGGGCTTCTGCTCGAAGTCCGCCGCCGCCAGGTAGCCCAGGGTCCCGTGGCCGGTGCAGTCGACGAAGAGCGGGGCCTCGAAGCGTCGCTCGCGACCGGTGCGCACGTCGAGGACCGACACGGCGCGGAGGGTGCCCTCGAGCGGGTGGCGCTCGGCCCCGTGGACGTAGTGGCCCAGGAAGAGCTCGAGGGTCGGCTCGCTCCGACAGACCGCCTCCTTGAGCTCGTCACCGAAGTGCTCCCCGAGGCCGGGGCTGTCCGGCGCGTGGTCCGCGAACTCCTCGACGATCTCCCCCAGGTGCGGGAACTTCCCGCGCATGGTGCCGCCGTTGGCCCAGACGCGCACCTCGCTCGAGCCGTTGCCCCCGAGCACGAAGCGGTCCTGGATCAGGGCCACCCGCAGGGACTGACGCGCGGCGGAGAGGGCCGCGGCGATCCCGGCGTAGCCGCCGCCGACCACCACCAGGTCGAACTCGAGGGGCACCTGGACCGTCGAGTCGATGCCGAGCCAGGCGCGCCGCGCGCGCAGCAGGTCGAGCCCCGTGGGCGGGGTCCACTCCGGGTCGTCCGAGAGCACCAGGGCATCACAGCGCCCGTCGAAGCCGGTCAGGTCGCGCAGGGCGAGCTGGTGGGTCCCGGCCTCCAGCTCGACTGCCCCCGCGAACTGCCAGGCCCAGCCGGCCGAGCCGGTGCCGAGCACCACCCCCAGGGGCCGATCGTCGACCGCCACCCGGAAGCGTCCGGGGGTCCCCGGCGCGCCCCAGTCCGCGACCC
The DNA here is from genome assembly GCA_964591315.1 of uncultured Planctomycetaceae bacterium. Lineage (GTDB taxonomy): Bacteria > Planctomycetota > UBA1135 > UBA1135 > JABACD01. The sequence continues at coordinate 20,656 of CAZQAT010000019.1, forward strand.
AGTCCCGGGTGCGCGCCCAGACCGACCAGGTCGCCGCCTTCGGGAGCTCGACGGTGGTCACGGCGTCGGCCACGGGCCGGCCGAGGCCGTGAGCAAGGAGGTAGGGCGAGCCCACCTGCAGGGTGGTGGCCGTGTCGATCGACCAGCCCCCGAGGTCGGTGAAGGCCTCGGCCTCGACGAAGACCTCGCCGGCGATCGCCGAGGAGGTCGTGAACAAGAGCGCACAGGCGAGCAGGGATCCACGCATGGCGGGATTCTAGCAGCCGCCGGGCCGCGACCGAGCGCCGCCCCCGCGGGAGCCACCGGGCCCCCCCGCGACGACGCGCCTTCGACGCCGCCCGCGCCCTGCGCTAGAATCCCGCGCTGGAGGACCCTGACGTGATCCAGATCGCCGAACGCAACGTGCTGGGCGGGACCCTGATGCCCTGCTCCGTCGACCCCATGACCGGCTTCTTCCGCGACGGCTGCTGCCGCACCGGGGAGGACGACCTCGGCTCCCACACGGTCTGCGTGCGCATGACCGCGGAGTTCCTGGCCTTCTCCAGGAGCTGCGGCAACGACCTGTCCACCGACCGGCCCGAGTACGGCTTCACGGGCCTGAAGCCCGGCGACCAGTGGTGTCTGTGCGCCGCTCGCTGGCAGGAGGCCTTCCTCTCCGGCCGTGCGCCCCAGGTCGTCCTGGCCGCGACCCACGAGCGAGCCCTCGAGGTCTGCCAGCTCGAGGACCTGCAGAACCACGCGGCCGACTGAGCCGCGGCTAGTCGGCGCGCTCCAGGAGCGTCAGCCGCCCCGCGGGAATCGAGAGCACGAAGGCCGTCACCGCCGAGGCCGCCAGGCGCCCCCGGGGACCGTAGCCCGCGTTGTCCCGGTTGGGCTGGTAGTAGAAGCTGCCGTCCGGACACTCGGCCAGGGCGAACCACCAGCAGTTGGCGTCCATCAGGGAGCGGAAGGCCGCGGGCTCGTGCCAGGCGGCGGCCGCCGCCCAGCCCATGCCGAGGATCGGCGAGGCGTGGGTGTCCGGGTAGCTCAGCGGGTGGGCGCCGATGATCCTGCTGTCGCGCCGATCCTAACCGCTCGGTCCTCGAGAGCCGTGCCTGGTGGCCCCGACGACGGTGGAGTAGAGTCGCGGCCCACCGGAGGTCAACACCCATGAATCCCCCCCATCACCGTCTCCTCCTGGGACCCCTCCTGGTCTGCGCCGTGGCCGCCGGGGCCGCGACCTGGAAGGAGGCGCGCCCCCTGCGCTGGGAGTTCACCGCCGAGCGCGAAGCCGCCGGCTTCGCCGCCACCCCCGACACGCCCCCCGCCCGGGGCAGCGCGGCCGTCGGCTTCGCCCCCGCCGAGAGCGGCGGCGGCCTGGTGCTGAACCGCGCCGAGGACGTGCTGGTGGTGGCCTCCCCGCTGGGCGAGCTGCTCGAAGAGCTGCCGCGCGAGGCCCTCACGGTCTCCGCCTGGGTCGCGGTCGAGACTCCTCGTCGCTGGGGCGGCGTGGTGGGCTGCGTGCAGGACAACGCCGACTTCGAGAAGGGCTGGGTCCTCGGCTACGACGAGTCGCGCTTCACCTTCGGGCTCGCGACCGAGGGCGCCGACGACGGGAACGGCCTGATGACCTACATGGCCGCCGACCGGCCCTACACCGCGGGAGCCTGGCACCACCTGTGCGCCACCTATGACGGCCGACGCACGCGCCTGTACGTCGACGGCGAGCTCGCCGGCGAGGACCTGACCCAGTCCGGCCCGGTGCTGTACGACCCCTCGTCGGCCTTCGTGATCGGCGCCTACCTCGACGAGAACGAGCGCTACGTCCACGACGGGCGGCTGCTGGAGGTCGAGGTCCGCGCCGGCGCGGCCGAGCCGGGCGAGGTGCGCGACGACTGGCAGGCCCGGCGCGACCTGGCCGAGCTCACGCCCTGGACCGACCGCACCTTCGGCTTCGAGGTCGAGCCCTACCTGACCTGGCCCACGCAGGAGGCGATCTCGCTGCTGTTCGAGACCACCTTCCCCTCCACGGCCGAGGTGCACCTGCGGGCCGCGGAGCAGCCCCCGGAGGCGGCGCGGGTGCTCCAGTCCGCCGAGGCCCGCCTGCACGAGCTCCGCATCGAGGGCCTCGAGGCGGACCAGAAGTACTTCTACGAGGTGCGGGTCACGGCCATCGACGGCAAGCAGCAGAGCGCCCCGCTGCGGGCCTTCCGCACCGCGGCCTCTCCCGACCGCCCCTTCACCTTCCTGGCGATCGGGGACACCCAGTCCCAGCCCGAGGTCGTGCGGCGCGTCTCCGACCTGGGCTTCGAGCACCGGCCGAACCTCGTGGTGCTGGCCGGGGACCTGGTGGGCACGGGCAGCTCCAAGACGGACTGGACGGAGCACTTCTTCCCCAACATGCAGCCCCTGCTCGCCTACGCGCCCCTGATGCCGGTGCTCGGCAACCACGAGCAGGACGCGGAACACTACTACCGGTACATGTCCCTGCCGGAGCCGGAGCGCTGGTACGCCTTCCGCTACGGTAACGCCGAGTTCTTCATGATCGACGGCAACCGCTCCCTGGCGGACCAGTCGGCGCAGCTGCGCTGGCTCGAGGGCGCCCTGGCCGCCTCCTCGGCCACCTGGAAGTTCGCGGTGCTGCACCAGCCCCCCTACACCTCCGACGCGGACGACTACGGCGACACCCAGGTCACCGTCTCCAACCAGGGGGACCTCAACGCCCGCAACATCGTGGCGCTGCTCGAGGAGCACGGGGTCGACATCTGCTTCTCGGGTCACGTGCACGACTACGAGCGCACCTTCCCCATCAAGGACGGGCGGGTCACCAGCTACGAGGCCGGCGGCGTGGTCTACGTCACCACCGCTGGCGGGGGCGGACACCTGGAGGACTTCGACCCGGTCAACACCTGGTTCGGCCACAAGAAGGCCCGCCGGCACCACCTGGTCTACGTGGCGGTGAACGGCGACGAGCTGGAGTACCAGGCCGTGGACGAGGACGGCCGCCTGTTCGACGTGATGCGCCTGGACAAGCGCGGCCGCTGACCGCCGCGCCCGCGGCTCGCCCCCCGCTCAGCGCAGCAGGAAGCCCTCGCGCAGGGGATCGGCGGGGTCGATCAGGAGCTCCGCGCGGCCCGTGACCCAGGCGCTGCCCTCCACCTCGGGGACCACCGCCGGAGTGTCGCCGACCCGGGTCTCGCGCAGGACCCGCACCTCGAAGGAGGTGCCGAGCAGGCTCTCGATGCGCAGCCCCTCCCCCGTGCTCAGCTCGCCCCGGGCGTGGAGCTGCGCCGCCCGGCCGCTGACGCCGGTGCCCGTCGGCGAGCGGTCCACCTCTCCGTCCGCGAAGACGCAGGCGTTGCGCCAGCGCGCATCGCCGCGGCCGGGCTGGGAGAAGATCGTGCCGTACAGGAAGCCCAGCTCCGGATCGCCGGAGGGGTGCGCGAGCTCCACGCTCTCGGCCACCGCGGCCTTGATGCGGCGGCCCGCCTCGACCAGCTCGACCAGCCGGGCGGGCTCCACCTCCAGGCCGACCGCCGCCGCGTCCACATAGGCGTAGAAGGCGCCCCCGTAGGCCACGTCGAAGGGAACAGGCCCCAGGCCCTCGACGGTCACCTCGAGGTCCCGGGCCAAGAGGAAGGAGGGCACGTTCTCGAAGGACACGCGCTCGACGCGCCCACTGGAGAGGTGGGCGGTGGCGGTCACGCGTCCGGCGGGGGTGTCGAAGCGCACCCGCGGAGGGTCGCCCTCGAGCTCGATCCCGAGCTCCGCGAACAGGCCGCAGTCGAGGCCCACCTTGACCAGACCGATGATCCCGTGGCCGCACATCGTGCTGTAGCCCTCGTTGTGCAGGAAGAGCACCCCGACGTCGCCGTCCGCCGTCGTCGGCGGCGTGAGCACGGCGCCGTACATGTCCGCGTGCCCGCGGGGCTCGAGCATCAGGGCCCGGCGCAGGTGGTCGCAGTGCTCGCGGGCGTGGCGGCGCCTGGCCAGGATCGTCTCCCCGGGGAGCTCGGGAAAGCCGGCCGTCACGACCCGCAGGGGCTCACCGGCGGTGTGGGCGTCGATGACCGAGAGGCGCGTCCAGTCCGCGGGGGGCTCCCAGCTCACAGCTCCACCTCCCGCCCGACGCCGCGCTCCTCCGCGGCGCGCAGGGCGCGGGTGGCGGTGGCCACGTCCTGGACGGCGTGGCCCACGGACTTGAAGAAGGTCAGCTCCTGCGGGTCCGCGCGGCCCGGCGCGCGGCCGGCGGCCACCAGCCCCAGGGGAGTCCAGTCCTCGCGGCGCGTGACGCCCGCGCGCTCCGCGGCCACCAGCTCCCCGGCCTCGGCCAGGGCCGCCTCCAGCTCGTCGATGAAGATCCGCGAGCGAGAGACCGTGGTCTCGTCCACCTCGCGCATGTCGAGCGTGAAGCTGCCCACTCCGTTGAGGTGCACCCCGGGGGCCAGGGCGGCACCGTCGAAGACGGGGCTGTGGGAGGTCGTCGCCGTGCACACCACGTCGGCCCCCTCCACGGCGGCCTCGGCGGAGTCCGCGGGCTGGAGGCGGGCGCGCACGGCGTCCTGCTGCTGCTCACAGAACGCCCGCACGCGCTCGGGGTCGCGGGCGAAGACCCGCACCACCTCGAGCTGGCGCACGGTGTCGATCGCCAGGAGCTGGGTCTCGGCCTGACGCCCACAGCCGATCAGCGCGCCGACCCGGGCATCGGGACGGGCGAGCAGGCGCGTGGCCGCGCCGCTGGCCGCGCCCGTGCGCCAGGCGGTCAGGAAGCTCCCGTCGACGAGCGCCCGAGGCTCACCGCTCAGCGGGTCGAGCACGAGCACCAGGCCATGAATCACCGGCAGCCCCCGCCGCGCGTTGTCCGGAAAGACCGACACCACCTTGGTGGCCAGCCCCAGGGACGGGGCGGCGGCGCCCATCAGGAGCGTCACGCCGCCCTCGGCCGGCCCCTCGACGCCGATGCGCGTGGGGGCCGAGACCTCTTTCGCCGCGAGGCGCACGAAGCCCTCCTCGACCGCGTCGACGGCCTCCTCCATGGTCACGAGACCGCGCAGGTCGGCGGCGGAGAGGAGCCGGAGCTTCACGGGCGCGCGTCGGTGGAGGCCATCGGCCGCAGAATAGGGCAGGCGGCGCCGCGCTGTCAGGCCAAAACCACCTCTCCGCACCGCCGGGAAGAGTGGCGCGATGAATGGCGCGATGAATGGCGGAGTGAATGGCGCGATGAATGCCGCGCAGAGTGGCGCGGACGCCTCAAGCCCCTCGCACGCCCCGCCCACCGCGCATCGCGAGGGCCCCCAGGAAGGGCAGCAGCAGGACCGGCCAGCGCAGACCCAGGGGCCCCTCCCCCGCCACGCCGTCGAGGGCCAGCAGGGCGATGCCCAGGCCCACCAGCACCGCGCCGAGCACGGAGCGCCAGGCGGGCGGCTCGCCTCCCGCGGGCCGCGGCCGGGGACGCTCGAAGCCCGCGAGCAGCAGGACCAGGGGCAGCAGCACCACGCTCAGGAGCAGCAGCCACAGCGGCCGCGTGCTCCACCAGCTGCCGCTGCCCGGCTCGAGCCCCAGGCCGGGACCCCCCAGGGCCGAGGCGACCATCAGCACCAGCATCATCGCGGTCAGGTGCCAGAGGTAGAGGCTCATGATCATGCCGTTCACGAGCACGGTCGCGGTCCACGGTGCCGGTCGCTGCAGCCAGCGCCGCAGGGGTCCCTGCACGGCGAAGAGGAGCCCGGCCTGGGCCGCGCCCAGGGCGAGCAAGGGCACCTTGGGGGGCGTCGTGTTGCTGACGCCGTCTCCCGGCACGCCGACGAGACTCGTCGGATAGGGACCGCAGCGCGTCAGGCCCAGGAGCAGCGCGAGGCCCGCGGCGGCCAGGAGGAGGTTCCACCAGCGCGACTCGAGCCGCCCCTCGCTCCAGGCGTAGCCGAGCTGGTGCACGGCGCACCACACGAAGAGGTAGTTGGTCCAGGCCACGCCGCGCCAGCCGGCGAAGAAGGCCACGTCGAGCAGGACGGCGCCGGCCACGAGCCCCGCCAGGGATCCCCACCGATAGCGCCGCCAGAGCGCGTGGGTCCAGGGTGTCAGCAGGACCACCATCACGTACACCGCGAGGAACCAGGTGGGGATCAGGGCCATCTGCGAGGCCACGGCCACCCGACCCGCCGAGACACCCAGCAGCCGCGCGACGGCGGCGATGACGGCCCAGGCCGCGATCAAGGGCAGGACCGGCCCCACCAGGCGCCGCAGGCGCGCGTCGAGCCACACTCCGTAGGACGTGCCCCGCTCGCGGGCGACGCTCCAGGTCGTGCCGTTCGAGAAGCCCCCCACGAGGAAGAAGACCGGCATGACCTGGATCAACCAGGTCAGGTGGTGGGTCCAGGGGGCGACCGCCAGCAGGTGCGTGGCCTGCACCGTTCCGTCGCCGCCGAGGAACGGCGCCGCCGCCAGCCAGTGACCGTAGATGACGATCAGGATCGAGACCGCCCGCAGGAAGTCCACACCCCGGTGGCGCCTGTCCGGCGTCTCGGCGGCGACCTCCCCCGCACGGGCCCAGAGTCCACCTCTCGGCGCGCCGCTCACGCGCAACCGCCGCAGCCCAGGTCCTCCTCGATACGCAGGGAGGTTGGCGTCACCGACAGGCCCCCGAGCCCGGTGCAGCGCAGCTCGCAGGGCATGCCGCGGCCGATGCCGTCCATGGCCTCGATCACCTCGTCGAGGGGGATCACCTGGTCGTAGCCCGCCAGGGCCATGTTGGCGCAGGAGAGGGCGTTGCTGGCGGCCAGCACGTTGCGGCCGAGGCAGGGCACCTCGACGCGCTTGGCCACCGGATCGCAGATCAGGCCGAGCATGTTCTGCAGGGCCATCGAGGCGGCGGCCAGACCCTGCTCGGGCGTTCCGCCGGCCATCTCCACCAGGGCCGCGGCCGCCATGCCGGAGCCCGCGCCGCACTCCGCCTGGCAGCCCGCCTTCTCCGCCGCGAAGGTCGAGCGGGTGGCGATGAAGGTGCCGATCAGGCCGGCGGTCAGGAGCCCGCGGGTGCGGGTGTCCTCGTCCAGGCCGAGCACCTTCGCCGCACCGAGCACCGAGCCCGGTACGGCGCCGCAGGCACCGGCGGTGGGCGCGGCGACGATCACGCCCATGGAGCTCTTGACCTCCATCAGGGCGGTGATCTGCAGGATGATCTCGTTCAGGAGCCCGAGCTCGATCAGGCCGCCCGCCTGCATCTTGTCCCGGAAGGGCGCGCACTGGACCCCGAGGATGCGGTCCGCGTACTCGGTGCCCGCCAGGCCCTGCTGCACGGAGCCCTCGAGCAGGCGCACGATCTCGGCCATGCGCGCGAACACCTCAGCGCGCTCGAGGGAGCCGCGGGCGCACTCGTAGTCCAGGGCCCGCTCCCACAGGGGCCGACCGGCGGTCCCCTCGCACGCCAGCATCTCGGCGCAGCTCGTGAAGGGCAGCGCCAGGTCCGGGTGGGTCCAGACCGGCAGCACCGGGGCCAGCTCGAGCCAGTGCTCGACCGCGAACTCGCGCTCCAGCTCCGCCCGGGCGGCGGGCTCCAGGAAGGCCTCGTCCCGCAGCTCGACCAGCCGCCCCTCCCCGAGCACGCGCGCCTCTCCGCGGCGGGCGAGGACCGCGAGCCGGTCGCGCAGGGCCGCGCCGTCCCCGCGGGGGAACACGAGCGTCGCGTGGCAGTCGCCCGCCAGGGACAGGGGCACCCCGTCGATCGAGAGCACCTCGATCATGCCCCCGCCGGTGGAGTCGGCCACCAGCTCGTGACGGCCGTCCGCGCTCTCGAGGGTCAGCTTGTAGATGTTCGGGCTCGGCGCCTCGAACTCGGTCAGCTCGATCTCCACGGCGATGCCCGAGGCGTCCATGTGCTGCTGGTAGTCGAGCAGCCGCTCGTCGGTCAGCTCCCACCCGAGCAGGCCGCCGAAGAGCCCCATGTCCGAGCCCTGGCTCTCGTGGGTGGTCGCCAGGGCTCCGGAGCGCTCGAACTCGACCCGCACCCGGTCGATGCGGTTCCCCATCAGGGAGCGCGCCAGGCGCCCGATGCGCAGGGCCGCGGCCCCGTGGGAGCTCGAGGCGCCGCGCATGACGGGTCCGATCACGTCGTTGAAGAGGCTGGGGGCGTGCGAGACCAGGGACGTCGTGCTCATGGCTTGCACGCTACCGCGCGGGTCGCCTGGCGGCCAGCGGATCGGCGGAGAGGAGCCCCGATGTGGTCCAGATCCCACGCGCTCCGTATCCTCCTCCCCATGCTGACGTCGATCCTCCCGGCCCTCCTGCTCGCCCTCCCCGTCCCCCCGCCGGTCGCCGACGCGCCGATCCGGCTCGAGGAAGACTACCGCGTGGTCCTCTTGGGCGGCGGCCTGGGCTCGCGCATGCTGCACTTCGGTCACTTCGAGACCGGCCTGCACCTGCGCCACCCCGACAAGAGGCTCTTCGTGCGCAACATCTGCGACGAGGGCAACACGCCGAGCTTCCGCCCCCACTCCGGCCGCGGAGACCAGCTGGGCTTCCCCGGGGCCGAGGCCTTCCACGGGCCCTACTCCGACGACAACACCGCCAACGGCGTCGGCTTCTTCGAGACCGACGAGGCCTGGCTCGGGCGCCTGCGGCCGGACGTCCTGATCGCCTTCTTCGGCTTCAGCGAGTCCTTCCAGGGCCTGGCGGGCCTGCAGAACTTCCGGGCCGAGCTCGACGCCTTCGTGGTGCACACCCTGGCCCAGACCTACGGGGCCGACGCGCCGCCGCGGCTGGTGCTGGTGTCCCCGACGGCCTTCGAGGACCGCACCGGGCTCATGAGCGTCTCCGACGGAGCGCGCGAGAACGCCAACCTGGCGGCCTACACCTCGGCCATGGAGGCGGTCGCCTCCGAGCACGGGGTGCCCTTCGTGAACGCCTTCAACGCCTCCCTCGAGTGGCAGGCGAGCTCGCGCAGGCCGCTGACCACCGACGGAGCACTGCTCAACGACCACGGCTACCGGCTCTTCTCGGCCTTCCTGCTCGACAGCGTCTTCGGCGCCACGCCGGAGCGCGCGGCCCAGCACGCCGGCCAGGTGCGCGCCGCCGTGGAGGACAAGAACTGGCTCTGGATCAACGACTTCAAGATCCCCAACGGGGTGCACGTCTTCGGCCGCCGGCACGACCCCTTCGGCCCGGCCAACTACCCCTTCGAGATCGACAAGATCCGCGAGATGACCGCCATCCGCGACCGGGCCATCTGGGCCGCGACGCGGGGCGAGGAGCTCGACCTGGCGGCCCTCGACGCGGCCACCTCGGAGCTACCGGCGGTGGAGACCAACTACAAGCCGAGCAACAAGAACGGCGAGCTCGTGTTCCTGACGGGCGAGGAGGCCCTGAAGACCATCGCCGTGCCGGAGGGCTTCCACATCGAGCAGTGGGCCACCGAGGAGGAGTTCCCCGACCTGGCGAACCCGGTGCAGCTCTCCTTCGACAACCGGGGCCGCCTGTGGGTGGCCACCATGCCGAGCTACCCCCACTGGCGCCCGGGCGACCCGCGGCCGGACGACAAGCTCCTGATCCTCGAGGACACCGACGGGGACGGCAAGGCCGACAAGCAGACCGTGTGGGCGGACGGCCTGCACCTGCCCATGGGCTTCGAGTTCGCGCCGGAGGGCGTGTACCTGTCCCAGGGCATCCACCTGGTGCTCCTGCGCGACCGGGACGGGGACGACCGCGCCGACTCCAGGGAGATCGTCTTCAGCGGCTTCGACGACCACGACACCCACCACGCCATCAGCGCCTACTGCGCCGATCCGTCGGGAGCGATCTACATGTGCGAGGGCGTCTTCCTGCGCACCAATGTGGAGACCGCCCACGGCACCGTGCGCGGCACGAACGGCGGCTTCTTCCGCTTCGCCCCCCAGCGCCGCCACCTGGAGCGCCACGCCCAGCTCTCGATCCCGAACCCCTGGGGCATCGCCTTCGACGAGTGGGGCCAGCACTTCTTCCTGCACACCTCGGGCCCCACCACCGAGTGGATGCTGCCGGGCTCGATCCGCCCGCGCTACGGCGTGGCGACCCCGGGCAGCAAGAACCTGATCGAGCCCGACCACCGGGTGCGGCCCACCTCGGGCATCGAGTTCGTCTCGAGCCGCCACTTTCCCGACGACCAGCAGGGGGACATGCTGCTCTGCAACTCGATCGGCTTCCTGGGCACCAAGCAGCACCGGGTGGTGGAGGACGGCACGGGCTACGACACGAGGTGGCGCCAGGACCTGACCAGGTCGAGCGACGGCAACTACCGCCCCGTGGACCTCGAGTTCGCGCCGGACGGCTCGCTCTACATCGTCGACTGGCACAACCCGCTGATCGGCCACATGCAGCACAATGCCCGGGACCCCCACCGGGACCACGACCACGGGCGCATCTACCGCATCACCTACCCCAGCCGGCCCCTGGTGGAGCCGGCCGAGGTGCACGGTGCGCCGATCGCGACCCTGCTCGACAACCTGAAGCTGCCGGAGTACCGCACGCGCTACCGCTCGCGGCGCGAGCTGCGCGGGCGGGACGCGGACGAGGTGCTGGCGGAGCTCGGGCGCTGGGTGGCGAGCCTCGACCCCGCCGACCCGGGTCTCGAGCACCAGCTGCTGGAGGCCCTGTGGGTGACCTGGGGCCTGGACCGCGTCGACGAGGAGCTCCTGCGACGCCTGCTCGCGAGTGAGGACCACCGCGCCCGGGCTGCCGCCGTGCGCGTCGTGCGCTACAACGGCCACCGGCTGGAGAACCAGGCGGAGCTCCTGGAACGCGCCGCCGGCGATCCCCACGGCCGCGTCCAGCTCGAGGCCATCGCCGCGGGCTCCTGGCTCGAGCGCGAGGAGGGCCTGGCGGTCCTGGCCGAGGCCGAGGCCGTGCACGCCGACCCCGAGCCGACCCCGAAGAGCGAGGACGTGCTGGTCGAGGAGGGCGGCCGCAAGGTGCGCTTCAGCCACCCGCGGCTCGCCGAGGCCAGGGTCAGCGCCTTCCGCATGACGCTGCCCGGCGACGGCCGCACGGTCAACCTGGCGGAGATGGTGGTCACCTCCAGCGGCGCCGACGTGACGGCCGAGGCCGAGCTCGAGCAGTCCTCGGAGTACAACGGCGGCGAGTACCCGATCGCCAACCTGGTGGACGGGGACAAGGGCAACTTCTCCCACACCGCCATGGAGCAGGACCCCTGGGTCGAGGTGCGCTTCGACCCGGCCGTGCCCATCGACGCGGTGCAGCTCTGGACCCGCTCGGGCTTCGAGGCCCGCTTCGACGGCGCCCGCACGGAGTTCTTCGCCGGCGACGAGAGCCTGGTCACCCTCGAGGTGAAGCTGGAGACGGGCCGCGGGATCCTCGGCGAGCCCTGGCTGAAGGCCCCCTTCCGCACGGCCAGGGCCCACCTGGAGGGCCAGTCGATCGTCGAGGAGGTCGTGATCGACGTGCCGGAGCACCTTGCGGGCAGCGCCCGCGAGCAGTACCTGCGCGGGGCCGAGGTCTACGCCCGCGACGGCCACTGCGCCACCTGTCACCAGCCGGACGGCAAGGGCCTGTTCGCCTCGGGCTTCCCGCCCCTGGCGGGCACCTCCTGGGTCACCGGCGACGAGGAGCGGCTGATCAAGCTGACCCTCAACGGCCTGCTCGGGCCCATGGAGCTCGACGGCAAGCACTACCCCGGCCTGGTGCCCATGACGCCCTTCGGCGACATGCTGTCCAACGAGGAGCTGGCGGACGTCCTGACCTACGTGCGCAACGCCTTCGGCAACCGCGCGGACCCGGTCACCCCCGAGCGCATCGAGCAGGTGCGCGTCGCGACCCAGGGCAAGCAGGGCTTCTACTCCCCCGAGGAGCTCTTGGGCGGCGCCGCCACCACCAGCCGCCGCTTCGTCGAGTTCTGGACCATGGAGCACTTCGCCGAAGACCTGCAGGGCCCCCTGCGCGGCCGCGACTTCGAGCGCGGGCGCGAGATGTTCGAGGTGGCCACCTGCGCCACCTGCCACAACATCCAGGGCGAGGGCGGCCACGTGGGCGCGGACCTGTCGAAGGCCGGCGCCGAGTACCCCGGCTCGGAGCTCCTGCGCCAGATCCTCGAGCCCTCGGCCGTCATCAAGGACGCGCACCGGCTGCACTACGTGGAGCTGGACGACGAGAGCGTCTACAACGGTCTGATCGTGGAGCGTACGGGGACGCACCTGGTCCTGGCGGAGAACCTGCAGGAGCCGGAGAACACGGTCCGCGTCGCGCGCGACCGGATCGTCGAGCTCGAGCCCCTGGACGTCTCTCCCATGCCGACCGGGCTGCTGGTCACCCTGACCCGCGAGGAGGTGCTCGACCTCCTCGCCTACATCGCCGCCAACGGGGACGCCCAGGCGCCGGCCTTCGGGAACTGAAGTCCCCTAGGGAGCGGGCTCGACCACCCCGGCGTCGATGTCCCGCAGGAGCTTGAGGGTCAGCTTGCGCACCGGCCCCATCAGGGGCAGGCCCGCGATGCCCACCAGCCGGCCGACGAGCTCCGACGTGCGGTCGATCAGGCGTCGCGTGCGCGCGCGGCCCGCGGACTCGTCGTGGATCCAGAACAGGATCACCGCCATCTCGTAGAGCCAGAGCAGGCGCGGGAGCTCGTCCTGCAGATCCGCGGGGACCTTGCCCTTCGAGCCCTCCAGCACGCGCTCCATGAGCTCCGTGGCCTCGGCCCGCACGGGCTCGGACTCGGCGCTGAAGGGGTTGAGGGGGCTCTTGGGGTCCGCGGCCCGCTGGAACAGGAGGCCGGAGAAGCGGTGGTAGGGCTCGGCGGTCTCGATCTTGGCCAGCAGCACCCCGCGCAGGCGCCTGCGCAGGTCCTTCTCCTCCGCCAGTAGCTCCTCGCAGGCGGCCTGGTGCTCCAGGTGGGTGCGCTCGTAGAAGCCCTGGATCAGGGTCTCCTTCGAGTCGAAGTAGTAGTAGGTGTTGCCCAGGGAGACCCCCGCCTGGCCGGCCACGTCGCGCATGGTGGTCCCCTCGTAGCCACGCTCGAGGAAGAGGTCCAGGGCGGCGGAGAGGATCGCGGCCCGCGTGCGCTCCCCCTTCGGGGTGCGGCCACGGCGGGTGGGGGTCGTCTCGGGGGCGGGCTTCAAGGGCAGGCACCCTCGCGCGCGGGCGGCGGTGTCTCGCGCAGGATGTTGGACAGAGGGTAGCGCTTGTAGGAGATGATCTCGATGGCGCGGCGCGCCACGTGCTCGAGCCCCGGCGCCCCGAGCCGCAGGGCCCAGGGACGGAAGCCCTCGAGGGCCCACAGACACATCAACCAGGCCTTGTGCCCACGGTAGACCCAGCGCTCGTCGGCCACCACGGTCAGCTCCTTGCGGCAGTCCTCGGGATCGAGCTCCGGGTATCGCGCCCGGGCCGTCGCGCCGTCGAGGGCCATCAGCTCCAGGGGCACGTAGCTCCGCTGGCGCTCCAACCAACCCTTCACCCGGCGACAGAGGGAGCAGTCTCCGTCGTAGAGGATGCTCAGCTGGCGCATGACCCCCCCGTCCGCCGCACCAGGGGCGGCAGCTCGTCGTCCGGGTCCACGGGGGGCGGCACCCGGTGCAGGGTCGCCCGGCGCCGGATGCGGCTGAACACGAACAGGTTCGTGAAGTGCATGGCTCCGAGCACCACGAGCACCAGCCCCACCTTCCAGGAGAGGGCCTCGATCGAGGTGCGGGTGTCCACCACCGCCTCGCCGAGCTTCAGGGCCAGGACCACGTAGCCCAGGTTGACCAGGCAGAAGCCCACCAGGAGCAGGTGGTTGATCGAGTCCGCCAGCTCGGCGTTGCCGCGGAAGACGTCGACCAGGAAGACGCGGCCGTTGCGGAACAGGGTGCGGGCCACCCAGGCGGTCAGGGCCACGCTGATCAGGAGGTAGAGGAGATAGGTGATGACGGTGGGGTCCATGTGAGGCCTCCGGGTTGGGAATCCAGGTGAGGATCAAAAAGTGAACACGTTCAATTTATCGACCACCAGCAGGCTGGCAATACACCCCGGGCCCTTTTTTTGAACTTGTTCGATTTTTTATCTGGGCAGGGCTTCTGAAGCCTCGCACAGGGCTTCCCAGACCGACTCGACGAGGAGCTCACCCGCCCGGCCGCGAGCAGGTGCGCCCCTGGACCTGCTCCGAGCCCTGGGCGCGCCGGAGCACCTCCGCCGCAGCGAGCGTGGCCGGACGGACAGGCTGGAGGACTCCTGCCAGCACGTCGCCGGCGGGGATCCTCGATCGAGGAACATCCCGCGGTGTGCGCGCGAGCTCGCCTGTTGCGCCCTTGAGCCTCGATCGGGGAGCAGCAAGAGGCGCCCCGCTTGTGCGGAGAAGGGCGCGGCGGCTAGGGTCTTCGATTCCGCCCCGCTCCTCCCCCAACGCCATGCGACCGACTCGCCTCGCCGCCGCCCTCGTCCTCATCGCCTCCACCGGGCTCGCCCAGCACCGGGTCGCCCTGCAGAGCGGCGGGCGCCTGCTCGTCCTCGATCGCGACGGAGAGGTCGAGTGGGAGATGCCCTGGGGCGCGACCCACGAGCTGCACGTGCGGCCCAACGGCAACCTGATGGTGCTGCGCGCTCCGAGCGAGGTGGTCGAGATCGAGCGCGAGACCCGCAGCGTGGTCTGGAGCTACGACGCGGCCGCCCAGGGCGAGGGTCCCGTGCAGGTGCACGGATTCGAGCCGCTGCCGAGCGGCGACGTCTGGATCGCCGAGAGCGGACGCGGTCGGCTGGTGCTGGTCGACCGTCAGGGGCGCGTCCAGCGGCAGCTGGCCCTGGAGCTCGAGCGCTCCATCCCCGACCTCGACACGCGCTGGGTGCGGACCACCGGGACGGGCGGCCTGCTCGTCTGCCACGCCGCCGAGGGCGTCGTGCGCGAGTACGACGCCGAGAGCGGCGCCCAGCGCTGGGGGCTCGAGCTCGGCTCCCTGGCGGCGGGCTCCGGCGGACGCCTGGCGGCCGCGAACTTCGGCGAGAAGTGCTTCGCCGCCCTGCGGCTCCCGGGCGGCAACACCCTGATCACGACCGGCACCGGCCGCGCCCTGGTCGAGGTCGGCCAGGAGGGTGAGCTGCTGTGGTCCGCAGGACCGGCCGAGCTACCGGAGCTCTCCCTGGCGCGCGTCACGGGGGTGCAGCCGCTCGCGAACGGCCGCCACGTCCTCGGCAACGACCCGGGCGGCGCCGACGGCGCCCTCCTGGTGGAGCTCGACCCCTCCGAGAACAAGGTCACCTGGCGCCTCGACGCCTCGGACGAGCTCGGGCGCACCCTCGGCGCCTTCCAGGTCCTCGACGACGACCCCGAGTCCGAGCTGCGCGAGCGCGCGCGCGGCATCCACCACCGGGTGCTGACCCTCGACACCCACAAGGACATCAACGTCACCCTGGCCTCCCCGGACTACCCCGAGGAGCCCGCGGCCCGGCGCATGGCGGTGCTCGCCCAGGACCCGACGGTCTGGGGCACGAACCAGGTCGACTTCCCCAAGATGCGCGCCGGCGCCCTCGACGTGGCCTTCTACATCGTCTACGTCGGCCAGGGCCCCCTGACCGAGCAGGGCTTCGCCGACGCCCGGGCCACGGCGGAGACCAAGTTCGAGACCATCGAGCGCATGCTCGAACGCTACCCCGAGCACATCGAGCTGGCGCGCACCCCCGCCGACGTGGAGCGCATCGCGGCCGCCGGCAAGCTGGTCTGCGCCATCGGCATCGAGAACGGCTACGCCATGGGCGAGGACCTCTCCGCCATCGAGGAGTTCCACCGCCGGGGCGCACGCTACATGTCGATCACCCACAACCGCCACAGCCAGCTCGGGGACTCCAACACTCCCGA
Organism: uncultured Planctomycetaceae bacterium; assembly: GCA_964591315.1. Taxonomy (GTDB): domain Bacteria; phylum Planctomycetota; class UBA1135; order UBA1135; genus JABACD01. Next base: position 36,440 of record CAZQAT010000019.1, read on the forward strand.
GGAGCCGATCCACGGCGGCCTGACCGAGCTCGGCCGGCGCGCCATCGAGGAGATGAACCGCGTGGGCATCATGGTCGACATCTCCCACGCGGGCGAGGAGACGACGATGCAGACCATCGCCCTCTCGAAGGCCCCGGTGATGGCCTCCCACTCGGGGGTCGACGGGGTGCGCCTGCACGGGCGCAACCTGAGCGACCGGGAGCTCTTCGCCCTCAAGAAGAACGGCGGCGTGCTGCAGTGCGTGGCCTTCGCCAGCTACGTCAAGGACGACGGGGACCGCATCCAGTTCATCCGCAAGGTCCGCGAGGAGCTCGGCATGCCTCTGCGGGGCGCCGGCGGGACCAAGGAGCAGCGCGAGGCCCTGCGCGCCGCCGTGCGCGCCTTCGACGCCGTGCGCCCGCGCTCGAACGTCGCGGACTTCGTGGACCACATCGACTACGCCGTCGAGCGGATCGGCATCGAGCACGTGGCCATCTCCTCGGACTTCGACGGCGGCGGCGGCGTGGAGGGCTGGGACGACGCCAGCGAGACCTTCAACGTGACCCTCGAGCTCGTGCGGCGGGGCTACAGCGAGGAGGAGATCGGCCTGATGTGGTCCGGCAACACCCTGCGCGTCTGGCGCGAGGTGGAGGCCTACGCCGCCTCCCTGCGCCAGAGGGACGGACAGTGACCGTCTCCATCGACCGGCGCCGGCTGCTCTCCGCCGGCGCCGCGGGGGCGGTCCTCGCCTGCGCCGCCACGCCCAAGCGCCCCGCCTACCAGGGCGGCAGGAGCCCCTGGCCCCTGTGCCTCGACACGGCCACCATCCGGCCCCAGCCGCTCCTGAAGAAGATCGAGGTGGCCGCCGCCGCGGGCTTCGACGCCATCGAGCCCTGGGACGGGGAGCTGCGGGACTTCGAGCGCGAGGGCGGAGACCTCGAGGACCTGGGCAAACGCATCGCGGACGCGGGGCTCTTCGTGCCGAGCGTGATCGGCCTGTGGGACGCGATCCCCGCCACCCGCGAGGCCTGGGAGGCCCAGCTCCCCCACACCCGCGAGCGCCTGCGCATGATCGCCGCCGTCGGCTCCAGGCAGGCCCAGGTCATCCCCGGCCCGGCGCGGCCCCAGGCGGACTTCGACCGGATGTGGGTCGCGGAGCGCTACCGGGAGCTGCTCGAGATCGGGATCGAGGACTACGACGTGGTGCCCGGCCTCGTCTTCGTCCAGTTCCTCGCGGGCTGCGCGCGCCTCTCCCAGGCGGTCGACATCGCGATCCAGGCCCGGCACCCGAAGGCGCGCGTCATCCCCGACGTCTTCCACATGCACATCGGCGGCTCGGGCTTCGAGGGCCTGCGCCAGCTGAACGGGGACGCCATCGCCATCTTCCAGTTCAACGACGCCCCCGCCGCCCCTGCGCGGGAGGAGCTGAAGGACCCCGACCGGGTCTTCCCCGGCGACGGGATCCTGCCCCTCGAGCAGTGCCTGCGGGACCTGAGGGACATCGGCTTCGAGCGCTGCGTCTCCCTCGAGCTCTACAACCGGAGCTACTGGGAGCGCGACCCCCTCGAGGTGACCCGCGAGGGGCGCGAGAAGACCCTGGCGGTGATCGAGCGGGCCCTGGCCTGAGGCGGGCGCCGAGCGGGGGGCGCCCTCAGTCCAGCACCGCGGTCAGGACCTCCCCGTGCACGTCCGTCAGCCGCACGTCGCGGCCGTTGGCGCCCTGGGAGAAGGGCGTGCGGCCGAACTCGCCCGCCCAGACGACGAGCGTCTCCTCCAGGAGTCCTCGTGAGCGCAGGTCGCGCAGCAGGCCCGCGATCGGTTGGTCCACCTGCTGCGCCATGGCCCGGTGGCCGCGCTCCAGCTCGGAGTGCTGGTCCCAGGGGTTGGGCGCACCGCCGGCGCCGATGTTGCGGGTGATGCAGGAGAGCTCCACGAAGCGCACGCCGCGCTCGACGAGGCGCCGGGCCAGGAGACACTGGCGGGCGTAGGCCGCCTGGGTGGACTCCTTCTCGTCGCGGCCGTAGAGGCGTCGGGTTGCCTCGCTCTCTCCGGAGAGGTCACAGGCCTCGGGGACCGCGGCCTGCATGCGGTAGGCGCTCTCGTACTGGCGGATGGCGGTACACCAAGCGCTCCTTCCTCGCGGGATTCTGTCCAACTCCCGCCGCATGGAATCGCCCCCCCCGACGTGTAGGCTCTCACGAAAGGTCGAGTGTTCGTCCAGGCTCACCTCAAACTTGGCGGGATCGTCGGCGCAAGATGCCCGGGGTCCTGGGCCGCAGGCACTCAGGAGGGGAGAGAAGAAGCGGCGAGAGGCCCGCTCGCTGGGGATGAGGCGTCTGAGGGGGGGGGGAGGAAAAGGCAGCTTGGAGCGCCTATCCTCATCATGTAGCGTTGTTGAGGAGGGCCATTGCACCCTGCAGGCGGTCGGCTTCACCCGACACGAACTCGATTCCACTTAGCCAGAGCTTCACGTCTGTCGGCAAGTTCAGGTACGTTCCTCGAACCACTCCGATCGTGGAGGCAAGGTTTGCTGGTCTGCCCGATGCACGGGATATCTCCTCCAGTTCTGATTGGTGATCCACCGTGCGTGTCGCCCAGTTCTCGACATGCTCGGTTGCGGCGAGGAAGGCTCGCTTGCTCGCGTTGCAAGTCGGGTGTGCCAGAACCAGATTGTGGAGCCCATCGTTTGCGTAACGGCTCCAGGGGATGAAGTGATCCAGGTGCGCCTCATGGCCCAGGGGCTTCCTACAGTAGAAGCAATCCCCGTGTTGGACGTCTCGAAGTGGAGGCGCGAGCCCCGTGAGGTCCTGGCGGGTTGCGCCGAAAAGGAACTGGTCCAGGTCCGTCGAGGGAATCAACGCAGGGTTCATTGCTGCGACGCGGTCGCTCCAATGGCGTTGGATGAGGGGACGCAGCACGCTTGCAAGCCGCACCAGGTTCTCTGCCGCACCAGGTTGGAAATGGATCGTGTTCTGAAACAGAGTGTCGTCCAGGAACGCCCCTCTCGTGATCTCCTCCGACCAGGCGATGGCGTAGATGAACTCCAGCGGCTCCTCACCGACTCGCTGGGCGCGCGGCAGAGGCATTTGCACGAGCGTCCACTCCACATCCCGCGTGAGTTGGGCGAACTCCGTAGGAGCTTCTTGGCGTGCGGAATAGGCACTCCCACCTGCGTCGGACAGCTCGTTCCTGAACTCCACGATCAAGCGCAGGATCTTGGCCTGCCTTCCAGTAGATTGCATCAGGACTGCATTGCCCTCGAAGGGAGAACATTGTCTCCAGTACAACTCGATGATCTTGTCTGCCAGCAGTCGGGTGGTCACCGTCGAGGGGGGAGTGCCATCGTGAAGCGTGCGTTCCAGCGCGAGATCGATGAGCCCGAGGAGAACGGCATACTTGTATGTGGCCACATACCGTCCCTGATCCAGCAAGCCCAGGAAGCGCTCTATGAACCGAATCGTGGCATCAGCAGGTTGAGCTGTCACTCCTTGTACCGCATCTGGCTTGGAATCACTCCGCGAACACCGCCACTCGGGTCCTCCATGTCCCCGTCGTAGCGCGGGATGACGTGCACGTGCACGTGATCGACCGTCTGCCCGGCGGCCTGGCCCGAGTTGAACCCGACGTTGAAGCCGTCTGGGTGGAGCGTTTCAAGCAACATCTCCCTGGCTCGCTCGACCAAGCCCCAGAGTTCCGTTTTCTCGGTCTCAGTCGCCTCCCAGTAGGTGGCGATGTGACGGTTTGGAATGACAAGCGTGTGCCCCGGCGTCACCGGGAAACCGTCAGCTATGGCGAAGGCTGCGGCAGTACGCAAGATTGCCTTGGACTCTCCTACCTCACAGAACGGACATATTGGGATCATACCGAGCAGAGTATCTACACTCTGTTGGGGGATCGAGGGTCTTCCGTGGCGCGGATATCTCAGGCTGCTTTGAGAGTACGGACGAGCGTTTGGGACCGTGTTCTCCTTGCAAGCCGCCTCCAGGGCGGGGTCCTGGAACGGCGCCAGGACGAGGAGGGTGATGCCCCACATGGCGCCAGGATACGCTCTCCACGGTCGGGAGGATCCCCCCTCGCCCCATGCCACCGCGCCGATCCACCAAGCGGCTCCTTGCAGACCCGGTCCGCACACGCAAGATGAGCCCCATGGGCCAGGCTGTTCACTTCCCCTCCAAGGACCGTCCCCTGCGCCGGGACGTCGGCCGCCTGGGCGCCCTCCTCGGCCGCCTCCTGCGCGAGCTGGCTCCCGCGGGCGTCTACGAGACCGTCGAGGCGGCGCGGCTCGCCTCGCGGCGCAGGCGCAAGGGAGACGCCTCGGCCGGCGGCGAGCTGGAGGGAATCCTGCGTGCCCTGCCCCCGGACCGAGCGCTGGAGGTCGTGCGCGGCTTCAGCGCCTACTTCGGGGTGGTCAACATGGCCGAGCAGGTGCACCGCCTGCGCCGGCGCATCGACTACCTGCGCGGTGACGGCCCTCAGCCCGGGAGCCTGCTGGCCACGGCCCGGGAGCTGGCGAGGCGCGGCACCTCCCTCGAGCAGGTGCGGCAGGCCCTCGACACGATCGTCGTCGAGCCCGTCTTCACCGCCCACCCGACCGAGTCCGTGCGGCGCACCCTGCTCAAGAAGGACCAGCGCCTGGCCCGCGCCCTCGTGGCCCGCTTCCAGGAGGGCCAGCTCGACCCGGTGGCGCTGGCGAAGATCGACCGAGCCGTGACCCTCGAGATCGCCTCCGCCTGGCAGACCGAGGAGCAGCGCCCCGGCCGCCCGACGGTCGCGGAGGAGGTCGAGCACGTGCTGTTCTTCCTGGCCGACGTCCTGTTCCGGATCGTCCCCGCCGTCCACGAGGAGCTCGAGCGCGCCCTCGAGCAGGCCTACGGAACACCGGTGCGGGTGGAGCGCCCCGTGCTGCGCTTTGCCTCCTGGGTCGGCGGCGACATGGACGGCAACCCCAACGTCGGTGCGGAGACCATGCGCGCCACCCTCGCGCGGCACCTGGAGCTGGCCCTGCGGCGCTACGGCGACGAGCTGCGCGGCCTGCACGAGCACCTCTCCCAGTCCACCAGCCGCGTCGCCTTCGAGCCCGCGCTCCTCGACCGCCTGCGCGAGTACGCCCGGGAGTTCCCCGACGCCCACGCCGCGATCCCCGGTAGCTACGCGGAGATGCCCTATCGGCAGCTGCTGTGGCTCATGACGACCCGCCTGGAGCGCAAGGGCAGCGGAACCGCAGGCGGCTACGGCCTGCCGGAGGAGTTCCGCGCCGACGTGGAGCTGATCGCTCGCAGCCTGGCGGCAAACGCCGGCTCGAAGGCCGGGCTGGCCCTCGTGCGGCGCCTGCTGTGGCGCATCGACGTCTTCGGCTTCCACCTGGCGGCCCTCGACGTGCGCCAGGACGCCCAGGTGCACCGGAGCGTGGTGGGGACGCTGCTCGAGGACACGGACTTCCCCGCCCGCCCTCCCGGGGAGCGGGCGGAGCGCATCGCGCGGGCCCTCGCGGACGAGGGGGCGACGGGCGCGGAGCCCGACGACCCGGAGGCGACCCGCACCCTGGACGTCTTCCGGTCCCTGGCCGAGGCCCGCCTCCGCTACGGCGCCCGGGCCCTCGGGCCCTACATCATCTCGATGGCCCAGGGACCGGACGACGCCCTGGCCGTGCTGCTGCTGGCGCGCGCGGGAGGCTGCGTCGAGGAGGACGGTCGCGTGCCCCTGGACATCGCGCCCCTGTTCGAGACCGTCGACGACCTCGAGGCCGGGCCGGAGGTCCTGCGAGCCCTGTGCGCGGACGCGGCCTACGCCGAGCACCTGGAGGCGCGCGGGCGCCGTCAGGTGGTGATGCTCGGCTACTCCGACAGCAACAAGGACGGCGGGATCGCGGCCTCGCGCTTCGCCCTCTTCGATGCCCAGGAGCGCCTGGTCGCGGCGGCTGCGGAGCTCGGGCTGGAGCTCGTGCTCTTCCACGGCCGGGGCGGCTCCATCAGCCGCGGCGGCTCCAAGCCGCGGGACGGGATCATGGCGGCTCCGCGCGGCGCCCTGGCCGGGGTCGCGCGCGCCACGGAGCAGGGGGAGATCATCGGCGACAAGTTCGGGCTGCGCGGGATCGCCACGCGCACCCTGGAGCTGAGCCTGGGCGCCTTGCTCGAGCGCAGCGCGGGCGGCGACCCCGCCTCCCCCGCCACGGAGCGCCAGCTGGCCGTCGGCCGGACCCTGAGCGACGCGAGCCGCGCCGCCTACCGCGCCTTGGTCCACGAGGACCCGGACTTCACGGCGCTCTTCCAGGGCATGACCCCGATCGACGTCATCGAGCGCCTCGAGATCGGCTCCCGGCCGTCCCGGCGCCGCAGCATGCGCGGGGTCGAGGACCTGCGGGCGATCCCCTGGGTCTTCGCCTGGACCCAGTGCCGGGCGGTGCTGCCCGGTTGGTTCGGGCTGGGCAGCGGGCTGGCGACCGCGGTGGAGGTGCACGGGCTCGAGGTGCTGCGCGAGGAGCTGCGGGACTGGCCCTTCCTCGCCATGCTGGTCTCGGACGTGGAGATGGTGCTGGCCAAGAGCGACATGGACATCGCGGCCCGCTACGCCCAGCTCGCCGGCGACGCGGGCGAGCGCCTGTTCCCGGTGCTGCGCGCCGAGCACGAGCGCGCCGTGGCCGGGATCCTCGAGCTGAACCAGGCGCAGGAGCTGCTCGAGCGCGACCCGACCCTGCAGCGCACGATCCGCCTGCGCAATCCCTACGTCGACCCGATGAGCTTCGTGCAGGTCGACCTGCTCGGGCGCTGGCGCGCGGGGGGTCGCGCGGACGAGGAGCTGGAGCGCGTGCTGGTCCAGACCGTGCGCGGGATCGCCCGCGGCCTGCGCAACACCGGCTGACGGCGCCAGCCGCCGCCGCCCCCACCGGCAAGCAGGCCCCGGAGGACCTCTTCCTGCCGGGAGAGCTGGGGCGCGGTCGCGCCTCAGGCCCCGCGCAGCTTCTCGAACCCGCTCTCCATCAAGCCGACCAGCTCGTCGATCTCCGCCTCCCCCATGGCCGTGGAGAGGGCGCCGGCGCAGGTGTTGATCATCATCGCGCCGCCGTCGAAGAGGTGGTCGAGCATCAGCTTGAGCTGGGCCAGCTCGTCGGGGCCCTGGAAGGCCTCGCGGTAGTTGCGGGGCTCGTCGGCCTTGAAGTGCACCCGGAAGAGGGAGCCGCCGCCGGTGACGCAGGCGGTCACGCCCGTGCGCTCGATCGCCTCGCGGATGCCGGTCACGGCCCGGGCCTGGAGGCCGTTGAGGCGCGCGACGGCGGCCTCGTCGAAGCGGCGCATGGCGGTCAGGCCGGCGACCATCGTGACCGGGTTGGCCGAGAAGGTGCCCGAGTGCGGGAAGAGGAGCTTGTCCGCCAGGGGGTCCATCACGTCCATCACGTCGGCTCGGCCGGCGAAGGCCCCCACCGGGAAGCCGCCGCCGATGGCCTTGCCCATGGCGGTCATGTCCGGGCGCACGTCGTACCAGGACTGGGCGCCGCCGACCTCCGAGCGGAAGGTGATCACCTCGTCGAACACGAACAACACGTCGTTCGCCGTCGTCCACTCGCGCAGGGCTCGCACGAAGTCCGCGTCCGCGGGCCGCAGGCCGACCCGGTGCGGCATGGGATCGAGCAGCACGCATGCCAGCTCGTGCTTGTGCTCGTCCAGGATCTCGCGCGCCCGATCGGGATCGTTGAAGGGGATGACGACCACGCCCTCGAGGGCCGTGGCGGGAGTGCCGTGGGCCACGGGCACGCTCCTCGGGCGGGCAGCGTCCCCCCAGCTCTCGGGCCGCGAGGTCTGGCTGACCTCGGCGAAGTCGTAGAGGCCGTGGTAGGCCCCCTCGACCTTGGCGATCTTCGGGCGGCCGGTGAAGGCGCGCGAGGCCTTGATCATGCCCATCACCGCCTCGGTGCCCGAGTTCACGAAGCGCAGCTTCTCGAAGGAGGGGGAGCGGGCGCAGAGGGTCTCCGCGTACTCGATCTCGAGCTCCGTCGCGAGGGCGAAGGCGCTCCCCCGCGCCAGCTGCGCCGAGACGGCCTGCACGGTCTCGGGATCGGCGTGCCCGTGGATCAGGGACGCCATGTTGTTCGAGAAGTCGATGCGCGAGACGCCCTCGACGTCGACCACCCGGCAGCCCTGGGCGTGGTCGGCGTAGATCGGGTGTGGGGAGCGCAGCACCGTGTTGCGGCTGACGCCCCCCGGCAGGACGCGCCGGGCCCGCTCGTAGAGGGCGGCGCTCTTCGAGGTGGACTCGATCCCGGCCATCAGGAGGTGACCTTCGGGCTCTGGTCGATGGAGAGCAGCGGCGCCCCGGTGCGCTCGCGGACGTACTCCTCGTCCACCCCCGGCGCCAGCTCCACGAGCCGGAAGCCCTCCGGGGTCACGTCGATCACGGCCAGGTCAGTGTAGATGCGGTCGACGATGCCGCAGCCGGTCAGGGGGAAGGTGCAGGCCTCGACCAGCTTCGGGTCGCCCTTCTTCGTGACGTGCTGGGTGACCACGTAGATGGCCTTCACCCCGGCGACCAGGTCCATCGCGCCGCCCACGGCGGGGATGGCGTCGGGCCCACCCACGGACCAGTTGGCCAGGTCGCCGTTCTGGGCCACCTGCAGGGCCCCGAGGACGCACAGGTCCAGGTGCCCGCCGCGGATCATCACGAAGCTGTCCGCGTGGTGGAAGTAGGCCGCGCCCGGCAAGGCCGTGACGCGCTTCTTGCCGGCGTTGATCAGCTCCGGCTCGCCACCGCCCTCCTCCGGAGAGGGTCCCATGCCGAGCAGGCCGTTCTCGGTGTGGTAGATGAACTCGCGCCCCTCGGGCACGTAGCGGGCGACGAGCTCGGGGATGCCGATGCCCAGGTTGACGTAGCTGCCGTCGGCGATGTCGATGGCGACGCGCGCCGCCATCTCCTCGCGGCTCCAGCCGATGCGTTCCTCGCTCACGGGTACGACACTCCTTGGGCGACCAGCTCGGACTCGTGGGCGGGGTTCGGGACGTGCACGACGCCCTGGACGAAGATCCCGGGGGTGATGATCGCCTCAGGGTCGAGCTCGCCGGGATCGACGACGGTGGCCGCCTGGACCACGGTCCGACGCCCGGCGGTGGCCATGATGGGCGCGAAGTTGCGGGCGGTCTTGTTGTAGACCACGTTCCCGTGGCGGTCGGCGACGAGCCCCTTGATGAAGGCGAAGTCCGCGGTCAGGCCGCGCTCGAGCACGTACTCGCGGCCGTCGATGGTGCGGTGCTCCTTGCCCTCGGCCAGCATCGTCCCCACCGAGGTGGGCGTGTAGAAGGCGGGGATGCCCGCGCCGCCCGCGCGGATGCGCTCGGCCAGGGTGCCCTGGGGCACGAGCTCGAGCTGGGTCTTGCCCGCCTTGTAGAGCACGGGAAAGACGGTCGAGTTCGTCGTGCGCGGGTAGGAGCAGATCATCCTCGCCACACGCTCGGCCTTGATCAGGGCCGCCAGGCCGACCTCGCCGCTGCCCGTGTTGTTGTTGACCACGGTCAGGTCCTTGGCCCCCTGATCGATCAGGGCGTGGATCAGCTCGATCGGGCTGCCGGCCTCGCCGAAGCCGCCGATCATGACCGTAGCCCCGTCGAAGACGTCGGCGACGGCCTCGGCGCAGCTCGAGATCTGCTTGTCGATCATGGGGCTAGCCGACGTGCTCCGCGGTCTCCTCCTGCGGCGCCGCCTGCAAGCTGCGGGTGTAGCCGAACAGGCCGGCCTCGTCGAAGAGCACCCGGTCCTCGTAGTCGTCGAACCAGACGGCGTCGGGGTTGCGGCCCACGATGCAGACCTTGCCGCGCTCCGAGGCGTCCCCGGGGTTGCGCAGCAGCTTCATGATCACGACGCCGTTCTCGCTGCCCTTCAGGCCGGGGATGGGCTCGTCGGTGACCGCCGCCACCTCGGTCTTGCCCAGGTAGTGGGTGATCGAGAGGCGCGCGTGGTTCTCGACGCCCGAGAGCCCCTTCTGGGACTCGTTGAGGATCTGCCAGGCGGTCTCGATCGGCACGTTGAAGGCCCGGTAGGCGACGATGTCGCGGCCGCCGAAGAAGTAGTGGTTGTTGGCGCCGACGCGCTTCATGGCCCGCTGCATGATGCGCAGGGCGTTCGGGTCGGCGTTGACGCCCTTGATGATCGGCGCCTGGTTCTCGATCGAGATCCAGCCCCGGGAGGTCAGGCCGTCCATCGCCCGCTTGGTGTCCGGGTGCCACTGGAGGATCCCCTGCTCGTCCGAGACGTAGTCGCCGTTCTCGTCCTTGAGCAGGAACTCGTCCGGGTGGTTGAAGTGGACCATCATGCGCAGGCCGACGTCGGGGTACGTCTCGTGCCAGCGGTCGAGCATGTCGAAGAATGTCTGGTCGAAGCGGTTCGGGAAGAAGGCCAGCTCCTTGGTCCCGATGCGGACCGCCTCGATGCCGGACTCGGCCAGGGCCGCCAGCCAGGTGGCGATCTTCGAGTTGGAGAGCACCATCGGGTCGCCGCCCGAGAGCAGGATCTCACGCAGCTTCTCGCGTCCGGACTCCGGGTGCAGCCCCCCGTTGGCCTCGACGGCGCCGTTGAACTCGCGGACGTACTCGACGATCTCGTTGACCTGGGCCATGCCCTTCTTGGCCACCGTGCCGTCGAGGCGCTCCACCTCCTTGCGCGCGATCAGCTCCTCCCGGTAGCAGAAGCGGCAGTGGGCCGAGCAGGTCGAGACCACGTACATCAGCCCCATCTCGTACTTGTGCAGCAGCCCCTCCACGGGGCTGTAGTCCATCTGGTGCCCCGGGTCCTCGGAGCCCTGCAGGCTCTCGGTCTCGGCCGGGGAGGCCTTGACGATGGTGCGGATGGGCGCGCTCTGCTTGGCCAGCTCGAAGTAGTGCCGCGTGATCTTCACGGGCATGCGCGACTCCACGTCACGCTCGCCGCCCTTGAGGGCGCCGAGGGCCTCCAGCTCCTCGCGCGAGTAGAAGCTCAGCACATCCGCGGGCGCCTTCTCGTTGAGGAAGGGCGCGAGGCCGTTGATGCTCTGGCGGTCGTACTTGGTGTCGACGACGGTGGCGAGGAAGCGCTGCTCGCGCTCGCTGGGCTCGTACTTCTGGGGCATCGCTGGGCTGGATCGGGTGTCTCGGTGTCCGGGGAGATCCATGGATCTCCGAGGGACCGAGGGGGAGCGGGCCAAGAGCTCCCCGAAAGGAGCTGTAACGAAATGGACAGATCGTTACATTTACTGTAACGTCGCGTTCAGAGAACCGCAAGGATGTCCATCTCGAACCTCATCGCCGCCGCTGGCGAGCGCCTGACCCCCACCGAACGCAGGATCGCCACGGCCGTCCTGCGCGAGCCCACCCTGCTGGCCTTCGGCACGGTCTCGGACCTGGCGGACCGGGTCGGGACCAGCCGGCCCTCGATCGTGCGCTTCGCGGCCAAGCTGGGCTTCGAGGGCTACGCCGCCCTCCAGCGCGAGATCCAGAGCGGACTCTCCCAGCAGCTCTCCCGACCGACCGAGCGTATCCGGCACCCGGAGGGCTCGGTCGCCCGGGCGCGCGCGACCATGGAGGAGTCCCTGGCGAGCGTCTTCGAGGCCCTCGGCGGCGAGGGAGTGGCGACCCTCGCGCGTCCCCTGATCGAGGCCCAGCGAGTCTGGATCCTGAGCGGCGAGACCTCGCGCGCGGGGGCCCACGCCCTCTACAGCGGACTCTCGATGGTGCGCTCCGGCGTGCACCTGGTGGAGGAGCACTCCAGCGGAGCCGAGCTCTCCGGCGCCGGCCCGGGTGACGCGGCGGCGGTCTTCGACTTCGCCCGCTACCGACGCCACGCGATCACGACCGCCCGCACCCTGGCCGGCCTCGGGGTACGCATCGTGGCGGTGACCGACGGCCCCCTCTCCCCCCTGGCCTCGCTGACCGAGAACTGGTGCGCCCTGCGCGTGCCCGCCACGGGCCCCTTCGACAGCTCGGTCCCGGCCGTGGCCGCCGCCGAGCTCCTGGTGGCCCACGTGGCCGAAGAACTCCACGACGAGGCCCGCGAGCGCATCGACCGCACCGAGGCCCTGTGGAGAGCCACGGGAACCTACCTGAGCTGACCGGCGGGCGCCCCCGCGCTCAGCGGCGGTCGAGCACCTCCTCGGCCAACTTGCGCCCGAGCCACACGACCCCGTCGGTGTCGATCACCAGCCGCTCCTCCTGCGGCGGCAGGTCGAGCACCGGCAGGTGCACGCAGTGCTCGTCCTCGGCCGCCATGGCCGCCACCTCCGCCATCACGTCGAGGCCGTTGACGCTCTCGTGGTCCGTGGGGCTCTGCTGGCTGATGAACCAGCGCAGCTCGGGCAGCCCCAGGTCCTCGCGGCTCTTGCGCACCAGGGCGGCCAGGCGCTCGGGGGCCTGCTTGCGGTAGGGGTGGAAGGACATGTCGTTCTCCCCGACGTGGTAGACGACGCCCCCCAGCCGCACGACGTACCCGCGCGCCTCGAGCTGCGCAACGGACTCCCGCACGAAGGCCAGGAAGGCGGGGTAGAGGTTGCGGTCGGGGGTCTCGCTGCCCTCCGGGGTCCAGTCGATGATCTGCGAGCCGCTGTGGGTGAACTTGGCCAGGGCGAAGGGGGTCTTCAGCCCCTTGTCGAGGGCCGCTCCGAAGCTCAGCTCGGGGCCGAAGCTGTCGTAGAGGCCCGCGGGCGCGAGGGGCTCCCAGCCCTCGGAGCTCTGGACTCCACCGCCGAGGCTGTAGCGGAAGGGGATCTTCTCGTTGGGCTTGGCCAGCCGCCTCCCGCCCCGGACCTTCTTCAGCTCTTGCACGAAGGCTCGCTCCCCCTCCATGTTGCGGTGGCCCGCGAGGACGAAGAGCTCGACCTCGCTGCCCTCCGGCCAGGGCCAGGCCTCGAGGGCCGGCCGGGGCTCGCGGACAACGCCCACGTCGGCCAGGTAGGCCTCGGCGTAGTTCACGCCCTGCTCGAGCTGTCCCAGGGTGCCGTAGTGGTAGTGCAGGCCCACGGGGTTGCCGATCTCGACCCCCACGTGCGAGGTCGGCACGTAGCGCGCCAGGGGGTCCTGGGCCGTGGCCCACTTCTGTCCCCGGGCGATGGCGTCCATGCGCGGACGCAGGTCCATGCCCCAGATGGTCTTGGTGCACAGCTCCCCGACGTAGACCCGCAGCTCCGGGGCCTCCAGGTCCCGGCGCAGCCGGCCCAGGAAGTTCAGCAGGTTGGCGCCGTAGTTCTCCCGGTACTCGTCCACGAACATGTCGTTCTCGCCCTGGTGCCAGACCAGGCCCTCGAGGCGGTACTCGACCCGCCGCTTCTCGAGGTCGGCCAGGGCCGCGCGCACCGTCTCGAGCAGCAGCGGGTAGAGCTCGAAGCCCTGGGGCTCGTCCGGGTTCCAGTCGCCGCCCAGGTGCGTCCCCCCCGCCGCGCACTTGACGATCGCGATCGGGCCCTCGCTCCGGCTCGTCACCTCGCGCGCGAAGCTGAGCTCCGGGCCGACGTAGCCCTCGACCGGCTGCAGCGCCATCCAGCCGTCGGAGCGCCTCTTCTCCTCGCGGCCGAGCACGTACCGGAACCGCACTCGCTTCTGGGGCTCGTCCAGGCCCACGAAGGGCGGGAAGCGCTCGATGTGCTCGATGCGCGAGTCGGCCCCCACCATGTTCGACTGGCCGGCGAAGACGAAGACGCGGGTCACCTCGCCGCTGGCGAAGGCGAGACCGCGGGCGACCAGGAGGAAGAGGAGCGTGAGGAGCGGGCTGCGCATGGGCGGAGCTTACGCCGGGTCGCAGCCCTCTCGCCATTCCTCTTCCGGCGACGACGGGACCGACCGCGCGGAGCTGTCGGGGGGCCGGCGCCTCAGGCCGCGGGGGCCCGGGCGCTCCGCAGCATCTGGACCGCCGTCACGAGCACCACCGCGATGACCAGCCACTTGAGCGCGTGGAGAGGCAGCGACTTCACGAGCAGGGCCGCGATCAGGACCGCCGGGAGCCCGCCCAGGGTCAGTCCGAGGGCGGCGCGCATGCGCACCTTCCCGCTCCACACGAAGCGGGTGCTCGCCACGGGCATCAGGAAGGCACAGGCCCCCATCATGATCGGGAAGGCGGCCACCGGGTTCATGCCCATCAGGCTGACCAGGATCATGCAGGGGGCGTAGAGCCCCACGCCGATGGTCATCAGCGCGCCGAGGACCCCGATCACCCCGCAGGCCACCACGAGCCGTCCGCCCGCGAGCCCCAGGGCCTCGTCCCCCGCGGGCTCGAGGTCGAACTGGAAGGCCGTCATCAGCAACGCCGCCACCAGCAGGGCGCCGCCCATCCCGAGCTGGATCGGGCGCCGCGGCAGGCGCGCCACGACCCCCGCGCCGAGCCAGGCCCCCACCACGGCGGAGGCGATCATGCTCACCAGCGTGACCGTCTCCACCTCGACGATCTCGATGAACAGGAAGCCCATCAGCATCACCGGCAGGGTGTGCCCCACGTTCATCGTCCCGGGGATCAGCTCGTCCGGCACCACCTTCGCGGCCCGGTACCAGGCCGTTGTCGGCGCGAAGTTCCCGATGCCGAGGGTGTCGAAGAAGTTGGTGACGAAGCCGATCAGCGCCTGGTGAGCCGTGGGGAGCCAGGCCTCGTCCCGGTCCGCACGCAGCTTGCTCACGAGCACGCCGAGGTAGCCCACGGCCAGGACCACGAGGGTCAGGATCAGCGCGGTCTTCAAGGCTGCTGGTCTCCCGGCTCTCGAGTCACGGCTGCTCCCCCGCCAGAGGGCCTCCTGCGCTGCCCCATCATTCCCCGTCGATCAGCCCGACCATCGCCTTGCCCATCGCCTCGCCGACGTTCATGTAGGTCTCCGCGTTGCCGCCGTAGTGGCCGCCGGAGCTGCCGCCCCTGGACAGGGGGTGGGTGTAGACGGTGGCGACGTTGCCCTCGAACTCCGGGTACTTGCCGGCCTCGCCGTCCACGGCGAGCATGGCCTCGAGGACCTTCCCGCCGTTGCCGCTGGCCCCCTTCTCGGTCTGGCCCAGGGTGGCGCAGACGAACTTCGCCTCGGGAGCGTCGAACTCCTTGCGGAGCCGCGTGATCAGCCGCACGAGGTTCGTCTCGTAGCGAGCCGACAGGGCGGCGCTGCGGCTGTCACGATCTCCTTGCCACCAGAAGAAGCCCGCCACCTCGTACTCCTTGGCGCCGGGGTAGTGCCGGTCGAGCTCCTCCAGCACCTTCCTGGCCCGCATCAGGTCGCCGTCGTACTGGGCGCCGGCGTACCAGCCGGTCCGCTCGGGCTCCTCTCCCTTCTTCCAGCGCTCGGGGGAGCCCCCGTAGCCCGGGTGCACCCAGGTGACGCCCTCCTCGTCGGTGAACTCGAAGCCCTCGCTGCCCGGCGGCAGGAGGTCCCAGCCGAGAGCGCGGTTCCCGATGCAGCTCTTGAGGAGCAGCACGGGCGCCTCGACGGCCTCGCCCAGGTGGTGCCCGATGGCGACCTCGACCCCGATCTTCCCGCCCGTGACGGTCAGCCACTCGTTGTTGAAGCGCTTCATGCCGCTCGCGCCGCTGCCCATGACGCGCACGTTCCGCACGTCGGCCCGCTCGGTCCAGGCCCCGGCGTCGTCGACCAGGTACGGGTAGAGGTCCTTCTCCTTCACCGCGTGCTCCAGGGAGCCGTCGCCTCCCTCGACCTTGCCGAAGCCCAGCATGTTGGACTGTCCGAGCAGGAGGTAGACCTGGACCGGCTTCCGCATGTCCGCCGCTCTCCCGTCAGGATCGGGGAGCTCTCCGGCCGCGCCCACACCGAGCGAGAGCAATGTCACCAGCCCCACCAGGAAGATCCGGGCCGGTCCAATCGTCCAACGTCTCCTCATCACTCGCACCGCTCCTCCCCGCGCCTCGCCGGTTCCTCTCCGGGAGCCGCGCGCCCCCGGTCACGCTCGAATTCTAGGGAGTTCCGAGCCCCCGCGCCCGGGCGCGCCGCTCCCGTGTGCCGGGGCTGCCTCG
>CAZQAT010000020.1:0-45369 GCA_964591315.1 uncultured Planctomycetaceae bacterium
CTACGGCACCTGCACCGCCGACGACACGAAGTGGTCCGCCCGCTACACCTTCGTCATCAGCCCCGACGGTGACGTGGAGCACGCGATCGACACCAAGGATCCGGCCGCCCAGGCCGCCGAGCTCGTCGAGCTCCTGCGCAAGGTCTCCTTCTAGAAGGGCAGTTCTCCGGGCTCGGGGACCCGTGGCGGCGCGGGCGGCTCCTCGCCCCGCACCAGGGCCTCCAGCTCCGCGGCGGTGGCGGGGCCGTGTCCGGCGTAGTGGTTGTTGGCGTAGGTGAAGACCTCGTCCACGCTCTCCGAGAGCTGGTTCAGCACGGCCGCCCAGCGGGCCAGGCGCGGGGACTGGTCCACGACCACCTTGTCGAAGCTGTCGGTCAGGGAGTCGAGCTTCTTGCGGTCGCCGATCAGGCGCGCGTAGGAGAAGTCGGCGGTGGCGAGGTCGAGCTCCCCCGGCAGCTCGTCGGGGTGGGGCATGTAGACGAGGTCCAGCAGCACGAAGGCCACCCCGTGGCCCCGCAGCAGGTCGAGCAGCTCCGGCCTCACCCAGGCCTTGTTGCGCACCTCGACGGCGAAGCGGAAGTCCCGCGGCAGGGCTCCGAGGAAGGCGTCGAGGCGCTCGAGGAAGGGCTCGGGCCCGGCGAAGGCCTGCTTGTTGAAGTAGGGGAACTGCAGCACCAGGGGCCCGCACCTGGGCCCCAGCTCCCCCATCACGGCCAGGAAGTCGTCCATGTCCCGCTGCACGTGCTCGGGGCAGAGCAGCCTCGCGGGGTCCGGCCGCGGCCCCTCACCGGCGTGCACCACGCTGCGGGGGACCTTGGCGCTCAGGACGAAGCCCGGGGGCGTCTTGCGCTTCCAGCCCTGGACCATGGAGCGGCTCGGCACCCGGTAGTAGGTGACGTCCGCCTCGACCGTGTCGAAGCACTTCGAGTACAGGCCCAGGAAGTCCGCCGGCTTGGCCTTCTCCGGGTAGAAGCTCCCGACCCAGCTCTTGGCGGACCAGCTCGAGGTCCCGAAGCGGATGCGTGCCCCCTGCGCCGCTCCGCTCACGTCCTCAGCGCCCCTCGATGCGCCGCAGCCGCACGAAGTTCGTCACCAGCCGGAAGACCGAGTAGTCGCGGATGCGCTCGGCGGCCTTCTGGTTCGAGCCCCAGAACTTCTCCTTGTAGGTGCTGCGGATCTCCTCGAGGGAGGCCCCCATGTGGTCCACGGCGTAGGCCATGCGCTGCTCGCGCTTTTTCAGGCTCGGGGCCTGGGCCAGGCCCTGCAGGTCGAAGTGGTTGGCGGAGTCGAGCACCGTGCCGTGTCCCCACGTGAACCAGCAGGCCAGGTTGCCGCCGCCCCACTTCTCCGAGCACTCGACGCTGTCGATCAGCATCTCGACCCGCTCGGGCTGCAGCACCTCGATCACGTGGGCTCCCTCCAGGTGGTAGATCGGCTCGACGTGCTCGCCGAAGACCCCCTCCAGGTACACGCTCTCGGGGTCGCAGGCGGTGGCGCGCACGGTGTCGACGATCTCGTTGCGCGTCTCGAGCTTGCGCACGTAGCCGGGCATGACCTTGTGGATCGTCTCGCTCAGGGCCCAGCAGGAGCCGCACAGGTAGCCGCCGACCTTGACGAACCAGGCGATGCGCTCGAGGTCCGAGACCTCCATCTCACCGGTGCAGTTGGAGACGAAGACCCCGGCGGCGTCGACGCCGTCCTCACCGACCTTGCTGGCGGAGGTCATGCGGTGCTCGATCCCGAGCTGGTCCAGCACGTACTGGATGTGGTCCCCGCGGCTCTCGAGGACGAGCACGTCGAGACCCTTGTAGATCTCCTGGGGCGGGACGCCGTAGCCGTACTTCTGCCGGCGCTCGCGCTGCTCCCTGGGGTCGAAGAGCCGGATCTTCGTGCCGTTCTCGCTCCACCACGAGCTCCAGGGCCCCGGCTGCGGCGGAAAGACGTCCCCGCGGGCGATGGAGATCAGGTACGAGTGGGCCGTGCGCACGACGAGGGGCTCCGCGTCGTCGAGGGTCCCGATCAGGGCCTCGACCGCCGGGTGTTGCAGGCACTTGGAGAGGCCCACCACCGCGGCGCCGCGCAGGCGCCAGTCCTCGTGCTCACGGGCCATCTGGGCCAGGGGCTCGACCCCGTGCTCGCTGCGGGTCATGCCCAGGGAGACCGCTGCGCAGGCGGCGACGCCCCAGTCGGCGTCACCCAGAGCGTCGATCAGGGCCTGGACGGCGTCGCCCTGCTCGGCGAGCTCCTTGTGGCCCAGGGCGACCACCAGGGCCTCCCGCAGGCTCGGATCGCTCGCCTTGCCGAGGGCCTCGACCAGGAAGGTGCGCGTCTCCTCGGCGGTCACGGGACGCAGCTCGAGGAGCGTGCTCAGGGCCGCCAGGCGTACGCGCAGCTCGCCGTCCCCGTCGAAGAGCTCGCGGGCAGCCGCGAGGGCGGGCTGCGCCTCGAAGCGCACCAGGGCGCGGGCGGCCCCGGCGCGCACCCCCGCGTCCCCGTGGGCGCGGGCGGCGGCGGTCAGCTCCACCAGGTTCAGGCTGCTGCCCCAGGCGAAGCCCGGCACGCGCGTCGCCAGGAGGGCGCCGCGGCGGGCGACAGCCGGGTCGTCCGCGCCGCACAGGGCCCCGACACAGGCCTCGAGCTCCAGGCCCGGGTTGCGCTCCAGCTTGTCGATGCTGGCGATCAGGGCTCGCAGGGCGCGCCGCTCCTCCACGTCGCGCAGCTCCGCCCGCTGGCAGAAGGCGCGCAGCACCTCCAGGTCCCCGGCCGCGGGCAGGTCGCGGGCCGCCTCGAGGGCCGAGGCGCGGATGCCGAGGTACTCCGCGTCGAGCAGGTCGCCGAGCAGCTCCGGGCGCCGCTCCTCGGGGGCGGTGGCCACCAGGGCGCGGGCGGCCGCATTGCGCACCGGGAGCTCCTTGTGGCGCGTGAGCTTGCTCAGGGACTTGAGGGGCTTCGAGAGCTTGGCCACGGCGCCGACGCGGGCCAGGGCCTCGCAGGCGGGCACGATGGTGTCCTTCGAGAGCTTCTTGCCGAGACCGGACAGGGCCCCCTCGGGGTCGAGGGTGGCGCAGGCCTGGGCCGCGCTGGCGCGCACGGCGCGGATCGGGCCGTCGTAGGCGAGCTTGAGCAGGGGCTTGTAGGCCCGCTCGCTGCCCAGGCGCTCCAGGCCCCCGGCGGCCACCATCACGATCTCCCAGTCGTCGTCGCCGAGCAGCTTGAGCAGGGGCTTCTCCGCCTCCTCGCCCCCGGACTCCGCCAGGCTGCGCGCGGCCTCCAGGCGCACGCTCGCGTCCTTCGACTTCAGGGCGGCCTTGAGGTCTTCTTGCGGAGCGCCGGCCTCGGGAGCGGTCGCGCCCAGGCCGAGGAGCAGCAGCCCTGTTGCGAGCAGCCTCATTCTCCTGTCAGCTCCCGCAGGCGTCCCTCGAGGCGAGTCACCCCGGCGCGGCGGCCGGCGTCGAGGGCCTCGGCCGGGCTCGCGCCTTGCACGAAGAAGGCCCGCGCGCCGTAGAGGGCGCCGACCCGGTTCGAGCTGCCGCAGTAGAGCACGAGCGGTCGCTCGAGGTCTGCGAGAAGAGTGTCCAGGCGGCGCGCGTTCTCCTCGTTGATGTCCTCCGCGCCCCGGATGGTCAGGCGTGTGAAGTGCACCCCCTGCTGTCCGAGCAGGGCGGCGTCGGCCTCGGCCCCCTTCTCCTCGGGGGCGCGCAGGGTCACGAAGCTCCTGTAGCCGCTGTCGACGAGGGCCTCGATCTGCGGCTCGGTCAGCTGTCCGGCGCAGAGCAGGCCCGGCTCGGGGTTGCGGGCGTTCCTGACCTCGAGGGTCTGAGCGAGCTGCAGGTCCACTGCGGGCTCGCTGGTGTTGCAGGCGGTGAAGAACAGGCCCAGCAGGGCGTATCGAAGGGATCTCATGGTCCTGGTCGTAGCTCGAGTCTCGAAGGGCAGTCAACCGCGCGGGGGTCCCCGGCGGAAAACCGTCCGGCGAGATCCTAAGCTGGCCGCCTCCATTGCCCAAGTTCAGCGCCCGCATCATCAGCCCGAAGCTGGGGGCCAAGCTCGGGGCCTGCCTGGAGAGGCTGTCTCCGGTGGTGGGCGAGGGCGTGGTGGTCGTCTCCGGGAGCGCCCAGGGCACCCTCCAGATCGCCCGCCGCTTCACCGGGCGGGCGGTGCAGCAGGAGGGGCTCGGACCGGGCCAGCAGGAGGCCCACGCCTACGGCCTCGCGTGCCACGGCTGGATCCTCAACCGCGACTGCGACGAGCGTCTGACCCCGGAGCAGGCCGCCTCGACTTCCGGCGTCCGCGTGTGGAGAGCCTCTCCCACCACCTGAGCACGATCGGGGGCGAGACGCGCGTGGCCGACAGGCGCCGGGTCGAGCGCGGCGCATCGCTTTCCGAGAAGCCCAGCTCCGAGTTCACCTGGGCCAGCCGCAGGGGCGGGGCTCCGGGGAGGGGGGCGCCATGGGCGGGCATCGAACCAGACGGCCGCGCCGACCGCAGGTCGGGTGGCCCCGGTGGACGGCGCAACCGCGGCCCCCGCGCGGGGTTGGGCTCGGATTCCCGGGAGCGGCTCCAACGCCCGTGGTCCTCCGTCCGAAGGAAACTCCGGCGACGTAGGGCTCCCCGCCGCCTCCCGAAGGCGGGCTATACTGCCGCTCGCTCCCCCTCCCCGCCCCGCCGCAGCCCCCCCATGACGCTACGACTTCCCCGATCCGGGGTCCTCCTGGGCCTCCCCCTGCTCCTGGCCCTCTCCTGTGGCGGCGGCGCGCGTGAAGTCCCCGACGGGCCCCTGCCCCAGCGGGTGCTGCTGATCTCCCTCGACACCCTGCGGGCCGACCACACCGGCTTCGGGGGCTACCACAAGCCCACCACGCCCTTCCTGGACTCCCTGGCGGACCGGGGGGTCGTCTTCGCGAACCACTTCGCGAACTCGAACTGCACCCTGCCCTCCCACGCGACCATGCTCACGGGCCTGCACCTGCCGGCCCACGGGGTGCGCCCCTCGGACCCCGACAAGGCCGAGATCCACGCCCTCCCGGGCTCGGTCCAGACCCTGGCGGAGCGCTTCCAGGAGGCCGGCTACACGACGGTCGGTTTCACCAACCACGGGGCCTGGCTCAACGCCGAGTTCGGCTTCGACCAGGGCTTCGACCACTTCGTCTCTCGTTGGGGCAACGCCGAGGAGACGATCGACGACTACCTGGCCCTGCTCGACAGCAGCAATCCGAGCAACAGCTTCACCTTCTTGCACTTCTTCGACGTGCACTCGGAGTCGGGCAACCGCGGGCCCTGCCTGCCCTACCGCTCGACCCAGGAGCTGGTCGAGCAGTTCGCGGGTGAGAAGCCGGAGGACTTCACCGGCTGCACCTCCGTCGAGGGGCGCGGGAACAAGTGCGCCTCCAACTACCTGCGGGATATCTCGATGAAGATCGAGCCCCTGCGGCAGGACCACCTCGACTACATCGTCGGCCTGTACGACGCGGGCATCCGCAAGCTCGACGATCAGCTGCGGGACTTTTTCGCGGAGCTGGAGAAGCGCGGCGTGCTGGACAACACGCTGGTGGTGATCACCTCCGACCACGGGGAGGCCTTCATGGAGCACGGCCTGATGCTGCACGACGGGCACCAGGACGAGGTGGCGCGGGTGCCGCTCCTGTTCGTGCTGCCCGAGAGCTCCGGTGTCGAGCCCCGTCGCTTCGAGGCCCTGACCCAGTCGACGGACCTGGCTCCCACGATCCTGGATCTGTGCGGGCTCGAGCCCATCGGCCAGACCCCCTCCCTGGCGCCGGCGATCATGCTCGGTGAGGAGCCCGAGGACGGCCTGGTGCTGTTCCAGACCAACTTCCTGATCGGCAGTGACGAGCAGGGCGAGTACAAGTTCATCAAGACCGGCCGGACCCCGAAGTTCTACGACCGATCAACGGACTCCACCGAGTCCGTTGACCTCCTGGCGGAGGACGGCTTCGCGGTGGAGAACCAGCTCCGCCTGCGCGTGATCTTCGAGCGCATGCAGGAGCTGACCCAGGAGTGTCTGAGCTTGAACCAGACCCTGCGCAGCCTCGAGACCGGGACCGCCGCCCAGCTCAGTCCGGAGCGCATCGCCGAGCTCAAGGCCCTGGGCTACCTGGGGGGCGAGGACGACTCCCCGGCTCCCGCCGACGAGCCCGGCGGTGAGGCTCCCTGATCGCCTTCAGGGTTCTCCAAGGCGTGGACGACAAGGGGTCGAGGCTCCTTCTCCTGGGCCTCCAGAGCTCATGTTCGGTCGTTGGCCAGAGATCCTCGGGCAGTTGTGGAAGAGGCGAGGGCCCCGTGCACCCGCGCGACGGACTGTCCCTTCTCGGAGCCGAGCGAGGGCCGAGTCCGCATCGCGACCGGAGGCGGAGCCGTCGGCCCCCCCCACGCTAACGCTCATCGAGAACCTGGACGGCCCGTTCGCGGAGGCCAAGCTCGCCCCGGCGGAGCGCGACCTGCTCGAGAGGGTCTCGGCCCGCATCGAGTCGGGTCGCTTCGAGCTGCCGCACCTGCCCGCCACGAGCATGGCCCTGCTGCGGCTGACCCGCAAACGGGGCGTCGACATCGAGCGCCTGGTCGAGCTGATTCACTCGGATCCGGTCCTGGCCAGCGAGCTCCTGCGCACGGCCAACTCGGTGCTCTACGCCACCACCATGCCCGCCGAGACCCTCCAGGCGGCGGTCATGCGCATCGGACTCGACGGCCTGCGGACCCTGGTGCTCTCCGTCTCGGTCAAGAGCACCGTGCTGCGCCTTGGTGAGCTCGAGTCCTTCTCGCAGGAGGTCTGGCGCCAGGCCTTCAGCGTGGCGAGGATTGCCCGGGCCATCGGCCCAGAGGTGCGCATCGAGAAGGACCGCGCCTTCCTGATGGGGCTCTTGCACGACATCGGGAAGATCGCCCTGCTCGCCATGCTGGCCCGTGAGCAACGCGCCGGAGAGAAGGTCGGCCCGGCCCTGGTCGGTCGTGTCTTCTACGTTCACCACGAGCGGGCCGGCGCTCTGTTGTGCGAGAAGTGGAAGCTCGACGAGGAGATGATCAGCGTGGCGGGGAACCACCACCGCTTCGCGACCAACGAGGCCCACGGGCGTAGCGCGGCCCTGGTGAGCCTGGCCCACAAACTGGACCTGCACCTCGGGACAGGGGACCAGGGCAGCCTGCGGGAGCTCCTGGTGGCGCCGGAGCTGGACGCCCTGGGCCTCGATCCGGAGGGGCGCGAGTCCCTCCTGGACCAGGCCCGCCGGGCCTTCCAAGAGGGGCAGGCCGAGGCCGAGGCGGCCTGAGGCCCCGTCGCGCGGGCCCGAGCGTTTCCGCTCCCCTGGCCTGGAGGTGGGCTCGTCGGCGCCCCCTGAGGCCCGCTTCCAGGAGCGGAAGTGAACCCGCAACGGGCGGGAAGGCGGATCCGGACGGGAAGGTGGAACCCGAACCCGGGTCAGGCAGTCCAGGGTCCAGAAACACTAGCTTTCGAGCCCGGGACCCCCCCCGGCACTGGAGACCCCAACCTTCGGAGACCCATGCACCCCACGTTCCCCAGCAGCCTCCTGGCCATCGCGCTGGTCGGCGCCAGCGCCTCCGCACAGACCGAGCGCGCCTTCCCCATGTCCGTCACCGAGGAGGACTCCTCGATCGGCACGGTCACCGTCACCCCGGACCTGGCCACCTTCGGCGAGATGATGGGAGACTCCTCCCTGATCCTCCGCGACACCTACCTGCCCGGCGGCCAGCTCGTCGACGTGCGCCTGGAGCGCATGAGCATCGAGCGTCGCAAGTACCAGTTCTTCGTCGACGGGCAGCACAGCCCGAACCACCTCGACGGCCTGGACCTCTCGATCTGGAGCGGCACCGTCGTCGGCGATCCGCACAGCTACGTGCTGCTCTCCTTCTCGAACGCGGGCTCCCGGGGCTGGATCCAGCAGGGGCACACCATCCACCACCTGATGCCCCAGCCCGGTGAGGGCAACGACTGGGACAACAGCTACTCGCTCTGGATCAGCGAGGCGGACCTGAACGAGCTCGGGAGTGAGCTCGGCGGCTTCTGCGCCTTCGACGAGCTGACCTCCACCTTCGGCGAGCGCACCCGCACGCGTAAGGACCCGGTGGTCGAGGTCGACGACGAGACCCTCGGCGGCGCCCAGAACCTGGGCTCCTGCAACATCCGCGAGTGCAGCATCGCGCTCGAGACCGACTGGCAGCTGTTCCAGGTCTTCGGCAACCTCAACGCCGAGACTGCCTACGTGACGTCCCTGACCACCGCCGGTAGCGACCGCTACGAGCAGCAGGCCAACACGGTCCTCACGTACCCCTACGTGATGTTCTACACGAACAGCAACGACCCCTGGAGCTCCCAGGACTCGGGCGGCAGCAGCATCGACGCCCTCTACGAGTTCCAGGCAGCCTGGGTCGGGAACATCCCGATGAACGCGCGCCTGGCCCAGATGCTCTCCGGCGCCGGCCTCGGTGGCGGCGTGGCATGGCTCGACGTTCTCTGCAACAACGAGTTCAACTTCTCCGTCAGCGGGAACATCAACGGCAACGTGCCCTTCCCGGTCACCCAGGGCCCCCTCAACTGGGACTTCATCGTCCACACCCACGAGTTCGGGCACAACTTCGACGCGCTGCACACGCACTCCTACTGCCCGCCGGTCGACCAGTGCGCCCCCAGCGGCTACTTCGGCCCGTGCCAGAGCAGCCAGCAGTGCACCAACCAGGGCACGATCATGAGCTACTGCCACCTGTGCAGCGGCGGGACCTCGAACGTGACCACCTTCTTCCACCCGACGCCCCTGCTGGACATGACGGCGGCGGCCAACAACTGCCTGCCCCTCTACACGGGCATCAGCGCCACCCCGCCCTCTCTGGTCAGCAACACGACCACGACCCCCGTCACGGTCGAGATCGCCGGAGGTATCAGCGGTAACGTCGAGCTGTTCTACCGCTACAACGGCGGCTCCTACAGCTCCGTCGTGATGAGCAACGTCGGCGGCAACCAGTACTCCGGTGACCTTCCGGCGGCCGGCTGCAACGACACCCCCGAGTTCTACGTCGGCTACACCTCCACGGCCTGCGGCTTCGTCACGGCGCCCGAGGGCGGCGCGGCCTCGCCTTACACGGCCTCGGTCGGTACGGCCTCCACGGTCTTCTCGGACAACTTCCAGACCAACCAGGGCTGGACGACGCAGGTCAACGGCGCCAGCTCCGGGCAGTGGCAGCGCGGCGTGCCGGTCAACGACAACGGCTGGGACTACGATCCGGCCTCCGACGGTGATGGCTCGGGTCAGGCCTACCTGACCCAGAACCAGGCCGGCAACACCGACGTCGACGGGGGCTCCGTGACCCTCTTCTCGCCTGTCCTCGACATGAGCGGGTCCAACGCGATCGTCTCGTACCAGTACTACCTGTACCTGACGAACGGCGACGGCACCGACAAGCTCCTGGTCGAGATCAGCGCGAACGGCAGCTCCGGCCCCTGGAGTACGATCGCGAACCACGACACCAACGGAAGCCTGAGCTGGCGCTCGCACTCCATCGACATGTCCGGCACGGGGGTCACCCTCGGCA
The DNA here is from genome assembly GCA_964591315.1 of uncultured Planctomycetaceae bacterium. Classification (GTDB taxonomy): domain Bacteria; phylum Planctomycetota; class UBA1135; order UBA1135; genus JABACD01. Next base: position 9,556 of record CAZQAT010000020.1, read on the forward strand.
ACAACATGATGGTGCGCTTCACCGCCAACGACGGGGATCCGCAGAGCATCGTCGAGGCCGGCGTGGACGCCTTCGAGGTGAGCGCCGTCACCTGCGACGGCGGCGGCGGAGGCCCGACGGCCTACTGCGACCCCGCGGGTGCGAACTCGGTCACGGGCACGGGCGGCGTGCTGACACACGTCAGCGGCAACCCCGGCGGCGTGATGCAGTTCCAGGTCAACGACGTGCCCAACACGCCCGGCATCCTCTTCTTCGGCGCCGGCCAGGGCGACTCGCCCTTCGGCTGCGGCCGGATGTGCATCACCGGGTCCCTGACTCGCTCGGGCGTCTACGTGGCCAGCGGCAACAGCGTCTCGCCCCTCTGGGACACCACCGGGATCGCCACGAACCCCTTCAACATCCAGTACTGGTACCGGGACGTGCAGAACCAGATCTTCTGCGGCGACGTCTTCAACACCTCCAACGCCCTGGGCTTCTAGGGCCGAGCTGGCGAGGCCGGGCCTGAGCGGCCCGGACCCCGCCCGCTAGAAACGAATCCGGCGGCCGTCCCCAGGGGCGGCCGCCGGTCTCGTTCCTGGGGGGCCGCTCGGGGCCTCCCGCGGTGCTCAGATCATCTCGGTCACGCCGGGGATGGCGATCGGCGCGCACTCGTGGTCGCCCCAGACGTACTCCTTGGGCGACAGGTCGAGCTTGGAGTTGAGCACCGCCTCGCGGGTCACCGTCTTCCCCGTGTAGGCCGCCAGGCGCGCCATGATCGCCATCAGGGTCGACTCGCACATGTAGTCGCCGTTGTCGATCGGCTCGTTCGCGCGGATCGAGGCGAAGAAGACGTCGTGCTCGTTCTGGTACATGTCGTCGGGCTCGTCGCTGCGGTGGCGCCACTTCCAGCTGCCGGCCTCGATGCGGTGGCGCTGGAGGTTGCAGGTGCCGCGGCTGCCGAAGACGAAGTCGGAGACGTCGTTGGATGCTCCGCTCCACTGGCGGCACGAGGAGAAGCCGCGCACGCCGTCCTCCCACTCGTAGACCGTGTTGAAGTGGTCGTAGATGTTGCCCCACTTCTCGTCCGTGCGCTGGACACGGCCGCCGCTGGCGGTGGCCTTGACCGGGTAGCCGCCCTTGACCCAGGCCAGCTTGTCGAGGCTGTGGATGTGCTGCTCGGTGATGTGGTCGCCGGAGAGCCAGGTGAAGTAGAGCCAGTTGCGCATCTGGTACTCCATCTCGCTCCACTCCGGCTTGCGGCCCCGGTGCCAGAGGCTCCCGGTGTTGTAGGTGGTCTGCAGCGCGACGATGTCGCCGATGGCTCCGTCCCAGACCCGCTCGACGGTGGCCTGCTTGGCGAACTCGTAGCGGTAGCAGAGGCCCGACACGACGCTCAGGTCCTTCTCGCGGGCCCGGTCGCAGGCGGCCCAGATGCGCCGCAGGCCGACCGGGTCGGTGGCCACGGGCTTCTCGACGAAGACGTGCTTGCCCGCCTCGACGCAGGCCTCCATGTGCAGGGGCCGGAAGTGCGGCGAGGTGGCGAGCAGCACGACGTCGCACTGCTCGATGAGCTTCTCGTAGGCGTCGAAGCCCACGAAGCGGCGCTCCTCGGGAACGTCGACACGCGCTCCGACGCCGGCATCCTGGGACAGGTAGCGGTGGGCGTCGGCCAGGGGCTCGGGGAAGGCGTCCGCCAGGGCCCAGAGCTTGGTGTTCTCGTCGGCCCGCAGGGCGTTCATGGCCGCGCCGCGGCCGCGGCCGCCACAGCCCACGAGGCCCACCTTCAGCATCTCGTCGCCGCCGGGCCGCAGCAGCTTGCCGGCGGAGCTGTAGGGCGCGGTGCCGATGGCGGCGGCGGTCACGGCACCGGTACGCAGGAGATCGCGGCGGGAGGGGGAGCTCTCTCGGGAGGCGGTCATGGGCATCCTCGCGGCCTGGGGCCGTCGCGGGGGGGTGTTGTGAAGGCGCGTGCGGGTCAAGGCCTCGCGTGAGGTCGCATTCTCAGCCCGTATCCCGACGTCTCGCAAGGCGCCCCGGCACCTTTTTGGTCCGGCCCGCGTCCGGGAGCACGGAACTGCGCCTCCACTCCCTCCAGGCCCTCGATCCAGGCGAGGCCCGGGGACGCTCCGAGCACGCTCGCCGCGGAGGCCAGGGCGTCGGCGTCCATGGCCGTGCCGGCGACCACCGTGACCGCCACCTCGTGGGTCAGCCCGATCCCCGTGCGGGGGTCGACCACGTGGGAGAAGCGCTGGCCCTCCCAGGTGAAGGAGCGCGCGCTCTGGCCGGAGGTGGCGATGCCGCAGCGGGCGGCGCGTCGAGGGCGCGGGTCCCCCTCCACGGCCACCAGCCACCCCTCCTCCCCCGGCGGCGGCGCTCCCAGGCGCAGGTCTCCGCCCCCGTCCACGAGCGCCCGCTCGATGCCGTGCTGGGCGAGGACCGCGAGAGCCTGGTCGAGGGCGTAGCCCTTGGCGATCCCGCCCAGGTCGAGCCGCATGTCTGGGGCGAGGAGCTCGACCTTGCGACCTGCCGCGTGCAGCCGGAGCTTCTCCTGTCCGCTGGCCTCGAGGGCCGCGCTCAGGCGCTCCCGGTCGGGCGGCTCGCCGCGTCTGGCGGCACGGCGCCAGAGCCGCACACAGGGGCCGACGGTCACGTCGAAGGCCCCGCCGCTCAGCTCCCAGACCCCGCGCGCCGCCAGCAGCACGCTGAAGAGCTCCTCCGAGACGGAGACGGACACCGGCGGCTCCTGGTCGCGGGAGGCCGCGGACAGGCGCGACAGCTCGCTCTGGCCGAGGTAGTCGCTCATGAGCTGCTCCACGGCGCTCATGCGGGCCCAGGCCGCGGCCCCGGCGCGGGCCGCCTGCTCGGCGTCCTCGGCGTGCATCACGAGCCGGAACTCCGTCCCCATCAGCGGCCTACGTTGCTCGTGGCGCTCCCAGCGAGGCGCGCTGCAGCCGACTGCCAGGGCGACTGTCAGAAGGGCGTAGAAGCGTGTCATCGCGGCCGGAATCTACGCTAGAGTCCCCACCCGAGTCAGCCCCGCCACCGTTCTGATTTCGTACCGCCGTGATCCGTTCCCTCTCTCTCCCGCAGCTCGTCAGGGTCCTGGTCGTGGGGTCCGTGCTGGCCCTCGCCTCGCAGGCCGACGCCAGCGACGCTCAGGAGGCGGGCGGCTCGGACGGGGCGCGGCCCTTCGCGGACCCGCCCGTGGGCCAGCCGCCGGTCCTCGAGGTCGAGGGCGCCGAGGCCGCGACCCCCGAGGCCATGGGGCGCTACAGCGAGCGCATCTCGGGCCTGGAGGTCACCTTCGAGATGGTGCCCGTGCCCGGCGGCAGCTTCACCATGGGCAGCCCCGACGACGAGGACGACCGGGGCAAGGACGAGGGCCCGCAGCGCGCGGTGCGGGTCTCCCCCTTCTGGATCGAGGCCCACGAGGTGACCTGGGACGAGTACTCGGTGTTCATGGAGCAGCTCGACCTGAAGCTGCGCCAGAAGGGCGAAGGCGAGGCGGCGCCCCAGGACGCCTGGGCCGACGCGGTCAGCCGCCCCACGCCGCCCTACGTGCCGATGGACTTCTCCATGGGCGTCAAGGGCTACCCGGCGATCTGCATGACCCAGTTCGCCGCCAAGCAGTACACGAAGTGGCTGTCGATGAAGACCGGCCGCTTCTACCGCCTGCCCACCGAGGCCGAGTGGGAGTACGCCTGCCGCGCCGGCACCACCACCGCCTACAGCTGGGGCGACGACCCCGACGAGGCGGAGGAGCACGCCTGGTTCTTCGACAACGCGGAGGACGGCTACGCCAAGGTCAAGCTCAAGCAGCCCAACCCCTGGGGCCTGTACGACATGCACGGCAACGTGGCCGAGTGGGTGCTCGACGGCCACGGCAAGCGGTACGCCGAGCTCGGCGAGGGCGACGCGGACCCCGTGGTGTGGCCGCGACGGCTCTACCCGCGGGTGGTGCGCGGCGGCTCCTGGGACGACGACGTTGAGGACCTGCGCAGCGCCGGGCGCCGCAAGTCCCTCAAGAGCTGGAAGGTGCAGGACCCCCAGCTCCCCAAGAGCATCTGGTACCACACGGACGCACGCTTCGTCGGCTTCCGCGTGGTCAGGCCCTTCACCGCGCCCCCGCCGGCGGACAGGGACAAGTACTGGGAGGCGGACCTGCCCGAGATCCGCGAGATCCAAGAACGACAGCGACGGGGCGAGCGCTAGGCCTGGCCCCCTGAACGAGGACCACCATGAAGACCCGCACCTGGCTCACGACCACCGCCCTCTGCGCCGCGGCCGCCCTGGCCGCCCCGATCGTCTCCAGCGGCGAGGCCAAGACCGTCTCCGCCGATGAGACGGAGCTGGGGTCCGCGATGGAGACCATGGAGGACGCCCTGCGCAGCCTGCGCAGGTCCCTGCGCAGCGCCGAGCAGAACCCCGCCTCCCTGGCCACCCTGCTCGAGCTGCAGGCCGCCGTGCACGCCGCCAAGGTCGAGACCCCGGCCATGGCGCAGAAGATGCCGGCGGAAGAGCGCCCGGCCTTCGTGCGCGACTACCGCAAGGAGATGGTCGGCATGGCGCGCATGCTGCTCGACCTGGAGCTCCTCGTGCTCGAGGGCAAGCAGGAGGAGGCCGGCGACCTCTTGAAGAAGATCCGTCGCCTGGAGGACTCCGGTCACGAGCGCTTCACCGAGGACGGCTGAGCCCACCGCGACCACCGCGCCGCCGATGATCCACCGGGCCTGGCTGGTCGACCTGGACGGCACGCTCTACGCGCCGAGGCCCCTCAAGTGGGCCATGGCGGCGGAGCTCCTGCTGCTGGGACCGACGCAGGTCGGCGCCATCCGCGCCTTCCGCCGCGAGCACGAGCGCCTGCGGCAGGAGGGTTTCCGGGGCGACTCCCCCTACGCGGAGCAGCTGAGGCGTGCGGCGGCGGGTTGCGGCCGCAGCCCGGAGGCGCTGGAGGCCACGGTGCGGCGCTGGATGGTCGAGCGCCCCTGCCGCTGGCTGCCGCGCCTGCGGAGAGTGGAGCTGCTGCGGGAGATCGCCGCCTTCCGGGCCGCGGGGGGGCGCACGGCGCTCGTCAGCGACTACCCCGCCCGCCGCAAGCTCGAGGCCCTGGGGGCAGCGGAGCTCTTCGAGGCGGTGGTCGCCAACGGCGAGGAGGGCGGGCCGCCGGCCCTCAAGCCGCAGCCGGACGGCTACCTGGCGGCGGCCCGCGCCCTGGGCGTGGAGCCGGCCGAGTGCCTCGTGATCGGCGACCGGGACGACGCGGACGGGGAGGCCGCCCGTCGGGCCGGGATGGACTTCCGCCAGGTCTGAGGACCCAACCCGAGGCCCGACGCACCGTATCCTGCACGCCATGTTCACCGCCCTCGCACTGAACCTCGTCCTCACCGCGGTCCCCGCCCTCTCCCCCGTCCCCCAGGGCCCTACCGACGAGGAGGTCCTGTCCGCCTGGGAGGAGCTCGAGCCCGGGGTGCAGGAGGAGATCGTCGAGTGGTTCCGCTCCGAGGTGGTCTGGCTGCGCACCTTCCAGAACCGCCTGATCCGCTTCGTGCTCGAGGGGCAGGAGCGGGACGTGGGCACCTGGCCGCCGGCCGAGCCGGCCCCCTTCTACGATCCGGAGACCCACGCCCCGGCCCAGCCCATCCCCCGCAAGTCCCTCGCCGCGGACAGCCGCCGGGTGAAGAAGAAGCGCGAGGAGTTCTTCTTCCGCGTGCCCGACCGCAAGCTCGACAGCGCCTGGGTCTACGACTACGCGGCCCGAGAGCTGCGCCGCACCCAGGAGCTGGACGACCCGGATCGCATCTTCAGGAACGGCCTGGCGGGCTTTCCGCCGGACCTCGACCTGGCCGAGGCCCTGGTGGAGATGGCCCTGGACGACGGCGCCGAGCAGGACAAGGCGCGGGCCTTCGGTCACGCCTACACCGACCGCACGGGGAACGTCTTCACGGGCCTGACGCTCTACGACGCCTGGGCCTCGGGCTCGAACATGGAGATGCCCGACATCGACAACCTGGGCATCCTGCACGACCTCGAGGACGAGTGGCGCCGGTACGTGGCGCCGGTGCCGGGCTCGAAGCAGAGGCCCCTCTACGACGAGGTGGGCGCCCTCTTCCAGGAGCTGCACCACCACCGGGGTCTGAGGCACGCGATGGCCATGACCTTCCTCACGGGCTACCCGGCGCTGCGGGACGGCTACGGAGCCAACCTCGAGCGGCTGCACGCCCTCTGGGATCAGCAGGAGTCCACCCCGGCCAAGCTCCTCGAGGAGCTTCCGAAGACCAAGGACTGGGAGCGCTTCCTCGAGCGCTGGGTCGCGAAGCACGACAGGTCCGAGGAGCTCCAGGCCGCTGGGATCACCCGCCGCGACACCCTCCAGAACGACGGCCTGTGGGTGCGCAAGACCCTGGTGGACATCATGATCCAGGCGGGGTACGTGAAGGCCCCCGAGTCCGACGGCTAGGCCTCGGCTCCCACGCTCCAGTGGGACCAGCCCCAGGCGGCCCAGGCGGCCGCGTGCAGCAGGACGATCAGCCAGAAGACGACGCGGAAGGAGGTCTTGCGGGTCTTGTGACGGAAGACGCGCTGCCCGATCCAGGCGCCGGGCCAGCCGCCGAGGAACTCCACGAGGTGCAGGCGCGCCTCGGGGACGCGCGAGCCGCCCAGGCGCGCGCGCCGCTTGTCGAAGCCGTACAGGCCGAAGGCCAGGAGGCTCGCCAGGCCGTAGAGGCCGAGGGCCCAGGGGATCATGAGTGCCGCTCCCGTGTCGCGTGCAGGGCGGCCAGCTCGGCGGTGGCGAAGGCCGCCAGGAAGTTGAAGCCGCCGATCGGACCGTCCAGGTCGAGCAGCTCACCGAAGACGTAGAGCCCCGGGTGGCGATTGAGCTCGAGGGTGCGGGGGTTCAGCTCCCGCAGGGCCAGGCCGCCGGTGGTGACCTCGGCCTTGTCGAAGCCGGCCGTACCGTCGATCGGCGCCCGCAGGCCCTTGAGGGTCTCGACCAGGTTGTGGCGCTGCGCCTTGCCCAGCTCGCGCACGGGCGGGTTGGGGCGCAGGCCCGCCTGGCGGCAGACCGCCTCCACCAGGCGCCGGGGGAAGCGGCCCTCCAGGGCGCGCGCGATGCGCGGGGAGCCGCTGTGCCCCGCGGCCTCCACCAGGGTGCGGCGCAGCTCTTCGCGGTCCTGATCGGCGCACAGGTCAATCGCGAGCTCGAAGGGCTGCGCGTCGCCCTCCGCACGGGCCCGGGCCACGTGCTTCGAGACGTCCATGGCCGCGGGTCCGGAGAAGCCCTCGTGGGTGAACAGCAGCGGGCGCCGGCGGCGCATGCGCTCGCGGCCCTCGGCATCCACCAGCCGCACCTCGGCCTCGGCGACGGCGATGCCGGTCAGCTCACGCACCCAGCTGGCGGGGCTCGTCAGGGGCACAAGGGCCGGGGCGGGCTCCACCAGCTCCAGGTCGAGCGCGCGCAGCCATCCGTAGCCCTGGCCGGTCGTACCGCTGCCCGGGTAGCTCTGGCCTCCCGGACAGAGCAGCAGGCGACGGGCGACGAGGGGCTCGTGCTGCGCGAGCCTCAGCTCGTAGCCCTGGTCGTTGGCCGCGACTCCCTCGACCGGGTGTTCGCAGCGGAGCTCGACCCCCGCCTCCCGCACGGCCTTCTCCAGGGCGTCACGCACGTCCCGCGCCCGGTCACTGGCGGGGAAGACCTTCTCGAGGGGCGCCTCGACGCAGGGCACGCCGAGTTGTTCGAAGCGCTCGACCACCGCCTGCGGAGTCAGAGCGCGCAGGGCCGGACGCAGGAAGCGCTCCCCCGCCGGGCCGAACCAGCGGCCGGCGCGCTCGGCGTCCAGGGTCGTCGTCAGGTTGCAGCGTGTCCCCCCGCTGGCCAGGATCTTGGTGCCGGTGCGGGGCGTCTTCTCCAGCAGCAGCACCTCGGCGCCGCGCAGGGCCGCCACCCAGGCGGCCCACAGGCCGGCGGCTCCCGCGCCGACGACGACCAGCTCGTGGCTGCGCGGAACGCTCATCCGCCGGAGAGGGCCCGCTCCCAGGCCTCGAGCTCCGCGGGGCTGTGGGGGCTCTTGGGCGGCGTGTCGTCTTCTCGATCGTCCAGGTAGCCCTCGGGCAGCTTGACCCTCTGGGTGCCGCCGCGCTTGGCCCGGTTGACCCGCAGGACGTGCAGCGGGAAGGGCGTCTCGGGGTCCACCTCCGCCAGGACGGTCCGCATCTGCTCGACGCTCGTCATGCGCGCCAGCCGCCCGCGGATCGAGGCGGAGCCCTTGAAGCCCTTGGTGTACCAGGAGCACCACTTGCGCATCTGCCAGATCCCGCGCTCGGGACCGAAGAGGTCCACCAGCTCCTGGGCGTGGCGCTCCATGACGGCCACGATGCGCCCGAAGGTCGGCGGCGCCTCGGGCTCGCGGCCGGCGAAGATGGCCGCCAGCTCCCCGAAGAGCCAGGGCCGGCCGAGGCAGCCGCGCCCGACCACCACGCCGTCGCAGCCGGTGGAGCGCATCATGCGCAGGGCGTCCCAGGCCTCCCAGATGTCCCCGTTGCCGAGCACCGGGATCGACTGGCGCGCCTTGAGGTCGGCGATGGCCTCCCAGTCCGCCTCGCCGCTGTAGAGCTGGGCCGCGGTGCGGCCGTGGAGCGAGATGGCCGCCGCACCCTCGGCCTCCGCCACGTCGCCGGCGTCGCGGTAGGTCAGGAGGTCCTCGTCGATGCCCTTGCGCACCTTGATGGTCACCGGCACGTCGCCGGCGGAGCGCACCGCGGCCCGCACGAGCCGGGCGAGCAGCCGTGGCTTGACCGGGATCGCGCTGCCACCCCCGTGGCGGGTGACCTTGGGCACCGGGCAGCCGAAGTTCATGTCCACGTGGTCGACCCCGTCCGCCACGAGGGCAGCCACCATCTCCCCCACGTCCAGGGGGTCGGAGCCGTAGACCTGCACCGAGCGCGGGAACTCGCCCACGCCGCCGGCCGCCAGGAGGTGGGTCATGGAATTGCCCATGCGGTAGCCCCGGGCGGTGATCATCTCCGAGGTGCAGACCCCGGCTCCGTACTCCTTGCACATGCGGCGGAAGGCCAGGTTGGTCACCCCCGCCATGGGGGCCAGCACCACCGGGGGCCAGATGCGCAGGGGCCCGAGGTTCAGGGGCTCGAACTCACCGGTCTCCGCCGGGGGCACGTGGCGGTTGCACTCGGCGGCCACGATCCGCTGGGGGTCGCCCAGCGGTCCCTCGGCGAGCCCTTCGCGCGCGGTCGGTTCCACCTCCTCGGAGTGCGTCATGGCCCGACGATTCTCCGGCCCCGGCCGCGTCCTGGCAAGCGGGCGACCCGCCCCGAGAGCGGGCCGCCCCATAGCTCGGCGGGACGCCAGCCCCGCTCGGGGAGGTCGGCGGTCGGTTCTCTCTTCGACCGCCGGCTCCTCCCCGTCGAAGGGGACTCCGCGCCGGGCCCCACGGGCGGGGCCGGAAATCTCCCTCGGACGGCCGGCCCCGGGCTGGGCGCGGACCGCTGCCGGGACGGGCTAGCGCTCGCTCCCGTCGCCGGGGTCGTCGCCGGGGTCGTCGCCACTCTCCGCCGGATCGCCGGAGTCGGGCGTCGGGGGCTCTGCCCGACGCCGGGGCATGCCCGGGCCGCCGAAGGCCTCGGAGCGCACCGAGTCGTAGCGCACCGTGGCCTGGCCCTCCACGCGACCCAGGCGTGCCAGGGCGCCGGTCTCCTCGAAGGTCGCCACGAGCGGACCCTTGGCGGTCTTGACCGCCAGGATGTCGTTCTCCCCCCACTGCATCTCCCAGCCGGCGACGACCGGGTCCACGCCCTCGAAGTACAGCGCCGTGCAGCTGCCGTCCTTGCGGTAGTGGGCCAGGATCATGGCCGGCAGGGACATGCCCGCGTCCACCACGTGGGGCCGCGTGGGGCTGGAGTTGGTGTCCAGGTACTGGTCGTTGATCCAGCGCTTGAGCCTGAGCTGACCGCCGATCTGCAGGCCCTCGACCCGGTAGCCGATGTCGCCGTTCAGGATCTCGACCTGGAAGGCGACCAGCTTTCCGTCCTCGAAGTCCTGGCGCATGGTGTGCTGGGAGGAGCTGTAGCCGACGCCGCCGGGCATGACCATGCGCGCACACCAGGCGGTGGGGCCCTCGTAGGTGCGCACGACCCAGTACTCCTCCGCGGCCACCACGCGCCCGAAGGCCTGGCCCTCGACCCGACCCTGGAGCACGACCCGGCCGTCGGGCAGCTCGGGGGCCTCGATCACCACCGGCTTGGCCGCCTCGAGGGTGGCCTCGAGCTGGGCCTCCTGCAGGGCGGCGCGCCACTGGCGCAGGTAGTCCGCGTCCATGTAGCCCCCGCGCAGCAGCACACCGCTCGGGTTGCGCAGGCGCTGGAGGTCCTCGACCGGGTCCTCGTCGTAGATGACCGCGTCCGCGATCAGCCCCGGAGTGAGGGTGCCGCGGTCGGTCGCCACGCCCAGGGTCTGGGCCGTCCCGATGGTGGCCAGGCGCAGCACCTCGGCGGCCGGGATGCCGGCCTGCTGCCAGGCGAGCAGCTCGTCGATCAGGGCGTCGCCCGGGGACATCCAGGGGTTCGGGGCGGCGGAGCCGGCGACCAGGGGGACACCCGCCTCCCACAGCGAGTGCACCAGTTGCTCCAGCCGCTCGTGGTGGCGCCTGCCGCGGGCCAGGTAGTCCTCGTCGAAGAGCTTGCGGCGCTGCTCCAGGTCCGCTCTCCACCAGTCCGCGTAGTAGGGAGCCAGGTAGTTGAAGATCGGCGGGTCGTCGCCCTGGTCCTCGGTGCGGTACGCGTAGAGGTGCAGCAGCGGCATCGCACTCACACCATGCTCGAGGTACTCCTCGATCTTCGCGCGGGCCTTCGTGAGGTCGAAGTCCTCGTCCTCGGCCCCGAAGCCCTCCAGGTAGGAGAGGCCGTCCTGGCCGGAGGTGAGCACCTCGTCCAGGGTTGCCGCGGCGGGGATCGGTCCCCAGACCTGCAGCTCGTTCTCGTGGGCCAGCTCGATCAGTCGCCGCCAGGGTTCGGCCGGGATGCCGGTGTGGAAGGAGGCCAGCTGGATGCCCCGCTCGACGAGCCTCGGCAGCTTGTCGTCCACCTCCGCCCCGTTGCGCACCACGACAGCTTCGGTTGTGGCGGGCGGTACCCCGTCGAAGATCGCGCCGGCCACCAGGAGCTCGGGGCCGGGCATGCGGTTGCGCATGTTCGGAGAGGCCGCCAGGAAGATGCGGCCCATGTCGTTGCCCATGTCGCGGGCCAGGGTCACGCCGCTCAGCACGTAGAGCGGGTCGTGCTCCACGTCGTGGTGCACCATGCCGTCGATCAGGCCGGGGTAGACGTGCTTGCCGGTGAGGTCCACGCGCTCGGCGTCGGCGGGCACCTCCACGTCCGGGCCGAGGGCCAGGATGCGGCCCTCCTCCACCAGGATCGTGGCCACCTCCGGCGCGGCGCCGGGCTCCATGGTGTGGACCGTGCCTCCCTCGAGGGCCAGGACCTGGGCGAGTGCGAGAATCAGCATGCGGGTGGGTGCGGTGGGTTCGGGCGGGGGCTAGGCTCTGCGCCCCGTCGGCGGGAGGAGCGGGAGCTCCCGGGGCGGCGTCCAGCCTACCCCCGCCGGGGGCGGCGGGTGCTCGCCCCTTACGAATGACGTGCCGCCACGGCCGATCCTCTGCCATGAAGCCCCCCCGCCCCCGTATCCAGCTCGACTCGGACGACCTGCAGCGAGGTCCCTGGATCTACGCCCGCCAGGTGCGCGATCCCGAGGGCGAGGTGGAGCCCGGCTCCCTGGTGGAGATCGCCGACCGCAGCGGGCGCTTCGTGGGCCACGGCCTCTACAACCCCTTCTCGGACATCCGCGTGCGGGTGCTCTCGCGCGGCAAGAAGAGCGAACTCGATCAGCCGAAGCGCTTTCTCCAGCAGCGCATCGCCGCCGCCGACCGCCTGCGGCGCAAGGTCCTGCGCCTCGAGTCCACGACCGACGCCTACCGGGTGGTGCACGCCGAGGGCGACGACCTGCCGGGACTGGTCGTGGACCGGCTCGGGGAGGTGCTGGTCTGCGAGTACCACGCCCTGGGGTTCTACGAGCTCCAGGACGAGGTGGCCTGGGCCCTGGGGGAGCTCTACCCGGGCTTCAGGGTCCTCCACCGGGTCCCCACCGGTGCCCGCCGCCAGGAGGGCTTCGACCCCGCCGAGGAGACCGAGGACGCGGGCGTGGTCGAGATCACCGAGCACGGCCTGCGCTACCTCCTGCGCCCTGGCCAGGGACACAAGACGGGCTTCTTCTGCGACCAGCGGGAGAACCGGGCCCGCATCGCCTCCCTCTGCGAGGGGGCCACGGTGCTCGACCTGTGCTGCAACACGGCCGGCTTCGCCCTGGGGGCCAAGCGTGCCGGGGCCCAGCGGGTGCGGGCGGTGGACCTGGACGAGGTGGTCCTGGAGCGGGCCGACGCCTCCGCGGCGGCCAACGGACTCGAGATCGAGTTCCGTCACGCGGACGTCTTCCGGGTCATGCGCGAGGACCAGGCCCAGGGCACCCAGAGCGGCGTGGTCGTCCTGGACCCCCACAAGCTGGTGCGCGGCAAGCGCAACCTGGAGGAGGGCCTGGCCAAGTACCTGGACCTGAACGCCCTGGCCCTGGGTTGCGTGCGGCCCGGGGGGCTGATGGCGACCTTTTCATGCTCCGGGGCCGTGGAGCTGGCCGACTTCGCGGGCACGGTCTTCCGGGCCGCCCGCAGGGCCGAGCGGCGCATCCGGGTGCTCGAGGTGCTGGGGGCCGGCCCTGACCACCCCCAGCGGCCGGACTTCCCCCGCTCGCGCTACCTCAAGGGGCTGCTCCTGAGCGTGGACTGAGCCTCCGCGGGGGGGAAATTCCCCGGGGGCGGCTGCTAGAAGTTCAGCGGCCCAGAGCGCAAGATGTCGTGTCAACGCCCTCGTGTGGAGGCACCGCCTCCCCCGGGGGCGATTCCGTCCCCAGATTTTTTTCGGCCCCCGCACACGCTCCCAAGACCATGAGCCTCCCGATCTACGTCACCCAGGACAAGTGGCAGGACTTCGACGACGCCTGGTCGGAGCTGATGGCGACCGAGGACTCCCTCGATGATCTGTTCGTCGCCCTGCGGCGCGCCGGGGAGAAGAACCGCATCGCCCGCTGCGTGCCCCTGGTCAAGCAGCACCTCGAGCTGCTCGAGCTCTCCGAGCGCCACGCGGACGCGGCCAACCTGCTCGGCACGACGATCCAGGCCGGGGCCGCCACCACCGAGCTGGCGGAGCCCCTGATGAAGTTCGCCACCCTCGCCTGGGGCGAGGAGCCCTGGTGGGACCGAGCCCTCGAGCTGACCGGCCTCACCGACCCGAGTCGCCTGCGCAAGGCCTGGGGCGCCTTCAACAAGCTGCAGCGTTTCAAGACCGGGGTACTCGTGTTCCATCCCGCGGGCTGGGGGTCGGGCGAGATCATCGACCTGACCGATGACGGTCTGACGGTGCACGTGCAGTTCCAGAACGGCCGCAAGGATCACTTCCCCCTCAGCGCCGCCCTCGACATCTTCGACGTGCTCGAGGAGACCGACCTGCGCGCGCGCTCCTTCCGCGACCCCGACGGGCTCAAGAAAGAGGTCAAGAAGGACCCCCTGGACGCCCTGCGCGCGATCCTCACCCGCTACCACGGGCGCGCCACCTCGATCGGCATCAAGAACGCCCTGGCGCAGGTCGGCATCGAGGGCAGCGCCTACAGCGCCTGGTGGCGCAAGGCCAAGCCCCTGGCGGAGAACAGCGAGTGGTTCCGCCTGACCGGCAGCGGCAAGAAGGTCGAGGTCCACTTGCTGCTGACGGCCGCGGACCCCAAGGAGCAGCTGCAGCGCCAGCTCTCCCACGCGGGGAGCCTGGAGGACGTGGTCGGCAAGGCTCGCGAGCTGCTCGCGGACGAGAACCTGGACGCGGAGCTGCTCGAGATCATCCTCGAGACCCTCTCGAGCGAGGCGGCCGACGAGAGCAACGACCGCAGCTGGCGGCTGTCGGCCTGGATGCTGATGCGCGAGAGGCAGGGCGAGCTCCCCGCCGCCTTGCGGGCGCTGATCGAGGCCGCCCTGGACGAGACCGTCCCCGAGGACGATGCCCTGCACGTGCCGGCCCTGTGGGCGATGTTCCAGGAGCTGCCGACGACCCACGACCAGGAGCAGGCGCTGCACCTCCTGATCGAGGTGCGCGGGGAGGCCTGGGTCCAGGAGGCCCTGGCCAACCTCGAGTACGCCGCCCCGGGCATGGTGCGCGGGCTGGTGGAGCGCCTGATGACCGCCAAGCGCCATCTGGAGCTGGGTGAGGTCTACCAGCGTCTGTTGATCCGCACAACGCGGGCGCCCCACGTGCTCTTGGCCCTGGCCAAGCTGGCCGAGGCGGAGAAGCTCGGGAGCCAGCTCCCCGAGCCCATGACCCGGGCTCAGGCCTACGCCAACCTGGCGGCCTTCCTCTTCGCCAACCGGCGGGTGGACGCCGCCTTCGGGAGGGCCCACACGCGCCTGGTCGAGTTCCTCACCGGGGGCGCGGAGCCGGTGCTCGCGAAGCTGCTCCAGGGCAGCAAGGTCTCCGAGGTGCGCAGCATCCAGCGCCTGACCCAGCGGGGCGTCGAGGAGGCCATCGACAACCTCTTGATCTCCATCGCCATCCACGCGGAAGACGACACCGGCGAGGAGGGCCCCGGCTACTTCTGGGACGACGACTCGATCTGGACGACCCGCGGCGGGCTGGAGCGCATCTCACGGGAGCTCAAGGAGCTCAAGGATGTGAAGATGCCCGAGAACGAGGAGGCCATCGGCCGTGCGGCCGCGCTGGGCGACCTGTCCGAGAACTCCGAGTGGGAGTCGGCTCTCGAGGAGAAGCGCAACCTCTCCGCCCGAGCAGCCGCCATGGAGGAGGATCTCAGCAAGGCGCGCCTCCTGGAGAACGCGATCCTGCCCGAGGGCGTGGTCTCCCCCGGGACCCGGGTCCGCTATCGCGAGATGGGAAGCAGCAAGGAGAACCGCGTGACCCTGCTCGGTCCCTGGGACGGTGAGCGGGGCGACGACGTGGTGTCGTACCGCGCCCCGCTGGCCCAGGGGCTCCTGGGCCTGGGCCAGGGCGGGGTGAGGACCATCGAGCTGCCCGGGGGCACGATCGAGGTCGAGGTCCTCGAGATCGAGCCCGTGGCGGTCGACTGAGGGGGTCCGCGGCGCCAGGGCGGCCCGAATCCGGCTCCGGAGCCTTGGAAACCGGCTTTCTGGTTGCATTTGGCCCTTTATCAGCCGATCATGATGGAGTGTTGAATCTGGCCCCCGACGCCGCCGAGCTGGCGGCCCTGCTGAAGGCCCTCGGAGATCCCACGCGCCTGCGGATCCTGGGGCTGCTCGCGCGCCACGAGCTGCGGGTGGGCGAGCTGTGCCGCGCCCTGGGCCTGGCCCAGAGCCGTGTCTCGAACCACCTGCGGGTGATCCGGGAGCACGACCTGCTCGTGGAGCGGCCGGTGGGCACCAGCACCTTCCTGCGCTTCGATCCGGCCCTGGCCGCCCGCGACGACGACGTGGCCGGCCGCCTGTGGGCGGCTCTCTCCCCCGAGCTCCCCGCCCTGCGGGAGCACGCCGACGACCTGGCGCGCCTGCGGGTGGTGCTCGAGGAGCGCCGCCGGGACGCGCGCAACTTCTTCGACCGGGTGGCCGGCGAGTGGAACGCCATCGGCGTCGAGTTCGCCACGGGTCAGGCGCGCCAGCGGCTGGCGACGAGCTTCCTGCCGCGGGACCTGGTGGTGGCTGACCTGGGCTGTGGCACGGGCTACGTGGCCCAGGCCTTTCTGGGTCTCTGCCGACGTGTGATCTGCGTCGACTCCTCCACCGGCATGCTCGAGGAGGCCCGCAAGCGCCTCGAGGAGAACCCCGCCGGCACCGAGGTCGAGTTCCGCCCCGGCGAGCTGGACCGGCTGCCGATCGCCGACGACGAGGTGGACGGCTGCCTGTGCGCCATGGTCCTGCACCACCTCGAGGACCCCGGGCCCTGCCTGGCGGAGATGTTCCGCATCACCCGCCCCGGAGGCACGGTCGCTCTGCTCGAGCTGGCTCCCCACAGGTCCGAGTGGATGCACGAGGCCCTCGGTGACCTGCACCTGGGCCTCGAGCCCCAGGGCATCGCGGATGCCCTGCGCGCCGCCGGCTTCGTGGACGTGGTCCTCGAGGTCCCCACCGACGGCTACCGCCCACGCCTCGACGAGGGCGAGTCCCCCACCGACCTGGACCACCCCCTCTACATCCTCCGCGGTCGCGTCCCGCGGGCCGACTGACGCCGGCTCCGCACGCGACCCGTTCTAGTCCGACCCATCCCAACCCTGAAACCCGAATCCCTGTCATGACCGACATGACCACCGGCACAACCACCGACTACAAGGTCAAGGACATCCAGCAGGCCGACTTCGGCCGCAAGGAGATCCTCCTGGCCGAGCACGAGATGCCCGGCCTGATGGCCCTGCGCGAGGAGTACGCGGGCAAGGCCCCCCTCAAGGGCGCCCGCATCACCGGCTCCCTGCACATGACGATCCAGACCGCGGTCCTGATCGAGACCCTGGTCGACCTCGGCGCCGAGGTGCGCTGGGCCTCCTGCAACATCTTCTCGACCCAGGACCACGCCGCCGCCGCGGTGGCCGTGGGCCCCAACGGCACCCCGGAGAAGCCGGCCGGCATCCCCGTCTTCGCCTGGATGGGCGAGACCCTCGAGGAGTACTGGTGGTGCACCGAGCAGGCCCTCACCTGGCCCGACGGCACCCTGCCCAACATGATCCTCGACGACGGCGGCGACGCCACGATGATGGTGCTCAAGGGCGCCGAGTACGAGCAGGCCGGCGCCGTCCCGGACCCGAGCGCGGACGCCGGTGAGGACTGGTGTGAGCTCCTGATCCGCCTCAAGGCCACCCTCGAGACCTCGAAGGACAAGTGGCGGACCATCTCGGACGAGATCAAGGGCGTCTCCGAGGAGACCACCACCGGCGTGCACCGCCTGTACCAGATGGTCGAGCGCGGCGAGCTGCCCTTCCCGGCCATGAACGTCAACGACTCGGTCACGAAGAGCAAGTTCGACAACCTCTACGGCTGCCGGCACTCGCTCGTGGACGGCATCTGCCGCGCCACCGACGTGATGCTCTCCGGCAAGGTGGCCGTGATCTGCGGCTACGGCGACGTCGGCAAGGGCAGCGCCCAGTCCCTGCGAGGCCAGGGCGCCCGGGTGATCGTCACCGAGATCGATCCGATCTGCGCCCTGCAGGCCGCCATGGAGGGTTACGAGGTCAAGACCCTCGAGGAGGTCGTCTCCTTCGCCGACATCTTCATCACCACCACGGGCAACTTCAACATCATCACCGCCGACCACATGGCGCAGATGAAGCACAACGCCATCGTGGGCAACATCGGCCACTTCGACAACGAGATCGACATGGCCGGCCTGGCCAAGGTGCCCGGCATCCAGAAGGAGAACATCAAGAACCCCGCCGAGCACCAGAACCAGCTCGACCGCTGGAGCTTCCCGGACGGCCACGACATCCTGATCCTGGCCGAGGGGCGGCTGCTCAACCTGGGCTGCGCGACCGGGCACCCGAGCTTCGTGATGTCGAACTCCTTCACCAACCAGGTGATGGCCCAGATCGAGCTCTTCAACAACGCCTCCCTGTACGAGAACAAGGTCTACACCCTGCCCAAGCACCTGGACGAGCGCGTCGCGCGCCTGCACCTGGACAAGCTGGGCGTGAAGCTGACGACCATGACGCAGGAGCAGGCCGACTACCTGGGCATCCCGGTCGAGGGACCCTACAAGCCGGACCACTACCGCTACTAGCGTCCGTGACGGACCTGAGTGATCTGTCCCGCGTGGGACGGGTCACTCGGGTTCAGATGGCGAGCCGCAGGCCGCCTACCAGCTTGTGCTGGGACTCGAAGTAGGTGTAGCGGGCCTGCAGGCCGAAGTTGTCCGTGAACATCAGCACGAGTCCCGCGCGTCCGCCGATCTCGGAGATGAAGTACTCCCGGTACTCCCCGGAGAGGTCGAACTCGAGCCACTCCGTGACCATCGAGCGCATGCCGAACTCGACGCCGTAGCCGGAGTAGGTCCAGTTTTTCGGCGGCCCGTTTTGCACCGGGAGTTCCTGCTCTCCGCGCAGGTACTTGATGTCGAGGACCAGGTCGATCGCGTCGGTCGGGCTCGTGATGAAGCCGACCCCCGCCTGCAGGTCCTGGCGCTTCGCGGTGAAATCGCCGCCGCCAACCGCTGCCTCGCCCTGGGTCTCATCGTAGGAGAGCAGGATCCGCACTCCCTCCGGCGAGTCGAAGGAGAGCCGCCCGCCATAGCCGTCCAGCTCTGGCACGGAGGGCAGTACGTCCTGGAGCTCGACAAGCGCGTAGTTGATGTCGACGTAGTTGTAGCTGAAGGGGCTGGAGCGGTACTGGGCCGCCGCCTGGGGAGCGAGGGCGCTCAGGGCGAGGAGAGCGAGGATGTGACGCAGCAAGGTGGACCTCGTGGGCCGGGGTGAGCGGGAGGGACAGCGGCGGGATCGCCCAGAGCCTCGATCGGGCCCCGGGCCAAGTCAAGCCCCCGGGGTGGACGGGGGCCCGATTGACGCCGGGACGGCCAGACAGCACCCTCTCGCACTCGACACCAGCCCCTCGAACCTGCCCCGCTCGCTCCCATGCGCTCCCCGGTCCGCGTCGTCGTCTTCGGCAATTCCTTCGCCGCGAAGGTCCAGCTCCCCGCCCTGGCCCGGCTCGAGGAGGCCCAGGTGGTGGGCCTCGCCGGCCGGGACGAGGGCAAGGCGCGGGCCACCGCCGAGCGCTTCGGCATCTCCGACTCCACGGGGCACTGGCCCGACCTGCTCGACCTGGAGCCGGACCTCGTGCTGGTCTCCACACCCGTGGACCTGCACTTCGACATGGTCTCCAGCGCCCTCGAGATGGGCGCGGCGGTGCTGTGCGAGAAGCCCTTCACCCTCGACGTCGACCAGGCCGAGGACCTGGCCAACCTGGCCCAGGGCCGCCTGGCGCTCGTCGACCACCAGCTGCGCTGGAACCCGAACCGCCGCAAGCTGCGCCAGCTGGTGCAGGAGGGCTTCGTGGGCGAGGTCTACCACGTGCGCTCGGACCTGGTGCTCGACAGCCCGACCTTCCTCTCACGCCCCCACGGCTGGTGGTTCGAGGAGGCCCGCGGCGGCGGGGTCCTCGGGGCCCTCGGCTCCCACATGGTGGATGACCTGCTGTGGACCTTCGGGCCCGTCGAGGCCGTGCGCGGGCGCCTCGAGACCTTCGTGAAGGAGCGGCCCGACACCGGGGGGACCCCGCGTCCTGTCAGCGCCGACGACCACGCGGAGCTGTGGCTGCGAGCTGTGGGCGGGGCCGCCATCAGCCTGACCTGCAGCGTGTCGGCACCGGGCACGAGCCGCTGGTTGACCGAGGTGGCGGGCAGCGAGGGCACCCTGCGCATCGACCTGGAGGACGACCTGGTCGGCGGCCGTCACGGCGAGGACATGCGCAGCATCGAGGTCGACGGCGAGCTGGCCGACCCCGCGGCCCACGGCATCGAGGCCACCGGACCCTTCGCCGCCTGCGAGCCGCTCTTCCTGGCGGACGTGGTCGACTGCGTGGCACGCGGCGACAGCGAGCTACCCGGAGCCGCCACCTTCGAGGACGGCCTGGCCTGCATGCGCGTGCTCGAGGCCGCCCGGCGCTCCTCCAGGAGCGGGGACTGGGTCGCCTGCCGATGAGCGCGGCCGCCCCCCGCGGGCGCCTGGCGCCGAGCCCCACGGGGCTCCTCCACGTGGGGCATGCGCGCTCCTTCCTGCTGGCCTGGCTCTCGGTCCGCTCCCGCGGCGGGAGCCTGGTGCTGCGCATGGAGGACCTCGACACGAGCCGCGCGCGGCCGGAGCTCGAGGAGGCCTGCCTGCGGGACCTGGAGTGGCTGGGCCTGGACTGGGACGGCCCCGTGGTGCGCCAGAGCGAGCGCCGGGAGGAGCTCCTCGAGGCCGCCCTGGGGCTCCAGGATCGCGGCCTCGCCTACCCCTGCACCTGCACCCGCCGGGAGGTCGAGGCGGTCGCGGCGGCGCCTCACGCGGGTGAGGAGGGCCCCCGCTATCCCGGCACCTGCCGCGGGCGCTACGGCTCCCTCGAGGAGGCCGAGGCCACCAGCGGTCGGCGGGCCGCCCTGCGCCTGGCGGTGCCCCCCGGGGCCGTGGTCGAGGTGGAGGACCTGTCCCTCGGAACCCTGCGCCAGGACGTTGGGGCCGCCGTGGGCGACTTCCCCCTGACCAGCAGGGACGGTCAGGTTGCCTACCAGCTGGCGGTGGTACTTGACGACGCCCGGGATGGAGTCGACGAGGTGCTGCGCGGCGAGGACCTGTGGAGCAGCACCCCCCGCCAGGCCCTGTTGCAGGAGCTCCTCGGTCTGCCTCGGCCGACCTGGATCCACGTGCCCCTGGTGGTGGACGACGCCGGTCGCCGGCTGGCGAAGCGCCACGACGACCTGTCCCTGGCCCGGGTGCGGGAGGCGGGTGTGCCAGCGGAGCGCCTCGTGGCCTGGCTCGCGCGCTCCGCGGGGCTCGCCGCGGAGCGGCAGTGCAGCCCCGCGGAGTTGCTCCCGAGCTACGCCCCGAATCTCCGACCTCGAGGTCCGGTCGAGTTCGGCGCCGCGGCCCGAAAAGCCCTCGGGATCCCGGATTGACCCCTGCCCCTGGGCCCATCGGGACAGTATCGTGCTGGCCGTTCCGGGCGTCTCTCGCCCACTCCGCAACCCCCCTGCCCCACAGCGATTTCCGCCATGGCCATCATCGCCACCGGATCGGACGCGCCGGCCTTCACCCTCGACAGTCACCAGGACACCCAGGTGTCTCTGGCGGACTTCGCGGGTTCGAAGAACGTCCTGCTCGTCTTCTATCCCCTCGACTTCACCCCGACCTGAAGCATCGAGATTCCCGGCCTCAACGCGCTTCGCGAGAAGTTCGAGGCCGCCGATACCCAGGTCCTGGGTATCTCCGTCGACTCCAAGTTCTGTCACATCGCCTGGGCCAACAGCTTTGACGGCATCGACCTGCCGTTGCTGGCCGACTTCCACCCCAAGGGTGAGGTCTGCAAGGCCTACGGTCTCTGGCTCGACGAGCCGGGCATCGGCGACCGCGCCACCGTGCTGATCGGCAAGGACGGCAAGGTGCTGTGGTCCGAGTCCGTCGGCCCCGGCGGCGAGCGCAACCCCGCCGACCTGCTGGCCAAGGCCAGCGAGCTGGGCCAGTAGGGCCCGCCGGAAGCACCGAACCGCCCGCGAGGGGCCCCTGCCGGGGTCCCCTTGCGGGCCGATCCGAACGGCTCTCAAGACCCGCGACCGAGGCGTCCGAAAAGGTCTCTCGGCCCGCTTGACGATGCCCCGCCAGGGGCTAGTCTTTCCGAGCCCCTGTTCCCCGATAGCTCAGTTGGTAGAGCAACCGGCTGTTAACCGGTTTGTCGCAAGTTCGAGTCTTGCTCGGGGAGCCATCCCCCCCTCTCAGGGGTCATGAGAAATTCGCCGCCGGTTGACGGGCGGCGTTTTTTCGTGGGCTCGGAGGCTCGTTATCGGGCGTGACCCTGGTCGCCGGGAGCCGTCCTGGTGTCGGTGGCATCAACCAGTCTCGCCGGTGCGGTCCCCTCTCTCCGACGAGGCCGTCGTGCGCCGAACCATCCCCGCCCCCGAGAACGGGAGCTCGAGACCGCCTACCCCCTTGGACGGGCTCTCCGCTCCCGCGGTCAGCTCTCGAGCGCACGCAGCCAAGCGTCCTGAACAACGTCCTCGGCGTGGTGCTCGTCGCTGACAAGGGCGAGCGCCATGCGCCGCAGGCACTCGTGTTGGCGCGCAATTGCGCGTAGGTCGATTGGATTCTTGCTCATGGATTGATGTCCAAGGAGTAAGACACCAGCGGTCAGGCACGAGGGTGCGGAAAATCCAGGTTTCCTGTCCGATCCGGGACCTGGGACTCACCTGTAGCCGAAGGTCGCGGCAGTTGGCCTTCAGAATCACCTGCCCCCAGGCGGAATTCCGCGTTCTTTGGCTCCGCATCTCCAGGACCCGGCGCTGCTAGCAGCGTGGAAATGGAGCCCATGCGACAGCTCTCACGACTCCTTTGGCCACCCAGCCCCATGAGGTATCTCTTCCCACCCCCCTTGATCACCCTTTCGACTCCCAGCTCGACAAGAGATGAGCGACGGAGGGCTCGAGCGGTGGTGTCCTTCGACAACGTGGGTGGAGGGAATCGGCCATGACCATGCGGGTTCACATCCTGGGAGGGGGCTTGGGGGGCATGTCCTGTGCCCTGCACCTGGCGAGGATGGCCAGAAGAGGCCAGCTGGCCACCGATGTCGAATGCCACATCCACGAACGGGCCGGCCGACTCGGCGGAAAGGCCTGCTCCCAGTTCCGTGGTGGATTTCCGGGCGAGCATGGCTTTCGCTTCTTCCCCAATTTCTATCGCGCCATCATCGACACCCTCGGAAGCATCGAACTCGGCGCTCATCGGGTTGAGCAACATCAGTTCGACCGCAGGATCGCAGGTCTCAGCATCCGTGATCTCCTAGTGGAGGCCCCCTATCCAGCCCTGGCAACCGGAAAGCTGGTTTCGACGGAACGGGCGCTGGGCATCCGTGGCATGTCGATCATGTACGAGATGATGGTCCGCGAATTCGGGATCCCGCCTGGGGATCTCCTTCGTTTCGCGCTCTTGCTGGGCCAGTTTCTGACGAGCTGCGAGGATCGAAGCTTGCAGGACTACGAACATCGCACACTCGAGCAGTTCTTCTTCGAGAAGCACGCGCTCGGGCCGGATTTTCGCCGTTACATCCACTCCATGCGAGCGCTCTCGGCCATGCGTGCGGATCGTGGTAGCCTGCGTACGCTCCTCAACACGGCCACCCAGATGCTCGAGAATTTCGACACGAGCTTCGAGCTGAGAGATGCCCTCCTCCCCGGTCCCACCGACTGGATGATGATCGAACCCTGGACCGACGCGCTCCAGCAATTGGGAGTGCACCTGCACTTCGGCCACACCGTGCGTTCGTTGAGTTTCGAGCCGCGCTCCCAAGGAACTGGGGATCCGCGCATCCGCGACGTCGTACTCGAGACGGAATCGGGGGGGCTTCAATCGATCGACGCATCTGCCGACGATACCCACATTGCGCTGGCTCTGCCCTTCGAAGTCGCACGACCGCTGCTGCTCGCAGCGCCTGAGCTGCCCGAAGCGCTCCAGCCCATCACCACGATTCCACAACGCCAGGACAATCTCGGCGAGGGCTCCGAGCCCATGGTCGGCCTGCAGTTCTTCCTGTCCCAACCCGCCGACATCACCGAGGGGCACGTGCTCTATCCCAACAGCGCGTGGGCGCTCACCTCGGTGTCCCAGGGCCAGTTCTGGCGGCGCTCGTTTCGTCATTCACTGGCCGAGACCTTCGGAATCGATGGGCTCGAGGACGTGATTTCCGTGATCATCTCGGCCTGGGAGCACCCCGCGAGCACCGGAAGAGCGCCGCAGGATTGCAGCGAGGACGAGCTCATCGAGGAGACCCTCGCTCAGATCAACTCAGGGCTGGGTCCCGAGCACCGGATCGACTCCTCCCGGATCCTGCACGCACGAGTGGACACCAAGGTCACCTTCGGCGCCCGGGCAGCTCGCTGTACGACACCGCTGTGGGTCAGCCCATCAGGCAGCTATCTCCTGCGTCCACACCCCGACCATGGCGCCGAGAACTTCTTCATCGCCAGTGACTGGGCACGGACCGAGACGGACGTCGGGACCATGGAGAGTGCAGACGAGGCCGGACGTGCCGCGGCCGCGGGGATTGCCGAGCGCGCCCCCAGGCCCCCCTGTCGCGACCAGCTGCCGCTCGCCGCGCCGCTTCGGCTGTGGAAGCCGGTGGAGGCCGCACGGCGGCTGGACCAGCTGATGTACGACAAGAACCTGCCCCACATCGCCGAGCTCGGTCGGGCCGGCGTGGACCGATTGCGCGAGCTATCCAGGCGAGCGTTTCACCGTCTCAGTTTGCAGCAAGGACATTCACACTGAGCCGATGCCGGAGCCTCGGGCCTGAGGATAGCCCTCCAAGCTGCCTTTCCATTTGGTTGGCCGCTCGCTGCCTCTTTGGTGGTGGCTGGCGGGGTGCCCCCCGGCGATTGGGCAAACCTATCTGGAATTCGCTGCCCCCCGGGGTGGTCTCTTTCGCAGGGCCTGGTGGCCAAGAGGGTGCTTTCTCGTCCGCTCCACAATCCCCTGCAAGAGACTCCCTGATAGGCTTGAGGGCCCCCGCACCGGGCCTTCACCGCCCCCGAGAACGGGAGCTCGAGACCGCCTACCCCCTTGGACGGCCTATCCGCTGTGGAGGTGTGCGGGGCAGGGCTGGCAGGGGGCGAAGCTCTCCAGCCCGAGGTGGTCGAGGCATGTTGCCCTACGCCCACCCAGCGGTGTGGCCGACTCGAGCCACCGCCGCGCCCAGCTCTCGCGCTCAGTGGGTCTTACCCTGATACTGAGTGACGCCCCGGCAGGCTTCCAGCTGTTCTGATCTGGTGCCGGAGGTGACCAAGAGCACGGAAGAGCTGCCTCCGACCGCCTGACGAGAACCCGTCAAGAGTCTCAGGCTCAAGAGGGGGGATTCACCGTTCGAACACCGTCTCGCCTCGAGAAACCACGGAGGGGCCATGCACCGATTGGAACAAGGCAAGCTCGCTCGAACGAGCCGCCGGCTCTCAAGCCCCAGGAAGTCTCGGTGGATCTTGTCTCTCGGCCTCCTTCCCGGCGCCCTACCATCGGCTGCTCTGCCTGGCCCACGTGACCCCTTCTGACCCGGCGACGGCGCGGAGACGCACAGCCCCTCTCTCGAAGAGAAACCATGAAGAACCTCCTTGCACTGCTCGCGGCCCTCGCGCTGGTCTTCGTCATCTCACCCTGCCGGACCGCGGTCGTGCATGAAGTCGACGCGACCGAACCCCACTTCCTCTTCGATCCGGAGGAGATCTCCGAAGAAGAGAAGGAGAGCGAGGGACATGCATGGGAGATGTTCGACTGGTGGTACTCCCAACGCGCCTACCCGAACAGACTGATTCCCAAGGACGGATTCTGGCGCGCATGGGAAGACATCCAGCAGAACTTCTCCACGGGGACGAACAGCT
The DNA here is from genome assembly GCA_964591315.1 of uncultured Planctomycetaceae bacterium. Taxonomy (GTDB): domain Bacteria; phylum Planctomycetota; class UBA1135; order UBA1135; genus JABACD01. Next base: position 34,696 of record CAZQAT010000020.1, read on the forward strand.
TCGCGGCCACGTCCTGGACATCGATCGGACCCGACAACGTCGGCGGGCGCATGCTCTCGCTCGCGATCGACCCCACGAACTCGAACAACATCTGGGCCGGAGCGGCAAGCGGAGGTCTCTGGAAGACGGAGGTCGCCGGAGAAGGGCCGAACGCCTGGAACCGGATCGAGACCGGCTTCCCCTCACTCTCGGTCAGCGCGATCGTCACCCACACGACCGATCCGCAGGTCATCTACATCGGGACCGGGGAGATCAGCCGCTACGACATCCCGCTGGTGGGTACTCCCGGCGCACGTAGCAGCTACGGGCTGGGCATAATCAAGTCCGTCGACGGAGGCATGAACTGGAGCACGACGGGACTCACGTGGACGTTCGACCAGAGCCGCGCGGTCCTCGCAATGAAGATGGACCAGCAAAACCCGAGTGTCCTGTGGGCAGCCACCAGCGAAGGCCTCTTCAAGACGGTGGATGCGGGCACCTCTTGGACGCTGTCGCACAACGAGCTGATGGCGATGGACGTGGTCATCGATCCGCTCGACTCGAACGTGGTCTACGTCAGCCACGGGCAGCTCGGGATCCCACCCGACGGAGTGGCCGGCATCTACAAGACAACAGACGGTGGCGCCAACTGGACCCTGCTGAGCGGGGGGCTTCCCGCTACCGACTTCGGGCGCACCTCACTCACCATCTCCAGCGATGGACAGACCCTTTACGCCGGCGTCACGAGCGCTTCCGCCTACAGCATCATTGGCCTGTTCAAGACAACCGACAAGGGGGTGAGCTGGACGAACATCAACACCACGAACTTCACTGGAGGCCAAGGGTGGTACGACAACACCGTGGCGGTCTCGCCCGTGAACACCAACCATGTGCTTGCGGGCGGCCTTGACGTCTACCTCTCGACGGACGGCGGTCCGACTCTCACGCAGGTAGGGTTCTGGTGGAAGGGCTACGGCGGCGTGGTGCCGGCCGGCGGGCCGGAGGGTCCGTCGGACTACGTTCACGCGGACCAGCACGCCATCATGTTCGATCCCCAGACGCCGCAGACCGTCTACGTGGCCTGCGACGGAGGTGTCTTCAAGTCGTTGGACGGCGGTGCCACCTGGGCCGGCAAGAACGGCGACCTCCAGACGACGCAGTTCTACGCGGGCTTCGCAAACGGGACATTGACGCAGAATCTCGCGCTGGGGGGACTCCAGGACAATGGGACCCTGCTCTACAGGGGCCTGCCCTCCTGGGACAAGACGTTCGGGGGCGACGGAGGCTGGTGCGCGATCGACTCTGTGAATGAGAACCTCATGTTCGAGGAGTATGTCTACCTCAGGATGAGTCGGAGCACGGACGGAGGCGACAATTGGAGCATCATTCACCCGCTCTCTTCCGGGTCGGCGAACTTCATAGCACCGTTCGTGGTGCCGGAGTCGAATCATGGAGGTACATCGGCCTGGGGATGGGACCTATATGGCCAGGCCTCGGCCGCCCCCACTGGAGGAGGCCTGATACAGGTGGCTGGTGGGTTTACTCACTCGCTGGCACTACAGGCCGACGGCTCGATCGTGTCATGGGGATATGACCCCTACGGGCAGGTCTCGAACACTCCCCTCGGTACGAACTTCACTCAGGTGGCGGCAGGAGCGCATCACTCCCTGGCGCTTCGCGCCGATGGATCCATCAAGTCCTGGGGATCGAACGGCGGCCTCGGCGGCGGTGCGGTCTCGGACACGCCAGGAGGAACGGGCTTCGTTCAGATCGCCGGAGGCGGCGGGTTCTCCGTGGCACTGCGCTCCGATGGCTCCATCGTGACATGGGGATATGACGATGTCGGCCAGGTCTCGAACACCCCTACCGGGACGGGATTCACACAGGTGGCGGCGGGTGTGAATCACGCCCTGGCGCTGCGTAGCGACGGATCCATCGTGTCGTGGGGCCATGACGTGTTTGGCCAGGTATCAAACTCCCCCACCGGAACCGGGTTCATCCAGGTTGCAGGTGGAGGGGGGCACTCCCTCGCGCTTCGCGCCGACACCACCATCGAGGCATGGGGGTACGACGGCGACGGACAAGTAGGGAGCACTCCTGTGGGAACGGGGTTCATGCAGGTGGACGGGGGCTATCACCACTCCGTGGCGCTGTGGAACGATGGCTCGATCTACTCGTGGGGAGGAGACTCCGATGGAGAGGTCTCGAACACTCCCACCGAGAATGGGTTCACCCAGGTAGTGGCGTTCGGGAGACACTCGCTAGGTCTGCATCTCAACACCAGCACTATCTACGCCGGCATGCTCTCGGTGGAGAAGTCCGAAGACGGTGGAATCACGTGGTTCTATCCAGACAGCGTCACGGACTGGAACGGAACGCCGGTGGCGACAATCGGAGTCGCGCCGACGAACGTGAACCACGTCATTGCCGGAACAGGTAGTTACTCGGCCACTCCGACCATGGAGGTGCGCTGGAGTACGAACGGAGGCGTGTCCTGGAATCTCGTCTCTGCTGCAGCGCTACCGGACCGCTATCCGACGGACTTCCACTACGATGCGAACGACGCAAACCGCGTATGGGCCACTTTCTCGGGTTACGGTACCGGTCACGTGTGGGAATCGACGGACGCCGGAGCTTCCTGGGTCGACCGATCCGCGAACTTGCCGGACATCCCGGCGCAGTCGGTGATGCTCGATCCTGCCTACCCGCAAACCGTCTGGGTCGGAACGGACCTAGGCATCTTCCAGTCGACGGACGGCGGCGCGACCTGGGGGGACTTCAACATGGGCATGCCGATCGCGATGATCACCGACCTGACGTTGCACGCCGCCTCGCGCACCATGCGCGCCTCGACCTTCGGAAACGGAGTCTGGGAGATCATGCTGATCGATCCACCCTCGTCCCCCGGTATTCCCTTCTGCTACGGCGACGGCAGCGGCGTGATCTGCCCCTGCACGCCTGGCGGCCCCGGCGAGGGCTGTGCGAACTCCACCGGCAGCGGGGCGGTTCTGGTGGGCTCCGGCGCCCCCATCATCGCCAACGACAGCTTCATTCTCAGCGTGTCGAACTCTGTGCCGGGTGCGCCCGGGCTCATCATCCAGGGCACCGTGGACTTCGGCGACCTGCTCGCCACCCCCCTCGGCAACGGCCTGCTCTGCTTCAACTCCCAGAAGCGTTGGTCTGTTCAGGGGACGAGCTCCAGCGGCGCCGTGACCTATGGCCCGAACCTGTTCAGCCACCATCCCGCGGCCACGCCGGGCGCGACGGTGTTCTACCAGTGGCTCTTCCGCGACCCCGCCGACCCCTGCGGCGGCGTCTTCAACCTCTCAAACGCCTGGAGCACGACCTGGCAGTAGGGCGAGCCGCGCTGTCTCTCCCGAAAACGCTGCGCGCCCTCCTCGGCGGCAGATCGAGGTGCAACCACCAGGGAACTAGGCGGGCGCAAGCACCGCACGGGCAGACCTCTCCCCCATCGCACTGGGCCGGCGGGCGCTCAATTCAGGCCGCGGTTCGCGAGTAGCGGTGATCCAGCCCACCGAGGACCGGCTTGCCCACGACATCCCCGATGGTTTCCTTCTCGCGGGGCTCCGGTGCGTTTCCATCCAGTGCCTGGCTCCGTCGCCGCTGACAACCTGGCCTTCTCCGCGACCGGCTGCGTGCCCCTCAAGCCCAGCGTCTTCTTCCAGGGGGTGGGCACCCAGTTGGGTGGCGCGGGCTTCGCCTATGGGGACGGACTGCTTTGCGCCGGGGGCAGCCTGATACGCCTCGAGACCGTCGTGGTCGACGCGGCGGGGACCTCCCAGTCGAGCGTGGACATCGCCCAGGAGGGCCTCGTCTCCGCCGGGCAGACGCGCTACTACCAGCTCATCTACCGGGATCCGACCGTCGGTCCCTGCGGCTCCGGCTTCAACTGGACGAACGGGATCGAGGTGTTCTGGGGGCCGTAGGACCGATCCCACACCGGGCCATCACCGCCCCCAAGAACGGCAGCTCGAGACCGCCTGCCCCCTTGGACGGGCTATCCGCATGGGCGAGGGCCCGGGCGGGGAATGGCCGTGGACACACGCTGTCCGAATTCGCCGGGGCACGCTATCCTGACGCCCCCCAGCTCCTACCGATCCTCGCAACCCTCGGACGGAGTCTGATGATCGAAACCACGCTCGCCTGCGTCGCGGTCTTGGCCGCGCCCCAAGAATTCGGAACCTTGCGCCTCGAGAGCGCCCTCGTCGCCACGATCCCCGAGGGGATCGAGCTCGAGATGGAGAAGGCCTGGGGCGACCAAGGCCAGACGTACACTACCAAACAGGAAGTCCGCTGGAGCCCGGACGGCTGGCAAGTCGCCTACGCGGGCTTCCAGGACGAGAAGAACGTCGCCGTCGTCGGCGAGGAGGTCCTTGGCAACTACGACTACATGAACCCACCGCTCTTCGGCGGCAGCGGCGCGGACGTGCTCTTTCGCGTCGGCAACCGCGTCTCCAAGTCGAAGGAGAGGTGGTGGATCCTGATCAACGGCAAGGAGTTCGGCGGCGAGGACTGGATCGGGGACCCCGCCTTCAGCCCTGCGGGCGATTGCTTCGTGTACTGGACGAAGCCCGGAGCAAAGATCACGAGCGGCGGCGCCTACAACCGCGTCGACCAGGTCTTCGTCTTGGCGACGCGCAAGGGCAAGAGCTGGAAGCGCAAGAAGGGCGCCAAGTGGGACGACGGCGGCACCATCGAGCCGCCCGCCTTCCACCGCGGCGGCGAGGTCGTCACCACGTTCGTCCTCGACAAGGACAAGTGGAAGCTGATGGTCATCGACCGCGAGAAGCGCGGCAAGGAGCAGACCTTCGGCAACTTCATGAGTCCGATGATCAGCGTTGCGATGAACGCGCGCGGCAACGCCTGGGCGGCGACGAACTACGGCTTCGGCCCCCAAGGGTGGACGCCCGAGGCCGGCGAGGCGCGCTGGTCATTGATCTGCGGTGAACGTGAACTGGGTCGTGCCTACGACGCCGCCGGGCTCGCGGTCTACTCCCCCAAGGACGACACCCTCGCCTACCGCGTGCGTCACGAGGGCAAGATGGGCATCGTCGTCGGCGACGACGAGGACCACGAACCGCAGTACGATTACGTCTACGCTCCCGTCTGGTCCCCGGACGCCAAGCGCATCGCTTATGCCGTGAACGAAGGTGTCGGCGACACGACGAACCAGGGCATGTACGCCTACTGGGACGAAAAGATCGGTGAAGGCGAGGTCTGGGTCGTCCAACACGGCACGAAGGGCAAGCGCGAGGTCGAGGAGGGTGCGCGCTACGCGAAAGTGCGACACGTCACCTTCGGGCCTAAGAGCCGGCGCCTCGCCTACGCCGCGAAGACGCAGGACGGATGGACGATGGTCGTCGACGAAGAAGCCGGCGAGGCCTACGACGCGGTCGGCGAGCCGCGCTTCTCCAAGGACGGCAAGCACGTCGCCCACGGCGCGCGCAGGGGCCGCGAGCTGCACTGGATCGTGCGCTGAGGGACGGATGGCGCTCGAGCTCTACGACGCGATCGGCCACGGCTACCGCGCGCTACGCTGGCCGGACGCGCGCATCGGGGCGGCGATCGAAGACGCGCTCGGCGACTCGCGCAGGGTAGCCAATGTCGGCGCGGGAGGGGGCTCCTACGAGCCAGCTGGGCGCATGCGGGTCGCCGTCGAGATCTCGCGCGAGATAATCGCGCAATGCTCACCCCAGGCCGCCCCCGCCCTACGCGCTAGCGCGACCGCGCTGCCCTTCGCTGACGGCGCGGTCGACGCGAGCCTCGCGATCCTCACCGTGCACCACTGGCGCGATCGCCTGCGTGGCTTGCGCGAGATGCTGCGGGTTGCGCGCGACCGGGCAGTCGTCCTGACCTGGAACCCGGCCGCGCCCGGGTTCTGGATTTTCGGTTTGGACATTGCGAAGTTGCTTGGCTTCCCGTGGTCGACAATTGAGTCGATATTTTCTTGGCTCGCCGTCTCTCTCGGGTCCTCCGCTGTGCGGACCGCGTCTTGCCCCTCGGTTCTGTCGCGTGACCCTGGTTCGGGGCCGACTGTAGCGTGATGTCAGAGTCGCGCGTACCCTGTCACCAGCCGCATCACGGGCAGTGAGGGCGCACCGGGAGCAGAAAGCAGGATATGGTGTCTAATGGAGGACTCGGCCGGTCAAAACAGCCACGACGTAGCACGTCAGATGAACAAGTCCCTATCGCTGGTAGTCTTCGCGACGCTCCTGCTCGCGACACCTCTGTACGCGACTCCCCAGGGAGCCGGCAGATCGACCCGGTTGGACACGCACGTCCACCTGACCGCCTTCTATCAGGACGGCTCCGGAGTCACGAGTGACTTTGCGGCAGCCGCGGCGAATGCCCTGAATGGGATGGACCAGCTAGGGGTGACCGAGGCTCTCCTGATGCCGACTCCATTCTCACCTGGGGCGGTCAACTCGCCGTTCGGATACGACTACACCGTTCTGGCCGATCTCGTCGAGCAGACGCCGGATCGCTTCGAGTTCCTGGGTGGTGGGTTTCTGCTGAACCCCATGATGCACCAGATTCCAACCGGTCAGGCGACCCAGGCCCAGCTGGCGGAGTTCGCCGCGCACGCGGAGGCCATAGCCCAGTCCGGCGCCGCGGGTTTTGGAGAGATCACCGCCCTGCACATGTCGATCTTCCCGGGGCACCCCTACCTGGAGATCCCGCCTGACCACGAGTTCATGCTGCTCCTGGCAGACATTGCCGCGGCCAACGACATGCCCGTGGACCTGCACATGGAACCCGTTACCGAGGACATGCTCCTGGGGTCGGAATGGCAGGCACCCAACCCACAACCTCCGGAGGTGGTTCACGAGAACGTCACCGCCTTCAAGACGTTGCTGGACTACAACCTGAACACCCGCTGGGTGTGGACCCACGCGGGAACCGATCACCTCGGGGATATGACCGTGAGCCTCATCAGGACGCTCCTCGGTGCTCACGACAACCTGTACATCGCCATCAAGGTGACGCCCGGTGCGGGTGGAAACATCGTGGAGAGCAACCGACCCGTGGATCTGAACGGCGTCTTGCGGCCCGAGTGGTTGCAGCTGATCACGGACTTCAGCGATCGGGTCATGCTTGGATCGGACCACTTCTACGGTGTTCCGGGGCACACGAGCGACAGCCCTCCGATGATGGCTTCTACCTTTGCCCTCGCGGATCAGCTCCCGACGGCACTTGCACAGGCCGTGGTGGAGGACAACGTACGGGCGGTGTACCGCCTTGGCTGTGCGATCGACCCGGTGGCCAGCTTCTGCGGCACCTCACCCAACTCGGTGGGGGTGGGGGCGTTGATCGGCTACACCGGATCACTCTCCCACGCGTCCAATGACTTCACCCTACGGGCCGAGGGTTGTCCTTCCGACAAGTTCGGTATCTTCTTCTACGGCCAGAGCCAGACTCAGACCCCCCTCGGGGACGGAGTACGCTGCGTGGCGAATCCGCTCTTCCGGCTCCCGGTGCTCGTGACCGACTTCGGCGGCGTGGCGACCTGGGATGTGGACCTCGAGGCTCCGCTTCAGCCGGCAGGGGAGATCGACCCGGGCAGCACCTGGAACTTCCAGCTGTGGTACCGCGACCCCGACGGCCCGAGTGGGAACGGCGGTAACGGACACAATCTCTCCAACGGACTGCAGGTCACGTTCTGTCCGTGATGGCCTGCTGGTATCAACGGCGCCAGGTCCCGCGCACCACGGTCAGCTCTCTGGGTGTGATCGTGAACTCGAGCTCCAGGCCTCGGTAGTCCTCGGCCGAAGCACGCCACTTGTACTTCCCGGCTCCCAGCGACCAGCGCAGCAGATGACCCGAGACGGGACGTCCCTCGTCCCAGGAGATGAAGTAGCCCCTGGTGGTGTCGGACCGGCTGTGCCCCTGTGGATACATCAGGGTCGAACTTGTCAGGGAAGGAACCGATTCCTCTTCCGAACCCAGGATGATCAGTGCCGCGCCGGCCTCCAGCATCTCGACATTCACCTTGGTGGTTCCTTCGGGCAGGACTTCAACGATGTGCCGGTGCTGTACGGGGATGGTCGTGGACCAGTTCGAGGGGAACGCTAACTGAGACGGAGGCGCCACTGCAAAGTCCCTGATCCACCCGATGACAGGAGCATTCAGTCTGTCGTTCAGGTCCACGATGTACTGCCCAGCTGCTAGCTGTACGCTTGCGACGGAAGACGACTCCGTGTAGATGGTCCGCCATAACGCGCTCTCATGGCCATACTTGATCTTTCCACTCAATTGGCTTTGCGCGAGCCCCTTGGGCGGCTGGCAGCGCACCTCGAGCGTCCCCGACGCCTGAGAATTGACGGGCAGGAAAATCGAGGGGTTCGGGTCTCCCGGGTCGATCCAGATGGGCCGCTCCACGTAGCCCATCTGAGGAGGCGTGCCCGAGGAGAATCGCTCGTAGTTCCGTACTTCAAGCGTAGTGGGGGCCGGCGTCTGGAAGCCGACGACGTAGCTTTCCCGTGGCCGCACGGGAATCTGGACCTCGCTGTTCCACAGCCGCGTATGCGACTGCGTGCCGTCGCTTCGCCGCAGATACACACTGCCGGACATTGGCCGCTTGGGGTTCTTATCGTCCTGGACCTGGACATGCAGGGTGTAGACTTCTCGCACCAGACGCAGGTTCCTTTGCCCCGTACGGGCGACCCACACCTTCTTGCTTGCGTGCGAGGAGGTGATCGCGAACCTGCCTGGAGCAAGCCCGGTGAAGCGAAAGGAACCGTCTGTTTCCGTCGTAACCTGGCTGAAGACGAGCCCCTGCTCTTCCAAGTCCAGCGTGTCGGTCGACGAGGTGTGCCTCGGTACTTCGTGATCGTCGATCGAGAGCCCTTTGCTGGCCAGGTACGACTCTCCCATTGCAGTCAGCCTGTGATCCGGGACCGGTTCTCCGAAGGTGTCCACGAGTACACCCGCGATCTCACCGGGGCCCTCGGCCAGGAGCAGGTCTGGAACCTCGTTTGGCCGGTCGGTCTGGAGCTTCACGGGCAAGGGGTCACTCACTCCGGTCGGCTCCTTTCGTGCATGGAGGACATACTCTCCGGCGCTCTCGATGTTCATGGTGTAGGTCCCGTCTTCACGGGTTTCCTCAAGATTCTCCTGCACACCATCGAGCAGAAGGTGCACGTCGGCCCCGGCTACCGGTTCGGACTGCGCATTGACTACCCGGCCGTTCACGACGCCGCCGGACCACAGTTTCATCTTGAACTCCACTCGCGGACTGTCGGGTTTGACATTCTCCTCGCTCACGGCCAGCTGGAAGCCTGGACTCCAGGCTTTCATCTGCAGTGCCGCTCCCAACCAGCTTGGTTCCCAGTGTTTGATCGGAATCACGGTCTGGAAGGTTCCATCAGGCGACGAGCGAAGATTGATCGATGGACCGTACGGCCGGTCATACACGAGCTGGACCAGCTCGAGCTCCGCATTGGCGATCGGCACCCGGTAGCTGTCCTGGACTCTGCCTACAACCCTGACGTCAATCGGAAGCGCGGCTTGCGGTTCCATGGAGGCCTCTCCCTCGCGCTCCTCCGCCACCTCGGTGGACTTGTACGCAGCAGGTGCGCGCCGGGTGACCGACACATCAGGCATCTCGCCGGACGAGGGGCCGGATTGGGGTTCGGCGCTCGAGCTCTCTGGCTGGACCGAGTCGGGTTGGCCCAACCCATCAGGTCGGCTGAGGGTCCAGGCGGCGAGGGCCAGAAATGCGAGCACCGCAGCGAGCCAGAGGACTCCGGATCGTGTCATGCCAGTTTCGAGGGTAGGTGGTTGCGGGGCCTGTACTATCCAGGTGACTGCAACGAGCAACCTGATTCTCGACAGATTGACCGAGTGCGCCCCATCAGCTGAGGTACATCCACAGCCCTGTTCACCTCGAACCGGATTCTACTCTCCGTCGTCCGCCGAAGTCGTGTTGCCGGAGTCTGCTTCAATCTTGGACGCCAGTTGAGAGCGCCACTGGTCGGCCTGGACATCGTGGCCGGCGTCGGGATGGGCCTCGTCCAGCGTGCTGTAGAAGGTCACCCGGTATTCCCCAACGGTCTCGCTCGCGAGCAACGCTTGCCCCATGGCCTGGGTCTTACCGATGGCCTCCTTGTCCAGGTCGGCCGTGCTGAGAGCATCCACCAGGTCCACCCACATGCTCAGGGTATCCGGATGATGGCGACCGTGAGCAGCGAGCATGGTCTCGTGGGCGGAGCGCAGTTTGTCCAGAGCCTCTTCTTCCCGGCGATCATCCATCGAGTCCTGTACCACCGGAAGCTCCCGCTGGAGTTGCCATCGGTTGCTCCTTCTCGGGCGCCTCCGGAGTCCTCGATCCCGTTCTGACGGGACGACCGAGTCGGATCCACATCCACGGCGACCCACGCGAGGTCCTGCCGCGCCAGGGGTGTGCCCTGGTGCCCAGGATGGCCCCGAGTGAACCTCATTCCGGGTCGCACCGCTCGCTTCCACGGCCTCCTGATGGGCTGGCGGGCCCCGCACCGGGCCATCACCACCTCCGAGAACGTGAGCTCGAGACCGCCTGCCCCCTTGGACTGGCTCTCCGCCGGGCCATCTCCAGGAAGTGGGAAAGGAGAGCCGTCGTCAGGTGAGCGAGGACGGTTCGTGAGGACGGTTCGTGAGGACGGTTCGTGAGGACGGTTCGTGAGGACCGGGGCTCGG